>NZ_JARXXA010000004.1 GCF_029892785.1 Parabacteroides sp. PH5-46
AATAAATACAAACAAAAAATTGCCTATATCATTTTACGGATACAGACAATTTTATTAAGTGAAAAACTTAAAGCCGCTTTTTAAGGGGTGACTAATTATAAAAAAACGACTTTCATCCTTCATGTTTTTAAATAGAAATTTTCGTGTTTAGGTATTGAACATTTATTGCATGTATTGCTTTTTTTTAGTGGCTCACAGAGGTGAGCCGATCAGTTCACCCTTGTGAGCCGCGTGGCTCATATAGGTGATCCACTTCGTTCACCCAGGTGAACCGCTAAAAAAATCGGTATAAAAGCATGAAATTCGTATGAGTAAAATGTCAATTTTACCCCAACTATACATGAAGGGTCTATCCGCAAATTTCTTGTTTAAGCCTTTCGGAGGTCGCTTCCGGAGACGTTTTGGAAGACGCTTAAGCCGAATTCGGGGATGATGGCCAGTATATGGTCGAATACGTCGGCCTGGATGCCTTCGTAGAGGGTCCAGGTAGTGGTGGAGGTGAAGAAGTAGAGCTCGATGGGGATGCCCTTGTCTGTTGGTTGCAGGTGCCGAACCATGCATGTCATCGTTTCATTGATGCCCGGATGGCTTTTCAGATATCGTTCCAGATAGGCGCGGAACACGCCAAGGTTGGTTTGTCTGCGGCCGTTCACCAATACGGTATTGTCAATCTGTTGTGACTCATTGAATTTATTGAGTTCTTCTTCTTTCCGGTCGATATATTCGGTTAGTAAGGCGATATGCCTGAATTTATCGAGCATCTCTTGTGAGCAGAAGTGTACGCTGTTCATATCGATGAACACGGAGCGTTTTACCCGGCGGCCTCCCGCTTCCGTCATTCCCCGCCAGTTCTGAAAGGAATCATTAATCAAGGCGGAAGGAGGTATGGTAGTGATTGTTTTGTCAAAGTTCCGAACCTTTACGGTATTGAGGGATACTTCTATCACATCTCCGTCTGCTCCGTATTTAGGCATGGTAATCCAGTCGCCGGGGCGAAGCATATCATTGGCTGAAAGCTGAATACCGGCCACAAACCCCATCAGTGTATCTTTAAATACTAGGGTAAGAATAGCGGCAGAAGCTCCCAAACCGGCAAATAAAGTGGTGGGGGATTTATTAATCAGAATCGCGATAATAATAATTCCCCCGACAAAAATCAAAATAACCTGAATAATTTGTATAAAACCCCTCAGCGGTTTATTCTTTAGCGTTTGTTTTCGTTCAAAAACTTCATAAACAACTCCAAGTGCTGCATATATAAACCGTAGAATAATAGCTATAATATATATAAGGCATAATCGCTGAATAAAATCCAATAAATCGGTAAATTCTTCCCTGGAAAAAGCTAAAGGCAATAAGATATATAATAAGATAGCCGGAATAATATTGATAAATTTATTGAGTATTTTCCGTTCTACAATCAGATCATCCCATTTGTTTTTTGTTCTGGCGGCTATCTTTTTGAAAGCTCCCAATACAAAGGCCCGCAACGTATAGTTTACTATGGTTGCTAATCCGATGATGAATGCCAGAATTATATAATTATCTAATATACCAGCTGTTTTTTCAGCTAATCCGATGTTAATAAGTATATCATATACCCATTTTTGTATTTCCTGCATAGTGTTCAGACTAAAATAAATAAATATATTTGTAGCGAAATTAATAATATTTCATGAAACATCTAATTAACGTGGCGCTACTTTCATTTAGTACAAGTTTTATTTCAGCACAGTTGTCCGAATCATTGCAGGTGAGAGAATATACATTAAGTAACGGTATGACTGTTTGGCTGAATGAAGATCATAGTCAGCCCAAGATATTCGGAGCAGTTGTAGTTAAGGCCGGAGCTAAAGACACCCCCAATACAGGCATTGCGCACTATTTTGAACATATCATGTTCAAAGGGACAGATAAAATTGGAACGATAGACTATCAGTCGGAAAAAGTATTACTTGATTCAATAGCTACCCGTTATGATGAATTAGCATTAACTACCGATCCCAAAGAACGAACCCGAATTCAGCAGGAAATAAACGAATTCAGCATACAAGCAGCGGAATATGTTATCCCGAATGAGTTTAACCGACTTATTTCCAGATATGGAGGGACGCGTCTGAATGCCGGAACCTCTTACGATTACACGGTATATCTGAATACATTTTCTCCCCAATATATCGCCCAATGGGCAGAGCTGAACAGCGAACGATTGATTAACCCCGTTTTCCGTATGTTCCAGAGCGAGCTGGAAACGGTATACGAAGAAAAGAATATGTATCGTGACGCCATCGGGCGGGATGCAATGGAGAAGTTCATGGAGCGTTTCTTCCAGCCCCATCCGTATGCCTATCCGATTATAGGTAGTACCGAGCATCTGAAGAATCCGCAGCTTTCGGAGATGAAGCAATTCTTCGACAAGTATTATGTAGCATCCAATATGGGATTGATACTGAGCGGAGATTTTGATACGGAAACAACACTACCGATCCTGGAAGCCGCTTTTTCCCGCATAAAGAAAGGAGAAGCGCCCAAAAGGGAAAAGGTTGAAATACCCTCTTTTGAAGGAGAAGAAAAGTATACGATCCGTTTTCCTATGCCACTGGTGAAGATAGCCGGCTTTGCCTTCCGGGGTGTTCCAGCCAATCATCCGGACCAGGTAGCTTTAAATATTGCCATAGGTTTGCTTAATAACTCAAACGGTACGGGATATCTGGATAAACTGATGGTAGACCGTAAGTTAATGGCAGCCATGACCCTCAATGAGAGTTTCAATGATGCCGGAGTATTAGGCGTGATTGCCGTACCTAAACTGGTATTCCAGACAATGGGCAGCGCTAAGGAGATGATATGGAATGAGATTAACCGGATTAAAACCGGGGATTTCAGCGAAGAAATATTCAGCAGTCTGAAACTGGAACAGAAAAGAAAATATGTATCCTTGCTGGAAGAGATCAACTCTCGTTCCGAAGTGATGATGACCCTATTCTCGCAAGGTAAATCATGGACGGAATACTTAAAGGAAATAGAGCACATTGATTCTTTAACCAAAGACGATGTGGTAGCGATTGCCAATAAATATTTTGTTGAAGATTATCTGTTTGTGACAAAGAAAACCGGAAAGTATCCCAAAGATAATCTGCCCAAGCCGAACCTGCAGCCCATCATTCCCCGCCATGCCGAAGCATCTTCTGCTTATGCCCGGGAACTGGAAAAACTGCCTGTTAAGGAAATCACACCTCGTTTTCTTGACTTTGAGAAAGACGTACAAAAATACCCTCTTTCTCCATTGGCCAAGCTATACGTATCAGCCAATCCCGTCAATGACATCTTTACTTTGGAGATAGCATTCAGAATCGGGAAAACGGAACAACCGGCACTGACACAACTGGCTGCTTATCTGCCGTTACTGGGTACAGAAAAACTGTCTTTCGATGAATTCAGAGGACAACTTCAAACCCTCGGAAGCACGTTGTCTTTTGAAGTTGTAGATAATCAGTTTTCCATTAAGATCAGCGGATTCGATGCTAATTTTAATGAAACACTCGCTCTTGTATCATCCTTTATACAAGCGCCAAAAGCCGAAAAAAAGAAATACAATCAGTTGCTTGACGAAGAAAAGCTGTTGAAAAAGGCCTTCTATAAATCAACCGACAATATTGCTCATGCATTGGCCGAAAAAGTAAGAACCGGAAAAAGATCCATCTACCTGAATAAACTGTCTTTATCCGATATAAAGAAAATGAAGGGAGAAGACCTGATTGCTATTTTCAAAGACATACAAAAGGTAGAATGCGACCTTTATTACTGTGGAACACTGTCTGTTGAAGAAGTGGCTAATCACATAAAAGAACAAATAAGACTAGAGGATATTACTGTAAAATCCAATGCTCCGGTTTATCGGACAAAGAAAGAATATAGCGAATCACAGGTTTATTTCTGTGATGTGCCGGACGCCTCTCAGAGTATTATCTATGCCTATGTATTAGGAGAGCCCTTGACGGATGAATCGTCGCGCAATGCCGCCCGGCTTTTTTCCGGATACTTCGGAGGAGATATGTCGTCGTTAATGTTTCAGGAGATACGTGAGTTCCGCTCTTTTGCCTATCGTACCAGTGGCTCTTATGCTGTTCTTCCGTTGAATCTGAAAAACAAACCCGGAGAGTTCTCGGCTATGCTTTCTACACAAAATGATAAAACAATTGATGCGTTGACCATTTTAGACCAACTGATCAACGAAATGCCTGTGAAACCGGATCGTTTACCGGCTGTTAAACAATCATTGATCAATCAGTTTGGAACTAATTATCCTACCTTCCGCAGAATCCCAGGAAAGATCGCTTCGCTGATGAACGAAGGATATACTGCAGATCCGAACGAAACACTGATCGAAAGCCTGTCTCAAATGACAATGCAGGACATTGTACGTTTCTACGAAGAGAACATCAACGGACGTCCGGTTGTCTATATGATTGTAGGTAACTCCCGGAAGATTGATATGGATAAACTCGTAGAATTCGGAAACGTAATAAAAGTAAAGAAAGAAGACCTTTATAATTGATATCGTTATAAGGTTGTCAAATAATTATACAGCATTGTCTAATTATTAGACAATGCTTATTTTTTTATCTTATATCTACAATGTTACTTTTCAGCGTTTTATTGGTTTTGGCATAGTATTTGATTTATCTATGGCAATTAATTATTCGTCACTAAACATTAATGACTAAATAACAATGAATAATCTCTTGAACTTTAAATCCTTCTTCAAATTCCTCAGCAGGAATAAAACCTTTACGTCTATTAATGTATTTGGTTTATCTGTGTCACTGATGTTTGTAATCCTGATTCTGGTGTATGTAAACCAGGGATTATCAACAGACCGCTTCCAGAAGAATGCCGATACCATTTATGCCATTGCTAATGAAAATAACATAGGCTCTGCTTGGCGTATTGCTGAGCGTTTGGCTAAGGATTATCCGGAGTTTGAGAAGATGTGTCCGCTTGTAAATTATTCCGAATACGGCATCTTTATTGGCGATAAGAAATACAAGGCAGATTTACTGATGGTGGATACTACCTTTTTTACCATGTTTACTTTTCCGTTGGTGCAGGGAGATCCCAACACAGTGTTGGAAGCTAAGAATCATGCCGTGATATCCGAATCATTTGCCAAGCGGATATTCAGCGACCGCGACCCGATGGGGCAGTATATTAAGGTAAACGACTCGGTAAGTGTAATGGTAAACGGTATCATGAAAGATATTAAAAACTCTACCATCCCTTATTCCGATATCGTTTTCAAGATAGATAATGTTCACTTTTTTAACGAAAGCCTTGATTCCGAACATGGGTATAATGCCATGGGTGTTCAGGCTTTCTTTCAAACCGTACCGGGAAGCAATATCCAGGCCAAACAAGAAGAAATAGCCGAGTACCTGAAAACCTTTTTCTGGGTATATGAGCGGAATATCTTTCAGAAAGTAATCTTTGTACCATTGACGGAAATCTATTTTTCCAAACTACAAGCTACTACTTATATGAACCAAAATTCCTGGACCTTTGTTGTAATCTTTATGTTTATAGGCATTCTGATCCTGATCTTTGCCGTTATTAATTATATTAATCTTACGGTGGCGCAAACCGGCTCACGTGCCAAGGAAATGGCTACACGCCGTTTGCTGGGCTCTTCACGTAGCGAGTTATTCTTTCGCCTGATTATAGAGTCTACTATTGTATGTACGGTATCCTTTTTTATCGGGCTTTTGCTGGCTTTTGCCGTCTTGCCTTTTGCCAACGATCTACTGCAGGTAACGATTGATCTGAAAGGCTTCTTTAACCTGAGTAACAGCCTGATTGTAATAGGTGTAATTCTTTTGGTAGGACTTATCTCCGGATTGCTTCCGGCTATTATCATTTCCAACTCCAAACCGATTGATATCGTAAGAGGCGGCTTCCGCACCAAGACCAAAATGGTATTCAGCAAAATATTCATTACCTTTCAGAATGTAATAACCATTATGCTGCTGGCGGCTTCGCTTACCATGATCTTGCAAATCAACCACATGATAAAAGCTCCCTTAGGGTATAATACCACCAATATGCTGTATGTGCCTACCTATCAGTTTGAAAGCCGCGAAAAGGTCAATACCTTTGTAAACGAAACACGCCAGCTGGCTTCCGTAAATCGCGTTGCCTATTCGCAAGGTGTCCCTTTCAACCGGGGAAATAACTGGACATTAGTCTATGAAGAACGCAACATTTCCTTTCAGGTATTAAGAGCAGATACCACTTTTTTCAATATGCTAGGTCTCGAAATAATCCATAAAAATAATGTAGATGGCAATCAGATGTACTTTAGCGAACAGGCCATGAGAGAGCTTAATCTGCCGATAGACGCTACAGAAGTTAAGCTATGGGAAAATGAAACCACCTTTATTGCCGGTGTGGTACGTGATTTCCAGCTTCTCAATATTTCTTACGGTATAAAGCCCATCCTGGTTGTCATTGAAAAAGAAGAAGACATCCACCCCTGGAATGTACTGATAGAAACACAAGGCGATCCATTCATAGCCCGTGATCAGGTAAAGGAAGTATACGAACGCATTTCACAGCTTGAATTTACCGGCCAATATACTGAGCAGCAGGTAGAAGAATCCTATACCGATCAGCAACGCATGGCTAAGCTCGTAATCATTTTTGCCATCATCGCCATTGTTATCTCGCTCCTGGGATTGCTCGCCATGTCTACCTACTTTATCCAACAGCGTTCGCGCGAAGTAGCTGTCCGCAAGGTATTTGGTTCTTCCAATTCGCAGGTGTTGATCCGTCTGATTTCTACATTTATGAGCTATGTAGGCATTGCCTTTATCATTGCAACGCCAGTAGCCTGGTATGTTATGAATAAGTGGATAGCCGACTATCCATACCGCATATCACTATATCCCTGGATATTTATTACAGCAGGTTTGTTCTGCCTGATTGTAGCTTTTATCACCGTATTCTACCAAAGCTACCAAGCAGCCAATAGCAATCCAGTGAATAATGTAAAAACGGAATAAATGTCTAATATTTATACAGCATTGTCAAAAAAATAGACAGTTGGAAAAAATAAATAGATTTATAAGTGTTTGATATTTAAAGAATAATATCTTTGGCACATAATTTGAATATATATAAAGAAGAACGATAACAATTTAAAAATATAGAACCATGATTAAAATTGAAAATTTAAGTAAGCTTTTCCGTACAGAGGAAGTAGAGACAATTGCTCTTAATAAGGTATCACTGGATGTGAAAGACGGAGAATTTGTAGCTATTATGGGACCTTCGGGTTGTGGTAAATCTACTTTGCTTAATATTCTGGGGCTGCTCGACAATCCTACCGAAGGTAATTACTACCTGGGCGAAACGGAAGTAGGGCACCTGAAAGAGAAAGAACGCACACAGGTACGCAAAGGAAACATCGGTTTCGTATTCCAGAGTTTTAACTTGATAGACGAACTCAATGTATTTGAAAATGTAGAACTCCCGCTTACTTATCTGAAAATAAAATCATCAGAGCGCAAACAGATGGTAACCGATATCCTGAAGCGGATGAATATCAGCCATCGCGCCGGACACTTCCCACAGCAGCTTTCCGGAGGTCAGCAACAGCGTGTAGCCATCGCCCGTGCTGTAGTTTCCAATCCCAAGTTGATCCTTGCCGACGAACCTACCGGTAACCTCGACAGTAAAAACGGCCTTGAAGTAATGGAACTGCTCACCGAACTGAACAAAGAAGGCACTACCATCATCATGGTAACGCACTCCAAGCATGATGCCTCCTTCGCACACCGGGTAATCAACCTGTTCGACGGTAGCGTCGTATCCTCCGTAAGCGAGTTTATATAATATACTAAAGACCATTTGTCATCGGCCTGAAGGAAATTTCTCTTTCAGGCCGATGTGTTTTATATAATTTCCCCTGTAAAACCGAATCTCTCAGAGACTCCTGGTGTAGGGAAAAGCCCCGAAAATTGTCAAAGAATTAGACATATTTGTCAAAAAATTAGACACTATACATCGATTGGTTGTTTTGTAATTTATTGTAAAATAGCAAGATAGGTGTTTGGCACAGGCTTTGATTAGTATTTAATAAACGAAAAAAAATGAAAACGATACTACGAAACTTCTTAAGTGTATTTCGCCGTTTCAAGATGGCAACATTACTTAATATAGTGGGTCTTGCTATTGCCTTTACGGCTTTTATAGTGATTATGATGCAGGTGGGTTACGACCTGGGGTTTAATAAATCGGTAAAAGATTCGGATCGTATCTTCAGGGTAGAAACCATCATGAACGGGCATCATTACGGTATCAACTCCCGCTTTTTGCTGGAAGACCTTACCCGCAAATCACCGGCAATAGTGGCAAGTTCCATCTCCGACCCTTATATGTTAGGGCATGGTGATATAAGTGATTCGTTTTTTTCGGTAGAGCGGCAGGGAGCAAAAGTATGGTTTAACGAAACGGCATTGGATATATCGGCCGGTTTTGTAGATGTATTTTCTTTTGAAATGACGGAAGGTCAGTCTGACGCCATAAAAGAACCCAACACGGTATTGATACCGGAAAGTATGGCACACAAAATGTTTGGCAACGAATCGGCTATACAAAAGCAAATGAAGGGCGATGGTTTTACCTGGACAATCGGCGGCGTATATAAAGACTTTCAGAAGAACACCTCTGTAGGCAATGTGATTTACAAAGAAGTATCCCCCGAGAGGGATAGCGGAACGGAATATGGCAACCTGAATTTTGAAGCCTATGTAAAACTGAGCAGCCCTGCTATGGCCGATGGCTTGATAGAGGCTTACATGGAAAGCCTTGATGCTTCGAATGAAGACATACAGACCTTGATGAAAATGGTTACTTTCAAACTGATGCCTTTAGAGAGTCTTCATTTTAGCATGAATACCGAATTTGATTCTACGCCAAAGGCCAGCATGAGTATGATCCTTGTATTGATCGCCATAGCGCTTGTTATCCTGCTGATTGCTACAATTAACTTTACCAATTACAGCATCGCGCTTACTCCTTTGCGTATTAAAAGTATCAATACACAAAAGGTGTTGGGGGCTACGGAAGAACGCCTGAGAGGCTCATTGATTATAGAAGCTGTGATGATTTGTCTCTTGGCTTGGCTGTTGTCTATTGGTTTCACCTATCTGCTGTCATTAACTTCGGTAACTACTTTGCTGGATACAGATATTTATTTACTAAACCATATTACTTTGTTGGTAGCTGTGGGAGGGCTTGCGCTCTTGGTAGGCCTGTTTGCCGGTATTTATCCGGCCTATTACATTACGTCGTTTGCTCCGGCTTTGGTGTTGAAGGGTAGCTTCGGATTGTCTCCTAAAGGTAGGCAGTTGCGTAATTCATTGGTTAGTATTCAGTTTGTAGCTTCCTTTATACTGATTATCGCCGCTATGTTTATGTATATACAAACGCGTTTTGTACAAAGCTCGTCTATCGGCTATGATAAAGAACAACTGATTGTAACAGATATAAATGAGGATATCCGTAAATCTTCCGATACATTTAAGAATGAATTACTAAACCTATCGGAAGTGGAAAGTGTAGCTTTTGCTAATGACTTACTATCGGGAACCGATTATTTCAGCAAATGGGGACGTGGATGGAAAGACGAAACCATTATGTTTCAGGTGGCTGCCGTAAGTACGGATTATCTGAAAACAATCGGGATACCACTGACGGAAGGACGCGATTTCCTGGCTACCGACGAACGCTCGATTACCCACTCCAATCGCTATATCTTCAACGAAAGAGCCAGAAAAGAGTTTGGCTTTTCGGTAGGCGATAAGCTGGGGGATGATGGCGAGATTATCGGCTTTATTCCGGATATTAATGTAACGTCTTTGCGGAAAGAAATAGAGCCAATGGCTTTTGCTTTACATAATACCCACAATTTTTACGAGCTGCAATTAGCCTATATCCGCGTAAAGCCCGGTACGGATATATACAATGCGATGGATAAAATAAAGTCGGCATTGCATATACTGTCGCCCAATTATAGCTTCAATGTACGTTTGTACGACAATATACTAAAGGATTTGTACGACAAGGAAAGCAGCCTTACCTTGCTGATCACGATCTTCAGCCTGATAGCTGTATTGATCTCCATTGTAGGGGTATTCGGACTCATCGTATTTGAAAGTGAGTATAAGCGGAAGGAAGTAGGTGTGCGCAAGGTATTAGGTTCTACTACGGGCGAGATTTTGGCCATGTTCAATACACATTATATCAAGATACTGGCCCTTTGCTTTCTGGCAGCCAGCCCAATCGCCTGGTATGCCATAGAGAACTGGCTGGAGAACTTTGCCTACAAAACACCGATGTACTGGTGGGTATTTGCCCTTTCTTTCTTGATAGTAACAACAATAACAATAGCTACCGTAACTTTCCAAAGCTGGCAAGTAGCCAACGCCAATCCGGTAGATAGTTTAAAGACAGAATAATATGAAAACAATTTTACGTAATTTTCTTAGTGTGTTGAGGCGGTTTAAGATGGCAACCGTATTGAATGTCTTAGGCCTTTCGGTTGCCTTTGCCGCTTTCACAGTGATAATGATACAGGTTACTTACGACCTGGGGTTTGATAAATCTATTAAAGACGCCGACACTATTTATCGACTTGAAATGGTAATGGATGGACGTAGAGTAGCATTAGTTAGCTGGCCATTTCATGAGGATTTTGCAAGTGCCTCTCCACATATCCTGTCTTCTACCATGGCGAATACGATGTTTACTAGCGACTTTATATTCAAAGTAGATAAACAGGGCACAAAACAAAGCTATTCCGAAAAGATGTTTTACGCATTGCCGGATTATCCCGACTTCTTTCATTTTCAAATGGTAGAAGGAACAGCCAAAGCATTGGAAGACCCCAATAAAGTATTACTGCCCGAAAGTATGGCGCGAAGAATATTCGGCAATGAACCGGCGCTCGACAAGCAGTTAATCAGAGACGATAAGTCTTTTACAGTAGGAGGTGTATATAAAGATTTCCCTAAAAACAGTTCTGTACACAATTATATCATACAGCAACTGAATAAAAAGAACAATACCTATTATGCCGTAACCATGACTTTTGCCTCCTACCTTAAACTCGACAGGCCGGAATCGGTAAAGGGTTTGGTAGAGGACATTATACCGCTTCTGGATTTGACCCTCCTGAACAATGCTTTCGAGGGAGAAATCAACTATCATCTTACAGCCCTTAAAGACATTCACTATGATATGGCTGTGGAGTTTGATACGATCGAGAAAACAAGCAAACAAACCGTTTGGATACTGATAGCCATCGGACTTGTGATACTGATTATCGCCGGTATTAATTTCACGAATTACAATATGGCGCTTACGCCACTCCGCATCAAGAGTATCAATACGCAAAAGGTATTGGGAGCTTCTCAGGCGACGCTGCGGAGAACGTTGCTGCTTGAGGCTGTCGGTATTTGTTTCCTTTCGTGGCTGATATCGGTAGGCTTGGTTTATCTGCTCTCCCTAACTTCTGTTTCTTCGCTTTTGGATGCGGATATGGCGCTATCCGGGCATATTCCGCTCCTTGGGGCAATTGCTGCCATATCTTTATTATTAGGTCTTTTTGCCGGGCTTTATCCTTCGTGGTATATCACTTCTTTTGCTCCGGCAATGGTGTTGAAAGGGACATTCGGCTTGTCTCCACAAGGGCGCAGCTTGCGTAATTCGCTGATGGGTGTACAGTTTGTAGCCTCTTTCATCCTAATTGTGGCTGCCTTGTTCATGTACCTGCAAAATAATTATATGCGTACAAGTCCGGTAGGCTATGAAAAAGATCAGATTATCGTAACGGACATGAGCAAACAACTGAGTGAAAAAAGAGTAGCTTTCGTAAATGAACTGAAGTTACAGGCAGGTATAACAGATGTTGGTTTTACCGACATACTGATCTCAAGTGGCGACGATTATACCACTCAGGTCAGAGAGCTGAAAGGCCATAGTTTCATGTTCCAGCAAATAGCCGTAGACCTGGATTTCCTGAAGATGATGAACATTGAAGTCTTTGACGGGCGCGATTTCACCCGCTCGGATCAAAACGATACAATCTATGAGGATCACTTTATATTCAATCGCCGCGCGAAAGAAGAATTTGAGTTGGCGGTAGGAGACAAGTTGAAAGATAAGGCGTACGGAGAAGATACGGCAAACGATATCGTAGTCGGATTTATCCCGGATATCAATGTAGCTTCCTTGCGAAACGAGATACTGCCGATGGCCTTCAGCCTTATCAAAGAGAATAGATGGCCGCGGCGCAACTGGGCTTATATAAAGGTAAAAGCCGGATCGGATATGTATGCCGCTATGGATCATGTGAAAGCAACACTGCAAGACGTATCGCCCGACTATCCGTTTAAGGTGAAATTCTTTAATGATGTAATCAATGATTTGTACATAAAAGAAAGAAGCCTTACGTCTCTGATTACCTGGTTCAGCCTGATAGCGGTATTAATCTCTATCGTAGGCGTATTCGGCTTGGTCGTGTTTGAGAGTGAATATAAACGCAAAGAAGTAGGTGTGCGCAAGGTGTTAGGCTCTACTACGGCAGAGATTCTGGCGATGTTTAACAAACGCTATGTCAGAATACTGACGGTATGTTTTATCGTTGCCGCCCCGATTGCCTGGTATGCCGTACACACCTGGCTCCAGAGCTTTGCCTACAAAACGCCGATGTACTGGTGGGTATTTGCCCTCTCTTTCTTAATAGTAACCATGATAACAACCGCAACGGTAACCTTCCAAAGCTGGCAAGTAGCCAATGCCAACCCAGTAGACTCGATTAAAACAGAATAAGATGAAAACGATACTTCGTAATTTACTAAGTGTTATAAGGCGGTTTAAGATGGCAACAGCATTGAATGTTGCGGGTCTGGCTGTTGCTTTTGCCGCTTTTATTGTGATAATGATACAATTGGATTATGACTGGAACTTTGCCAAATGCTATCCGGACTCCGACCGCATATACCGTCTGGAACAGGTGAATGAGCAAGGCGCTATGACTGTGCTTTCCCGTCCGATATCGGAATTGTTTATAAGCTCTTCTCCTCATATTGTGGCAGGGAGCATCCTTACTCTTACTTCTAAACGCGATATGTTTTTCTCTATCCATAAGAATGGAGAAAAGGTTCGATACAGAGAGCCCTCCTTAAAAGTCAGCCCCAACCATGGCGACGTATTTGAGTTTACCATGATGGAAGGTGTAGCCAATGCTTTGGATGAACCCGATAAGATGCTTATTCCCTATAGTATATCTAAAAAACTATTCGGCGAGGAGTCTGCGATAGGAAAACAACTGATAACAGATGAAAAAACATATACAATTGGTGGTGTGTACAAGGATTTCCCCACAAATACCCTGATAGACAATGTTATTTATTATCCTCTTCCGGCCGATGAATACAAGGATGATTGGGCAAATAGCGTTTTTAACACCTATATCCGCCTCGATGCTCCACAAAATAGCCGATATATTGTAGAAGACTTCAATAACAACGTAAAACTCTCTTCTTTCGGTGAATACGAATGGTTAGACAAGATTAGCCTGAGGCTTACCCCACTTGAAGAGCTTCATTATGTGGCGGATGTACAATTTGATTTTACGCCCAAAACAAGCCGTCAAACGCTCTTTGTGCTTTTAAGCATAGCGTTTATCATTCTACTTATCGCGGGTATTAATTTTACCAATTTCAGCACGGCTTTGGCACCGATGCGTATAAAAAGTATCAATACGCAGAAGGTATTAGGAGCAGGTGATAAATTGCTGCGTATGGCCTTATTAGCCGAAGCATTGATGATAAGTCTGCTGTCTTATGTATTGTCGTTGGCATTGGTGTATTGTTTTTCTATTTCGTCCTTTGCCTCGTTGGTAAGTGCCACTATATCTTTAGAATCTCATTTGTTTATATTCCTATCGACCTTGGTGATAGCTATTTTGACAGGTGTTTTAGCGGGCATATACCCATCCTATTATACTACCTCTTTTTCTCCTGCCTTAGTGCTGAAAGGAAGTCTCGGTTTATCTCCAAAAGGAAGGTCGTTGAGGAATACTTTGATAAGCGTTCAGTTTTGCGCCTCGTTTGCCTTAATCATTTGCGCGATATTTATATATCTGCAAAATAACTTTATGAAATATACTTCTTTGGGCTATGACAAAGAACAGCTAATCGTTTCCGACATCCCCGGTTCTATGCTGAAAAACAAGAATACGTATGTGAACCAACTGAAATCTTTTGCAGATATTGAAGATGTGACCTTTTCGGAAATGCTGATATCCAGTTCCGACCAGTATATGGACTGGGGGCGGGAGCATCACGGGAAGCAAATTAGCTTTCAGTGCTTGCTGGTTTCTCCATCCTTCTTATCCGTTTTAGGAATAGATGTAGAGGAAGGGCGTAACTTCAGGGAAGATGATGAACGAACAGACTACGGAACACTGATTTTCAACCAAAAAGCAAAAGAAGCATACGACCTGACTTTAGGAGAGAAAATAGATCAGATGGAAATCGTAGGCTTTATGCCTGATATCAAGTTTGCCTCTTTCCGCACGGAAGTTGTTCCAATGGCCTTTTATGTATGGGGTAGCAACCGCTTTATACCGGAAGGCTTCCTTGACAATTATGTCTATATCAAAGTAAAAAAAGAATCCGATATGCATGCCGCTATCTCGCATGTGAAAACAGTCTTTGGAAGTATGGAGCCGGATTATCAGTTTAATATCCGTTTCTATGACGAAGTGCTGAATGGATTATATACAAGCGAGCGCCACTTTAGCTCTCTTATCATATTGTTTGGTTTGATTGCTGTATTTATCTCCATTGTAGGCGTTTTCGGACTGGTGGTGTTTGATAGCGAATACCGTCGGAAAGAGATCGGTATACGAAAAGTATTAGGCTCTACTGTTCAGGAGATCATTCTGCTGTTCAACAAAACCTATATCCGCATACTTTGTATCTGCTTTGTCTTTTCAGTTCCCATCGCTTGGTTTGCGATCAGTAAATGGCTGGAGAACTTTGCTTACAAAACCCCTATGTTCTGGTGGGTATATCTTGTCGCCTTTCTGATGGTATCCTTAGTTACCACAAGTACAGTTACCTTCCAGAACTGGCGCGTAGCCAATGCCAACCCGGTAGATTCGATTAAAACAGAATAATATGAAAACGATATTACGTAATTTTCTAAGTGTGTTGAGGCGGTTTAAGATGGCAACTGTATTGAACATCTTAGGTTTGGCAGTTGCTTTCGCCGCTTTCTCGGTGATTTTGATACAGGTTCATTATGAACGGAGTTTTGATACATGTCATCCTACGGCAGAACGAGTTTTCCGGGTAGAGTTGCAGGATCCGGGAGTATTTTCGATTATTCTACCCCGTGCCTTTGTAGAGCGGGTGATAACATCTTCTCCGCATATTGAAGCGGGAACATTAATCTATCCCTATAATGGAAAAATCCATTATTCGGTAATGATTGACGGAGAAAAACATGGTTTTCGTGAAACGACTATGATTACGCATGCCGATATTACAAAAGTGTTTGATTTTCAAATGGTAGAAGGCAATCCGGATTGTTTAAATGATCCCGATAAAGTAATTATACCGGAAAGCCTTGCCCGTGCATTATTTGGTACTTCGTCGGCTGTAGGTCAATTGCTGCATGCAGAAGAAAATGTTCAGACAAAAGACGAGAAGACGTTTACGATTGGGGCTGTGTATCGTGACTTCCCGGGTAATACGCAGTTATCAAACGCTGTTTATACAACGATAGGTGACGATGCCTTCAAAGGTAATTTCGGAGCCAGCAATTTTATGTGTTATCTGTTATTGGATAGTCCTTCATCGGCACAAGCTGTAGCTGATAATTTTAATGAAACATTTGATTTTAAGCAAATAGGACGGGAGGATTATATTCATCTCGTGCCGCTTACAGATATTTATTATGCAGGAGGCCATTCGGATGCCCGACTAACTCGCACGGGAAATCCCGAAATATCCAAACTTCTTTTCCTGATTGCTGTATTGATTATTATAATAGCTATTATCAATTATGTAAACTTCAGCACTTCGCTTACTCCGATGCGTATTAAAAGTATTAATACACAAAAGGTATTGGGGAGTACGGATACCCAGTTGAGGAGAGCTTTGGTTGCCGAATCGGTTATTGTAGCTCTGGTTGCCTGGTTTTTGAGTTTGCTTATTGTTTGGATGTTGAATAAGACAAGTGTCTTGCCTTTTGTAGAAGCTAATTTGGGTTTTGTAGTTAATCTGCCTATCTTGTTGTTGACGGGCGCTATAGCCATATTAGCCGGATTTGTGGCAGGTCTTTATCCTGCGAGATACATGGTTTCATTTCCTCCTGCATTAGTATTGAAAGGTAGTTTCGGATTATCTCCATCCGGGCGAAAACTAAGGACGGCACTTATTGGTATCCAGTTTATTGTATCAATTGTGCTAATAGTGAGTGCCAGTTTAGTGAAGCTGCAAAATGACTATATGCGTGATTTCTCTTTAGGCTTTGACAAAGACCAGATTATGCTTGTAGACCTGACTACGGATATATACCAGAAACATCATGAAACGTTTGTTAATCAACTAAAAGAATACCCGGGTATTGAAGATGTAGCCTTTGCAATGGAGCGGGTAGCTTCACAAGATAGCTATAATACGAATACCATAAGGATCAAGGAGCAGACCTTACAGTTTTATATGATTATATGCTCTTCTAATTTTCTTGATGTAATGGGTATTCCGGTAGAAGAAGGACGTGATTTCACTCCTGCCGATCAAAAGCAAACAGACGGAAGAGCATTTATTTATAACTGGGCAGCAAAACTTCAAGCCAATCTGGAGGTAGGAGATGCGCTAGATCAATCCGGGCGGTCGCATATTGTAGGATTCACTGGTGATGTGAAATTTACTTCCTTACGCAATAGTTCCGACAATGTAGGCTTTGTTGTATGGGAACATCCTTACCCCATGAGTAATTCCTATATCCGTATTAAAAAAGGAACGGATATAGAAGGAGCCATTCGCCATATACGAAGTACATTGGCCGCTATAGATCCCTCTTTCCCGGTCGAAGTAGAATTCTATGATGCAGTATTCAATCAATTGTATCATAAAGAAACGAATCTGCGAAGCCTTATTACCTTGTTCAGCCTTTTGGCAATTATCCTTTCATTAGTAGGTGTGTTTGGCCTGGTGGTATTCGATACCCAGTATCGCCGGAAAGAAATTGCGATACGAAAGGTACATGGTTCTACGATTACGCAGATATTGGAATTGCTGAACCGGCAGTATGTTTATATTATAATGGTATGCTTTGTTATAGCAGCTCCGCTTGCCTGGTATACCATCAGTAAATGGTTGGAGAACTTTGCTTATAAAACGCCTATTCATTGGTGGATATATGCCTTCTCTTTCTGTATAATCTTGCTTATCACCTTGGCAACTGTTACCTTCCAAAGCTGGAGAGTAGCCAATGCCAATCCGGTAGATAGTTTAAAGACGGAGTGATTTTTTTACAAGAAGATATGCAATGGAAAAATCGCACGGCTTCTTTTTTAAAAAAGCATGTGTGCTTTTTGTAAATCGCATGCATGCTTTTTTGAGATCGCATGCATGCGATTTTCGGGGGTTATATAGGAGGATAAAAAACACAATAAAATGTGCAACGAAATCAGTCTTGTATTCGTCTTAATAGAAGAAGAATGTAGAAATAGTAATTATGAAAACAATTATCAAAAACTTCCTGAGCGCTTTGCGTCGCTTTAAGATGGCAACAGTGTTAAATATCCTGGGTTTATCTATTGCTTTTGCCGCTTTTATTATCATTTTTATGCAGCTCGACTATGACTGGAACTTTGATAAATGTCATACTAATTCAGACCGGATTTATAGGGTAGAGATCAATTACGATGGTACGGGGCAGGTGGTAATCAGCCGCCCTCTTTCTGATCGTTTTATCGCTTCGTCGCCACATATCCAGGCAGGGAGTATTGTAAATCCCTGGGGAGGTAATCTGTATTTTTCGGTTGACCGCGATGGAGAACAACTCAACTTCCTGGAGCCTTCGGTAAAAGTATATCCGGAGTTTACAGACGTATTTGAATTTGAAATGCTTGAAGGAGTAACTGCCGCATTGCAGGAGCCCAATAAAGTATTGATTCCACAGAGCATGGCCAAGCGATTGTATGGCAACGCATCTGCTATGGATCAGCAATTAAAAGGAGAAAACTTCAGCTATACGATAGGAGGAGTTTACAAAGACTTCCCTCAGAATACGGTTGTTTCGAACTGTATTTATGCGCCATTTCCCAAAGATGAAAATCTTCAGAATTGGGGCAATAATAATTATGTACTGTATGTCAGAGTCGATAATCCGAAGAACAGCGAACACTTGGTAGAGAATTTCAAAAAGAATTTTGATACTTCGGCTTTGGGAAGTGATTATGCATGGGTTGCCGGGATTAATCTGCGCCTCACTCCGCTGCCAGAAATACACTTTGTGACAGACACCGTATACGATAGTGCGCCTAAAGCTAGTAAGCAGACCTTGCTGGTGCTGTTTGGCATTGCTTTTATTATCGTAGCTATTGCTGGGATAAACTTCACTAATTTCAGTACAGCCCTTACTCCGGTCCGGATAAAGGGAATCAATACGCAAAAGATACTGGGGGCGGATGAGAGCGCTTTACGTCTGTCGCTTCTGATGGAGGCTGTCTCTATCAGCATTGTTTCTTACCTGCTGGGGCTGCTGCTTGTATTCCTGTTTTCTCTGACGCCTATGGCATCCCTGATTAATGCTGAGGTATCTTTACTGGCTTATCCATCCTTGATATTGGGAGTAGGTGTGCTTGCTATACTTACAGGTTTACTTGCCGGATTGTATCCCTCTTATTATACTACATCCTTCTCTCCCGCCTTGGTATTGAAGGGTGGTTTTGGATTGTCTCCTAAGGGACGGCAGCTTCGGAATGTATTGATCAGTATTCAGTTCATATCATCATTTGCCCTCATTATTGGTGCAATGTTCATGTATTTGCAAAACTATTATATGCAGAATACACCTTTAGGCTACGATAAAGACGAACTGATTATTACCAATGTAACCAACACTTTGAATAAAAGTCAGGATGCCTTCACCAATCAGTTGAAGACCTTTGCCGGAATAGAAAACGTAACCTTTGCCGAACCGCTTCTGTCAAGCTCCGACCAATATATGGGCTGGGGACGTAAGTACCGCGACAAAGACATCCAATTCCAATGCCTGCCGGTGGACTATTCTTTCTTGAAAGTAATGAATATCAACGTTGTACAAGGACGTGATTTCAGGGAAGAAGATAAAAACACAACAAGCGGTGTATATATCTTTAACGAGAAAGCACGCGACATGTATGGCCTGGAAACAGGAGAGAAGATAGACGACGGCGAAATCGTAGGATTCATTCCCGATGTAAAGTTTGCCTCTTTCCGCACGGAAGTAACGCCTATGGCTTTCTATGTCTGGGGAACAGAAAACTGGGGCTCTCGTCCAAACCACGCCTACATCAAAGTAAAGGCAGGCTCCGACTTACGAGCCGCCATGAAGCACGTACGTACTTCTTTGGAAATGTTTGATGCCAAATACCCCTTCAATGTCCGCTTCTTCAATGAAGTATTACATAAACTCTACGAAAAGGAGCAAAAGACCAGTTCACTCATTACCTTATTTAGTCTGATAGCTGTATTTATTTCTATCGTAGGGGTCTTCGGATTGGTTGTTTTTGAGAGCGAATATAGAAAAAAAGAGATCGGCTTGCGGAAAGTACTTGGATCATCTACGAATGAAATACTAGCCATGTTTAACCGTATTTATATCCGTATTTTATGTATTTGTTTCGTACTGGCTGCGCCGATCGCTTATTATGCCATCATCAAATGGCTCGAAAACTTTGCCTACAAAACCCCGGTTTATTGGTGGGTATTCGCTATCGCCTTCCTGCTGATAGCCATCATCACAATCTTTACCGTAACCTTTCAAAACTGGCGCGCCGCCAACGCCAACCCGGTAGAAAGCATCAAGACGGAATGATTTCTTTACTCATCCCTCAATGCATCTACCGGATTGCCTGTTGCCGCCCTGTAGCTATGCCAACTTACGGTGAGTAGCGCAATAACTGTTACGGTAAGTAATGCTACGATGAATACCCCTATGGTGATATCCGCACGATAGACAAAGCTTTGAAGCCAACGTTTTAAAAGTATCCAGGTAACAGGTACGGCAATCAAAAAGGCTATTGTAATCCATAGAATAAACCGTCTGTTGAGTAACTTGACAATCTGCCATATCGTAGCTCCGTTTACCTTTCGGATACCGATCTCTTTGGTGCGCTGTTCTGTGGAGTAAAGCGCCATTCCAAATAATCCGAAACAGGTAAGGAAGATGCTGATCAGGGAATACATCAGTAGCAGATCTGCCAGGCCGAATGCTTTCCGGTTGAGAGCCAGAAAGTCTTCATACACATTTCGGTACGTGAATAGTATTCCAGAATGATGCTTTTCCCATATTTGTTTGACGGTAGCCAGCCGTTCCGGATGCTTTTTATCCAAGCGGAAATAGACGTTGCCGGACGTATGATCCATATCAGCCTCTTTTCTAATATGCACAATGGTAGGAGAGACCTCTTCTTCCAGTGAGGCGAGAAAGAAATTATCCACCACCCCGGCAATGGTGGTGATGGGGTTTTCTTTTGATCCGTCTTCTTTTTTCTGGTAGTCAAACTCCTCATCATAACTCTTTAATGATTTCCCGACAGGGTTTTCTCCGTCTCCTACAAACACATCTGCAAAGCGTTGATTGATATAAACGGGACGGGCGAAATGCTCGAGTGCTTCTTCGGGCTGCAAACCTTGTTTTACCTTGATACGGAAACCGGACAGGTAGCCGCTATTGCCTCCCAACTCCACTATCTGGAATTTACGCTCGCTTCCGTCAGGGTTGATAATACTTCTTTGTCGTATGCCGTAGTGAAACATAGAGAATTCCGATGTACTTATTTCTCCCAGTTCAGGATGCGAACGTAGCTCTGTGACGAAGGTATTCAGATTCTTTCCGTCTCCGTTCCAGACCCCAACCTCGAGTATGTCTCGATACCCGTCTCCGCCCCGACGGATCAACCCGACCTGGCTGTTGACTGTTAAAGTGGCAATGATCAAAGCAATAGAGATCGTCAACTGAATAACGGACAGCACAGATATGATACTTTGCTTCTTTTTCCCTCCCGACAGCTCAACGATATGTCGGCGAGACAATGACGTGATCTTGCGACTTACATAAATAGCCGGTATCACGGACAGAACAAGGATCAGCCCGACCAGGAAAGGCAGTACCTGTCCGCTGAAAATAAAGGAACCATTCATGCGGGCGGATAAGATGGAATTGAATACCGGAATAAGATCATACATAACCAGTAGCGAGATCATAAATCCGATCAATACAGTAAAGAAGATGTCGAAAAACAATTGTTTGTTAATGTCAAGACGCGAAGCGCCCATCAGCTTCTGTACATGTATCATCTTCACCTGTTGCAGCAGGCGCGAGAAGTTGAGGTTGATATAATTAAAGCAGGCAATCAGCAAGATCAGCAGTGCTGAGAGCAGGCCGATGTCCAGTGTCAGTTTGTTTTGTTTCCGGATGTGTGAAAGCCCCTGTACCTTATAATCATCGCTGAAAAAGTTTTCCTGTAATGTGTTCAGGTAATAACGTCCTTTATCCACCATAAAGGTAGGAACGGCATCTTCTTTAAGGCGGAGGGCAAAAGCCTCCGGATCAATGGAGCGGTTCATCATAAGGAAAGAAGGTCCGCCGTAATGATCCCCTTTCAAAGAAGTAATAGCATCGAATGAAAGGTAGGACTGATCGTGCCCTTGGATTATAGCCACCACCTGATACGTCGTACCCCCTTGTGGCGAATGGTAGATAGTAATAGATTGCCCGATCGGATCATCCTTACCGAAGAAGCGGCTGGCCGTGACTTCTGTCAGCGCTATTTTGTTCGGCTCTGTCAATGCCTCTTCCGGATTCCCCACAAGCGTCCGGTAAGGGAAAAATCGGGGCAAAGATGCTTCCGCAGACATAATCGTAATCGGGTCGTATATTGTTTCACCAACAATAATCTGATATGCTCCTACCGTGTTGAGGGTGAGGTAATCTTCCACTTCCGGATAACGATCTTTTATGGTAGTAGTAATACCTTTAGAGGAGTAAAACACTTTACCCACTTCCTGAAAAGGAGAATCCTGCACAATGCAATAAATCCGCTCCCGATTAGGATTACCAGCTTCCACATTATAC
This sequence comes from Parabacteroides sp. PH5-46, assembly GCF_029892785.1. Classification (GTDB taxonomy): domain Bacteria; phylum Bacteroidota; class Bacteroidia; order Bacteroidales; family Tannerellaceae; genus DFXE01. Next base: position 22,426 of record NZ_JARXXA010000004.1, read on the forward strand.
TCATGTATCACAAAAGCCGCCAGCAAATTAGTACAGGCAATGCCAACTGCCAGGCTAAGGACAGAAATAACAGCAAACGCCTTATTCCGCCACCAGCTCCGAAAAATAAGTTTAAAAGATATACTCTTCATTCTTTATTCTATATTCTTCATTAAATATTTACTCATCCCTCAATGCATTCACCGGATTACCTGTTGCCGCCCTGTAACTGTGCCAACTTACGGTGAGTAAGGTTATGCCAACAACAATAAGAAGCGGCAATATGTACGTCCAAATACTAAAGCTGGTACGATAGGCGAAGTTTTGCGTCCACCGGCTACTTAACCAGTAAGCAACGGGGACGCCAATTACATAAGCAATCCCAATCCAACCGATAAACTGCTGATTAAGCATCATCATAATCTGCCAGGTGGTAGAGCCATTCACTTTCCGTATACCAATCTCTTTAGTCCGTTGCTCTATCGCATACAGCGCCATTCCAAACAGCCCGAAACAGGTGAGTAAGATACTGATAATGGAATACATCATCAGCAGATCGAACATACCAAAGAGTTTTTTATTTATGCTTAATATGGTGTTGTACTCGCTATAGTGCTCAAGATATTGTCCCGGATAGAGCTTATTCCACTCCTCATGGATGTGTTTGATCACTTTGTCTGTTTGTTTCGGCTCAGTCCGAACTACCAGGAAAACACCTCCATTCCGGTTGTAGCTAATGATTGCTTCATGAACGGGTCTTTCAAGATAACCCCTAAAGTAGTCCTCTACAACTCCGGCTATTGTTTTATTATTTAAGAGGGCGTGTTCTTCTAAAGCAGGTTCGTAATCCTTTATAAGATAGCCAATAGGGACTTCTCCATTCGGGAATAACCTTCGGGCCCAGGTGCGGTTCAAATAGGTTGGATTAGGATATTCTTCTATCGCTTCTTCCCAACTTAATCCTTGTATTATTTTATATCTCATGGATTTCATCATCCCTTCGTCTCCTTCATCCAGTGTAACGTAGATTTCCTCTCCGTTTTTAGTATAACCAGTAGTACTTCCTCCGGATAGTGAACTATTGCCTGAGGCTATGGCTTGTATACCGGGGAAATGAGCAACACGTTCTTTAAGTGGTAACATAGAGGTCTTGAAGTCAGATGCGGCAAAAGTATATATGTTTTTATAATCCTCTGTTTTTTCATACAAAAGCGTGAGTTGCTGACGTACGGAAAAACTACCAATCAGTAACACCAGTGATATGACAAACTGCAAGATTGCAAGCGAACCGATAATTCGCTGCTTAGCCTTCCCCCGGTAGAAGTTATTGTAAACAGAAATAGACATATTGGGCAAACGCCTACTCATATAAAATGCCGGAACAAGCGCTAGAATAAGAATAAACAAAAGCGTAACGGGTAGTACCTGATTGCTATATAGGAAAGAAGCCGGAATCTGAACCAACATAATCCTGTTTGTTACCAACAACAGGTCGTATTGTATTAATTGTGCAATAAGAAAGCCTAAACCTACAGTCATAAACGTATCAGCAAACAATTGCATAGCAAGCTGGCCGCTTCCTGCTCCCATTAGTTTCTGTATATGAATGGAATATAGCTGTTTGAATACACGCGAAAAGCTTAGGTTTACATAATTGAAACAGGCAATAGCTAATATCAATATGGCAGAAAAAAAGGCTATAAATAATAGATTCTTATCAGGCCGCTTTATATCCGAGTAATAATCTTCCGAGCTAAGACTGGTTTCTTGAATCCCCAGAAAGGAATATCTCACGCTCAATCCTTTGGAATTTTCAAGAACTAAATTGTTCGTTTTTGCTTGTAAATTGGCAATAGAGATATTGTCTTTCAGCAGAAAGAAGTGTGTTCCGGCGATTGGCTTGTCAAAGATAATGGCGTCAAAAATAAGGGCACCCTGCTTGTTGTCTTTGATAATTGCAGAAACTGTAAGTGGTATTAAGCCCTCCCATTTTTTTTCACGGAAATTGACAGGCAGATATTGTAGCTGAATTGTCTGACCGATTGGGTTTTTCTGTCCGAACAATTGCTTAGAGAACGATTCTGTTAGTACTATTTTATCTGGCCCGCTCAAGGCATCTTCTAAACTACCCATCAATACTTTTTGTGGGAAAAACTGAAGAAACAGACTGTCCGATACAAATGTCATAAATTCTTCATTATAAAAGTTTTCACCTATTTTGCAATAAGAAATATTAGAAAACTTTCTTGCTACAAACCCCTTCTCTAACTCGGGAACGTGACTGACTAATGATTCAGTCACATCTTCATACCGGTGTGCGAAACTTCTTCCGCTTTCAACCTCTGTATGTTTAGCTACTACAATCCGGTCTCTGTTCGGATTACCAGCCTCCACATTATACTCATGAATAACAAAAGCCGCCAGCAAATTAGTACAAGCAATACCCACCGCCAAGCTAAGGACAGAAATAACAGCAAACGCCTTATTCCGCCACCAGCTACGAAAGATAAGTTTGAGGGATATGTTCTTCATGATACTTTTGTTTTCTCAAAACTATATTGCTTTTATCGGCTTAACAATAAAAATAACACTTCTTTGTTATCATCGAATAGAAATTGTCTAAATTTTAGACATACGTAGATTTATTACTTTTATCGGTTCTTTTTTAGTGGCTCACCTTGGTGAGCCATGCAGTTCACAAGGGTGAGCCACTCTGGTCACATAGGTGAGCCGAGGTGTCCACCTTTGTGAGCTGTTAAAAAAAATGGCATAAAAACATGAAATTCATACGAGTAAAACAACATTCTTGTATAAAAATATAACTTTGCACTACCATGCGTACAGCTAAAATCATCATAGTAGACGATAATGAAACGGTATTGAAGACGCTTCGTGTGATTCTTTCGCGTGAGTTTAAGACGGTGCTGACAGTACAGTTCCCCACTTTGCTTCCCGCCCTATTGCGGGAAGACGACGTAGATGTAGTACTGCTGGATATGAATTTTGGAACCGGCAAACAAACTGGGGGCGAAGGACTTTTCTGGCTCGACAAGATACGCGAACGAAGCAATCCGCCGGAGGTAGTCCTCATCACGGCTTTTGGCGATATAGAACTGGCTGTAGCCTCATTAAAGAAGGGAGCAGCCGATTTTATCATCAAACCTTGGGAGAATGAAAAGCTGGTTAATACAATTATAGCAGCCTGGGAGAAAAGAAGGGAGCGGATATTCAACCCTGCTTCGCCGGATGAAACAAATATAATCAGCCAATTAATCGACTTCTTCCTGAAGAAATATGCCGTAGCCTATGGTAAGCCGTTCCCCTCATTAAATCGTGAAGCACGGGATAAATTGACAAACCAGCTACTCACCGGGAATATCCCAATTGTGGAGCAAAGTATTGAGCGTGCCATGCTATTGAATAATACTGTGCAATTAACGGCCGATGACTTTATCTTTGACAGAACAGAGTTGGCTGCTTCAACTTCTCTCACATTGGATGATATAGAAAAACAGTTTATTCAAACGGTACTGGCAGAGAAGAAAGGTAATTTGACACTCGCGGCACAGCAACTCAATATCACCCGGCAAACCTTATATAATAAGTTGAAGAAATATGATTTATAACCGATTACACCGCTTTATCGTAGCAGGGATAACCGGAATTGTATTATGTTCGGTAGCGGGAGCCTGGTTCTTGGTCAGCGGGACGTCTCTTTTCTTAGCTTTTGCTTTTGCCTGTATCGTTATAACCCTGGCCATTATGCTGGTGAGGAAGATGGAAAAAACAAACCGCCAGTTGGAAACATTCTTTCGTTCGATCAACAATAATGATTTCAATGTTCATTTCACAGAAAAAGAAGATGATAAATTCCTGAATGGATTGTTTCGGGAGATGAACCGGATTATGATGCAATTTGAAGAGAATCAGGCCCAACTGGAGGAACGACGGCTTTATTACGAAAGTATCATCCGGGTACTGACGCATGAGATCAGGAACTCCATTACGCCGATATCCTCTTTGTCTGCCGACCTGATAAACTATACCGATGAATACGGAAAAGAAGGAATTGTTGACGGACTGCAAACCATCAACCAACAGGTTCAGCAGTTGAATACCTTCCTGAATGCCTATCACCGCTTGACTCATCTGCCTGACCCGGTTAAGACAAAGGTTGATATCCACACCTTGTTTGATAAACTCAACCGCCTATTGAGTTCCGAAGAGGGCAGCAAGAATATCCGGTATAGTTTACCGGAACCTGTGGAGATACTGCTTGACCAAAACCTGGTGACATTGGCATTGATCAATCTTATCCACAATGCCCAGCAAGCTACCGCAAACCATCCGGAGCCACAAATCATCGTTGAGGCGGGAAGAGGAGAGAAAGCCCCCTTGTTTATACAAGTTTGCGATAATGGAGAAGGTATTCCGCCCGAGCGTCTGGAAGACGTGTTCATTCCCTTTTATTCTACTAAGAAAGAGGGGAGTGGGATAGGCCTTCCGCTTTCCCGGCGCATCATGCAACTTCATGGAGGAGAACTTACTGTGAGCTCATCCCCAGGAGAGGGGGCAGTATTTCGTATGAGCTTTCCGTAAACTATCTGAAAATTCACTAACTTTGCAGGAAAACAAGGGAAAAGTGCTGCAGATACTAAAGAATTGGACACTCCCAATTGCCATGATTGTGGGGATCGTTACTTATCCGCTGATAGGTTATATTTCGTTTATCATTCCATATCTTATTTTTATTATGCTGCTGCTTACGTTCTGTAAGCTGACTCCTAAGGATATACACTTCCGGAAGCCGCATTTATGGTTACTCTTGATCCAGCTTGTAGGCTGCGTTATAGTATATGGTGTTGTTCGCTTTTATCATCCTGTCGTGGCGCAGGGAGCCTTTGTTTGTGTGTTGGTACCGACGGCTATTTCTGCGGCTGTTGTAACCGGTATGCTGGGTGGGAATGTAGCTTTCCTTACTACCTATCTGTTGGTTTGTAATATTGGGGTTGCAGTTGCTGCGCCGATTTTGTTTCCGTTGATCGGACCGCATGCGGAGATGTCTTTCTTTGAGTCATTTATCTACATCTGTAAGCAGGTGGCACCTATCTTGCTTTTCCCGTTGGTATTAGCCTGGTTTATCCAGTATTTCTTTCCAAAACTGAATAAGAAATTACTTGCTTTCAACAACCTATCCTTTTATTTATGGGCTGTAGCACTTACAATAGTGACCGGAAATACCGTGAAATTCCTGGTAGAGCAGGAAAACCCGGATTATAAGGTGGAGATCAGTCTGGCTGTTGTAGCCTTGATTATCTGTGTTGGACAGTTTTTGTTGGGAAGACGTATCGGACGACACTACGGAGATCCCGTATCATGTGGACAAGGGCTGGGGCAGAAGAACACCATCCTGGCTATCTGGATGGCTCAAACCTATCTGAATCCTATCTCCTCTGTAGCTCCTGCCGCTTACGTATTATGGCAAAACATCATCAATTCTTATCAGTTATGGCTGAGAAGAAGAAAAAATAAATCAGTATGAAGTTAACGAACGAGTGGTTTACAGCATTGTCAGGTAATGAGTCGGGCGACTTGGTTACTGTTATAGGACGTGATTCACTTGCCGAATTTATCCAGTCCGGCAAATACAAAGAGCGGGTAGAAATAACCTGGAAATACGAACCAGACGAGAAAGGAATGCCCTCCGAACCGGATGCCGAACGGATGGAAGCCGTACAGGAAACCCTGCAAAAAGCGATGGAGAAGAAAGATAAACTATCCATTCTGACAGCCATCTATACAGGCGGAGGCGAGAAAATCTGGGTATTTTATACCCGTACCGTTCGCGTTTTTGGCGAACGCCTGAATGAAGTACTTGCCCCATTCGAGCTACTCCCCATCTCCATCTATACCGAACTAGATCCCGATTGGGAAGAATACAAAGATATGTACGAAATGAAAGACTGGGCGGTAGACTAATAGATATAAAAAAAGCACGGATTTCCGTGCCTTTTATTATTTAAAACGATCATTTCAATCGTGCCAGTCTGTAAATCAACTGCTGAAGGGCTTCCTGGTAATCGTCGATGATTGCTTCAGAGAAGTTTTCGGGGAATAGATCCCTGTGTTTGCCTACATAGCTGTAAAAGTCGGATGTATGTTTCACGATGTTCTGAGGAGTTTTTGTTTCCGGAATAACGATATCAATATCGCCCACCAAAGCATAGGTTGTTTCCGCAACTCTGTCGATAGTATCCAGCAGGTCTTCCAGAGCCTGGTCCAGAGCCATATGCTGAGCGTAACTACCTTCACCGCTTACATGCCAGTGATACAATTTCAAACTGCTGTTAAAAGAGAATAATTCTCCGATAAAAGTTCCTAACTCTTTCTTTGATACATTTGTAGATCCCATTTCTTTTGTTTTCATTGTTGTACTCATAATTAAATTCTTTTTGTTTATTTTTATGCTCTTATCTACTAAACAGCATTACCCCCAAAAAGGTTTAATACAAAAAATAATTACAGCAAACAGCAATAAAACAGAAACGGGTCTATAATAATCTACAAAGTATTACTGATTCATCAAATATTTTTTGAAGCTATCAAAGTCTTTGCCTAGCTCGATGCTTTGTTTTTGACCATTCATAAAGGCTTGGAGCTTTTGAGGGATTTCCAGGTCTATGCCCAGGATTTCATCGACTGTGCTTTTGAATTTGGCAGGGTGGGCCGTTTCGAGGAACAGACCGGTTTCATTAGCCGCCAGTTTGTTGTCGATAAGTCCCTGATATCCGCAAGCGCCGTGGGGGTCTAACACGTATCCGTATTGTTTGTAGACTTGCCGCATGGTGTCGGCAATATCTTCGTTGGTATAGGCATATCCGGCAATCTTCTTTTTGATTGTTTTATAGGGATCGGGATAGATGCCGAATAAGTCCATGATACGGGCAAAGTTGCTTGGGTCGCCAACATCCATAGCGTTTGCAATTGTAGCAACAGAAGGGCGTGGAGTGTAAACACCGGTATTCAGATAGTCGAGAAATACATCGTTCCGGTTATTGGCAGCAATGAAGCGTTTGATGGGCAGCCCCATCCAATAGGCAAACAGGCCAGCAGTGATATTACCGAAATTGCCGCTTGGAACGCTTATTACCAGTTTGTCGGCTTTACCAATCTTATCCAGTTGCGCATACGCATAGAAGTAATAGAAAGACTGTGGGAGGAAACGAGCTACATTTATAGAGTTGGCAGATGTCAGCTTCTTATGTTCGTTGATTTCCGTATCCATAAAGGCAGACTTCACTAGTGCCTGGCAATCATCGAATGTACCATCTATCTCCAGAGCTGTAATGTTCTGTCCCAATGTAGTGAACTGGCATTCCTGAATGGCACTTACTTTTCCTTTGGGATATAATACGTAGACGTTGATACCTTCTACTCCCAGGAAGCCATTAGCCACAGCACTACCGGTATCACCGGAGGTTGCTACCAGTACATTTACATCTTTCACTCCTTCTTTGGTGATGAAGTATTCCAATAAACGAGCCATGAAGCGGGCACCTACATCCTTAAAAGCCAGGGTAGGACCATGAAATAGTTCCAGGCTATAGATATTATCGTGTACAGGGACAGCCGGGGTATCGAAAGAGAGCGTGTCATTTACGATCTTTTCCAATGTACCTCCGTTTACATCATCTCCGAATAAAGCTTTAGCTACCACACATGCTATTTCCTGAAAAGTCATGTCTTTCATCTCGCCGATTACGAAATCCTTCAGCAGATCGATGTTTTCAGGCATATACAATCCTTTATCTCCGGCAAGGCCTTTAATAACAGCCCTTTTTAATGATGCAAAGGGAGCCTGTTTGTTTGTACTGTAATACTTCATCCTAATAATACTTTAATAAACTGGTCTTTCTCCAAAATGCCAAATTTACCCTTTTCTATTGAGAACTCATCATATTTTGTTACGGAATCTGGTTTTTCTCCCGGTTTATAAATAATGAAAGGAACAGGCGTATTGGTATGCGTACGTATAGCGCATGGGGTGGGGTGGTCGGGCAGGATACCGATGGCAACCGATTCATTCCATGTTGTCAATGCTTCATATATGGGATGTACGACCCGATGATCCAGATTTTCGATTGTTTTTACCTTCAAGGCTACGTCTCCTTCGTGCCCGGCTTCATCGCTGGCTTCGATATGCAGGTAGACAAAATCGTTTGTTCTCAGGGCTTCCAGTGCTGCTTGCACTTTGCCTTCATAGTTTGTATTATACAAGCCGGTAGCACCTTCTACGTTTATTACATCTAATCCGGCATATACACCGATTCCCCGGATTAAATCTACAGCAGAGATAACGGCTCCTTTCCGGAAACCATGCATTTCCTGCATAGTTTGCATGGCCGGACGATAGCCCGGCGACCAAGGCCATATACTATTCGCCGGATCTTTACCGGCAGCGATTCGCTTCAGGTTTATGGGATGCTCTTTTAACAATTCCTGCGATTTCAGGATCAGCTTATTGAGAAGCTTGGTTGTATCAGATGCCTCGGGGACTTCCGGCTTGATCATTAATGGGCGGAAGGGTTGAAGAGGTACATCGTGCGGAGGCGTACAATCCAAACGCTTATCTCCTCCTTTAATCACCAACAGGTGGCGGTAGGAGACTCCGGTATGAAACTTTACCTGTTCCGAACCGAGCTTCTCTTCCAGGTATTTGATCAGTATATCAGCCTCTTCGGTGCTGATATGCCCCGCTGAGTGATTCTTTATTTTATCGTCTTCTATACAGATCAGGTTGCAACGCATCGCAATCTCACCAGCTTGCAAGGTAACACCTATACTGGCTGCTTCCAGAACGCCTCGTCCTTCATATACCTTTTGCAAATCGTATCCTAAAACAGACAGATTTGCTACTTCACTTCCCGGATGAAATCCGTCGGGCACAGTCTTCATACGCCCGGTAACCCCCAACTCAGCCAATTTGTCCATATAAGGCGTATGTGCATATTGCAAAGGCGTCTTTCCCCCGAACATATCTATAGGTTCATCGGCCATCCCATCGCCCAAAATTACGAGAGCTTTCATCGGATATTGGCTATTGAGATGATGTCGGAGAACACTCCTGCGGCGGTAACGTCTTCACCGGCTCCGTACCCTTTGATTATCATGGGGTAATCGTAGTATCTTTCGGTGGATATCATGATGATGTTGTTGCTTCCTTCCAGCTCATAGAAGGGGTGGTGGCGGTCTACTTCCTGTAGGCCTATTTCACATACTCCTTTCTCCATTTTGGCCACTAAGCGGATGTGTTTCTTCTCAGCTTCTACCCGTTTACGCATGGCCTCGAATTCGGTATCCAGTTCTTTGATGTTTTTCCAGAAATCTTCCTGTGTTCCTTCAAAGTACTTTTCCGGGATAAACAGGTTGACTTTTACGTCTTTTTGTTCCACTTTATAGCCGGCTTCACGGGTCAGGATCACCAGTTTACGGATTACGTCTTTTCCACTCAGGTCGACACGGGGGTCTGGTTCGGCATAATTCGCTTCCTTAGCCATTTGTATCGCTTTGCTGAATGGGATATCTGCACTTAATGTGTTGAATATGAAGTTGAGAGTGCCTGATAGAACAGCTTCCAGTTTCAATATATGGTCGCCACTATTCCTAAGGTCGTTCATTGTATTGATGATAGGAAGTCCGGCTCCAACGTTTGTCTCAAACAGAAACTTGACATCTCTTTGACGTGCCGTATCTTTCAGGTTTGAATAGTTGATATAGGAAGACGAAGCGGCTACCTTATTGGCTGCTACTACCGATATGTTATTTTTCAATAGTTCTGAATAGATTTCTGCAATTTCTGCACTGGCGGTACAGTCGATGAAAACAGAGTTGAAGATATTCATTTTCAGTATCTCATCACATAAATGCTGAGGAGAACTGTCTTCGCCGTTTTCTTTTAACTCCTTAATACAGGTCTCCAGGTTTAGTCCCTGGCGATCAAGGAGTAACTTTTTCGAGTTGGCTATTCCTACAACCCTTAACTTGAGGCTGTTCTGTTCCATCAGCGTAGCCTGCTGACAGCGGATCTGTTCCAACAGCTTTTTACCTACCGTACCGATGCCTACCAGGAAGAGATTCAAGACTTTGTATTCCGAAAGGAAGAACGAGTCGTGAATGGAGTTCAAGGCTTTCCGTAAGTATTTATGCTTGATAACGAATGATATATTTGTTTCAGAGGCTCCTTGTGCACAGGCTATTACACTGATACCTGCTCTTCCCAGAGTACCGAACAAACGGCCGGCAATACCGGGAGTGCGCTTCATGTTTTCACCCACAATTGCAACTGTTGCCAAGTCCTTTTCAGCTGTAATTTCGCTGATTTCGCCTTGTGCCCGTTCGATGGCAAATTCTTCGTTTAATACGTCTACAGACAGCTCTGCATCGGCATTCCGGACAGCAAATGTGGTATTGTTTTCAGAGCTGGCCTGTGATACCATAAATACACTGATGCCATTCTTTGCCAGTGTCTTGAATATGCGATAGTTAATACCGATAATGCCTACCATACCCAAGCCTTGTACTGTAATCAGACAGGTATCGTTGATAGAAGAAATCCCTTTAATCATGGATTTGGCAGAGCCATTGCTGCGCTCTTTGGAGATATAGGTACCGGGAGCTTCGGGGTTGAATGTATTCCGGATCCGGATCGGTATATTTTTATGGTAAACAGGGTAAATCGTTGGAGGATAGATTACTTTCGCTCCGAAGTTACACAACTCCATAGCTTCGGTAAAGCTGAGCCTGTCGATTACATAAGCCGAACTGATCACACGCGGGTCGGCTGTCATAAAGCCGTCTACATCTGTCCATATCTCTAATATAGAGGCATCTAAGGCTGTTGCTAGAATGGCTGCCGTATAGTCTGATCCTCCACGTCCCAGATTGGTTACTTCTCCATTTTCTATGCTTGAAGAGATAAAACCCGGAACCAAAGAGACTTTAGGCAGAGGAGTAAATGTCTTTTTAATCAGTTCATTCGTCAATTCAAAGTCTACCATGTGCTTGTTGAATTGCTTAACGGTTTTGATAAACTTTCGCGAATCAAACAATTTGGCATCCTTGATAACGTGAGATATGATCAGAGAAGAGATCCGTTCGCCATAGCTTACGATCGTATCGGAAGTTTTGGGCGATAAATCATTGATAAGGTATACACCTTTATATATATTGGATAGTTCGTCAAGCAAGGTCATCGCTTGCTTTTGAACGTCAATCCGCAATGTATCATCAGGGATAACCCCTTCGATTACATCCAGATGGCGGGCTATGATTTCGGATAATTCTCTTTCGTAGCCAACATCGCCTTTGGATGCCATTACTGATGTGTTAAGGAGTTTGTCGGTTATCCCGCCTAATGCGGAGACTATTACTACTACAGGCTCGTCAATTGCCTCTACAATTTTCTTTACATTTAAGATACTATTCACGGAACCTACGGATGTTCCGCCGAATTTTAATACTTTCATCGTATTTGTTTTAAAAGTGATGTATTTTGTGATAAACGAACCGGGAATCCCGGGCTGCAATATTGGAAATTGCTACAACGCAGGGCGTGGCCTCTGCTATTGTTTATTTGTTGATTTTAACCCCCCAAGGGGTCATTGTCAATGCCCATGTGTAGTATGCAAAACTTGCATTTATCATATAGCCTTTTCTTTTCTTCTATTTAATGACGATGCAATATTACATATTTTTTGCTTAATAGCCAAAAATAATTGAAAATTGAAAGTGGAAAATTGAAAATTATTTCTTTGTATCAGCTAATGTTGTTTTTTAGCTATCAATTTTTAATTCTTTCTCTACGTCTTCGCGACTCTTGCTCTGGGTTACCATATAGACGCCTACAAAAACCAGGGCAGAGGATAGTATCTTGCTCAGTGTGAAGGAGTCTTGCCCTACCATAACGGCAATTAATGAAGCTACGATAGGTTGTACATAATTATACATACTTAAGGTAGTAGGGCGGATACGCTTTAAAGCCATGGGTATCATAAGATAAGGTATGAAGGTTGCTCCCATTAATACATAGAAGATGGCACTTGCTTCTTTCCAGTCTATTTCAGATCGGTGAAAAGCATCCGTATCAAGCATTTGCCGATACATAAACGGTAGCAGTACAAGGGTCGAGAACAGGAACATCCATTTCATAATCGTTACGGAAGAGTAACGCTGGCTCAGAGGTTTGGATATAACAACATAAATGGAGTAAATAAATCCGCTGAATACAATTTTTAGGTCGCCCTGCAAACTGCTTGCCTGGTTGCTTGCCTGAGTGGAAGACAGAATGAGCAGGATACCCCCTGTCGCTCCGATCATAACGCCCAGTGTTTTCAGCTTAGTGATCGGTTCTTTCAGGATAAGAGCAGCTAGTAACATCACAAAGATAGGCCCGGCGGTAGCAATAATAGATGCGTCTACCGGAGAGGTTTGGCTCAAACCGGAAATAAACAGGCTTTGATTGAAGGCAATGCCACACATCCCGCATAGGAAAAGCAAACCAATGTCTTTTAAGGGTACTTTTTCCTGTTTCATAAAAAGAGAAACAAGCCAGAACATCACACAAGCAAATAACATTCGCATGATAGTTAAAGCCTCGGGGACAACATGTCCGGGAAGTAAGTATTTTGAAACAGGCATGTTAATACCGAATAATACATTCGCTGAAAAAATCAGGACATGCCCCTTTAATTTTTCTTTGCTTAGCATGACGTACGATCGCAATTTTATAGCATCGGGCAAAAGTACTTATTAATTTCCAGATACAGGAGGGGCAGTAGTTGTAAATTCCGTTCGGAAGGTTGTAGATTTTATTTTTCATCAAGTTGTAGAACTTGTAAATCCTGTTCAACGACCCCTAAATTTAGGGGTAAAACTTAAAGAAAGTGTTTTTCATATTAATGTTGTTCAATTATTAATTAAGGTAAGTTTTCTACCCGTATCTTTGTTCTGTGCTCCTGAGTTAAGGATGCAGTAATAGACGATAATAACCTATAATAACAATAATTTTATGAATGCGTTGCAATTTCAAAAGAAGCTATTAAGTATACAAGACAATATGATGAATTTTGCCTTGATGCTTACCTCTAACAGAGAAGATGCTCAAGATCTCTTACAAGACACAACCCTAAAAGTGCTGGGCAATCAGGATAAGTTTGTAGATAATGTAAACTTTAAAGGGTGGGTGTTAACAGTTATGCGTAATATATTTATAAATGATTATCATAAGGCAGTACGGGCTCAAACAGTTATCGACCAGAATATAGATGTATATAATGTAGATGTGTTGAATGATTCAGGTTTTGATTCACCGGACGGCTCTTATCAGATACAGGAAATCTCTCAGGCAATCAATACCCTGAATGAAGAAATGAAAGTACCTTTCTCAATGTATTTAAGTGGTTATAAATACAATGAGATAGCAGACAAGCTAGACATCCCATTGGGAACAGTAAAGAGCCGTATCTTCTTCGCTCGCCAGGAACTTCAGAAGCAATTGAAGGATTTCTACCATAGTTGATTAACTTTAATGTAAATTATATTGTAAGCCGTCCGCAGTGGACGGCTTTTTTTGTACCCTTTACTTTGAAATCCCACAGTTGTTGAACTCGTGTTCAACAACTGTAGAACATGAGTTCAACAATTGTAGAACATATGTTCAACATATGTGGGACGATACGCATGAAATTAAAATACAGTTTTTTGGAAAGGTCGTAGATGAAGCTTAGCAGGCACATTTTAAATCAGTTTGTATCTTAAAAAAGAGGGATAAAAGTTTTGTAAGCCGGGAAATATTCTTACCTTTGCGGCTCGAAATTTTATAAATTACTAATTAAAGAACGTTTTATGAATAATTACGAAACCGTTTTCATTTTAACTCCCGTTTTGTCTGATGCACAGATGAAGGAAGCGGTAGAAAAATTCACAAACCTTCTTAAAGCAGAAGGTGCAGAGATTGTGAATGAAGAGAATTGGGGCCTGCGCAAGTTGGCGTATCCTATTGACAAGAAGACAACAGGCTTCTATCAACTGATCGAGTTTAAGGCTGAGCCACAAACGATTGCTACGCTGGAAATCAACTTCCGTCGTGACGAACGTGTGATCCGTTTCCTGACATTCCGCCAGGATAAATTTGCTGCAGAATATGCTGCTAAGAGAAGAAATTTGAAATCGTCTAAAGAAACAGTAAAGGAGAATTAATTTATGGCAACTCAATCAGAAATAAGATATTTGACCCCTCCATCGGTTGATGTTAAAAAGAAAAAATATTGCCGTTTCAAAAAGAACGGAATCAAATACATCGATTACAAAGATCCAGAATTCCTGAAGAAGTTTTTGAACGAACAAGGAAAGATCCTTCCACGTCGTATTACAGGAACTTCTCTGAAATTCCAACGTCGTATTGCGCAGGCTGTTAAAAGAGCCAGACACTTGGCGTTGCTTCCATATGTAACCGATTTAATGAAATAAATAAAGTAAGAGGAGACAGAATATGCAAGTTATTTTGAAAGAAGATGTAGTAAACTTAGGCTACAAAGACGATATCGTAACAGTGAAAGACGGTTACGGACGTAACTTTCTAATCCCACAAGGAAAAGCAGTTATTGCTTCAGAATCAGCAAAAAAAGTATTGGCTGAAAACCTGAGACAACGCGCTCATAAATTAGCGAAAATCAAAGAAGATGCTCAAGCATTGGCCGCTAAATTGGAAGGCGTATCATTAACAATCGGTGCAAAAACCAGTTCAACAGGTACTATCTTCGGTTCGGTTACGAACATACAGGTAGCTGATGCATTGGCTAAGCAGGGATTTGAAGTAGAACGTAAGATAATTTATATTAAAGAAAGCGTAAAAGAAGTTGGCAATTACAAAGCAATTCTTAAGCTACATAAGGAAGTTTCGGTAGAAATACCTTTTGAAGTTGTTTCCGAATAATAAGTTATTTACTGACAATATAATGTGAAAAGGCAATTCTAAAAAGGATTGCCTTTTTTTAGTCAGCAAAAAATCTTACATTTGCCACGATAATCGTACGAATTATATTGAATGAAAAGATTTATTTTTCAGATTGTATCTGTCATGATTGCCCTGTACTTTTTCATTCCCTCTATACAGGCAAAAGACAAAGTGTTTACTGTTGTGATAGATGCTGGTCACGGGGGGAAGGATGTTGGGGCAAAGGGATCCGTTATAAACGAAAAGGTTATTAACCTGGCTGTCGCTTTGAAGCTTGGCAACCTGATTGCCAGCAAGCATGATGATGTAAAGATTGTATACACCCGTAAAACGGATAAGTTTATTGAATTGGATGAACGAGCCAATATCGCCAACCGGAACAAAGCCGATTTATTTATTTCCATACATGCTAATGCTGTAAAAAAAGGTAGTCACGTAACAGGGACAGAGACATTTACGATGGGGTTGTCTAAAAGTGATGAAAACCTGGATGTAGTGAAACGTGAGAACTCCGTAATCCTTCTGGAAGATGATTATTTGCAAAAGTATGAAGGTTTTGACCCTAATTCATCCGAATCATACATTATGTTTGAGTATCTGCAAAACAGACACATGAGTCAGAGTATCACTTTTGCGGCCGATATACAAAAGGCATTTACTGATGCTAAACGAGTAGACCGGGGTGTTAAGCAGGGAGGATTATTGGTGCTTCGTAAAACAAGTATGCCTGCTGTGTTGGTAGAGCTGGGCTTTATTACAAATAAGGAAGAAGAGAAGTTTATGAAATCTACGGCAGGCCAGAATAAACTTGCTGCCGCCCTCTATTCAGCATTTGCAAATTACAAGAAAGAATATGACAAGAGAACGGTTGCCACATCACCAGAGCAACCGAAACCATCGAAAAATGAGGAAAATGCTAAGACTGCCTCAACTGCTACAACCACTACAACGGGGGATACCATTTATAAAGTTCAGATATTGACCTCTACAGAAAAGCTGCCGGCTAATTCAAAACACTTTAAAGGCTATAAAGACGTTAGTTTTTACAAAGAAGGCGCTGTATATAAATATACCTATGGAGAATCAACCGACTTTAAAAAAATCAATGATTTGAAGAATAGTATAACGAAAGATTTCAAAGACGCCTTTGTTGTTAGGTTTAATAAGGACGGGAAGAAATTGTAAAAAACAGGCTTTCAGACTACAAAAAAAAGGAAGATGAAAAAGAATGTATTGACTAAAGAAGCTAAAATAGGGATTATAACAATTATAAGTATAGGATTATTATATTTTGGTATTAATTATCTGAAAGGGGTAAACCTATTTAAACCGGTGAATCATTACTTTGTTTCATTTAATAATGTGAAAGATCTGACGATTTCCAGCCCTGTATATATAGAAGGCTTTAAGGTTGGTTTAGTCAGAGCGATCCGCTATGATTATACAACGACCGACAAGATAACGGTAGAGGTAAGCCTGGAAGATGATATGCGTATAAACAGAGGCAGCTATATCGTTATTGAAAATACTCTTCTGAGCGGAGCCGCCCTGCATATTAAGTTAAATAAGTATGTGAATGAGTATCTGAAGTCGGGCGAGACCATAGAGGGACGTCTGGGTAGTGATATGATGACCGATGTACAAGAGAAAATACTACCGGAGGTGACACAGCTGTTACCCAAAATAGATTCTATACTGGCCGGGCTTCAACATATCGTCAACCATCCGGCTTTGGGGCAATCCTTGGAACATATCGAAAGAACGACAAATAACCTGGAGGTGTCGACCCTTCAGCTAAACCGCTTATTAAATAATGATGTGCCGGTAATTGTTTCCGACCTGAAGAAGATCACCGGAAACTTCACTGAGATAAGTGAAGAGCTGAAAGGCTTGGATCTGAATGCAACGGTTAGCAGTGTAAATCAGACATTGGCCAATCTTCAGCTAACAACCAATAAGTTAAATTCAACAGACAGCAGTCTGGGCTTGCTGCTGAATGACAAGGCGCTGTACAATAACCTGAATGCAACGATGGAAAATGCTTCCACTCTACTGTTCGACTTGAAAGAAAACCCCAAACGTTATGTTCATTTTTCTTTGTTCTAGCAAATATTTTACATAATATTTTGAGGATATTTTTTTGCTCTTATTTAGAATTATTCCAAGTTGAAAAAACAAATGTTAAAGCCCTTTTTTCCCCCCAAGGTCTTTAGTGTAAATGAAATATGCTTTGTTTCATTTTTTGTTTTTTTATTTTCTAAAAACGATAATTAATTTATGAAATCCTTTAGAATAAAGGGGTTGGAATTTATTTGTCCTAAGACGTATCCCGGCTTTCCGGCGGCACCTATTAAGTAGTTGAAAGTAAGAATGATACTATTTTGAAAGAAACTCCAAAAAAAAAGATGTTTTTTTTTATTGAATATATTTCTAAACTTTGTAGTGCATAAGAGTAGAAGTTATAGTTTAGGAAATTTAGTAAAATGCAGAGTGACTATCAGAAATTATGGGCTCAATGTTTAGCCGTTATCAAGGACATCGTCCCTGAGGTTGTTTTTAACACTTGGTTTGTACCTATTACGCCTTTGTCTTACGAGGATAATAAATTTACAATACAAGTACCCAGCCAGTTTTTTTATGAATACTTAGAGGAAAAGTATATCAATGTCCTCAAGGTTACTATTCATAGAGTGATAGGTAAGGGAACGATATTGAATTATCGTGTGGTAATAGATAAAACAACCGGTGGTACGATTGACTATCCTACTGAAAATAGCTCAATTGCTGTTAAAAAGATTATTCCGAAAGATGCGAACAAAGCTCCCAGCCCATTTACTCAGGCTCCTCTGCAAGATTTTGATTCGCAACTAAACCCTAAATATAACTTTGACAACTTTTTTGAAGGTATGAGCAATCGCCTGGTACGTGTTTCGGGCGAGTCTGTGGCACAGAATCCGGGGAGAACTACCTTTAATCCATTGTTTGTTTATGGTCCTTCAGGTGTTGGGAAAACCCACTTGTGCCATGCCATTGGTACGAGGATTAAAGAACTGCATCCGGAAAAGAAAGTATTATATGTATCCTCCCATCTTTTCCGTGTTCAGTATACGGATGCCACGCGAAAGAATACGGTTAATGATTTCCTTTATTTCTACCAGAATCTGGATGTCCTTATCATGGATGATATACAGGAGTTGTTGGGGATGGATAAAACGCAGCAGCAATTCTTCCATATATTTAATCATCTTCATCAGTTAGGTAAGCAATTGGTATTAACATCTGATAAAGCACCTGTAGACCTGCAAGGCATGGAAGAACGCCTGGTTACTCGCCTGAAGTGGGGTCTAACGGCTGAATTGCTTCGCCCGGACATTGAACTAAGAAAGAAAATATTGAAGAACAAGGCCAGCCAGGACGGCATTGTTATCCCGGAAGATGTTCTTGATTTTATAGCAAATCATGTAACCGACAATATCAGAGACCTGGAAGGTGTACTTGTTTCTCTGATGGCTAATTCCGTGATTAATAATCATGAGATAGACATGTCTTTGGCTAAGCGGGTTATCGGTCAGGCTATCCGACTAGAAAAGAAACAGATAACTGTACAATTGATACAGGAGATTGTTTGTAAGTATTTTAATTTAGAGCAGTCTGTTATTCAGACTCAGTCCCGAAAACGTGAGATTGTCCAAGCTCGACAAATAACGATGTATCTTTCAAAGAAATATACCGACTATTCATTTTCTCACATAGGTAAGATTGTAGGAAAGAAAGACCATGCAACTGTATTGCATGCCTGCAAAACAATCAAAGATCAAATCGAAATCAGTAAGTCTTTTCGTTCTGCTGTAGAAGAGATTGAAGTTCAGTTGAAAAATTAACACCAATATTATAGTAAAAAAAGGAATGTTTTTTAAACAAAGCATTCCTTTTTTTGTTTATTTATAATTGGAGCTGGTTTTCTTTTTGGAAAACTTTTTATCTTGATTATAAAATTATTTTATTGAAAAACAGTTTGTTGTATTTTGTTTTGGAAAACTTTTCAACAGAAGGTGTTTTTGCAATGATATAATTTGGCTAATAGATAAAGTATTCTTAAAATTGCACAAAAAATAATAGTTTGACACAGTGAACCAAAAAACGTACACATTTGACGAAGCATTTAACGCTTCTTTGGAGTATTTCACAGGTGATGAGTTAGCCGCCAAGGTTTGGGTTAACAAATATGCACTGAAAGATGCTTTTGGGAATATTTATGAAAAATCTCCCATAGATATGCATCACCGTTTGGCAAAAGAAATTGCTCGTATTGAAAAGAAGTATCCTAACCCACTGTCTGAAAGGGAACTTTTTGACCTCTTTGACCATTTCCGTTATATTATTCCACAGGGAAGTCCCATGACCGGAATTGGTAATGATTTTCAGATTGCATCACTTTCCAACTGTTTTGTAATAGGTATTGATGGAGAAGCAGACTCGTATGGTGCGATTATCCGGATTGATGAAGAACAGGTACAGCTGATGAAACGTAGGGGAGGGGTAGGCCACGACTTATCTCATATCCGCCCGAAAGGTTCGCCTGTGAAAAACTCGGCTCTTACTTCAACTGGTCTGGTTCCTTTTATGGAACGTTATTCAAACTCTACCCGCGAAGTAGCACAAGACGGACGCAGGGGGGCTTTGATGCTTAGTGTTTCCATAAAACATCCGGATTCTGAGTCGTTTATTGACGCTAAGATGACGGAGGGAAAAGTTACAGGTGCAAATGTGTCTGTGAAAATTGATGATGAGTTTATGAATGCTGTTGTAAATAATGTAACGTATAAGCAACAGTATCCGGTTTATTCGCCAAATCCTACAACGGAAAAAGAGATAGACGCTTCGAATTTGTGGAGAAAAATTATCCACAATGCTTGGAAGTCGGCAGAGCCGGGCGTTCTCTTTTGGGATACGATCATTCGTGAATCAGTTCCGGATAGTTATGCCGATCTGGGCTTCCGTACAGTATCCACGAATCCATGTGGAGAAATACCTTTGTGTCCTTATGATAGTTGCCGTCTGTTGGCTATCAACTTGTATTCATACGTGGTAAATCCTTTTACCAAAGATGCTTATTTTGACTATGAGTTGTTCAAAAAGCATGTTGGCTTGGCTCAGCGGATTATGGATGACATCATTGATCTGGAGTCAGAAAAGATAGAAAAAATACTGGAAAAGATAGATGCTGACCCTGAACTAATCGAAGTAAAGCAAACCGAACGTCATTTGTGGGAAAAGATTCAAAAGAAAACATTACAAGGACGTCGTACCGGTGTAGGTATTACTGCTGAAGGAGATATGCTGGCAGCCCTGAACCTTCGTTATGGAACGGAAGAGGCTACAGACTGTGCCGAAAACATACAGAAAACGTTGGCTTTAGCGGCTTATCGCTCCTCTGTTATGATGGCAAAAGAACGCGGCGCATTTGAGATATATGATTCGGAGAGAGAAAAGAAGAATCCTTTCATTAACCGCTTGCGTGAGGCAGACTCGGATCTTTATAAAGATATGGTTAAATATGGCCGTAGGAATATCGCTTGTTTGACTATTGCTCCTACAGGTACCACCAGTTTGATGACTCAAACGACATCGGGTATCGAACCTGTATTTCTTCCGGTTTACAAACGACGTCGTAAAGTTAACCCGAATGATGCTTCGGTACGTGTAGACTTTGTGGATGAAACAGGGGATGCCTGGGAAGAATATATCGTATTCCATCATAAATTTGTAACCTGGATGTTGGCTAACGGACATTCGGCATCGAAGCGCTATACCCAGGAAGAAATCGATGCTTTAGTGGCAAGTTCACCTTATAATAAGGCAACATCTAATGATGTAGACTGGCTACAGAAAATCAAAATGCAAGGTCGTATTCAG
Organism: Parabacteroides sp. PH5-46; assembly: GCF_029892785.1. Lineage (GTDB taxonomy): Bacteria > Bacteroidota > Bacteroidia > Bacteroidales > Tannerellaceae > DFXE01. Next base: position 43,334 of record NZ_JARXXA010000004.1, read on the forward strand.
AAGTGGGTAGACCATTCAATCAGTGTGACTATTAATTTGCCGTTCGATGCGACGGAAGATTTGGTTAATGATCTTTATATCGAGGCATGGAAGAGCGGATGTAAAGGTTGCACAGTGTATCGTGATGGTTCACGTTCCGGTGTGCTGATCGCTACAGATAATGGCAAGAAGAAGAAAGACGATTGCGAATGCATGGAGGCACCTGTTATTGTAGCCAAACGTCCACGAGAACTGGAAGCTGATATTGTAAAATTCCAGAATAATAAAGAAAAATGGATTGCCTTTATTGGCTTGTTAAATGGTCGTCCTTATGAAATCTTTACCGGGATAGCTGATGATGATGAAGGTCTTATGCTTCCTAAAAATGTTTCAAAAGGAACGATTATCAAGAGCTACGATGACAATGATACGAAACATTATGATTTCCAGTTCAAGAATAAACGGGGCTATAAAATGACGATTGAAGGGCTGGACAGCAAATTTAATCCCGAGTTCTGGAATTATGCCAAGCTGATCTCCGGTGTGTTGCGTTACGCTATGCCAATCGATCAGGTCATTAAGTTGGTACAAGGGCTCGAATTAAATAATGAATCGATTAATACCTGGAAGAACGGTGTTGAACGTGCTTTGAAGAAGTATATTCAATCCGGAGAGAATGTGAAAGGTGCTAAATGTTCTAACTGCGGACAGGAATCATTAATCTACCAGGAAGGCTGTTTGATTTGTACGAATTGCGGAGCATCAAAATGCGGATAAAATAAAATATACTTTTTGTATAGAAATGCGGGGAATAGTCTCCGCATTTTTTATACATTCGCATCTATATTACGACCAATACAAAAACAATGAAGGTTTCATTTAATATTAATTACTATACTGTCTGGGGGCAGAAGCTGTACATCGTAGGTTCTATACCTGAGCTTGGCGCCTGGGAAACTGCATTTGCCAAAGAGATGAATTATACGGGAGATGGAAATTGGCAATTACAGTTAGACTTGCCGGATAAGACCAAATCCATAGAATACAAGTATTTCTTACGGGTGGATGATCAGCAAATTTTCGAAGAATGGGAAAGAAATCATCAGGCAATATTAAATGAAAATTCTGAGTTGTATACGTTTTATGATTGTTGGCTAACCCGTCCGGCAAACATTGCTTTCTATTCTTCTGCTTTCACAAAGAGTTTATTAGCTCATCCGTGTGTTCCATGCGTGAAAGAGGTGAAGAAGGGTAGAAAGCTGATGATCAAAGTATCGGCGCCACGTGTCGAGAAAGGTCAAAGTCTTGCTGTTGCCGGAAATCAAGCCTGTCTGGGGAATTGGTATCCGGAGCAAGCGCTTATCATGAGTTGTGAGCATTTTCCCGAGTGGCAGATCGTTATAGATGCAGAGGAGATCACTTTCCCCTTGGAATATAAGTTTCTGGTATTGGATACGGAAACGCGCGATCTCTGTTATTGGGAAGCAGGTGATAATCGTGTATTGGATGTGTCTTTTCAAGAGAAAAGAGAAACAGTCTGTTATTCCGGACTCTATTTGAGGGAAGAACTTCCTCCATGGAAAACGGCAGGTACTGTGATACCCGTTTTCTCCTTGCGCTCGGAAAAGAGCTTTGGGGTTGGAGACTTGGGTGATCTCAAGTTGTTTATCGACTGGATAAAAAAGACCAACCAACGGATTATACAAGTCTTGCCTGTTAATGACACAACGGTTACACATACCTGGAAAGACTCGTATCCCTACAGCGCCATCACCATATACGCATTACATCCTATGTATGTGGATTTGTCGTGGATGGGGAGCATAAACGATAAGAAAAAAGCTACTTTTTTCAGGAAAAAACAAAAAGAACTTAATGCGAAAGAGACTGTGGATTACGAAGCAGTCCTTAAATATAAGCAAGAGTACTGCCGGCTTTTCTTTGAGCAGGAAGGCAAGCTTTTGTTGCAAACGAAAGAATATAAAACGTTTTTTGCCGAGAATTCCCACTGGCTCGCTCCTTACGCGGTTTACTGCTATTTTAGGGATAAATACAACACAACAGATTTTACGCTTTGGGGCGATGATGCCATTTACAACAAAGCACGTATAGACCGCTTATGTAAGGAAGGTACCGACGCCTGGGATGAAATCTCATTCATATTCTTCCTGCAATATGTTTTGCATACCCAGTTCAAGGCTGTTTCTGATTACGCCCGGGAAAATGGAGTAGTATTAAAAGGAGATTTGCCCATCGGAGTGAATCGGGATAGTGTTGAAGTTTGGACGGAACCTCAATATTTCAACATGTCAGGACAATCGGGTGCTCCACCGGATGATTTTTCTGACATTGGACAGAACTGGAAATTCCCTACGTATAATTGGGGACGGATGGAGAGTGATGATTATACCTGGTGGAGAAAACGTTTCTCAAAGTTGGGTGATTATTTTGATAGCTTTCGTATCGATCATATTTTAGGCTTTTTCCGTATATGGGAGATCCCTTGTGAATATATACAGGGCTTATGTGGACATTTCAGCCCGGCTCTTCCTTTGTCAAAGGATGAAATTAAGCAATATGGTGTCTTGTTTAATGAAGCTCGTTTTACAACTCCTCATATTAACAAAGAGTATCTTTCTGAATTGTTTGGCGATCTGGCTGATGAGGTAGAGAACTACTATCTGGCTCAGTCGTCTTCACAGCATTATGTGTTAAAACCTTTTTGCGATACACAAAGTAAAATAGAAAAGCTACTGGGCAAGGATAATGACGAGAAGTTCATGCGTATTAAAAACGGCCTGTATACCATCGCTAATGAGGTACTGTTTTTGCGTGACCCGTATAAGACCGATTGTTTCCATCCTCGTATTCTGGCTAACAAGTCATACCTGTATCGTGAGTTGAGTGCGAATGACAGATACGCATTCGATCATTTGTATTGGGACTTTTTCTATCACCGGCATAATAACTTCTGGAAACTTCAGGCATTTAAGCGGCTGACTCCTTTGATAGCTTCCACGCAAATGTTGGTTTGCGGCGAAGACTTGGGGATGATTCCCGAATCGGTACCGGATGTGATGAACAAGTTGCAGATATTAAGCCTGGAGATTGAGCGGATGCCTAAAACTTCTAACCGCGAATTTGCGGATTTGCAGCATCTGCCTTATCTGTCTGTTTGTACAACATCTACACACGATATGTCACCTCTGAGAAGCTGGTGGAAAGAAGACAAGGATAAGATACAACGCTATTATAATGATGTACTACACCGCCCGGGAGAAGCACCGACGGAATGTACGTCGGATATAGCCCGACAAATTATAGAAAATCATTTGAATGCTCCGTCAATGCTTGTGATTCTTCCCTTGCAAGATTGGTTTGCCACAGATGATACCCTTAAGCGAAAAGATTATGAGGCCGAGCGTATAAATATACCTGCTAACCCACATCACTATTGGTGCTATCGTATGCATATCACAATAGAAGATTTAATGAAGGCCGATGGTTTGAGAGAAAAGGTGGTTTCCTTAATAGAGAAAAGCGGAAGAAAATAGATTCAGAACTATTGCTCCGTTTTTCGGTGTGGCCTTCAATCAATCTACTGCTTATGCATTCTTGTCTTCAGAAGGTAGCATGTTACATACTCCGCTGAACTTGGCATTCGGTTCTATTTCCAATGTCTGGGCGTAGATGTCACCTGTTACAATAGACGATGCCTTAAGTACCAAAGCACCGCTGGTACGAATACTACCTACCACTGTACCTAGAATTTCTGCATTGACAGAAACGATATCTCCGTCGATATGTCCTTTCGGACCGATCACTATCTTTGCAGCACAATTAATGTTACCTTCTACTCTACCATTTAACCGGAAATCTCCATCGGTAATAATATCTCCTTTTACAGTTGTTCCAACACCCAATATGTTATGCAATGCATTTGAAGGAGCATCATCTTTAAATTTAATTCTCATAAGAATATATTGTTGTATAATTTGCGACAAAGTGCAAATATAAAATTATATTTTTGCAGTCTGGGATTCTTTTCTGACTTTTAGCAATTAAATACATAAAATATGGTTTTCAAGATAGAATTGAGGGATATGAAATTTTATGCGTACCATGGGGTTTTACCTCAGGAAACACGCGTAGGCAATTATTTCACAGTCAGTCTTCTCTTGGAAGCTCCTTTAGGCAATGCTGTGCAGACCGACGATCTGGAAGATACGATTAATTATGCTGCGGTGTATGAGCTTGTAAAAAAAGAAATGCTTATTCCTTCCAAGCTGCTGGAGCATGCGGCAGGACGTATACTCCATTCTTTAAAGGAGCATTTCCCCCAGATAACAGCTATTGAAGTATCTCTTTCCAAACTAAACCCACCTCTGGGAGGAGAAGTTTACAGCGCATCTGTTATTCTTAGGGAAGTTTTCTCTTAATTTGTGCCCAACTTTCTCTATCTTTGCAGCTTTTTAAACACAAATGAAGATTCATAATGGCATTTACCAATAATGTAATGATCGTTCGCCATTCTTTGTTGGCGCGATTGGTTAAACTGTGGAAAGAGAATCGCCTGTTGGCAGAAATAGACCGTTTACCTATAGAGTTATCCCCCAGAAAATCAAAAGTGATCGGACGCTGCTGTGTTCATAAGGAACGTGCCGTCTGGAAATATAAGACACTCCCTTTGTTAGGCTTTGATATGCAAGACGAAGAAGACGAGCTGACGCCGCTATCAGAGTATGCAAAGCGTGCCTTGTTCCGTTCGGAAAACAAGAAGGAGAATCTGTTATGTGTCATTGATGAGGCTTGCTCGTCCTGCGTGCAGGCTAATTATGTTATAACCAATCTTTGCCGGGGATGTGTGGCTCGTAGCTGTTACATGAATTGTCCGAAAGAGTCTATCCGTTTCAATAAGAACGGGCAGGCAGAGATAGACCATGATACGTGTATCAGTTGCGGAAAGTGCCAGGTTAGTTGTCCTTACCATGCGATTGTATATATACCGATTCCCTGTGAGGAAGTTTGCCCGGTAAAAGCTATTACTAAAGATGAATACGGAATAGAGCATATCGATGAGTCGAAATGTATATATTGTGGCAAATGTATTAATGCCTGCCCGTTCGGTGCTATCTTTGAAATCTCACAAGTATTTGATGTCTTGCAGCGCCTGAGGGATAAGGAGCCAACGGTAGCTATTGTGGCTCCGGCCATATTGGCTCAGTTCAGCGCTCCTGTAGAGCAGGTGTACGGAGCTATTAAAGAGATGGGATTTGTAGAGGTTATAGAGGTAGCTCAAGGGGCTATGGAGACAACCCGCCGGGAAGCTGAAGAACTGAAAGAAAAGATGCATGAAGGACAAGCTTTCATGACTACCAGTTGCTGTCCTTCCTATACCCAGTTGGCAGAGAAGCATATCCCCGACTTGAAGAAGTATATTTCAACCACCGCTTCCCCTATGTATTATACAGCCCAGATAGCGAAGGAAAAATACCCCGATGCCCATATTGTGTTTATAGGCCCTTGCGTAGCCAAGCGTAAAGAGGTAAAGATGGATAATCTTGTTGATTATACATTAACGTTTGAAGAAATCGGTTCTATATTCAACGGATTGGATATTAAACTGGAAACAACCAAACCCTTCTCTGTATTATATACATCCGTGCGTGAAGCACATGGGTTTGCACAAAGCGGAGGGGTGATTAATGCCGTGAAAGTATATCTGAATGATGAGAGCGTTAATGCCGTACAGGTAGCCAATCTAACGAAGAAGAATGTGGCATTGCTAAGGGCGTATGCCAAGACAGGAAAAGCTCCGGCTCAGTTTATCGAGGTTATGGCTTGCGAAGGTGGCTGTGTGACGGGACCTTGTACGTATAGTGACAAACAAAGCGGGCAAAAGCAGTTGACAAAAGAACTCACAAAACTTTAAATAATCCATTCACTTAAAAACGGCAAGTATGGACACATTATTACCTTACGCATTACTATGTTTTACGTCTTTTTTTACATTGACGAATCCATTGGGTACAATGCCTGTCTTTCTGACGATGACCGACGGCATGTCGCACAACGAACGTAAGAATATTGTTAAGCGGGCAACGATTGCATCTTTCGTCACACTGTTGATCTTTACCTTTTCAGGACAATTTCTCTTTAAGTTTTTTGGCATTTCCACAAATGGTTTTCGTATCGCCGGAGGTATCATTATTTTCACCATAGGATATGATATGCTTCAGGCACGTATAGCCAAAGCAAAGCTGAAAGACGATGAAATAAAGAAGTATGTGAACGATATTTCGATCACCCCCTTGGCGATCCCGATGCTTTGCGGGCCCGGGGCGATAGCCAATGGTATTATGTTGATGGAGGATGCCGATACACTTCTGAAGAAAGGAATCCTTATTGGCACCATAGCGTTAGTTTATTCGCTTACATTCGTCATACTGAGAGCCTCTACCCGTTTATTGAAGATTCTGGGCGAAACAGGAAATAATGTGATGATGCGCTTAATGGGATTAATATTGATGGTAATAGCTGTAGAGTGTTTTGTAAGCGGTCTTCGTCCGATCATGATAGATATCCTGCAACAAGCAAACGCAAGCCTATGATGCGGAATATTAAAGTGATTGGTTTTGACGCAGATGATACACTTTGGGTAAACGAGCCGTATTTCAAGGATACGGAGATGCGGTTTCGCGAATTATTGTCTCCTTATATGGACGGAGAGGCCGCTTCGGCTGAATTGTTCCGTACCGAGATGCAGAATATGCCTTTATACGGCTATGGCGTTAAGGCGTTTATCCTTTCTGTCCTTGAGACTGCCATCCGTATTTCGTCGAAAAAGATTTCTCCGGAGGTTATAGAACAGCTTATACAGATAGGGAAGGAGCAATTGATGCGTCCGGTAGAATTGCTGGACGGGGTAGAGGAAACCTTGAATGCCCTTGTGGGGCGCTACCGCCTGATACTTGTTACAAAAGGCGACTTGCTGGACCAGGAACAAAAGCTACGCCGTTCCGGCTTGGAACACCTTTTCCATCATGTAGAAATAATGAGTGATAAAACAGAGAAAGAGTACAAACAACTGTTGAATCATATAGACGTTCGCCCCGAGGAGTTTCTGATGATCGGCAACTCCGTACGTTCCGATATCCTTCCGCCACTTGCTTTAGGCTGTCATGCTATCCATGTCCCTTTCCACATTACCTGGGAACACGAATTGGTAGACGAGTCGCCCTCGCATACCCAATTTCACACCGTAGATAGCCTGTGGGATATCATTCCCTTATTGCCGTAGAAAAATAACTCACCTCCCAATAAAAATAGGAAACGAACAAGAAAAAATAAGACGTGAGCCGTTTATAAAAGCTCACGTCCTATTCTTTATTCAATTAGACTTTCAGGAAAATCCTTTGTTTGTACAGGAAGTATAAGAATAACCAGCAGACAGCTACGTAGCCACTTATATTTATTAAATTCCCCAGTGTTTCAGGACATTTGGCGGCAAGGCCTCCTAGGAAGAAATCCGAAATCTGGCTGAAATTAATGATTCGCTGTGCCAGGTAAATCGTGATGGAATTGAGCCCTATGATCCGGAAGAAAAACGACCAGCCGGAGTAACCTTTTACGTCGATAATATAATAGAAGAGGGCAAATAGAATCAGTGAGTAAGCTGCCAGCACACACACGAAGGAACTGCTCCATAGTTTCTTGTTAATGGGGAATACATAGTTCCATAGCCATCCGATAAGCAAGAAGACTGCGGCAGCGATAAGCATGTAGACTACCTTTTTATTGCCGGAGCATTTCTCGTCGGACAGCTGCACCAATTGTCCGGTAAACATCCCCAGCATAGCTGTAACAATGGCCGGTACTGTGCTTAAGAGCCCTTCGGGATCGAATATGCCTTGATTCAAACGGCCGGGTAATAACACACGGTCTACAGCCCCCACCAGATTATTTTCCAGAGAGTAAGGATCGGCTCCATCCGGTATCAGCCATAATAGCAACCAGTAGCCCACCAAAATGACAAGAGAGATAACGATATTGATCTTCGTCTTAAAACTCACAAATAGTAATGCGGCAAACATCCAGGCCAAACCAATACGAGCCAGAACACTTGCATAACGCATGTTCTCAAAATCAAGCTTAAAAATGCCGTTGTAGACAAATCCTAGCAAGACTAAGACAATCCCCCGCTTGATTATCTTGTAGTAAATGCTTTGTTCGGTTTTGCCATGTGCGCGTTGTTTAGTCAATGAGAAGGGAAACGATATACCTGCCACAAAAAGAAAAAGAGGGAAGATGGTATCATGGTGGGTCAGCCCGTTCCATTCAACATGTTTCATCTGGCCGGACAACCACTGCATGAGAGCAGAGTCGGGGAAGAAGTTGCACAAGGCTACAATCCAGCCGGCAAAACCCATGATAAACAACATGTCAAATCCTCTGAGAGCATCTAATGACATCAAGCGTACATCCTTTTTTTTCTGTGTTTCCATTTTGTATTTGATTTATGGTGTGCAATATTATCATTTTTTTAGCTAAGTTTGCTTCTCAAACGATAAATTCTGATATGAAAAGAGTACGCTTACCCTTTTTTAGCCTTGCATTATTATTTAGCACGTTATACGGAATGTCTCAAACGGATGTTCCCCATACTTTTTCATACAGGGTAGAGGCCTTTGGGTCGGCTGCTTCCGGAGATAATACACCTTTCTGGCAGGTTAGCAACCGTTACGGGGTGGTTCCCTTAGAAGCCGGGAATGGATACCTCAAAGCCGGCGCTTTTTATGACGGCTTGTTGGGCAACAAATTCTATTGGAGCGCAGGAACCGATCTTGTTGCATCTGCCCCTCGTTACCGGAATGTATATATTCAGCAACTATACGCCGAAATAGGCTTTCAGGCTTTTCTTTTGAGCGTAGGAAGCAAAGAACGTTATACGTCTTTGTGGAATAAACGCTTAAGTTCCGGCGACATGGTGTTATCACCCAATGCCCGTCCGATACCGGAAATAAACCTGAGCTTTCCGGACTTTACAATTATTCCGTATACTAAAGGCTGGCTTCAGATGAAATTTGATTTTGCGGTAGGCCGCTCTTTTGATACAGCCTATCTGGAAGATTTTGCCAATGAGGATCAACAATACAATGAAAAGACACTCTGGCATCATAAGTCGGGATATCTTCAGATTAAAGATACAAGAAACCGATTCCCGCTTTCTTTCGTGTTTGGCCTTCAGCATTGGGCGCAATGGGGAGGTACGTCCACGGATCCGAAGATCGGCAAGCAACCCCAATCTTTCAAGGATCTTATTAAAATCGTAATGGGAAAAGAAGGTGGCGAAGGAGCCTCCGAAATAGATGTAGCTAATGCGCTCGGTAGCCATTCCGGTTCGTATGATTTAAAACTGGGATTTACGCAGGATCGCTGGGCGGTGCATGCGTATCATCAACGGTATCTTGACGATAAATCGGGCATGAGGCTGCAAAACGGAATGGATGGCTTGTGGGGCTTGCAACTGGATTTGAATACCTTCCCTTGGATACGTACATTTGTTGTTGAGTATCTGGAAACGCGTGACCAATCAGGCCCGTTTCATTTCATAAGCTTTGATCATGATGAACATCCCGGACGAGGCGGCGGCAAAGACGATTATTATAACAACGGGGAGTATACTACAGGAGTCTCCTATTTCAACAGAGGTATAGGCTCTCCGATACTGCCTTCTCCGGAATATAATACCAACGGCATACTGGGCTTTAGAAATAACCGTGTGCGCGCCTGGCACTTTGGACTGGAGGGAGCTTTGAGTCCCTTGCTTGATTATCGTATTTTGCTAACCGACATGAACAGCTGGGGCACGCACGAGCGACCCTTCCTAAACAAGAAAAATGCCACCTCCGGCTTGCTGGAAGTATCTTATCACCATCCGCGCCTGCACGGCTGGCTATTTATCGGTTCATTGGCTGCCGACAAAGGATCTATGTACGGTAAGAGCTTTGGTTTTGGTCTGAGTATCGCCAAACGGGGGGTGCTAAGTATCAGGTGATTACTGAAACCTAAAAAACGCATGCGTGCGTTTGAAAAATTGCACCCATGCGTTTTGCAAAAAGCACCCATGCGATTTATAAAACGCATACCTGCGTTTTTTTGCATAGATGCTTGTGAAGTTTAAATAGCTTCAGAATATCACTTTTTTGCTTGTATCACCTACGCGAACAATATACACCTTATGGGGTGCAAATATACCACGTATGATTTGCTGCCCGGAGGTCAATCTGGAATGATAGACTTTGCCGCCGGATATCTCGTAGATTTCAATATGCTGGCCTGTTACCTCATTGTTTGATGAACTGATCCGGAGTTCCATCTGTTGTTTGTCGGCAACGATCCGGAAAGAGCCTGTTTCCTTTACTAGCGGTATATTGCCTACAGCTTCTTTCTGCTTAACAAACTCTACATCATCTATCCAGAGTCTTGCACTTGCGTCTTTACTGCTCTGGGTTTCAACGCCTATTTCCACGAAGTTGTTGCTTACGTCTATGTCTTTAATTTCTATCAGGTGATAATTATTGTTTCCTTCTATATTTGTTTTAATTGCTGTGTGGTTGCTTTTATCCTTGTTATATGCGTAGTAGACCGACGTATTCAGTTCGGAGGATGTTTTTGCCCATACTCTTAGAGTATATTTACCGGGAGTTAATTCTGTTACCACCTGGTAAGCCCGCGAATAGCTCTGTAGCGATAGGGCGTACGAACCATTGTTTACATTGGTGGTAGTAAGATAAGCAGTGCCGGTAGAAGACCATTCGGAAAGCCAGGTATCGTTTTTGTAACCGCGAGTGGAAGCCGCTTCCATATTGCCGTTGGCTACCAGATTAATCTCTTCCTGTATCCATTGGGAATCCATCCAGCCTACCCGGTTCAAAAGCCATTTCTTTAGATAGCTGAGTTCGTCATTCCAGGAAGAGGATATATAATAATTAGGCCAAACCTCCCGGTTAAAGCGATTCCAGATTGTAAAGTTTCGAACCTGACTTTCCTGCAACAGGTTGGTCAGCGAATCTATTTTAGTTGTAATCTGTTCGTCCGAGAACCTGTTTTTGCGGTATTCTGCCCACTTATTTTTGAGGTTGTCATAGAACTGCTCATCTTGCAGGATTCGTTTGAACATCCAGGGGATACGATTGTCTTCCGAGAATACATTACCGTTAAAAGACCAGCCTTCGGGGCTCCATCCCCAGATGTAATTAATGTTTCCCATAGAGATGTTGAAATCCCAGATGGAGAACTTGAAACGTTTGTCGATACTGTTCGGATATTTATACAAAGGCGTGCTGAGGCGGTACCCATCCATGTTCTTGGATATTTCCTGCGCAAGGAAGAAGTTTACCAAAGAAAGCGTATCCAGATAAGCCCTGTATCCGGTTTCCGCGTTCTTGAAGTTGTCACTTTCTATTGCCCGCTCCATTTCTTTTACCAGGCTTTGGATATAGTTTTTCTGGGCAGTGCTCAGATCTTCTTCGTCCGGATATTTGTATTGATAGTATGTTTTGGAAGCTTCTACGTTATTTCGTATTCCTCTTGTGTTAACAACTCCCCAGAAGCCGGGTTCGTCGCTCCGGTCTATCTCCAGGTGATAGCCGCCTGTTACGCCGTCTCCGTCATCGGCAGTCGGGGCTTTGATGTTGACCCGGTTGCTTCCTTGTCTTACCCGGGCTGTCATGATGTAAACTCCCTGATAAACTCCGTTGAGCACCACTTCGCAGTAACGCCCTGTCGGGACATAATCCATGGCGCCCCTCATCAGATCGAATAACAATACATCCCTGATGAGACTCTTATCGCTGAAAGGAGCCAGCAGAGCCCAGTCCTCATCTTCCGGCATGCCCAGGATTGAGGCTTTCTGCTTCTTGCCGTTACTGTCTTGTATCCGGATGCCAAAAGGTTTTTTATCTGAATTCCAGAAAGAGGAGTTCCCTCTGTACTTGATTCCTATTTTTCCGTTATAATCATCGTTTCCGGTGTCTGAAACATGGTTATCGCTTCCGTCTTTATTCCAGATGATTCTCATGGAAGCCGAGACCCGTTTATCGGCAGATTTATCAGCCATGCGTTGATCCAGGTTAATACAGACGATCGGAAGGTTGGAGGAGGTGAACGGTAGGCTTACACCCGGATGGTAGGGGTAAAGCGGATCATTTACCGCCTGTGCTGTAAACAGCAACAAACCGGAGAAAAGAAAAACACAACAAAAGATGCAGCGTACTGCGACTGTTTTTAGAGTTACTTGTAGCATAAGGGTATTTTTATTTGTATTCGTCCCATAACGCAGAGGCGATGATGGAGTGTGTCTGCTCAGCTAGCTGCTGCAGGCCTTTGTGAGAGGGCTCTGTTTCGTCTGTCGGGATAGGGGGATGGATAACCATTTCCATCCGGTGTCTTTTCAGGTTTAAAGAGCCTATAGGTAAAACATTAAAAGGTCCGTTCAGTGTGATAGGTATGATAGACAACTGTTGATCTAAAGCCATCTGGAAAGCTCCTTTCTTAAATTTGGCAATTTTTCCGGTATGTGTTCTTGATCCTTCCGGGAATATGGCTACCGATGCGCCTCTTTTCAGTGATTTTTTGGCCTCGGCAACACTTCGGGCGGCAGCTTTCGGAGTAGAATTGTCTACAAATATGAATCCGGCTGCACGACAGGCAGCTCCTACAAACGGAATCTTTCCCAAGCTGGCCTTCATCATCCATTTAATAGGTACACTTAAGAATCCGTAGATAAGGAAAATGTCGAAAGCGCCCTGATGATTAGCGGCAAACACATACGATTGCTTTCGCTTAATATGCTCCCGACCCCGAACCTTCACGGGACAAAGAGCCAGATAACAGGTTAATCGCGACCAGATCATACCGGGGTAATAGGAAAAAATACGTTCTCCGCCCAATAAACATCCAAAGATCGTCACTAAAGCTGTAATGATTGTGAGTACCAAGAAGATAGGTACAAAAACTATCCATGTGTATATCACATAAAGTATTCGCAGCATCTTAATTCTATTTATTTCTACAAATATAGAAGCTAAAATGAATCGATTCAATATTTTTATTCCAAAATATTTTTGGAATCGGGTTATTATTACTTTATTTGCGGTAGAAAAGGAAATAATTATAAACATCTATAACCATGAACAGTTTATTAAAATACCTGGGAGTATTCATTCTGCTTATTGGTGTTGCAGTATTAGCAGTGCCAACAATTACAGGAGCTTTGAGTAATGCAATGTTAATAGCCGGTCTTGCACTGATAGTAGTAGGCTATCTTGCCCATATTTTCCTGAATAAGAAGGTAGAGTGATTATTCTTAAAAAAATGTTAGAAAATTAAAGGAAAGAGCGATCGTCAGGTCGCTCTTTTTTTGTCAGAAATATTTCATACAATTTTGTTATTGGTATTTAAAATGATATATTTGGTATTTGATTATTATTAAAAATCTTTAAAGTAGAATACATCTTAACCTAAACATGATGATATTATGAGCTATCTTAAGTTTGATAAAACGATCATGATAAACCTACAAGAGTCTTTACAGCGTGAAGTACTCCGTACGAACAGAAAGGGAGCTTATCATTGTTCGACTGTTGTTGATTGTAATACCCGGAAATATCATGGTTTGCTTGTTATGCCTGTTCCCGGGCTGGATGATGAAAACCACGTCCTTTTGTCGTCTTTTGATGAAACGGTTATTCAGCATGGAGCTGAGTTTAACCTGGGCTTACATAAATATAAAGATGATAATTTCAGTCCGAAAGGGCATAAATACATCCGCGAATATAGTTGTGACACGGTGCCTCGTACGGTTTATAGGGTGGGAGGAGTTATCTTTTCAAAGGAGAAAGCCTTTTCTCTGTATGAGAATCGTATCATGATCAGGTATAAGCTGGAGGATGCCCATTCGCCTACTACGCTTCGTTTCAGGCCTTTCCTGGCTTTCAGAAGTGTAAAAGAACTTACCTATGAGAACAATACGCTAAATGAGTCGTATACCGAAATAACTAACGGTATAAAGATGTGCCTTTATCAGGGATATCCCGAATTGTATATGCAATTCAGCAAAGAGGCTAAGTTTGTCTTTCAACCTTATTGGTATAAGGGGGTTGAATATCCTAAGGAGCAAGAGCGTGGCTTCCCTTACCAGGAAGACTTATACGTACCGGGATATTTTGAAATCCCGATAGAGAAAGGTGAGTCTGTTTACTTTAGTGCAGGAGATACGGAAGTAAATACCTCGGAACTTGAGTTGTTGTATGAAGACGAAATAAAGAATCGTACCACCCGGACGAGCTTCTTTAATTGCCTGAAAAATTCAGCTCAACAGTTCTATTTCCGCCCAACGGAAAATGATGCGTATTTATTGGCTGGCTATCCTTGGTTTAAAGTACGCGCCAGAGATTTATTTGTTTCACTTCCCGGATGTACACTGACTTTTGACGATCCTGTCCGTTTTGAAAAGATCATGACAACGGCTATACCGGCCTTACGGAATTTCATGGAAAAAGGGGTGAAAGATCCGGTTATAAAAGAAATAGATCAGCCGGATGTATTGCTTTGGTGTATAAAAGCCATACAGATGTATGGACTGAATTATAGTATGGAGCGTTGCCAGGAGTTGTATGCCGATCTGGTGTCGGAAATGATTCATTATATCCTCGACCAGAAGCACCCGGATATGAAAGTCCTGGAAGACGGATTGTTGTATGCGCACGGAAAAGAAAAAGCCATTACATGGATGAATTCTACGGTTAATGGTAAACCAGTTGTGCCTCGTTCCGGTTATATAGTTGAGTTTAATGCATTATGGTATAATGCACTCTGTTTTTTAAATAATGATTTGAATAAAGAACCTGTAGAGAAGATAACTAATCTCATTCAAACGGTAAAGAAGTCATTCCCGTCTGTGTTTAAAAACGGATATGGGTATCTGTTTGATTCTGTGAGTGGTTCGATGGTAGATTGGAGTGTACGCCCCAATATGATCTTTGCGATCTCTTTGCCTTATTCTCCATTTGAGAAAATAGACCAACGACCTATCCTGGATATGGTAACCAAAGAGTTGCTTACACCGAAAGGGCTTCGGTCTTTAAGTCCTAAAAGTGAGGGGTATCGCCCCAGTTATGCCGGACCTCAGACGGAGCGTGATTACTCCTATCATCAAGGTACCGCCTGGCCCTGGTTGTTGGGTGCTTATCTGGAAGCATATCTTCGTATATTCGGAAAGAGCGGAGTTTCGTTTGTAGATAGAATGATGGTTAGTATGGAAGAGGAGGTGAGACTGCACTGTATAGGGACTATTCCTGAATTATTTGACGGTAACCCTCCATTTACAGGAAGAGGGGCTATTTCTTTTGCCATGAATGTAGCTTCTATTCTTTGGGTAGATAAGATGTTGGAAAAGTATAAAGCTGAATAAAACGACGTTGCGTATGAAAGCATTGATGTATGGATGGGAGTTCCCACCGCATATTTTAGGTGGGTTGGGAACTGCCAGTTATGGATTGACTCGTGGAATGGCTATGCAACCGGATATGGATATAACATTTGTTATTCCCAAACCCTGGGGTGATGAAGATCAGAGTTTTCTGAAGATCGTAGGTGCATGTAATGTGCCGATTGTGTGGCGTGATGTAGATTGGGACTATGTAAAGAGCCGTATCGGCAAATATATGGATCCGCAAAAATACTATGATTATCGCGACCGGATTTATGCTGATTTTACTTATCGGCATGTGAATGATCTGGGGTGTATAGAGTTTTCAGGCCGTTATCCTGACAATCTGTTGGAAGAGATAAACAATTATTCTATTGTAGCCGGTGTAGTGGCTCGTACAGAGCAGTTTGATATTATACATGCCCATGATTGGCTGACCTATCCGGCAGGTATTCATACCAAGCAGGTGAGCGGAAAACCCTTGGTTATACATGTGCATGCCACCGATTATGACCGGAGCAGGGGAAACGTTAATCCGGATGTATATAATATAGAGAAAAACGGGATGGATAATGCCGACCATATCATAACAGTTAGCAACCTGACCCGCCAAACCGTAATAGAGAAGTATCATCAGGACCCGGCTAAGGTAACTACCGTTCATAATGCCGTAGAGCCGTTAAGCCCGGAAATATTGGCTATACCGGATAAAAAAGGAGTGAAGGATAAGGTTATTACCTTTCTGGGACGTATAACCATGCAGAAAGGGCCGGAGTATTTTGTAGAAGCTGCGGCAATGGTATTAGCCAAAGCTCCTCATGCCCGTTTTGTGATGGCAGGAAGTGGCGACAAGATGGATGAAATGATCCGCCTGGCCGCTATGCGCGGAATTTCAGACCGTTTCCATTTTACCGGTTTCATGAAGGGAAAGCAGGTGTATGAAGTATTCAAAGCCAGCGATGTATATGTTATGCCTTCTGTCTCGGAGCCGTTTGGAATATCACCGCTTGAGGCAATGCAATGCGGAGTCCCCTCCATTATCTCCAAGCAGTCGGGCTGTGCCGAGATTCTGGATTATGCCGTTAAGGTAGATTACTGGGATATTGAAGCAATGGCTGATGCTATGTATTCTATTATTACATATCCGGCTATGCACCAGTTTTTAAAGGAAGAGGGAATCAAAGAAGTTGATAATATCAAGTGGGAGTATGCCGGACAAAAGGTTCGCCGGATTTATGACCTGCTGATAAATAGATAATAATAAAACAATATAATATGAAAACAATTTGCTTTTATTTTCAGATACACCAGCCTTTTCGCCTGAAAAGGTATCGTTTCTTCGATATAGGGAATGATCACTATTATTATGATGACTTCCAGAATGAGGCGATTATACGTCAGATCGCTGATCGCTGCTATATTCCGGCCAACCGTCTTCTGCTGGAAATGATAAAGTCTAGCGGAGGTAAATTCAAGGCGGCTTTCTCTATTTCCGGTACGGCTCTTGAACAAATGGAGTATTATACGCCTGAGGTGCTTGACGGCCTGAAAGAATTGGCGGCAACCGGGAATGTGGAATTTCTTACGGAAACCTACGCACATTCGCTGGCTTCCCTGGGCAATGAAGATGAGTTTAAGATCCAGGTTCAGAAGCATCAGGAAAAAATATATTCGCTATTAGGTGTAAAACCGAAGGTTTTCCGTAATACGGAATTAATTTATTCAGACGATATCTCCGAACTGGTATCCGAAATGGGTTTTGAAGGGATGCTTACGGAAGGAGCGAAGCATGTACTGGGCTGGAAAAGTCCGAATTACGTATACGCATCTAGTATAAACCCCGATCTGAAACTGTTGCTGAAAAACGACCGTTTTAGTGAAGACCTCTCCGTACGTTTCAATAATTATAGTTGGAATGAATATCCGCTTACGGCTGATAAATACATGTCGTGGATTGCTTCTACTCCGGAAGAAGAACAGATCATCAACCTCTTTATGAATTATGATGTGCTGGGGTCTTTCCATCCGGCAGAATCAGGTATCTTTGACTTCTTTAGGGCCTTACCTCGTTTTGCTGCTGAGAAGGGGATTAGCTTTTCTTTGCCCTCGGAAGTATTCCGCATATTCAAACCCATTGATTCGATATCTGTTCCTTACCCCATGTCATGGGTAGACGAAGAGAAAGACTGCAGCTCCTGGTTGGGTAATATCCTTCAGAAAGAGGCTTTTGAGAAGATAAAAGCAATAAGCAATCGGGTACATTTGATTGAAGAGCGCCGCATACAGCAGGATTGGCTTTATCTGCAGAGCAGTGACCATTTTTACTATATGAACACCAAACATCCAGGGGAAAAAGGCTTTAGTCCTTACGATAACCCGTATGAAGCCTTCAATAATTACATGAATGTTTTGGCCGACTTTATTTTCAGAGTAGAAGCTCAATATCCAAGTTCTATTGATGATGAAGAGTTAAATGCTTTGCTTACAACGATAAATAACCAGAATACCAGAATAGAAGAGCTGGAAAAAGAACTGGATAAATATAAAAACAAGAAAAAAGCACCTAAAAAAGAAACGGTGCGGAAATAATTGAACCTTTTTAATTTAACTCTGTTATTATGATATAGTGTTTTTCATGGTATTAGAATTAAGTTAGATTAGGTTATCCGTCTTGTTCGTGAGAATAGGACGGTTTTCGTTTTTAAAAGGGTTTGTATTTAGAGGCTGTCAGGATGCTTTGGGCGTCGGTTTGACGCATGAGTTCTTCGGGGGTGACAGCTGTTTCTTTTACGTATTTTTGGATGATTTGCCAACCGATCCATACTCCCAGATTGCCCGGGGCGTCGGGTGAGAGAAAGAGGCTGGGTGTCCTTTCAAAGTACTTCCCGGTGGTGAGATGGTCGGGGGTGTACAGGTGTTTCCGTTCAATAATGGCTTTCCAGATTGTTTTTTCGTTCTCCCGGCACCACTCCATGTCTGCTTCGGTATAGCCCATCAGGTCGGCATGCTCCATTTCCGGCAGGGCTTGTGAGACCAGGTATTTAATTTTTCCTTCGTATATCATTCGTTCTAGCAGTACATTTTCTTTGCCTGTAAAAGGATACTCCGATAATAGCCAGCCGGACAGGTAGTCGGGGGCGATGTGGCTACGTTGCATGGTTTCCAACTGATAGTTATAAAAGAAATCCAGGTAAAGCGGATAGGTTTTCCCCATATACTTATCAATGGATATAGACAAGAGGTTTTCAGCCACTAATACGTTCTGGTTCAGTCCGGATACGTGCATATATATCTTTGGGGTCTGCATGGATGGAAAGGAGGCTTTTAGGTAGGCAAAGCCGCTTCCCAGTTGTTGCTCGATGTCTTCGATAGAGTCGTATAAGGAGATGGCATCGTGGTATAGATCTTTCAGTGTAGGCTCCGAATAGTAGTTTACCAGCCGGTCGAAGAAGCCCGGCATGTCTGTAGATTGCATGTTCAGTATCCCTTTCCCTATCACTTCCAGCATATCCGGATAGTCGCGCAGCAAGCGGGCTTGCAGGCTGGGATCATCTGATTCAATCAGCTGGAATAACGCCTGGTCGAAACGTTCGATATGAATCGGTTCAGCCTCTTGAAAGGAGTTGTTTCCCTGGCTTTTACAACTTGTGCAGGAAAAAAGTAGAGCGATAAAGAGATAAATTATAGAGCGCATAGATCAGTACCTTATAAATATATAAAGTAACGGCTTTTTAATGCTTATATTGTAGCTATACTTAAAGGATTGTCTGAAAATCTGATTCCTGAAAGCGGCTTACTTCCGTATCCCAACGTTCCTGAACGAACTTTGTATGTTCAGGATGAGCGGTATATGCATCAAAGTCTGCCTGGTTTCTGAACCGCATATAGAATCCGTATTGATAATCATTTTTAGGGCTGCATTGGCGAAATACCTGAAAATCCAATACTCCCGGAACTTTCGTCAGGATGTTGTACCCGTCTGTCAGGAACTTCTTAGCCTCGGCAGAACCTATCGGGTGTTTCAAGTCGAATATAACAGTGTGCAGCACCTCTCCGGCTTTTAAGCCTGTCGAGGGCGAGCAAGCCGTACTGATCCCTGCCGTAGTAGCAACAGCTGCAGCGGCTCCTGCTTTGAAAATAAACTTTCTTCTTTCCATAAATTATCGTCTTATAAATACTGTGATGCGCAGGGAGAGGTCGAAAAATACCATTTTTGCATTTACATTCTGGGCAATGTGCCGCTCTGCCTTAGCCAGTTCGTCCATCAGGTCGAATACGTTGCGTTCGTTGACAAAGGGGGAGAATTTGACGGCAAAATCGGCCTCCTGGCGGTTCATATAATTCAGATCGTTTGTCTGGAAGCGGTACATGAAGTTCTCACGTATCAGGTGCTGGCAGTAGCTTAGGAAGCTCTTCTGTCGTTCGCGTCCGATACCTGCCAGAGTATCCGCCAATACCTTCATGCCTTTTACATTGCGGGCCCAGGAATTTCGCATCATATCTTTGAACCGCTCAAGGTAATACGCATTTTCTTCGTTTACATTGATCAGTTCAAGGGCTTTCAGGTAGCTTCCTTCCGAAAGATGGGCCACTTCTTTGGCCTGTTCTGGCTCCAGCATCTCCCGGTTTACGAGCGCCTCCGTCATCTCTTCCCGCGAAATACCCCGTACATTCACCCGTTGGGCGCGCGAGAGGATGGTTCCCAGTACCATATCCGGCTCTTCCGACACCATCAGTATAATGGTGTTGGTAGGTGGTTCTTCTATGATTTTCAATAACTTATTGGCACAGCTGGGATGCATCTTTTCGGGTAGCCAAACCAGCAGTATGCGATAGGCCGCCTCGTATATTTTGAGATTCAACTTTCGTATAATCTCCTCACTTTCTTTGGCATAGATGGTAGCCTGCGAATTTCCGGCATCCATTACCTCCAGCCAGTTGTCGAGGCTGAAATAGGGACGTCCTTTCAGAAAATCCCTCCATTCGGGCAGGTAGTCGTCGCATACCTCTTTCTTTTTTTCCTTCCGGCTTATAATGGGGAATACGAAATGCAGGTCGGGATGCGCCAATGCGTCGAATTTTATACACGATGGACACTCTCCGCAAGCATCTGTATCTGAAGGATGAGAGCAATTCAGGTAACGCCCGTATGCCAATGCCAGCGGATAGGCTCCGGCGCCTCCCTGTTCGCAAAATAGTTGAGCATGAGGTACAACCTTCTTCTGCGCCGACTCAATGAGCCTGCGTTTGATATCCTGTTGTCCTATAATATCTTTGAAGTACATTCTTTTTCGAAAAAATGAAGAATCAAAAGTAGAACAATTCTCCGGATTACGCAAGATGTTTCTTCTACATCATTTAAATCCCACAATTGTAGAACTTATGTTCAACAACTGTTGAATACGTGTTCAACAACTGTAGAACTCATGTTCAACAATTGTGGGATTTAAAATATGTCACTTAATGTCCTACTTTTTGTTAGGTACAGTGCTTGCTTTTACTTAAGTTTGCTATAACTTAAAGAGCATACTTTTTGTGATGAAGATATTTAGCTGCATATCAATATTATTTCTTATTGTCACCCTTTCGTCCTGTGGAGAAGACAAAACCGTGTCTGCACAATTACAAGCTGCCGAAAGGCTGATGGAACAAGCGCCGGATAGTTCTCTGAGTATTTTACAGCAGATACCCTTTCCCGAAAAACAGTCTGCCGGGCAATATGCCCTATGGTGCTTGTTATTCACCCAGGCACAGGATAAAAACTACATCCCCCATACCACAGATTCACTGATCCGCATCGCCGTCAGCTACTACGAAAAGACAAAAGATAAAGAGCAGCTCATGAAGGCCTGGTACTACAATGCAGCAGTATATCACGAACTGGGCGACTCACCCCGGGCACAAGATTGCTACCTGAAAGCTCTGGAAGCAGGCAAAGAGTCAGGTGATCATGCTATATTGGGGCGCATATACAGTAATTTGGGTTTGTTATATATTTATCAACACATATTCGATTCTGCTATAGAATTTCAAAAAAAAGCTATAGAGCATTTTTCCATTTTAAACGATACCGTCAATATTGGACTTTCTTTACGAAACATAGGTCGAATCTATGCAAAACAAAATCAACCAGACAGTGCAATACATTATTATTCACAAGCAATACGCTTTCTTTCAGAAGAAAATACTTCTTCCATCTATAATGAATTAGGCGGAATTTACAAACGTTCAAAAGAATACTCTAAGGCATTAGAATATATACAATCAGCTCTTTCATCGCTTACTAAAGATAATGATACTTTTTCAATCTACCAGAATTTGGGTGATTTTTATAGGAAAACCGGACAAAAGGATTCGGCTTTTTATTATTCATCACTAGCCCTGCAATCCCGGAATCTCCACACAAAAGCAAACAGCCATCTCTGTTTAAGCTATTTAGAAAAAGATCAGGGGAATTACTCAACTAGCCTTATGTATCGAGAACGATACCAACAAGTAACCGACTCAATCAGATATTTGGAGCAAAGTGAAAACCTACAACGCATTCAAAGCCTGTACAACTACCGGCAGATAGAAAAAGAAAAGATACATTACCAGCAGAAAGCGGACAAAAGAATTATCCATATCTACCAATTAGCCTTTATATCAATCTGTTGCTTTGTATTGTTTATTCTTTTCTTTCTTTATTACTTAAAAAGCAAAAGAAAAGAAAATGAACGGAAAGAAAAAAGAATACGAATAGAGGAAGTAAGAAGAAATGGAAAAGAAGAAGAATCTTTGCAAAAAGATGATTTACTTAAAGTGTTTATGACAAGTCCGCTTTACCAAAAGTTTACAAGTGAAGAGGTGAAAATAAGTGACACAGACTGGAATAATTTCAAATCTGAAATTGATACCATACTACCGAAATTTAATTCTCAGCTAAAAATTCTACGGCCCACTATCAAAGAAGAAGAAATCAAACTATGTTATTTAATTAAAGTGGATATATCCGTAAAGCAAATTGCACATCTACTATATAAAAGTAGTCAAGGAATTTCATTAATGCGAAGACGATTATACGAGAAAATATCCGGAAAAGAAGGAAGCGCCAATGATTTTGACAAATTAATCCATGAACTTTAATTAGCTACATGTAAGGATTTAAGAGTGTTTGTTTCTATCTTGTTACATTGTTGTTACTGCTTGTTACATTTAATCTTATTATTTTACCTTTCTTTATGCAAACTAAAAGAGGATCATTGGTTTTCTATTAATTAAAGCAGAACGGATATGAGAACAACTATTTTTTTACTGTATTTATTCATCGGATCTTGTTTGATTGGGTGTAACAACAATAATATGAATGTCATTGTTGATTATAACGCATATACTTATGTTACTTGGGTAAACAGCAGCGATTTCAAAGTCAAATTATCGGTAATATACTGTCCGGGATACTCTCATGAAGATGGATTTGAAACGGAGTTAATACCCGGCGAAAGCCATGAAATTATGGTTGTTGGAATGGGGGGATCTTCTGGATTCTGTGCGGAAAAAGTGTCTGTTATGTTTGATGAAAATTCTGGTGTTGAATTTACTGTACAATACGACGGGCACATTATCCCATATCCTGTGGATTATGAGGCAGGCTATAATCTGGCATACAATAAGAATTATGAAATCGAAGAGGTGAAATCACCGGAGGGTTGCTCCGAATGTTATGGAGATCGATGGACATATACCTTTACCAATGCCGATTACGAGGCGGTAGTTAAATATAATCTCGAAAAATTTTGAGATTCAACCGGAACGGTTGCTGATCTTGTTAGCCCGTTGCTTTAGCTTCGGGGTATGGAACCGCCAATTCCCTATTGTGCGTGCCGAAGGTACGCTATCTCATCTATTGCATTTCATCAAATAGATACTGTAGCTCGAAAGCTACTCTCATTTTATTTAGCATATCCAGATATTCTTCTCTAAATGTTCTTTTACGATGATGTTCTTTCTGGTTTAGTATATAACGGCAGACTTGATCAATCTGTGAGTACGAGTAGCTAAATACTCCATATCCGCCTTGCCATTGGAATTGTTTGTTTTTGTCGAAGCGTTCATGAATAAATCTGGATGATGCACTTTTTATTTCCCTGACTAAATTACAGATTTGTGTTGTTGGACGTATTCCAATCAATATATGTGTATGATCAGGATTACAATAAATAGCTAGCGCTTTGCAGTTATGATTAGAGACTATTCCGCATATATATTTCTCTACTTCATCTTTCCATTCTCTTCTGATCAAAGAAGACTGCTGAGCTTTGACAGCAAAAACAAGTTGTACATGTAACTGAGAGTATGTACCTGCCATAGTTAAAGTGTTTTGTGTTTTTGGCAAAAGTAGTGGTTTTCTGTGATATGACAATTAAATAGATGGCGTACCTTCGGCACGCATAATGGAGGGGCGGCTGATTCGTACCCCGAAGCTAAAGCAACGGGCTACCGAGATTTCAACCGTTCCGGTTGGTTTTTTTGTTCCTGGAACCTCCAATATATCAATTCGTTGCCAGGGAAGATTAGTTGGATGGTGTTATGTTAATGTGTTGTTACAAACTTGTTACCGACTATTATAATAGTTAATCCGATTATTTTCGTTATTTGTATAAAAAAATAATTACTTATGAATTGGGGAGAGGTAGAACAAATAATAGCTGGTTATTTAACCATGATGTAAACTCTGATAATTTATATTACTAAACCATGAAAACGTTTGTATCTTTAGCTATATTGGTCTTATTAATGATGAGTGGTTTTTCTTCTTGTGACTTCATTTTCGGCCACCAAGAACGAGAATCAGATGCTGTTTCCTATTATTTAGCTTTGAGTTTTCAGGATGCTTCCGGTAATGATCTGGTGAAAGGAATTGGATTGGAAGAATGGGGTGATCCTACAGATATTCCAGATGAATATACTCAATCGGGTTATGTAAAACGTGATTTGTACATTCTGGACATTGTTGCTTCTAAAGCATGTCGAGATGTGATTTTATCGAAGGACAAACGTCCCCAAAATCATTCATTAAGTATGGATAGATTTGATGGATATAGTTTTTTAGAAAATGGTTTTGGTTTTGACATAGAGGATTGCTCCGATGAAAAAGTGATTACTTACAAATTGAGATGCCCTTATGTGTTTGATGATTATGAGAAACATGAATTTGTTACTTATTGGGAAATTCCAAAGATACATGATGGTGTAGGATATGCTAAATGCATCCGCGTAGAGTTTGAAGATAAGGTTTTTAACCCCATAACATCCAATGATGATGGCTATAACAGAATAGTCATTATTCTGGATGGTAAAGATAATTTATGAATAATTAGTACAAAGGTACGCTATCTCCCCTATTGCATTTCCGCAAATGGCTACTGTATTTTAAATACACTCCCATTTTTCAGGTTTTTGTGATATGATATGAAAGTGCAACGGATAGTGTACCTTCGGCACGCATAATGGGAGGGGTGGCTGATTCATATCCCGAAGCTAAAGCAACGGGCTACCGAGATTTCAACCGTTCCGGTTGGTTTTTTGTTCCTGAAGCCTTCAGCATATTAACCCTAGTACCCAGTCGTTTTTATTAGTTAGCAACTCCATTTTTCAATGGGAGGAGTAGCTAATTATCGATATAAAAACTAACTCAAATACATATACCAAGTGTTATAAGTAATATCTTTAGCCCAAAATAGAAAATAATATGAAATTATCCTATATAATTGCATTGTTATTAGTCTCCTTAAATATTCTATCTCAGGCTTCTATAACTGGAATTGTTTTAGATCAGGATCAAAAACCGATTGATGGTGTGGTTGTTCAATATGGAGATCTATATCATGAGTTCACAACTTCTGACGAAGAAGGAAGATTTGTCATTCCCTCTAAGCATAAGAGTATAATACAGGTAACGAGCATGGGATATAAAAGTAAATCAATACTTGTTTCTAATATTCAGAAAAATAATATTATTATACTGGAATCAGCACCTATTGAGTTAAGTCCGGTTGAAATAACTCCTGTTAATGCGAATAAAATCTTGTCGCAAGCAATATATAATATAAAAGTAAAGTTATTAACCAAAACCAATATTGAGTATTTATTACATATAAAACAAATTGAAACACATTCTCAAGAAGAACAGGAGTTCTTCATAAAATATATAAGCTATTTGGATAAGAATGATCCTAAAAGGAAGAATATACCCTATGTGCTGAAATTGATTGATATAGAGGTTATTCATAAGCTTTCTGAGGAAAATACATCTGTTGTATTAAGGAATAATATATTTGACTTGGGTTATCATTTAACTAGACTTGATGATTATTATATAAAGAATAACTTTAAAGTTATAGAAGCTGAATCCCCTGATAATTTAATTATGCTATCAGCTATACCAAAAGATGATAAAATAAAAGAAAGTGTAAACTATAAATTATACATAAATAAGGATGACACAAGTTTTGTGTCTTTACATTTTGATGCAAACTATAGAGATATTGAAAACAACTATAAACATTCAAGAGGATTTAAATATAAAATCAACAAAATGGAAACTAACATTCAGTTTGTTAGAGATAAGCAAAATTATTATCTATCAAACTGCTCTCAAATAGTAGAAATCTCTGTTATTCATAAAAACAAAAAGGAAGAAAATCTTATATTTTACTCTAATTCCACATCGATCGGTACTAATTATACACAAGATACTAGTAAACTGAAAAAGATCAATGGAAGCACAAAGAACGTAATAAAAATGTGCTTAGATAAAAGCAACTAACTCAAAAATTGCGGCTCAACCGTTCCGGTTGGCTTTTGTTCCTGGATTTTCTACCACATCAGCTCCATTCTCCAGTTATATCAATACTTGTTTTTGCTTTGGGTATAACTTGAGTACCACATTGTTACATAGTTGTTACCTATTATTACATAATTAGCTATTTATTTTTCTTTTCTTTGCCAAAACTTAAGAACGCATTTATTTTTATTTAGTCATTTTTTTAATATTTCCATGCCTATAACTGAAGAATCGTTTTTGGCGCTGTTTGAAAAACGGCGCCCTTCTGTTAAATTATTTAGTGAATTACTGGAACCTTTACCGCCTGAAACCAGGGAGAAGTATTACCAATATGCTTGTTTTCTGTTCCTGAATAGGTTTGATAAGATGACAGTGTGGTACCAAATCTTTCTGAAAAATTTAATGAAACATGACTTGCAACGCTTTAGTGATTACCTGATGAAAACGTCGGGTTTTCCGAATTTGCAATGTGAAGTAAAGAGGTTTAAACCAGTAGTGCAGCTCTTCCATATGCTGACAGCAGATAAGGAAAATGTTAATTTTTCATTTGAGCTAATTTCTTTTTTTGCCAAACTTACCTTTAATAGTAATCTGAAAATCAGCTCTCTGGAAAGCTATATCCGAAATTATCAGTTTACCCCCGAAACATTTTTTGAGTTCGCCGAATATGTAAAGATCTACTTTTAAAAGTAACGTTTAATGCTTAATGGCTAGTGTTTGATTATCAAACGATTAATTGTTAATCATTAACCAATAATCGTTAATTCTTCCTACATATTTGGCGGATTTTGCGTTTTTGGGGCGGGGTACTTTTGCACTGTGTTTCAATAGTGAGGCACATAATTTAAACTTATTTATTATGTCTTTAAAATTTAGAAAAGTGCAGCGCAAAGTGCTGAGTGGCGTAGACGCCGGAAAAACGAAAACGTATGCAAGTGCCAAAGCAAATGGTTATTGCGATTTGAAAAAGTTGTGTAAACTGATATCGGCCCGGTCGGCTATGTCGAGTGCTGATGTGAAGGCTATACTGGATTCGTTGAACTGGGTGATGGATGTGGAACTTCAATCGGGAAACATTGTGCAATTGGGAGAGTTTGGAAATTTCCGCTTGTCGCTTAGTTCCGAAGGGACAGATAAGGAAGAGGCATTTACTGCTTCCAATATCAGGAAAGCCAAAATTGTATTCTTTCCGGGAGCAAGCCTTCGCCAAACCAGAGATACAATGGACTATGAACAAGAGAAGCCTTATGAAAAAGAAAAGGAGTGTAACAGAACGCACCTTGATTAACGTACAGCTACTGACGGCAATCCTGCTCACTTTGAGCGGGATTGTCCTCCTGTTCAGCAGCTTTTGGGTAGAACCGGAAGGAGTGATAGATAGCAGTGTATTAGTTGCCTTCGGCGAGATCAGCACCTTTGCAGGCGCTTTGTTTGGAGTGGATTATTCTTATAAAATTAAAAAATCAAATATATGAACATAACAAAGGATTTTACATGGGAAGAGATGCTGTATAGTCATACGGCAGGAATGCATAACATTATAAATCAACCCGGAAAAGAAGAACGGATAGCTATTGAAGAATTGGTAAAGCGGCTACTACAGCCATTGCGCTTGGCGTATGGTAAGCCTATTCGGATAACAAGTGGTTATCGTTGTGCGCAACTGAATAAACGGGTAGGGGGCGTGCCGTCGAGCCAGCATGTGAAAGGACAGGCGGCCGATTGTGTGATAAAAGGAAGTGCTTCCGTATTGCTTGGTGTGCTGTTGGTACACAAACTACCTTTTGACCAGGCTATCCTCTATAAAAAGCAGAACTTTTTGCACCTCTCATTGCATCCGTATAATAATCGGTATCAAATCTTATTTAAATGAAGAATGATGCTTTTTTAATAAATAATGATGAATGTAGAATGAAGAATAATTTGATTATAATGAAAGATAATAGGAAAAGAAGAGGCGTATCCCTCATACTTTATTCTACATTCATCATTTTCTTGTTCTTCATTCTCTTGCTGGGGTGTGATGTTGGGCGGCAAAGCCAGAGGCATTATCAGGCTGTAGAGATGGGAGAATGGGTACGGAAAGACAGTGTGCATATGCAGCGGCTGATCAAGCAACTGAAAAATAAGCAGGTGAAGATTGAACATGTGGAATTTATGCCTCCCGACAGTTCGGAGCGACAGTTTGTGCAATCGGTCAGTCACATTGTTATAGAGGAAAAGGCGGAAGAAATGGAACAGGTAGCCATTCGTACCGGGGCAGAGAAAGAGGTGTTGCGACAAGCAACCACCAGGCTTTCTGAAAAGGCAAAGAAGAAGAGGAACAGCTATTATCCGTTCGCCATCCTTTTAGTGGTAGGTGTCTTCTTTGTTCTAAGAAGGAGAATGAATTCCAAATGAAGAATACTATATGCGAAATATTCTTCATTCTACATTCTTTATTCTTCATTTAAAATAACTAACTTTGCATTTTCGTAAAAATCAAGCGGTATATTACCGGCTATTAAATACTTACAACAGTGGCAGATACAAAGTATATTTTCGTTACAGGAGGTGTTGTTTCTTCCTTGGGAAAGGGTATTGCTTCGGCTTCGTTAGGCAAACTTCTTCAAGCCAGAGGCTATAAAGTAACTATCCAGAAATTTGATCCTTATATTAATGTCGATCCCGGTACATTGAATCCATATGAACATGGAGAGTGCTATGTAACAGTGGATGGACATGAAGCCGACCTTGACCTGGGGCACTATGAACGTTTTCTGAATGTGCCAACTACACGCGCCAACAATATTACTACCGGACGTATTTATCAAAACGTAATTGATAAAGAGCGGAAGGGTGATTATTTAGGGAAAACGGTACAGGTGATACCCCACATTACCGACGAAATCAAGCGGAATGTGAAGTTGCTAGGCACTAAAAACAAGTTCGATTTTGTAATAACTGAAATAGGCGGTACGGTAGGCGATATTGAGTCTCTGCCTTATATAGAGAGCGTGCGCCAGCTGAAGTGGGAACTGGGTAAAAACTGCCTGTGTGTGCATCTTACCTATGTACCTTATATCGCTGCGGCTAAGGAATATAAAACAAAGCCTACCCAGCACTCGGTGAAGCAGTTGCAAGAGCAAGGTGTGCAGCCGGATATCCTGGTATTGCGTACTGAAAAGCTGCTGAGCCATGATATTATCCGCAAGGTAGCCCTTTTCTGTAATGTGGCGGAAGATGCCGTTATGCAGTCGGTAGACGTACCTACGATTTATGAGGTTCCGCTGGTTCTGCAACAACAGAATATGGACGAAATTGTGCTGAAAAAGGTAGGTCTGGAAGTAGGTCCTAAACCGGAACTGAAAGACTGGAAAGACTTTTTGAAGCGGAAAACTGATGCCAAGGAGACGGTTAAGATCGGTTTGGTAGGTAAATATGTAGAGTTGCAGGATGCCTATAAGTCAATAGACGAATCCTTGCTGCAGGCTGCGATATACAACGACCGTATCCTGGATTTGCATCTATTCCATTCTGAAAAGATAAACGATAGCAACGCAGCAGAGCAGTTGGCTGACATGGATGGCCTTTTGATTGCTCCGGGATTTGGTAACCGGGGGATTGAAGGTAAGTTTGCTGCTATCAAATATGCGCGCGAAAATAATAAGCCTTGCCTGGGTATCTGCTTAGGTATGCAGTGTATGGTGATTGAATTTGCCCGCAATGTGCTGGGACTGGAAGATGCAAACTCTACCGAAATGTCGCGCAGTACACCTTATAAGGTAATTGACCTGATGGAAGAACAGAAGAATATTACCAATATGGGTGGAACCATGCGTCTTGGTGCCTACGAATGTGTATTGAAAAAAGGCTCAAAGGCGTATCAGGCTTATAAGAAAGAACATATACAAGAACGTCATCGCCATCGCTTTGAATTTAACAATGAATACCGGGACCAGTTTGATAAAGCCGGTATGAAAGCTACGGGAATAAACCCGGAAACAGATTTAGTGGAAGTAATGGAATTGCCGGACCTGAAGTGGTTTGTAGGCGTACAATACCATCCGGAATACAATAGTACCGTTTTAAATCCTAACCCGCTTTTTGTTAGCTTTGTAAAAGCTGCGATTGATAATAAATAACTTTGAATAGATGGATAAGAATACAGTAATCGGATTCGTGTTGATAGGAGTAGTGTTGTTTCTGTTTACCTGGCTGAACCGGCCCTCGCCCGAGCAGCTGGAAGCACAACAACGTTATCGGGACTCAATAGCCCTGATTGAGAGTGCGCAAAGAATGGAACAACAAGTGCTGGAAAGCCGGAAAATGCAGGAAGAACAGTCATTGGAAACGCTGCCGGACTCACTGAAGGAGGTTCAGCTTCAAAATACATTCGGTGCCTTTGCCGCTGCTATAAACGGGACAGAAGAATCCATCCAACTGGAAAATGAGAAATTGGAAATCCGCCTGTCTTCCAAAGGTGGACGCCTGGAATATGCCAGACTGAAAGAGTATGTTACCCACGATTCCTTACCTCTTGTTTTATTTCAGGGAAAAGAATCCAGGCTTGATTTTACTCTGGTAACAGCTACTAACCGGGTTATCAATACGTCAGAACTGTATTTTACCCCCATAAAGGGCAATACGCCGAATAGCGTTACGATGCGCCTGAATGTAGAAGGAGGCGCTTATCTGGACTTTATCTACACCTTGCGTCCGGATGATTACATGCTCGATTATACCATTCAGGGACATGGCTTAAATGGCCTCCTGTCGCCCAGTACCAATACACTTGATATGCTTTGGGAACAGGATATCCGCCAACAGGAAAAAGGACGTAAATACGAAGACCAGCATACGGCTTTATACTACAGATTTATGACGAATGATGTAGAGAAGCTGAGTGAAGTAAAGGATCAGAGCGAGAAGGTATCGAACCGCCTGAAATGGGTGGCCTACAAAGACAAGTTCTTTGCTTCGGTATTGATATCCAAAGATGGTTTTGAGGCTACAACACTTGACTCCAAACTGTTTACAACCACCACCAACTATCTGAAACATTTCAAAACCCTTACGGCTATACCCTTTGATTTGCAAGGAAAAGAGCCTACAGAGCTTACTTATTACCTGGGCCCTACGCATTATGCCATGTTGAAATCGTATGACAAGGGAGTAGCTTCCGGAGAAGAGCTGGATCTGGAAAGACTGGTGCCGATGGGTGGTAGCGTATTCCGCTTTTTAAATAAGTATTTTATCATCCCAATCTTTGACTTCTTAGGCAAGTTCTTCTCAAATTACGGTTTACTTATTTTCTTGCTGACATTGATCGTGAAACTGGTACTATTCCCGCTTACCTATAAGTCTTATATGTCATCAGCCAAGATGCGTGTATTGCGTCCGCAGGTGGAAGCAATCAATGCGAAGTATCCCGGACAGGAAAAGGCAATGGAGCGTCAGAAAGCAACGATGGACCTGTACAGCAAAGCCGGAGCCAGCCCGATGAGCGGGTGTTTGCCTATGCTGCTTCAGTTCCCGATTCTGGTAGCCTTGTATAACTTCTTCCCGTCGGCTATCGAACTCAGACAGGAGAGCTTCCTATGGGCAAAGGACTTATCTACGTATGATGCTGTATTCAGTTGGAATACCTATATCCCGATTATTTCAACTTATTTTGGCAACCATATCAGTCTATTCTGTTTGTTGATGACACTTGTAAACGTAGTATATACCAAGTTCAACATGGAAATGACCAATACCGGACAACAGCAGATGCCGGGTATGAAGATGATGATGTATATGATGCCTCTGATGTTCCTAGTGTTCTTTAACCAGAGTCCGGCAGCTTTGAGCTATTACTTCCTGGTATCTACCTTGATAACGATTGGTCAAACTCTTTCTTTCCGCTTTCTTATCAACGAAGAAAAGCTACTGGCCAAGCTGGAAGAAAATAAAAAGAAACCTAAGAAGAAATCAGGCTTTATGAAACGCTTGGAAGAGGCTCAAAAGCAACAACAGGAAGTCTTGAAAAAGCAACAACAGCAGCAACGGAAAAAGAAATAAAAAAGCTGTAATAAAGATTTAACAAAGAGGCATGCCCGAAAATGGTATGCCTCTTTTTATTTTGTTAGTTATAAATGAATTATGACTTACTTTTCTCTAAAAGGGTATAAAATGTTGCCTTCTTTTCTTTAACATATGATACAATTTTGAAAGTTAAAAATACTTTTTTTGGGTTTAGAAACAAAACAGACCCCTTTCCTTTACATTCTCTATCCCACCTTCATTTAACGAATATTTATTTTTGGACTATATTTTGTTAATAACCCAAAAAATGAAAAACAGGTGTTAGCCTAATATTATTGCAAACTATTTATCAACTTAAATCAACTCTTTATGGACGAAAGAAGTCGTACATTTTCTTTGCGAAAATTACCCTTAAAGCTAATGCAAGTGGTAATTGTATCGGCCTTCCTGCTCGTGAATTGCCTCCCGGCAATGGCGCAGACAGGCGTTAGGGTATCAGGTGTGGTAACTTCGGATGCCGACGGAATGCCTCTTATTGGGGTGAACGTGGTACAACGTGGTACTACCAACGGTACAGTTACCGATTTTGATGGTAAGTTTGAATTAACAGTTCCTGTTAATTCTCAACTTGACTTTTCTTACATTGGTTATATTAACCAGCAGATTACTGTATCTGCAGGTCGTAACCAATACAATGTGGTATTAAAGGAAGACTCTCAATCACTAGACGAAGTAGTGGTAGTAGGGTATGGTGTTCAGAAAAAGAAACTCGTTACCGGAGCTACTGTACAAGTGGGTGGTGACGACATCAAGAAGCTGAGTACAACTTCGGTTCTGGGCGCGTTGCAAAGCCAGACTCCCGGGGTAAACATTACTCAGAGTTCCGGACAGCCGGGTGAAGGTTTTAAAGTAAACATTCGTGGTATCGGTACCATTGGTGACTCTTCTCCTTTATATGTAGTAGACGGTGTTTCCGGAGGTGATATTAATTTGATCAACCCTTCTGATATTGAGTCTATCGATGTGTTGAAAGATGCGGCTTCAGCTGCTATCTACGGATCACGTGGTGCTAATGGGGTTATCCTTATCACTACAAAGAAAGGAAAAGCCGGAAAAGTTCAGTTGAGCTATGACGGTTTTTGGGGTGTGCAGAACGTGTATAGAATGCCGGATCTGCTGACTGCAAAAGAATACATGGCTATTCAGGACGAAACCCGTTACAATGAAGGAAACGGTACCTATGATTGGTCAAGCATTATTCCGAAGTATATATTAGATAAAGTCGAAGCTGGTTGGGAAGGTACTAACTGGGTAGATGAATTCCGTAATAAAAATGCTGTAACTCAGAATCATGCCATTGCTTTAACAGGTGGTAGTGATGTTTCTAAGTTCTCAATGGGATTATCTTATTCTTCACAGGAAGGTATATTTGGTAAGCCGCAAGCTCCTCACTTTGATCGTTATACAGCCCGCTTGAACTCTGAACATGTATTGTTGAAAGGCAAAGGTTATGATATTGTAACAATCGGTGAAAATTTATTATTCAGCCACCATACCAAAACAGGCCAGGGAATTGGTGATATGTATTGGAATGA
The DNA here is from genome assembly GCF_029892785.1 of Parabacteroides sp. PH5-46. Classification (GTDB taxonomy): domain Bacteria; phylum Bacteroidota; class Bacteroidia; order Bacteroidales; family Tannerellaceae; genus DFXE01. Next base: position 77,232 of record NZ_JARXXA010000004.1, read on the forward strand.
CCTTCACAACATGCTTGTTGGTAATCCCTTATTGCCTGTATATAACAGCGAGGGCGATTATTATATGCAATCTGATAAAGTTGATGAAGGATGGTTGCTTCAAGGATCTATCGGTAATCCTCTTGCTGATTACGCATTGAGCTCGCGCAGATACAATTACTCAAGAAACTTCCAGTTACGTTCCAGTGCCTTTATCGATATACAGCCGATCAAGAATTTGCGTTTCAGATCTTTGTTTGGTTACAACAGAAATTCAGGAAGCTATCGTTCGTATAATGGTGCGCGTCATATATCGTCAACAACTAATGTAACGATGGATGAAATCGGACAAAGTGGTTGGGCAGGATATGATATCTCCTGGACTAATACATTAAACTATATCTTTACAATAGATCAGCAACATTCATTTGATGTATTATTGGGACATGAAATGCTGAAATCAGGTATGGGAGAAGGTAATAATGCTACGGTAAGACGTTCTCGTTTCCCCGGATCCTTTAAGCATGCTTATCTGACAAATACAACTCCTACTACTTTTGATGATTACAAAGAAGTGAAGGGTGCTCCCTGGGCAATGGGAAGAGCTGTTTCCTTCTTTGGTCGTGCCAGCTATAACTTCAAAGAAACATACATGGCTACTGTTACCTTCCGTGCCGATGGTTCTTCACAGTTTGCCAGAGGAAATCGTTGGGGATATTTTCCATCTGTTTCTGCAGGTTGGGTAATTACCAATGAAAACTTTATGGAATCACTACGCGACGGCGGACTTGATTTCTTCAAGCTTCGTGCCAGTTGGGGACAAAACGGTAACAACCGTATTGATGCCTTCCAGTATCTGTCTACTGTTGCAATGGATGGAAAGAATGCCTACTATTTTGGTGAGTCTAAAGAAACGCCTACACAAGGTGCTTATGCTGATATCTTACCGAATCCTGATGTAACATGGGAAACGTCTGAAACAATAGACGTTGGTTTTGATGCTATGTTCCTAAACTCACGTTTAGGGGTTAACTTCGACTGGTATCAGAGAAATACAAAAGACTGGTTGGTAAAAGCGCCTATGTTGTCTTCGTATGGTACAGGTGCTCCTTTTATTAATGGTGGCGATATCCGTAACCAGGGGGTTGAATTAGCCCTTAATTGGAACGACCGTATTGGCAGTGATTTCTATTATGGAGTGAACTTCAATGTAGCATATAATAAAAATGAAGTAACCCGTATTGCCAACTCTGAAGAGATTATTCACGGACCGGGTAATATCTTGAGTCAGGGAACAACAGAAATGTATCGTGTAGAAGTAGGTAAGCCTATCGGTTATTTCTGGGGATATAAAACAGCAGGTGTTTTCCAGAATCAGGCAGAAGTTGATGCGTATCGTGCATCCGGTAAAGGTATCTTGGATACGGCTCAGCCGGGTGACCTGATCTTTGTTGATACAGACGATAATGGAGTTATTACAGATGCCGACAAAGTAATGATTGGTGATCCTCGTCCGGATTGGACAGGTGGTCTTACTTTGACTTTGGGCTATAAAGGATTTGACTTTGGTATGACAGCCGTAGGTATGTTCGGACATCAGATTGCCAAATCGTATCGTTCATTTGCAGATAGCCCGTTGAATCAATATACAACAGATATCTTTGGACGTTGGCATGGTGAAGGTACATCTAATAAATTGCCTCGCTTAACATCTGGTAGCCATACAAACTGGCAGTATATCTCCGATATTTATATTGAAGATGCTGACTTTGTACGTATGCAGAATATCACATTGGGATATGACTTTAAGAAATTATTCCCCAATATGCCTTTAGGACAAGCCCGTATATATGTAACTGCTCAGAACTTATTTACGATTACAGGTTATTCGGGTATGGATCCGGAAGTAGGAGCCAGTGCTAACGACGATTATAAATGGGGATCAGGTGTAGACTTAGGTTTCTATCCAAGTCCTCGCACATATTTAATTGGAGTAAATCTTAAATTTTAACAGAAAGCGATGAATATGAAAAAAATATTATTTTTATTGGCAGCTGCATTGCTTTGTGTGAGCTGCGAGGATTTTCTGGATACAGAAAACCTAACAAAGAAGGATACCACAAACTTTCCTAAGTCGGCAACCGATGCCGAACAAATGATCTCCGGTATCTATTCTACCTTAAATACAGCTATATCTAATACGGACAGGAATTATTACTTCGTTTCCGAATTAGCATCAGATGATCGCTTCGGAGGAGGTGGAGAAAACGATAAATCCATGCAGGCAAGTGATAAGCTGATGAATTCTGAACCGGATATGTATAACTCTTTTTGGTCTGCACGTTATAAAGGTATCAACCGGGCGAATATGTCATTGGAAACCTTGGATAATTGCGAGGTAGATGCGGCTACATTAAACAAGTATAAAGGCGAATCTCATTATCTGAGAGCTTTCTTTTATCATGAATTAGCAGAAATGTTTGGCGAAGTACCTTTGCTGTTAACTACTGTGGCGATGAATATACCGAGAACAAATATCGATTTGATTTACGGACAGATAGCCTATGATTTGAAACAGGCCATTACATTGTTGCCAGCTACTAAGTATAATACCGTTGAATCAGGACATGCTACCAAATGGGCTGCAGAAGCCTTGATGGCTCGTGTATTCTTGTTCTATACAGGTTTCTATGGTAAAGCAGATATGCCTTTGGGCGATGGAACAGGAGAAGCTAATGCAGGTTCAATTACCAAACAAGAAGTAATTAGCTGGATTGATGACTGTGTGGCAAACAGCGGACATGGACTAATCAATGATTTCAGAAGAATCTGGGCTTATTCTAACCAGTATACAGCTCCGGATTATGATTATGTAAAGGATTTAGCAGATGCTGGAAATACCTGGGTTGTTGATGGTACAGGTAATCAGGAACATGTATTTGTAATAAAATGTTCTAAAATGGCCGATTGGGGTACTATCTCCGGTTATGCCAACCTATATGTGTTATTCTCCGGTATGCGTGGCGAAAACGGTACTGAAAAGACTTTCCCCTTCGGAGTGGGTTGGGGAGGCGGACCGGTAACCCCGAACTTATGGGAAGACTGGGTGAAAGCCGAACCGAACGATATGCGCCGCGAAGCTTCTATTGTAAATGTAACAACAGATTATCCTGAATATAAATGGGGTAGTGACAGCCAGGTGGAAGATGCCGGATACTGGACAAAGAAGTTTACTCCTATCCGGGCTTACGACAGTGATGGTACATTGATGAATACATTTGCTTCTTTGCAGTGGAATATACCTTCCGATGACTATCAGTTAGGACATGCCCAAGATCACCCTGTCATTCGTTTTGCCGATGTGTTACTGATGCAATCCGAGTTGAAAGGAGATGCTGAAGGTCTGAATAAAGTGCGTGCGCGTGCAGGTCTGCCGGCAAAAGCCTATTCTTTGGATGCTCTGAAGAACGAAAGACGCTTTGAATTGGCCTTTGAAGGACGTCGTTGGGCGGATATCCGTCGTTGGGGAGATGCTCCTGCAGCACTGGCTAAACAGCAAGGTGTATCTATCAAGAACAGAGGCGTAGATGATGTAATGAGGGCTTTTGGTGGCGGTTATGCCAAACGATATGAGGAAACAAAAGGTTTCTTCCCGTTAGCCAAATCGGAACTAGACCTATCGGAAGGTGTATTGGAGCAAAATGCAGGTTGGGGAATTTCAAATGCAGAATATCCAGGATGGTAATACAGAAGTATAATCTTTTAAAAATTGAACAAGTATGAATAAATCAATTATATATTCTCTTTTGATAGGATTGGTGCTTTTTGTAGCCTGCGACCCTGTTGAAAGTAGAGATGAAATGACAGGAGCTATTACTGCAGAACAACTGAATGTAACTGCTACACCTCTTGTGGTAGATGGCGTAAGGTCTAATAAAATTATTTTAGAGAATCATAGCCCTGTGTTGTCCCATTGGGATTACGGGATGGGAGCTACTTCCAAAGCATACGATGAAGTATTGGTGTCTGCCGTAGGTGATATGGTGGTTACTTTCACCGGACGTAACGGTGATGGAACAACTATTACCAAAGAACTTCCTATTAATGTAGAAGCCATTGTGTTTGAAGTAGTAGGAATGGATAAATTCATTGGTGATGGTTCTAAGACCTGGGTATGGGACGAATGGACGAACGAGCGTGACTTTGGAGGTCCGGGCGTTTACCCGTATGGTATTGGCGGCTCAGTGGCTGATAAATCTCCGGCTTGGTGGGGCTTGTTGCATGGTTCATTTGACGAAAGTGATGCCACTATGACCTTTGCCTTAGACGGCGGAGCAGTCTTCACGAAAACTTTGGGAGACGGTACAAAACAGAAAGGTACTTTCTCATTCAATATGAATAAGAAAATTGAAGATTGGTCACAAGGTATCCTTACCTTAAAAGGTGCAACGATTCCGCATCCGCAATCTATGAATGGCGGCGGAGGTGATGCTACCGAATTCTATATCTTAGTATTGGAAGACGACCAATTGGTATTGTCTACTGTTACCGGTAATGAAATACTTGAAGATGTTACACCATGGAGCCACGAAGTAAATATCTGGATGTTCCGTCCAGAAGGCTATACTGCTTTTGATGTAACGGAGCAAATGGCTACTTTAACTGGAGGTTCAGAGAGAACTTGGACATGGACTGGTAGCGATGGTTGGGGTAACAATGGTGTTGATGCTAATGGTCCCGGATGGTGGATAGTAAAGACACCCGATATTGACGGGCAGGCACCAGGTGAAGGTGAAGGTGCATCTATGGTATTTAGTAATGACGGAAAGATGGTTAAGCATAAAAATACAGGTGAATCAATAGAAGGTACCTTTAGTATCGGCTCTCCTCTTTCTGAAAAATGGGGTGTTGGAACACTTAAAACCAAAGATGTAACTGTTCTTTGCGGTGTAGCCGGAAATAATCAGGATCAAGGTTACGAAGACGGAAGAATGCCAGTATACCAATATGGTATTATAGAACTTACCGATAGTAAGATGGTATTAGGCTTTAATAATCCAAGCGGCAACGAAGGTTGGTATTGGATCTTTACTCCTAAAGAATAACTGAAAATGTGTGTTTAAAAAGTCAGGTCAGAAATGGCCTGGCTTTTTTTAATTCATATTAAAGCCTGTTTATATATCGTATGTGACAATAAGCAGGAGGTTGTAAAAATCGCACCCATACGTTTGACCAAACGCATGCATGCAAATTCAAAATCGCATGGGTGTAATTTGTGAAAAGGATGGGTGCGATTTTTTAGTTTGTTTAATTGATTGATATTTAATAAAATGTAAATATTTTGTTGTTGATCTCTGAAAATGGAGAAAAATACAATAAGGTATAGGTGTATCAAAAGGCTATTTTATTTTCTTTGATACTCGATTGTGTGGAAATAAAAGATTAAATTTACAGACTATAAAACACTGATCTTTACTTACTGTATTTTTAGAACGAGATGAAAAGACTGATTATACTATTTGTTTTTTGTTCTTGTATCATGGCTTGCCATGAAAAGGAGGAGCATTTGACAATTGACGGTACGTTGCGCACAGATCGTAGCTTTGACGGAGAAATACTATACCTGATGCCGATGAGTGGAGCTACGCCTGAGAATAGGGATTCGGCTATTGTAAAAGATGGACGGTTTACTTTCTATAGAAAGGTTGATTCTACAGATGTGTGTATCATTAGGGCAAAGAATTTTGCACAATCTTACTTTCTTCAACCCTTGTTGGTTGTTACCGAACCGGGAGTATTAGAGGTAAGGCTTGATTCTGCCAGTTATGCCAAAGGTACACCCCTGAATGATATTCTTCAGGAGTGGAAAGAATATAAATTCTTGCTGGATAAGGAAGAATATACCTTGCGGCAGCAAATCCGTAAAGCCAAAGGGGCGGATAAGGCAGAATTAGAAAGACAATTGGTGAAACAGAAAGACAAAATTTCGGATTATAATTATACTTTTGTGAAGAAAAATATCAAGAACCCTGTAGGGCAGTTTGTTTATAAGCAAATGAAAATATTATTAACGCCGGAACAAATTCAAGAGCTGGAACATAAGGATAATGCAGACAAGAGATGAAATATGGACACAGATATTAGTAGCTGTTATATTTATTATCGGCTGTTTTTCTTTTTTTCAGTTCCTTCTCCCATACCATTTGTTTTTTAAGGAACAAACACAACTATTTCTCTTAACTACAGAGTATTTCATATCCTATTTTAGTAAACCGGCCTGGCTGGCTTGTTATATGGGTGATTTTCTTACCCAGTTCTATTATCTGAGGGGTGGGGGTGCTGCGGTACTGACTCTTGTATTGCTGATTGAGTGGTGGTTGTTTATGCAGGTGTTAAGACAATTTCGCCTGAAAAAGGGAATCCCTTTCCTGGCCTTAATCCCGGTGTTTATAGAGTGTTTGCTGCATTGTGAATTGCATTATTCACTTTCTGTGTCGGTAGCCTTTATACTGGTTTTGTCTACTTTCTTACTCTACACAAGAATTAAGCATACATGGGGGGCATTGGTGTTTGGTGTCATAAGCTTACCTTTGCTTTATATAATAGCTGGCATTCCTTTTTTTCTGTTTTCCCCCTTGGTAATAATCTATGAAATCAGTGAAAGAAAAATACGTTTGTTCTATTGGTTACTGTTAATTCTGATTATGGTATTCTTTCCTTTCATTATGAAACCGCTTTATCTGTTAACAACCAAACAAGCCTATCAATATCCACTCAGTAGTTTGAAAATAAACGGTCTGAATCTTAAAAGAGAAAAAATCCTGGCTTTAGCTTCAGAATCTTATTTTGAGAATTGGAAAGGAGTAAACGAATTAATAGATGCAGAGCAACTTCCTTCTAATGCCGTAGCTACGTATTATACCAATATCGCCTTATCCAGAGAGGGAAAATTAGCCGATAAATTGCTGGACTATTATCAACCTTTCTCCCAAGGCTTATTCTTGCAAGTCGGACCAACTTCAAACTGGATGGATATCTTTTTCAGTAGTGATGTCTTTTTCCATGTAGGAGACATGAATATGGCACAGCATTCGGCTATGCTTGGCATGATCTTTTCGCCCCATAACAGAAGCTCGCGTATGGTAAAACGGCTGTCAGAGATTAATCTGGTGAATAGCGATACAACAGCCACCCGTAAGTATTTACGTCTGTTGGAAGCCACCTGGTTCCATCGGAAATGGGCTTTGGAACATGAAAAAATGCTGAGCGGCAATATAGAAGACTACCCCTGGCTACAGGCGAAGCGCTCACAAATCCCGAACAGGGATATAATCCGTATGTCGTCTGATTATCCAACGATCCTGAACCTGTTACTGGAAAGTAATCCAGACAACAGGAGAGCTTTGGACTATCTATTGTGCTTTTATCTATTAAATAAAGATATTCAATCCTTTAGTCAGGCGTATGACAAATGGTGCAAGGGGAAAGAAATACACCTGCCCAAGGCCTATAGTGAAGCCTTATTGATTAAACTGGCTATGACAAAAGCAACTCAGAAAGAAAGAAAGGAATATGGCATATCGGATGAGGTAGCGAATGCTTTTGCAGAATATACCGCTACTTATGAAGGTTCGGGTGGTAATTTGGAGCCGTTACGCGAACGCTTTGGTAAGACATACTGGTTTTATTTCCACTTTGCGCGGATGAAAGGTAGGAGTGGGGAATGAAGAATGATAAATGAAGAATGGGAAAGATAAATACATATCTGTTTTTGCTTGTTAGTTGTATACTCCTGGCAGGGTGCGGACATTCGGGAAATGTTACGGTAAGTGAAGAACTACCGCCTGTATATCCCGACTATACGAATGTAAGCATCCCCTATAATATAGCTCCTCTTAACTTCCTGCTGCGTAACAAGCCGGGAGTTGTAGAGATAAAACTGAAAGGTAAAACAAAAGAGCTGCTGATACGTGACAGCTATAAAGTACAGTTTGCCCAGGATACCTGGAAATCCTTGATGGAAGCCGAGAAAGGCAATACTATTAAGGTGCAGATTACGGCTAAGGTTGGCGGGGAGTGGATTCAATATGCTCCTTTCCATTGGCATGTAGTATCGGAAGCTATTGATCCTTACCTGAGTTACCGCCTGATAGAACCGGGCTATGAAGTATGGAATAAAATTCAGCTAAGGGAACGGAATTTGGAGAATTTCAACGAACGGGTGATAGCTGATAACAACCTGACAGACAATTCTTGTATGAACTGCCATACGTATGGCAACCAGGATCCGAACCTCTCTTTTTTTCATCTGAGAGGGGCAACAGGCGGAACCATCCTTAACCGAAACGGACAGCTACGGAAACTGACTACAAAAGCAAATGAACTGTTAGCTTCGCTTGTCTATGGCAACTTCCATCCATCCGGACGCTATGGTGTCTTTTCTTCCAATATTATTCTGCCGGCTTTCCATACGTATAAGAGTGAACGTCTGGAGGTGTATGATACGGAGTCTGAGCTGTATGTACTTGACTTTGACAAAAACCGGATCATCCCGTTACCGGAGGATACGATACCCGAAAAGCCATTCCGCACCTTCCCGGTATTCTCGGCCAATGGTACATCTGTTTATTATTGTGAGGCACCCCGCGTGTCTTTACCAGATAGCATTCATCAACTGATGTATAGTTTGCACAGGATAGACTTTGATGCGGCAAGCTGTACATTTGGGAGTAGGGTCGATACCTTGTTCTCAGCTTCTGAGGAAGGCAAATCCATCTGCCATCTTAAAACCTCGCCCGACGGAAAGTATATCATGTATACCATTGCTGATTATGGGACCTTCCCCATCTGGCACAGGGAAACAGACTTACAAATGATAGACCTCAATACCGGAGAAATCAATGAACTACAGGCTGTTAATGCTACATGTTCGGACACATACCATAGCTGGTCGTCTGACAGCCGCTGGTTTGTATTTGCCAGCAAACGAGACGACGGACTATATGGCAAACCCTACTTTAGTTATATTGATGAGCAAGGGGTGGCACACAAGCCTTTTGTCTTGCCGCAACGCGATCCGGCTTTTTATGATTATACTCTGAAGTCGTTTAATATCCCCGAACTGTCCAAAGGAAAACTGCCCTTTGATGCCCTGGATATCGAACGAATGTATTGGCATACAGAAGCTGATACAATGAGACTCATGACACATTAATTGTTCTACAGCATGAAGAATAAACAAATGCGATATGCCAGTTGGAGTCTTTCTTTGCTTTTTGCTTTGGGAGCCTTTGTCTTCTTTGCCGGATATTATTGTTACCATTTGGTATATCAGGAACAGTTTCAGCTGTTTATGTTTTCTTTCGATTATTTGGCGCAGACCACTCATAAACCCGGAGGCTTTGCCGAATATATCAGCCGTTTCCTGGTTCAGTATTTCTATACACCCTGGTTGGGAGGGCTTATCATTACCCTTTTGTTAAGCATTATGCAGCGGCAGGTACTTTCTATCTCATTGAAGGTTGCAGATAAACCGGCTTATATCCCTCTCACATTCATTCCCTCCCTTTTCTATTGGTTTCTGTTGTGTGACGAGCATTACATGGTGGCCGGAATTGTTGCTTTAGTCTTGGTCTTAGCTGCTGTGCAGATGTATAACACAATCCGTCCGGCAGTTTTGCGGATCGTCTATGTTTTGCTGATGATCCCCTTATTGTATCTTCTGGCAGGCGGAACTTGTATTGTGTTTGCCCTGTTATGTGTATTGTTGGAGATCTTAAAGAAAGAGATAGATACAAGAAAAATACTGTTTTTTGTAGTAGGATGTATTTTGTTGATGCTGTGTGCTCCTTTAGTAGCTAAAGCCATACTGCCGCAATACCCTTTGTCTAAACTTTGGGTTGGTGTGGATTATTATCGTCTTCAGCAATTATTTCCAAGTACGATATGGTTTCTTTGGATATTGATTGTTTGTATTCCGCTTTTTTTCCGTTTGTTACCGGATGTGCAAAAGACGAAACACTCTTTTATCTGGATAGGCATACAAATCGTATTGCTGGTGTTGCTTAGTGGATACGGTATATCTCTTAGGGCAGACTGGCAGAAAGAAGAAGTTATGGCTTACGACTACCTAATACGCAAACAGCGATGGGCTGAGGTTGTGGAGATGGCAGATAAAAAGGCACCTTCAACCCCTCTTTCCGTAGCCTTCTTGAATCTGGCCTTGTGCAAACAAGGTTTAATGGCTGACAAGATGTTTCATTACTACCAGAACGGTTCAGAAGGCTTATTGCCCACTTTTATCCGTGACTTTGCCATGCCTATGATGGCCGGAGAAATATACTATCATACAGGCTTTGTGAATACGGCACAGCGCTTTGCCTTTGAGGCTATGGAAGGTATACCCGATTTCCAAAAGAGTGGGAGAGCTGTTAAACGACTGGCAGAAACCAATATAATCAACGGAGAATATACGGTAGCTGTCAAATACCTCCGTATGCTTCAGCAAACTGTATATTATAAGCGATGGGCTACACAGGCTTTGGCTGTCATTCAAGATGAAAACGAAATAGAGTTGATACCCGAATGGGCAGAGCTGCGCAGATATCGCACAAAGACAGATTTCCTGTTTAGCGAAGAGGAAAAAGACCAGATGTTGGGTATATTGCTCCAGCAGGATTATACCAACCGGATTGCCTATGAATACCTGATGGCTTACTGCTTGCTGACTAAGGATTTGTCAAGCTTTTTTAATTATTATCCTTTAGGAAAAGAGATTCAATACCGGCAGATACCCAAAAGCTATCAGGAAGCCTTGATTTATCTTTGGGGATTGACAAACAAAGATCTGTCTGCCATTCCTTATCTGATACATCCGGAGGTTATGCAGCGAGTACAGGAGTATGGAAAGATTTATGCCACTTACCAGAAATCCGAACCTATGCTTGGAACGCAGTTTTCGGATACTTATTGGTTCTATTTACATTTCAGAAAATAAGCTTATGAAACTGTTGAAAGATTATTGCTTATATATATGTATTGTTTCCTTCTTATTTGTGCAATTTAGTTGTAAAGAAGAAGTATCATCTCCGCAAGTAAAACATGAGCTACCTGCCATATTTCCTGATTATACGGAAGTAACGATTCCGCCTTCCATCGCTCCCCTGAATTTTAAGGTAGAAGGTATATATACTAAAATAGATGCTGTAATAGAAGGTAATACCTCTGGCTCACTCCATGTGCAAGGCGATGATTTTATAGCAATAAAGCCCAAAGCCTGGAAGCAATTACTGGCAGATAATATAGGAGGAAGCCTGAAAGTTACAGTATCAGTGAAGCATGTCGACGGTTGGGTACAATATGATCCGTTCAATATCTATATTAGTACCTATCCTATTGATTATGGTTTGACATACCGCTTGATAGCACCCGGTTATGAGGTGTATAGCAAGATGGGAATTTATCAACGAAACTTGTCTGATTTTACTCAGACAGCACTGCTGGAGAATACCTTAATACCGGGTAACTGCATGAACTGCCATTCGTTTTGTATGGCAAACCCTGAGAAGATGAGTTTGCATATCCGGGGTGAGTATGGGGCAACTTTATTGCTGAATGACGGTGAGGCAAGCCTTTTGAATACAAAGACAGATCAAACAATTTCATCCTGTGTATATCCTTATTGGCATCCATCCGGAAAGTATATCGCTTATTCAGTGAATGATACCAAACAGGTTTTTCATGAGGTAAAAGATGAGAGGGTAGAGGTACTTGACCTGAAATCAGACATCGTAGTCTACCATATAGAAACAAATCAGCTGTTTTCCACTCCTCTTCTGAAATCGGAAAATGCGTTTGAAACGTATCCCTCTTTTTCTCCGGACGGGCGTACGATGTACTTTTGTACTGCAGATGTAAAACCTTTGCCTGAAGAATATCAGCAGTTGAGATATAGTTTGTGTAGTATTGCTTTTAATCCTGAAACGGGTACATTTGGCAATCAGGTAGATACCTTGGTTTCTGCTGCTAAATCAGGTAAAAGTGTTTCACACCCGCGTCCATCTTATGATGGAAAGTACCTGATGTACACTTTGGCGGATTATGGAAACTTTCTTGTCTGGCACAAGGAAGCAGACCTTTGGCTATTGGACTTGGCAACTGGTGAAACACGTGAACTATCTGAGGTAAACAGTAAAGATGCCGATAGCTATCACTGCTGGAGCAGTAACAGCCGCTGGTTTGTCTTTGGAAGTAGGCGCATAGATGGTTTATATACACATCCCTATATCGCATCTGTAAGAGAAGACGGAAGTATCACCAAACCCTTTTTGCTGCCTCAGGAAACGCCCTTATACTATGAAGCATCCTTGTACTCATTTAATGTGCCGGAGTTTATCACTGAGCCGGTAAAAATGAATATATCTGAAGTGGAAAGTAAACTGCTTTCCAAAGAAAGAAAACAAATGATTTACAGATAAATAATAGAAATGGATAAAGGTAGTCTATGAATGATTTTCCTGATAATTCCTAACTTTTTGTGAGGCTGTCATTTCTTCTTCTGCAATGACGACTTTTATTTTGTATCCGTTTTCCAGCCAACGAAGTTGCTCCAGGCTTTCTGCTTTTTCCAAAGGAGACGGAGGAAGATGGGTGATTTCCTGTAATACCTCTGCCCGGTAAGCGTATTGTTCGATATGTTTATAATACGTATGGCTTGCCAACCATTCAGTATGGCTCTTACTTCTGTAAAAAGGAATCACAGCCCGGCTGAAGAACATCGCTTCGTTATTTTTATTGATGACAACCTTGGGAGCATTTTTATTGTATAAATCCATGGCAAAGTTCTCATTCGAGTTGAAAGGCTTTACTAATGTGGCAATATGCACTCCATAATCTATAAAGCAAGTTTTCATTTTCTCGATCTGTGAAGGCAGGATAAAGGGTTCGTCGTCCTGAAGGTTGATCACTACATTATAGCCTTTTCCTACTTTAGTGTATGCTTCGTAGCAACGTTCGGTTCGGCTTCTGTTTTTTTTAGATGTTAATACAACATTTCCTCCAAAGTCTTTTACAACCTTTTCAATGCGAGTATCGTCTGTAGCTACCCAAACCATACCCAAACATTTCTTAGCTTGTTCATATACATGCTGTATCACCGGTTTGCCATCTAAATCTGCTAAAGGTTTTCCAGAGGAACGCGTAGAGGCATAGCGTGTCGGAATAATCCCTATAAATTTTAATAACATACATTCCTAGATTTATACACATCAAATTGATAACAGACTGCTAAGCTACACATTTCTTGCCAAAGTTCATTAATTATTTTAATTTTGTCCATCAAATCTTTGACAGCGTGAAAAAGAGACATCCCATAGAAGAGTTGATAGAGCAAGGAGAACATCAGCAACTGGATTTTAAGTTCGAAGTGAGTGACAGTAAGAAGATTGCGCGTACCCTGAGTGCTTTTGCCAATACCGATGGCGGGCGTTTGCTGATAGGAGTGAAGGATAACGGGAATATTGCCGGTGTTCGTAGCGAAGAAGAATACTATATGATTGAGGCAGCATCTAAAATGTATACACGCCCGGAAGTTCCTTTTACGGCTACCCGTTGGGAAGTCCAGGGAAAATCAGTTTTGGAAATATACGTAGCTCCCAGTCCGGATAAACCATACACCGCACCTGATAAAGATGATAAATACAAGGCTTATATCCGTGTGTTAGACGAAAACATTCTGGCGAATGAAATCTTGTTGCTTTATTGGAAAAAGAAGCATAAACAAGAAGGTATCTTGCTAAAAATAAGCAAACCTGTAGAGAAACTTTTAAACTATCTGGATACGCATACTTATATCAATATACATCAATTTTGTCGTATAGCCCATATAAACTATTACATAGCAAGAAATATTATCAGTGACCTGATGGCGATGGGTACATTACGTTATAGTGTTGTGGACAAACGAATTGTTTATTGCCGTATAGCCTGAACATACACCTGGGCATTCTCAAAACGAATTACCTTTACCGGACTTCCCTTTTCAATAAAGCCGGAATCGGATACCCCGTCATACAACTCTCCCTCTATCCATACCTTGCCGGAAGGCCTTAGTACAGTAGCAGCAGTGCCTTCTTTTCCTATCAGGTTGGTGAGTACCGGTGAGGATGTCGATTCGTCAAGAACTGTAGTGAGAGCTACTTTCCTAAATATACCCTGGCTTCCTATCTTGTTTGACAACCAAATCATCAATGCAAAGCTAAGACCCAGGCCCATTAAAACAGTAAGGGTAGCCTGTCCGAATTCAGGGATAGTAACATCCTTAAAATCGAATCCAGTATTGTTCAACAGGCTTATAACAAGGCCACAAATGGCAAGAATAATCCCTCCAATACCTGCTATTCCAAAGCCGGGAATAACGAATATTTCAGCTGCAATTAATAAAATACCAACGATAAAGATTAATATTTCCCAGTTTTCGGCTAATCCGTCAATATAAAGAGGAGCAAAATAAAGGATAGCAGCAACAATGGCAGCAGCAGAAGGAAAACCAATCCCCGGCGTTTGTAATTCAAAATAGATTCCACCTATGATAATCAGGATTAGCAATGATTGCAGGATAGGGCTCATCAGGAAACCCTTTGTATCATCAAGCCAGGAAGGGGTGTAGGTTATCACCTGATAGTCTGTATAACCCAGATACTGTGTAATAATTTCATCTGTTGATTCTACAATCCCATCGCAATAGCCCCATTTGACGGCTTCTTCGGCTGTAAATGTCAATACTTTCCCAGAATCAATAAGGTTGGGGATTACTACGCGATCGTCTACCATGGCCTCGGCTATAGCAGGGTCGCGCAGCCATTTGATTGTGGTATCTCTTCCTTGTATGATTGTATCTTTTCCATGCGCCTCAGCTGTAGAACGAATCATGGAACGCATATATGACTGATACTTGTCGGGCATAGCTTCTCCGGTCTGATTGACAACTGTTGCTGCTCCTATATTCGCTCCTTTTCGCATGTATATTTTTTTTGCCGCGATAGATATCAATGCTCCGGCTGAAGCAGCGTTATTGTCGATAAAAACAAAAACCGGAATCGGACTGTATAAAATAGCAGTACGCATAGAATCAGCTACATCTACCAACCCTCCATAGGTGTTCAGGTGGATGATTATAGCATCGGCATCTAACTCTTTAGCCTTGTTCAAGCCATTACTTAAATACAGGCGAGATGTATTATCTATTTCTTTTTTTATGTCGATTTTATATACAACAACTTGTTTTTCGGCTTTCAGATAAGCTGAAAACAAGATGAGTAACATTCCGAGGATACCGTATTTTGTATATCTGTTCATAATCTTTATTTGTTAAGATAATATATCTAATGGCTTATGTTTTGTTGTAAATACTGTACAAAATGTTGTGAATTTTGATAATCAGTATGTATTTAACTTGTAAAATGTGATCAAACTCGATAAAAGTTATTGTGAAAAACTAAAAGTAGGATTTTTTTATATTAATATTATTCAAAGGGAAGTTCTATATAAATCCTAATTCTTATCTTTGACAAGACCTTAGAGAGAACTGTTTTCAAATTAAGTATTGTAACCCGATAAATAAAATTTATATGAAAAATTCGCTGCAATTTCAGCAAAAATTATTGAGTATGCAAGATAATATGATGAATTTTGCCTTGCTGCTTACCGCAAATAAAGATGATGCTCAGGATTTACTACAAGAAACTACTTTGAAAGTTCTGGATAACCAAGACAAATTTGTAGACAATGTTAATTTCAAGGGATGGGTATTGACTGTTATGCGAAATATTTTTGTAAACAACTACTATAAAGTTCTTCGTGCACAGACTGTAATCGACTATACAGTAGATTTATACAACTTGGATATGGAACATGATTCCGGTATCTCCTCTCCTGATATTTTTAATCAAATACAAGAAATAACAAATGCTATAAACAATCTGGATGAAGAACTCAAAATTCCCTTTTCTATGTATTTATCCGGATATAAATACAACGAAATAGCTGAAAAACTGGATGTCCCGATGGGAACGATTAAAAGTCGTATATTCTTTGCCCGTCAGGGACTTCGGAAAGAACTGGAGGATTTTTTGTATCATTAAATCTTTCTTTTTCTTAACTTTGACCCCAAAAACAAAGAATGGCAAAAGATAAACTTACTTTAATTAAGGTAGGAGGGCAGATTGTAGAGGAAAAAGATTCGTTGGCCCGTTTACTGCAAGACTTTAGTAATATAGAAGGATATAAATTATTAGTTCATGGGGGCGGACGGTCTGCTACCAGTTTGGCTTCTCGTCTGGGCATTGAAAGTAAGATGGTTAATGGTCGCAGGATTACAGACGAAGATATGCTGGATGTTGTTACCATGGTTTATGGAGGCCTCGTTAATAAAAAAATAGTTGCCGGTTTACAAGCTTTGGGCGTAAACGCCCTGGGTTTAACAGGGGCTGATATGAACCTGATTCGTTCGGATAAGCGGCCTGTGAAAGATGTAGATTATGGATATGTTGGTGATGTAAAAGAAGTTAATGCTATTTTCTTAGAATCGTTGATCCGGCAAGGCATCGTTCCTGTTCTAGCCCCCTTGACACATGATAAACAAGGGCTTATCCTGAATACAAATGCCGATACAATTGCCGGAGAAACAGCAAAAGCCTTAGCTGCACACTTTGATGTTACGCTTATTTTTTGTTTTGAAAAGAAAGGCGTATTGAGAGACGCGAATGATGATGAAAGCGTTATCCCTAAATTAGATCGCTTTATATTCAAGGATTACGTTGATAAAAATATTATTCAAGGGGGGATGATCCCTAAACTGGAAAATGCTTTTGAAGCTCTTGACGCAGGAGTTGCACGAGTAATTATAACCCAGGCCTCCGAAATAAATAAAGGGAAAGGAACGTTAGTCGAGCGTTGATTTTACTTTTATATTCCGGATTTTGATGTTTCTGAACCAAATTCCAGCATCTCCATGTTTACCTTGAAGTCCGATATACCCTTTTGTTGGTAATTCAGCATAAGGCTTAGGTAGCCAGTTTGGAATCTCCGACCCATCAGGATTAACTGTGCCGGAGGTCCATTCACTCATATTCATTTCCGTAACTTTTCTACCGTTCAGAATGACACTTATACGTTGCTCGACACACCTTATGCGTATATGATTCCACTCCCCCGGTTTCTTTACTACTTTCTCCTGACGAGGCCCTAAATGTCCATAAATAGCTCCACATTTTTCATATGGCTTAGCGTCGGCCCACTTTTCGTAATAGTCATCGGCAATTTGTATTTCTACTGAGTTAGGGATCCAATCCTTTATGTCTGTGCAGTATATCACAATCCCACTGTTAGTACCTTCATCTGTTTTAAAGTCAATATCCAGCTCGAAGTTTTCAAACTCGGCATTTGTCCAGATTGCTTCATCCTTGGTAGCTGTCAAAACACCATTTGTTTCACTCCATACTTCAGGATCATAATTTGCTTCCGAGAGGCTATTGCCAAAAAGAGATTTCCAGGTATACTCATCAGCCTGAATCGGTAAACAGTTCAACAGGAGGAGTGTTATCGATAGATATATAGAAAGTTGCTTCATATCTTGAGTTTTTAGATGCAGAATAATCACAAATATAGTAACTTTTTCAACTTAGCTGGAGTGAAGCTATAGAAGTTTGTACGTCTAATTCGTATGGATTAAAATTATTTAGTTAATTTTTGGTCTAAAATTTAACTAATATTATTCAGTGGTTCAGATTTCTTTGAGTGTTTGAAAAATGACGATTTTAATTAATATATCGAAAAAAAGTGACGAATTTGTTTTTTAATATGGAAAAAATATTTAATATTGCAAATATATTTACTTTAAATCTTTAAATGAGGTATGCCTGTGTTTGCGATTGAATGAAAAAAATAACTAAATTATAATTGCTTTTTTTTGTTTGTTAGTAAATGCTAACTTTTTCTGTGATATTTTTTGTTTTGCTTAGATTTAGTGTATATACAAGTGTGTGGTTTAAATTTAATTTAAAAGTGTGTTTATGAAAAAAAGGTTGACTTATCTTTTATTATGCTTAATTGCAAGCATAGGAATGATAACGGCTCAAACTACAAGAATAACCGGTAAGGTTATTTCCTCAGAAGATAATGAGCCCGTTATCGGAGCATCCATAGTTGTTAAAGGTACAACTATAGGAACAGTAACAGATTATGATGGTGCATTTACACTAGACGTACCTTCAAACGCCAAGACATTAGTTGCCTCATATGTGGGGATGGAGCCATCAGAATTAGCTATCAGACCCAATATGAATATCATTTTGAAAACAAGCTCTCTGGCGCTTGATGAGGTTGTGGTAACTGCATTAGGTATTAAAAAGAGCGAAAAAGCTTTAGGCTATGCTGCATCTACAGTGAAGGCTGATGATATTACGGCTGCCCAATCCGGTTCCGTAATGGGTAGTTTGGCAGGTAAGGTCGCAGGGGTTAACATTTCTGGTGCCGGGTCTACCGGGGTTTCCCAGAATGTACTTATACGTGGTCTCTCTTCTTTAACAGGAAGTAACCAGCCTCTTTATATTATAGATGGTGTTCCAATTACCAACGAGCGAAGTGGCGGTAGTACAGCTACAACAAATACTTCTGCAGACTTTGGAAACTCTGCCAATGATATTAATCCGGAAAATGTAGAATCGGTTACTATCTTGAAAGGGGCTTCAGCAACTGCATTATACGGTTCACGTGCAGCAAATGGTGTAATCATGATCACCACCAAGAAGGCAGACAAAGAAAAATTAACCGTTTCATATAATGGTTCTTTTACTGCTTCAAATGTATTACGCGTCATGCAAACACAAGATATTTTCGGACAAGGATGGGGTGCATGGTCGCGTGATGAAAATGGTTCATGGGGACCGCGTCTGGATGGTTCTATGAGAGAATGGGGCTCCGATAAATTGGAAACGCCTATGACAAAGCCATTCTCTTATGTAAAAGATAATATGAGAAACTTTTATCAAACAGGCCTTGAAATGAACAATGGCATAACAGTCCGTTATGGTACAGCTAAAGTGGGTGTTGTTGCCTCATTTAATAATCTTTCATCTGATGGTATTTTACCTAATGATGGCGACAAATATTCAAGAAATAACTTCTTCCTCCGTGGATATGCTAATGTTGATAAGTTTACTTTGGATGCATCTATGGAATACAACAGGAAGGATATTAATCGTGCACAAGCCATGGATATGGAGTTATTACAACATGCTGTGGATGTGGATTTCTCGGAGATGAAAGATTATAATGATGTACGATACGATACTGATAACTATTATACCTTCTATGCTAATAACCCCTATTGGATGATTGATAATTTCAGATATTTATATCAGGATGATAATATAAGAGGTAGGGTTGAATTAGGGTATGAAATCATACCTGGATTAAAGGCTACAGGACGTTTAGGTGGTGATTTTGTGACTGAAAGAACGGAAGACAGACAAGCAAAAATTAGCTATGCAGAAGGATCCTATAGTGACCTGGGAGGAAAAAACCCGGAAAAAGGATATTATGCGGAATACAGCCAAAGTCGCTCTCAGATTGACGCTCTTGCCTTTTTAAGCGCAGACTACAAGGTTGGAGATTTCTCTCTTGGTGGTACTTTGGGCTGGAACCTGAATGTAAGAAGCAGAAGCTATACCGGAGGAGTAGTGGATGGACTGGATATACCCGGATGGTATAATCTCCAAAATACAACTTCTGCGGCCGTTTCTAATACATATAAGAGTAACAGAAGATTAGTTGGTGTTCTGGGAACAGCGGAAGTAGGATTCAGAGATTATCTTTTCTTAAACTTTTCAGCCAGAAATGACTGGTCGTCTACATTGCCGAAAGGTAAGAACAGTTTCTTTTATGGAGGTGCCAATATATCGTTCCTGCTGACTGAATTAATGCCGGAACTGAAAGCATCGCAAATCGATTTTCTGAAAATTCGTGCAGCTGTAGGGCAAACAGGTAATGACGCTGGCGTTTATCTTACAAGCGGTTATTTTACTCCAGTATACGCACATTACACCCGCCTACCTATTGGCGGAGTGTCCGGATTAACAGAATATAATCGTTTGCCCAGCTTGGATCTGAAGCCGGAAATATCTACAGAGTACGAACTGGGATTGACGGGTAATTTCTTTAAAAACCGGATAGCCATTGATGTGGCGTATTACAATAAACAAACAAAGAATCAGATTATTAGTGCTAATCTACCTCCAGAAACAGGCTATACGACAGAAACCAAGAATATTGGTAAAATTGAAAATAAAGGAGTGGAAATGTTGATAGATGTAACTCCTGTCCGTACGAAAGACTGGGAATGGACCGTAGGATGGACATTTGCCAAGAACTGGAGTAAAGTAAAGGAATTATGGGAAGGAACAGAAGAATACCCATTAGGATACTGGACAAACTATCGCGGAGTAGAATTTATGGCTATAGTAGGAGAACCTGTAGGTGTTTACAGAGTACCGGCTGCCGCCACAGTAGAAGATAAGAGCAGTCCTTATTATGGATATACAATCGTAAATAATAATGGTTTTATTACTACTAGTAATACGGAAAAAAAGATTTTAGGGAATGCAAATCCTGACTTTACAATGGGATTTAATACAACTCTAAAATATAAAGATTTCTCATTACGGATTGTGGGTGATTGGCGCAAAGGCGGCTATATGTATTCTTCAACGGCTTATATTTCTCACTTTAACGGTAATTCAACTCAGACAGTATTTAACGAACGTAATTCATATATTATTCCTAATTCCGTAAAAATGGTAAATGGCGAATACGTTGAGAATAATATACCGGTACTTGTACAGAATATGCCTTATGCGCAGGGGAACTATTCCTATAACCCGGAAGTGCGTGAACATATGGTAATCCCTAAAGATTATTTTAAAATAAGGGAGCTTGTATTATCATATAGAGTACCAACCTCTTTTTTGAGCAAGACACCGATAGCAGCAGCTTCTTTAAGCTTGATAGGTCGTAACCTCTTTTTATTTACTCCAAAATTGAATAATTATATCGACCCTGAAGCTACGAATCTGGGAAATGAAATAGGTTCAATGCTTGGAGAAACTACAGGTACAAGTTCTACCCGTAATTTTGGTGTAGGTATAAATGTTACATTTTAATAATTTCAAAAGAGAAAGTTTATGAAACTGAAAAAGATAATAGCAACAACATTAATAATGGGTTTTATATCTGCATCTTTTATTTCTTGTGAAGATTATTTAGATGTAAATGAGAATCCCAATTATCCTACTGATGCAACATTGCAAACTTTGTTGCCTTCTGTAGGAGCAACAACTATAGCCCAAATAGGCCTGAATGGTGCATTGATTGGAACCTTGTGGATGCAACACGCTACACAGGGCAATAGTACCAACCAGTATAATTCGCTTGCAAACTATAATATAACAGTAAGCTCATATAATGCGTTCTGGTCAAATGCGTATGCCAATACTCTTCAGGATATCAAGATATTATTGACGATAGCGGAAGAAGAAAATGCCTGGAATTACTGGCTGATAGCTAAAGTGCTGGAAGCATACAATTATCACTTCCTGACAGATTTGTATGGCGATATTCCTTTTACGGAAGCACTGCAGGCATCAGAGTTTCCTTATCCTAAATATGATGATAGTAAGACGGTTGTATATCCGGGTATCATTGCTATGCTGGATGAAGCAATTGCAAAAGAATCTCAGGCCAAAGCAAATTCAAATCCACCTATGGGTAACGAAGACTACTATTTTCGTGGAGATATCAGTAAATGGGTTGCATTTGCAAAAAGTTTGAAATTAAAAGTTTTAATGCGTGATTTTGAAGCAAACAAAAGTCAGATATCGTCTATTGTTGAAGCTGGCGGTTTGTTGGAAGACGATTGCGCTATGACTGCTTTTGAAGATGCCACAAATAAAGGGAATCCGTTCTATGAGTACAATATACGACAGCTGAATACAGTAGAAAATGTACGTGCATGTCATACATTTACGGAATTCCTAATTGAGGCGAACGACCCTCGTATAGAGCAATATTATGAACTGACCAACTATGCCAAACAACAAATAGCTGCGGGAGAAGCAGTAACTCTCAGGGAGATGTATGGAGGTTTGCCATGCGGAACAAAACCGTCTACCACAGAGGGTGATGAAGATGCTGTTCCTCTGATCAAATCGTCTCGCTATTTGCAGGCATATGATGATCCGGCTTATTTGATGAATAATGCAGAAGTTGCATTTATGAAAGCTGAAGCTTATGCTCGTATGGGAGATAAAGCAAAAGCAAAAGCTGCATATGATAATGGAGTAACAAAAGCATTTGCTCGTTGGGGATATGATGCCTCTTCTTTTATTGCAAGTGGTGGTGTTTATGCCTTTAAAGACGCTTCAACAAACGAAATGGTGAAATGTATATTGACGCAAAAATGGGTAGCTTCGGCTAAGGCGAATTCCTGGGATGCATTCTTTGATCGTAACCGTACGGGATATCCGGAAATCAGTAAAGTTGAAAAGGTACGTGTTAGTAATATTACCGAGGGGCTAATGCCTGGTTATGAATTGGGTACATTGGTTGATCCGGGAAGTACAGAACTGCAACCGGGGGCATTCCCTCGTCGTATGCTGGTTCCTCAAGGCTCTTCTGCTTACAATCCGAATGCGCCTGAAACAAAGGGTCTTACAGAACCAATGTGGTGGCACAAACAATGAACAGTAAAAATATAAACAATTAATTATATAGACATTATGAAATATTTGAAATATATATTCCTGTTATTTATATCGTTGCTGACAGTCACGTCGTGTGAAACGTATGGGGATTATGATGTTGAATATACTCCGATACACCCTCTTGGCGGGCAATATAGAATTCATGTATATAATGCTGCAGGAGAGGAAGTATATACAAACTATTGCTATATAGGTAACACCTCCGACTATGCAACAGATAAGTGCTGGATCCGCATTGGAGCCTATAATTTGGCTTCTTCCAATGCATGGGCTATTAATGGAAAAATTAGCTGTAATGTTGATGCATTAACGTTTTCCGGAGCCGATATTATGAATCTGGCAGGCAATGTGGCTTCTTCTACAGAAACATTTACAGTAACGGACGGTAAGGTAGTGCTGAATGGCAAAACCACTCCTTCCGGAGCAAAGAGTGATGCTATATCTTTTACTTTTACCAACTCCCGCTTCCCGGGCCAAAGCTTTAAGGCTGAAGGCTACCGCTATACAGGGTGGAGCGGTGATTGATAGAGATAGATAGGTAGGATAAAACGTGCAGGAGTTTTTAAACTAATTTGTACAACTTATAGACATACCTAACCTGTACGAAAAGCGAAGGGACTGCCGGGATGGCAGTCCCTTTTTGTGAAAAAAGAATCGCGCCACATATGTGGCGTGATCGATTCACATTTGTGTTTCGATCGTTCTACATATGTGTTCTGATCGCGTGACATATGTGGCGCGATTCTTTGGTGATGATCGGTTGTTGTTTTGATTTAGATAGCGTTGGGAAAGAATTGCTTATTTTTTGTTAGAAATATTTGCTATTTGAATAATTATTGTAACTTTGTGTCGAAAATAAATGAACAAATGAAATCAAGTATGCTACATTATCATCATCATAACAGCGGACAATAGTTCGGTGGGCTGAAGATTGTGTAGAGAATACTCAGAATATAAAAATTGGAAGGCTTGCCGTTATACGGTGAGTCTTTTTTGTTTATTAATCGTTAAACGTTAATCGTTAGAATACATGTTACGAATTGCAGTACAATCAAAAGGTCGTTTATATGATGAAACGATGTTGTTGCTTGAAGAGGCCGGTATAAAACTGAACAGGGGGAAACGCATATTGCTTTTGTCGGCAAAGGGTTTCCCGGTAGAAGTACTTTTCCTACGGGATGATGATATTCCACAATCGGTAGCCAATGGGGTGGCAGATGTGGGAATCGTGGGTGAGAATGAGTATGTGGAGAAGGGTAGGGAGGCCAAGCTGGTGAAAAGGCTGGGTTTCAGCAAATGCCGTCTTTCGCTTGCCATTCCCAAGGATGAAGAGTACCCTGGTGTTGAATGGTTTGAAGGGAAAACAATCGCTACTTCGTATCCGGAAATATTGATCAACTACCTGGGGCAATACAAGGTGAAAGCAGACCTGCACGTGATTAGTGGCTCGGTAGAGATTGCCCCCGGAATAGGCTTGGCTGATGCGATTTGCGACTTGGTTAGCTCAGGCAGTACATTGGTGAGTAACCGCCTGAAAGAGGTAGAGGTTGTTATGCAAAGCGAGGCTTTGCTGATTGCTAATAATGAGCTGACGGAAGAAAAACAGGCCATATTGGATGAATTACTCTTTCGTTTTGAGGCTATACAGGCCGCCGAAGGTAAAAAATATGTACTTTTAAATGCTCCGAAAGAACGGTTGCAGGATATTGTAAAGATATTGCCGGGTGTGAAGAGTCCTACGGTTACTCCCTTGGCAGATGAGGGCTGGGTATCGGTACAGTCTGTCATTGCCGAAAAGCATTTTTGGGAAATTATCGGGAAACTGAAATCTTTGGGAGCACAGGGTATCTTGATTATTCCGATTGAAAAAATGATAGTTTAATGTTTTAGATATGATACAAGTAACGGATCAGATTGTGTTAAAGCGTGCTACATTGGAAGATGCAGCCGATATTTTCCACGCGATTGATGACAACAGGGATTCACTGCGTGTTTGGTTGCCTTTTGTAGATGCTACTCAAAGGCAGGAAGATACCCAAGCCTTTTTGGAGAGTACAAAGCAAACCGGTGAATTAACGTATGTTATTCATTATGAAGGTACTTTTGCCGGTTTGATTGGTTTGAAGACGATTGATGAGGCAAACCGGAAAACCGAAATTGGCTACTGGCTGGTTCCGGCTTTCGAAGGAAAAGGCCTGATTACGCGTAGCTGTACCAAACTGATTGGGTATGCATTTGAGGAGTTGAAACTGAACAGAATACTTATTCAGGTGGCTGTCGGTAACCTGAAGAGCCGCAGGATACCTGCTCGTTTGGGCTTTCTGGAAGAAGGAATTGAAAGGGATGGGGAATACCTGGTATCCGGTTACACAGATATCGTTAGATATAGTTTACTAAAACGGGAATACGATGAAAGTTATTAAGTATCCTGAGCGCTCGGAATGGGACGAATTGATGAAGCGCCCTTCGCTGGATGTGTCGGATTTGTTTGATACCGTACAAGCTGTATTGAACGATGTCCGGGCAGAAGGTGATGCGGCAGTGAAGCGGTATGGCGAAAAGTTTGACAAGGTAGCCCTTACATCCCTACAGGTATCTGATAAAGAAATAGAAGAGGCCGGTAGCCTGCTTTCGGAAGAGCTGAAACAAGCCATCCTGACGGCTAAAAATAATATCGAAAAGTTTCATGCCTCTCAGCGTTTTACAACTAAGAAAATAGAGACAACACCGGGGGTAACCTGCTGGCAGAAAGCAGTAGCCATCGAGAAGGTGGGCTTATATATCCCGGGTGGAACAGCTCCATTGTTCTCTACTGTGTTGATGCTGGCTGTTCCGGCACGTATAGCAGGGTGTAAGGAAATTGTATTGTGTACTCCGCCCGATAGCTCGGGGAAGGTGCATCCGGCTATCTTATTTGCTGCTCAAACAGCGGGAGTTAGCAAAATATTCAAAGCCGGAGGGATACAGGCGATTGCTGCTATGGCTTACGGAACGGAATCTGTCCCCAAGGTGTATAAGATTTTTGGTCCGGGCAACCAGTATGTAACGGCTGCGAAGCAATTGGTCAGCCTGAAGGATGTAGCAATTGATATGCCTGCCGGGCCTTCGGAAGTAGAGGTGATTGCCGATGAGGCGGCAAACCCTGTATTTATAGCTACCGACTTCCTTTCGCAGGCGGAACATGGGGTAGATAGCCAGGCAATATTGCTCACTACAGCCGAGTCTATCGTAATAGACGTTATGCAGGCGATAGACGAGCAATTAGCCCTGCTTCCAAGGATGGAAATAACCTCGAAAGCCCTTGATAACAGCCGGATTATCGTACTCAAGGATGAGCAGGAGGTAATTGACTTTACAAACCTGTATGCGCCTGAACATTTAATTATACAAACTGCAAACTATTATTCGTTGGCGGAAAAAATAGAGAATGCAGGCAGTGTGTTTTTAGGGGCTTACACCCCGGAAAGTGCCGGTGATTATGCTTCCGGAACCAACCATACTTTGCCTACCAACGGCTATGCCAAGGCCTATAGTGGGGTGAATCTGGATAGTTTTATAAAGAAAATAACCTTTCAGGAGATTACTCCCGAAGGAATCAGAGAGTTAGGAGAAGTAATCCGCATCATGGCAGCCAATGAGCAGCTGGATGCCCATCGTAATGCAGTAACAGTCAGATTAGAAACGATATGAAAAACCTGAAAGAACTGGTAAGACCGAATATCTGGAATTTAAAACCTTACTCGTCGGCAAGAGATGAGTTTCACGGGAATGCGTCTGTGTTTTTAGACGCAAACGAAAGTCCCTATAACGAGCCCTACAACAGGTATCCCGACCCGATGCAATGGCAGTTGAAGGAGAAGATCGCTTCCCTAAAAGGAGTAGACCGTACGTCTGTTTTCCTGGGTAATGGAAGCGATGAGCCGATTGACCTCCTGATCCGTACCTTTTGCGAACCGGGAGCCGACTCTATCTTAACAATAGAGCCCACTTACGGCATGTATCAGGTGGCAGCGGATATCAACAATGTAGCTTGCAGAAAGGTGAAACTGCAGGAGAATTTTAGGCTGGATGCTGCTTTGTTACTGGCATATATAGAGGCAGATGTGAAGATCGTTTTCCTTTGTTCGCCGAATAATCCTACGGGTAATGTGTTGAGCCGTGAAGAGTTATATAAGGTACTGCTTGGTTTTTCCGGGATTGTTGTGCTGGATGAGGCGTATATTGATTTTTCCTCTTCGCCCTCTTTCCTCCGGGAGCTGAAGGATTTCCCCAATTTGGTAGTCTTGCAGACGTTGTCAAAAGCCTGGGGAGCTGCCGGAATCCGCCTGGGAATGGCTTTTGCTTCTTCCGAGATTGTCTCTATTCTGAATAAGGTAAAGTATCCTTACAACATAAACCAACTGACTCAGGAGCGTGCCTTGCAGGTGTTGAACCGTGAAGAAGAGATGAAGGGCGAGTTACTGGAAATCCTGAACGAGCGAACCTTGCTGGAAACGGCTTTGCATGAGCTCTCTTTTGTGCAGAAAATCTATCCCTCGGATGCAAACTTTATTCTGGTAAAGGTAGACAATCCGAATGCGACTTATAACTACTTGGTGGAGAAAGGTATCATTGTACGAAATCGTCATTCGGTAGCTCTGTGCGAAGGCTGCTTACGAATAACGGTAGGTACTTCGGCTCAAAACAATGCCTTGTTGAATGCCCTTAATGAAATGAAGAAATGAAAAGAGCGCTTTTTATAGACCGGGATGGTACACTGGTGCTAGAGCCACCCGTTGACTATCAATTGGATAGTCTTGAGAAACTGGAATTCTACCCAAAGGTATTCCGCAGCTTATACTTTATCCGTAAGCAACTGGATTTTGAGTTTGTAATGGTTACGAACCAGGACGGATTAGGAACCACTTCTTTCCCGGAAGATACCTTTTGGCCGGCTCACAACAAAATGCTGAAAGCCTTTGAGGGAGAGGGTATCACCTTTGACGATATCTTGATAGACCGTTCCTTCCCGGAAGACAATTCCCCCAATCGCAAACCGCGTACCGGCATGCTTACTCAATATATGAGCGGAGACTATGATCTGTCTGCCAGCTATGTTATTGGCGACAGGCTTACAGATATAGAACTGGCTAAAAACCTGGGCTGCAAAAGTATCTGGCTACATAATCCGGCCAATACAGAAGAGCTGCCTACATACCCTGTAGAGCTGTCTCCTTCCTTTATATCAGGCGATTGGGACAAGATAACCGAATACCTCTTTGCCGGAGAGCGATCTGCCACTATCCAGCGAACCACCAAAGAGACAGATATATACGTAAACGTAAATTTGGATGGAAGCGGACAGACGGATATTTCCACAGGCCTGGGCTTTTTCGACCATATGCTCGACCAGATCGGAAAACACTCCGGAATAGACCTTATAATCCGTGTAAAAGGCGATCTGGAGGTGGATGAACACCATACCATAGAAGACACCGGAATAGCCTTAGGAGAGGCTCTATTGCAGTCGCTCGGTAACAAGCGGGGGATCGAACGTTATGGCTATACCCTGCCGATGGACGACTGCCTATGTAGCGTAGCCCTGGACTTCGGAGGCCGCTCCTGGTTAGTGTGGGATGCAGACTTCAAACGTGAGAAAGTAGGAGATATGCCTACCGAAATGTTCCTGCACTTCTTCAAAAGCCTGAGCGATGCCGCCAGAATGAATCTGAATATCAAAGCCGAAGGAGATAATGAACACCACAAAATAGAAGGCATCTTCAAAGCCTTCGCCCGCAGCCTCAAAATGGCTATAAAGAGGGATATCTACAAATATGAATTACCTTCTACTAAGGGGGTGATCTGATTTAAGGATCCATTTACCAACGCTTGGGGGCTGGTAGTTTCGCATTTGTTCGAGCATGTTCGGGATGGTGTCACCTACGATTAGTATGTCGCGATAGGCTTCTTGCAGGAAGCCTTCTGCTGTCATGATCTGGGTTTGTTGAATCACAGGGTCGTAGAATCCGTTGATATTGAACAGGACAATGGGTTTCTTGTGCAAGCCTAGTTGGCCCCAGGTGATCATTTCAAAAAACTCATCCATCGTGCCATAGCCTCCGGGGAGGACAATTACGCCGTCGCACCATTCGTTCATCCGGTATTTCCGTTCGTGCATGGTTTTAACGACTACCAGCTTTGTCAGGTTGGGGTGGGTATTTCTTTCTCTTTCAGAAAGTCCGGAATAATGCCGATTACTTCGCCACCCTGTTCGAGGGCGCCGTCGGCTACTGATTTCATTAAGCCTACCTTTGCTCCGCCATATACGAGACCGATTTCTAGCTGAGCCAATGTTTTACCCAGCAAATAGGCTTGTTCGGTATAGATTTCGCGATTGCCGGAACTTGATCCGCAGAAGACAGCTATCCTCTTTAGCTCCATTTATATCAACTATTTAACAACCCAGCGTGGGTCGTGTACGTGTGTATTGGGCTGTTTATAATACATATCGCTTTCCAGCGGTATCTGTATTTTGTATGTCTTGCCCAAAGTGTTTAGTTTTCTATCTCTTAACCAAGGGTTGAAGCGTTTGATATCGGCATAGCTCACACCTTGTTCTTTGGCAAATGCTGCCAGGTCTATAATGTCTTTGGATACCGCAACTTCTCTTGTTCTGATAGGTTTGTACAGGTCTTTAGCATGTAATACGAAACCATATTTGTATGGATTTTCAAATACCTGCTTAATGGCCATGATCCGGTAAGGGTAGCGGGTGGTTTCCTGAACAAGATACAAGTCAAAAGTGCTTTCAGCCTGCTGTTTAGTCAATTCTCCGGTAATGCGTCCCATTCCGGCATTGTAAGAGGCGGCTACATTAAACCAGTCGCCATACTTGGCATATGCGGCTTTCAGGTATTTGCAGGCGGCGACAGTAGACTTGGCTACGTCGCAGCGTTCGTCTACGGTTGGAGTTACGGTTAAACCATGCTCTTTACCTGTACTTTCCAGGAATTGCCAGGTACCTACTGCCCGTGCGGGAGAAGAAACACGTGGATCCAGGTGGCTTTCTATTACTGCCAGATACTTGAAGTCGTCAGGTATACCATTCGCTTTCAGAATCGGTTCTATAATAGGGAACACATAGTTAGCTCGTTTAATCATCAACATTGTAGTCGAATGAAAATAGGTGAAACTACTTATTTCGCGATCAAAACCTTCATGCATATCATAGCGCGTGATGTCTACATCCTTACCGAAAAGCCGCACCGATGAAGGCACTTCCGGCGAGGTAGTTATAGATGAAACCAGAGGGCGTTCTTCTTTTACTTTTTCAGCATCATTCGAACTGATAGCAATACAGGCTGTCAGGCAGATCGCTCCGGCGATTGCCAGACTAAATATCTTTTTATTCAATAATTTGGTCTTGTACATTTTTTGCTCTTAATATATTAATACTTCCTTTTCTCTTATATGACTTTCCGTCTGAACCTTTGGCTTCTATAACATAAAAATAAACGCCGGGTGCCACATATTTCCCACCTTTTTTACCGTCCCAGCCTTTGTTAGGATCTGTCCAGTAGAACAGTTCAACTCCCCAGCGGTTGAATATCCAGGCTTTAAAACTGACGATGGATTTATAAGCTACCCTGAATTCATCGTTTACCCCCGGCGATGTGCCCGGCGAGAATACATTGGGTATTTCCAGAAATGAGTCGCCTACATCAATCGTCAGGGAATCTGTTTTTATACAGCCTCCCAATTGGTTGTTCACTTCGCAATATACGGTGTATTTTCCCGCTTCGCGGAAGGTATATGTTACCAGATCCGAGTTCATATCTATCAGAACATTCGTGGGCGACTCTTGGTTGTAAATCATGAGCCGGTATCTGGAGGCTGTAGGGGTGTTTGCGTGTATATTAAACTGGATTTCTACAGGTGCTGAGAGTCCCTCGTCACTTCCAGATACCCTGTTTTGCCCGTCGACGGAGTAAACCATAGAGTCAAGATGAACTTCTATCGCCTGCGCCTGGTATGGATCGGTATATATCGTTTTTTCGACATTAAAGTGCCGGGAAAAAAGATCCCCTTTCAGTTGTATATCCGTATCACATAAAGGAGGTTCAAGCGAGCGGTAGAAGGGTGTTTTTTTTACGGATTGGGTGATGGTTTCCGTACGGAAAGACTTATTTTCCTCATCCCATTTCAAGGTATTATATATGATCTCAAACGTACGTTCCAGTTCCAGCTCTGTTCCGCCTGGTATCCGGTAAGTCAGTTTCGGCATGGTAGCTGTTCCCTGCAAGCGTATTTCAAAGCATGGATCGTCATCCGGTACTATCTGCAGATTCTGAACATCAAAAGCATAGCGGCTATAATCGATGATCCAGACAAAGTTATTGCTGCCGACAGCTTCTTTTTCCTGTACAAAATAGCCATAACCTTCCTCTATATCACGGATGAAAGATGTTGTTCCTTCCTGTGTGGAGGGGACGGGTTCTTTGTCTAGCGCCCGGTTTTTATACCGGTACCACTGGTGAGAAGAGGAAGCAGAAGTGTATCGGATTTCAAGATTGTTCATTCCATATACCAGATATACCTTTAGGTGATTGGAGGTATCATCCTGGGCAAGTAAGGGTGTACCGCTACCTCCTGTTACAGTGTATTGTGCATGGGCAAGCCATACAAAAAGCAACAGAACACATACGTTAATCATCCTTTTCAGAACCCTTTTTTGCATCATATTATTACCTTAATTAGCTTTCAAAATTAGTATTTTATGTCGACATACACTATCTTTGCCGCAAATAATCAGATCAACAGATGAACAAAATACTGACTTGTATACTGACTATCTTATTGACTATAACTACTAACGCTCAGGATAGTAATATATTTTATCATATAATAGAGCGAGGGCAAACCGTTTATTCAATAGCCATTATGTATGGGGTAGGAGTGGAAGATATCTACCGCCTGAATCCGGAAACCCGCGAAGTAATCAAAGCCGGCGATAAGCTGAGGATCCCCCAGATAGATGCTGCTACTACTGTAACGGCTGCTCAGGAAGACCGCGATTATGTATACCATACCATCCAGCCCAAAGAAACACTTTATTCCTTGTCTATTCGCTATGAGATACCGGCCGAGAAAATAATACAGGCGAACCCCGGGCTCTCAGTGGCAACTTTTCAGATAGGGAAAAATATCCGTATACCATCCGTTGAAGTGGAAGATTTGCCGAAAACGGAGATCCAGACAGTTGTAAAGGATATAGAGTATAAGGTCGAAAAGAAAGAAACGATGTACCGCCTTACCCGTAAATTTAACATTACGGCTGAGGAGTTGATAGAGAAAAATCCCCAATTGGCCAAAGGGGTAAAAGCCGGTATGATTATCAAAATCCCCGTACGGACAGAAGAATCTGTTACCGAAAAGATACAGGTACCCAAAGAGAAAGATGTGAATGCCTTATTGACTACCTCTTCGAAAGCGAAGAAAGTAGATAAAGTAAAGGTGGCACTCTTATTGCCGTTTATGACGGATGAATATGTGCACTCTTCAAATACAATGCGCTTTATAGAATATTATGAGGGCTTGTTGCTGGCGGTTGATAGCTTGAAAAATGCAGGAATATCCTTTGAGTTGGTTGTCCGGGATACAGGCAAAGGAACCCAAAAACTGAAACAGGTATTGCAGGAAGAAAAACTCAAAAACGTGCACCTGATCATCGGAGCGCTGGAAAGCGACCAGATATCCCTGATTGCCGAATTTGCCGAAAAGAATAAAATCAAGCATATTATTCCGTTTACCTCCAAGAATGATGATGTACTGAATAATTATTATGTGTATCAGGTTAATACCCCGCATTCTTATTTGTATGCCAAGGCTTCGCAGGCTGCTTATGGTATGTTCTATGACTATAATATCGTTTTTGTCGATACCTATGACACAGACGATAAGGCCGAGTTTGTGAAGCAATTTAAGCTGGAACTGACACAGAAAAATATCCCTTTTAAAGATCTTGTTTTCCGGGCGGAAAGTTTCACAAACGATATTCATTCTTTGTTGGTTACAGATAAGCGAAATGTGGTGATTCCTATCTCAAGCTCTGTGGATGCCTTGAATAAGATTCGTACTCCGCTTCGCATGGTGGTTGAGGCAAATCCTCAGTATATGCTGAATTTGTTTGGTTATCCTACCTGGCAGACCTATGTGCGTGATTGCCTGGACGATTTCTTTGTGTTGGACACCTATATTTATACAAACTTCTATGCTGATAACATGGCTAATAATGTCTCTCGTTTTAATTCAAAATACAAGTCATGGTTTAGCAAAGAATTGATCAACTCATTCCCCAAATATGGTATTTTAGGTTTTGATACGGGGATGTACTTCTTTGAAGCGATCAATAAATACGGACTGGATTTTGAGAAGAACCTGAATAAGATCAAATACAAAGGGATTCAGACCCAGTTTGATTTTGAACGGGTTAATAACTGGGGGGGCTTTATCAATACCAACCTGTTTATTGTTCATTATAACAAAAAAGACTACTCAATAGTACGTCATGAAATAAAGAAATGATCAAGCGATTCTTCATTATATTACTCATACTCCCGGCCTGTATCCTGGTACATGGGCAAAACGCGTTTAAGAGGGAATTATCTATCGGTCCTTCTTTTGGTATGGGAGTTTCCTCCGTTACGTTCTCTCCCAAGGTGCAAACCAATCAGATGCTGGGAAGTCATTTCGGTATTACCGGACGCTGGATTACGGAGAATCATCTGGGGTTGATCCTCGAGCTAAATTACTCTCAGGAAGGTTGGGATGAAAAGTTTGATGATCCGGCCTATGAATACTCAAGAAGGATAAACTACATCAATATCCCTTTCCTTACTCACATTTATTTTGGGAGCAAGCGCGTACGCTTTGTTTTTAATGTAGGTCCTCAAGTGGGTTATGCCGTCAGCGAAAGTACGACGGAAAATGTAAGTGGTTTGGACTTTTTACCGGGTCCCAACTCAAGTACATACACTACAGCTCAGCGTTCTATCTCTGTTGAAAAGAAGTTCAGCTGGGGGATTTGCGGAGGCCCCGGATTGGAATTCCGGACAGGAATCGGTAGTTTTATGCTCGAAGGGCGTTATTATTACGGACTGGGTGACATCTTCAATAGCCGCAAGTCCGATCATTTTTCCAAGTCTTCCACTCAGGTAATGCTTGGTAAATTAACCTATCTGATTCCTATAAAATAAGTTTAAGATTCAACATTATCTTAGTTATCTTAGCCTGTCGAGGGAGCGTACCAGCATTTCGTCTGCTCCGATGTTGCGTATGGCCAGATAATTAAGAATCAGGTTGATAATGGGGAATGCCAGGGCTATTTTTACATTTACAGACAAATCACCCAATTGCTGTTTCATAATAAAGATCAGATAGGCAAAAAATCCGTAGAATCCCAGCATTAAGATGGCATTGAAAATGCAAACCCGTATCTGAAGCATTCTTTTCTTGTAAAGGAAAATGGTAAGAAGCGCCAGAACGGCTATCAGAGCAGTTAATACAAACAATCCCCAGGTAGGGTAAACCAATTCGCTCTCAGTTCCCATCAGATTAACTCCGAAAACATCAAAGGAATAAAACTTCTCGCCGGTCTGTAAAACAGCCAGCGGCATAAATAACATGATAACTGTTAATACTGTAATGATAAGTAGATAAACTGTTTGTATTCTTTGCAACATAGTTATAATAAGTGAGAGGTGAAAAGTGAGAAACGAAAGGTGAAAAATTCTATACTTTTCACCTTTCGTTTCTCACCTCTTACCTGAATTTAAAATACGTTTTTGTCTTTAGCTGGGTTTTTGTAATACACTTTGCCTTCTTCGTATTCCTGAGCGGCAATCAGTGTAGCTTTGGGGAGTTTTTCGTAATAACGAGAAATCTCTATTTGTTCTCTGTTTTCAAATACTTCCTCCAGATTATCATTGTAAGATGCAAACTCCTGAAGTTTCTTTTCCAGATCCTGTTTCATTTCCACGGCAATCTGATTCGATCTTCTTGCTATAATCATGGTTGTTTCGTAAACATTACCTGTGTCGACAGACAACTTCATCATGTCGCGTGTTACTGTATTCGACGGAGCATTCGATTTTCTATAATCCATATTTTATTTTAAATTGATGAAACTTTTTATTAATAAGTATCTGTAATTCGTTTACTTGCGTATTCGTAATACCGTTGGGCCTGTTTGATATACTTTCCTTCCGGGTATTCATTTATGTAATTGTAATACTCATCCACTACGTCGCGGTAGCGTCCTTGTAATTTTTCTTCCACACTTACCTGTGCCAGTTCGTATTTAGATTGAAGCATCAGGTAAATCAATTCTTCCCTGTATTTGGAGAATGGGTAATTTTTCAATGCGTTTTGTGCTGTAATTACGCATGATAAATAATTGTTCCCCATATAGGTTCCCAAATTGAAATACAGGCGAGTGGCCAATAGTTCTTTATATGCCAGCTTTTCCTGTAATTCGAACATAATGTTCTGTGCTTCAGACGAACGTTCCGACTGGGGATAATACTCCAGATACAACTGTAATTGGTTGATGGCGTCATACGTTTGTGTCTGGTCTAAGCGGGCATCGGGCGAATCCAGGTACAATCCGTAGCCGGAATAGAAACGTGCCAACTCTACATACTCCCCTTTGGGATATGTATCATAATATGTTTTGAAATACTGGGAAGCCGTTTGATAATCTTTTTGCCCGTAATAACTCTGAGCCAGCAGATATAGCGACTCTTCGGCATTAGCAGTTCCTTTAAAGATCGTAACCAATTCCTCAAGTAAAGTAGCAGATTTGGTGTATTGTTTAGCATTGAAATATTTCTTGGCGTAGGAATATTTCAGTTCGTAATCTGTACTTTTCAATATCTTATTATACTCTCCACAAGAGGCAAATAAGATTGTCATCATCAATAAAAATACAACCTTTTTCATGTACATGCATTTAGCCGGCAAAGTTAATGCATCCTTGTCAATAAATAAAGCATAAAACGTTAATAATTATAACTTATAGAGATCGCTGGCGGCAATCAGGGTCAATTTATTGTCGTGCAAT
The DNA here is from genome assembly GCF_029892785.1 of Parabacteroides sp. PH5-46. Taxonomy (GTDB): domain Bacteria; phylum Bacteroidota; class Bacteroidia; order Bacteroidales; family Tannerellaceae; genus DFXE01. The sequence goes on from NZ_JARXXA010000004.1 coordinate 113,124, forward strand.
ACCTCTACAGTCTTCTCTACATTGTCCGGACGTATGATTACATGGGCCGAGTCTCCCTGAGAGAAAGCGTACATGTATTCTACGAAAATGCCGGCATTGGTGATGATATCCATGGCTTTTCCCAGGGAACCGGGCTGGTTGGGACAATACAGGCATACCACATCGGTTACACTTACGGCATATAGCTTGTCGCGCAGTACCTGGATGGCCTTGTCGGTATCAGACACGATGAGGCGCAGGATGCCGAAGTCCGAATTTTCTGAAACGGTGAAAGCCGACATGTTGATGTTGGCTTCACCTAATATTTTTGCTACTTCTGTAAAACGCCCTCTCTTATTTTCAAGAAAGATGGATAATTGTTTGATCAGCATCGTTTTGTCTTTAAAAAGTTAAACTAATTTGCGATTGTCTATCACATGTTTCGCTTTACCCATGCTGCGTTCGATGCTGCGGGGTTCCACGATCTTTATATCCGGCTGAATGCCGATTACATTTTGCATCCGGGATGCTATTTTCTTCTTCAGTGTCAGTATTTTATTCATTTCGTCGGTGTAGTATTCCGCACGCACTTCTACTTGTATCTGGAAGGTATCCGTATTGTTTACCCGGTCCACCACAATCAGGTAATGAGGCTCAAATTCAGGCATTTCGAGCAATACAGATTCCACCTGCGAAGGAAATACGTTTACTCCACGAATGATGAGCATATCGTCACTACGTCCCAGAATGCGATCCATGCGTACCGCTGTACGTCCGCAACAGCATGTGTCGTAGTGTAAGCTTGTCAGGTCGCGCGTACGGTAGCGAATCATCGGCATCCCTTCTTTGGTCAGGGTTGTAAATACCAGTTCGCCTTGTTCGCCCGGCTTTACAGGCTGTAAGGTTTCGGGGTTGATAATCTCCGGGAAGAAGTGGTCCTCCCACAGGTGCGTACCGTTCTGACACTCACATTCGCACCCTACCCCCGGGCCAATGATTTCCGTAAGTCCGTAAATGTCGTATGCTTTAATGCCTAGCGACTCTTCTATCTCCTTACGCATATTCTCTGTCCAGGGTTCAGCTCCAAATATACCAATTTTTAGCTTAAATTCCTCACGCGGGATACTGGATTCTTTGATTGTTTCTCCTAAAAATAAGGCATACGAAGGTGTACAAGCCAGGGCTACAGCACCGAAATCGTGCATCAGTTGGATCTGCTTTTGTGTATTGCCGCTACTCATGGGGATGACGGTTCCGCCGATGTTCTCTACCCCGTTGTGCAGGCCTAAACCTCCGGTAAACAGCCCGTAACCGTAAGACACCTGCACGGTATCATTTTTTGTTACACCGGCGGCATAGAGGCAACGGGATACGGTTTCGCTCCAGATAGAGAGGTCTTTACGGGTGTAGCCAACTACGATAGGCTTGCCTGTTGTGCCCGAAGAAGCGTGCAAGCGTACGATTTCCGACATGGGAACAGCCATCAGCCCGAAAGGGTAGTTGTCGCGCAAGTCTTGCTTAACGGTAAACGGAAGTTTGGCAATATCCTCTATAGAGTTGATATCATCAGGGGTAAGCCCCATTTCCTGCATTTTTTTACGGTAAAAGGGAGTATTATGATACGTGTGCTCCACCACCCGCTTCAATCGTATACTCTGCAACTTCTGCATTTCCTCGCGGTTCATGCATTCGATTGTCTCGTTCCAAATCATAGCCTAATCAATAAGTTTGTTATAATTGGTCATTAAAAATCCGCACAAAGTAACAACTTTTTTTAAAAACCACCCCTTTTGCTTTCGAATAATCACTTTTTGTATTGGTAGTGCCCGGTAATATTAAAACTGAACAGACAATCTTCAAGTACCTGTCCTGCACCTATGTTATGTACGATCAGGTACCTTTTTCCGTCGGCTGATTTTTTATTAACAACCATTCCGATATGTGTCAATCCTCCGTCTAATACCCAGGTTACGATATCGCCGGGCACATAATCTGAAGGGTTTGAACTTATCTTTTTTGTGGTTCCGTGGCGATTGAAAAACGTCATCAGATTCGGTACGCGCCGATGGTCTATGTTTTTATCGGGACGAGTTAATCCCCAGTTTTTCGGATACTTACTGAAATTCGCTTTCATATCTTCATGTACCTCTTTTTGCAGATCTATACCCATTTTGCGGTATGCCCGTATTACTACATCGGTGCAAACCCCTTTATTTGCAGGAACATCGCCGTTAGGATAATCCAGTACAACGTAAGCCGGATCGTAACGAACGTATTGTTTTGTTAGTGTCAGGGTTGAGTCTGCAAGCCTTTCGTAGAAACGATTCTGAGCACTTACCGTATAGATGGAACAGCTCAATAAAAATAGGGGTAGTAGTTGTTTAATCATTTGTATAACAGTATATTTATCTACCAGATAAGATGAATAAGCAGTAAGCCCAATCCTACGGAGGTAGCGGTGGCAATCAGTCCCGGGATCATAAAGGAATGATTCAGAATGTATTTGCCGATATGAGTGGTGCCCGTCCGGTCGAAGTTGATGGCTGCAATAATCGTAGGGTAATTGGGAATAAAAAAGTAACCGTTTACTGCCGGGAAGAGGGCTATCAGCATATAAGGTGAGATACCCAAGGCAATACCCAGCGGAAGAAGCGCCCGGATGGTAGCTGCTTGGCTGAATAGCAGAATAGACATAAAGAACAAGGCCAGCCCGAATAGCCAGGGCATTTCCGTAACCAAACTCTCGATAGATCCCTTTAATTCAGCCATGTTTCCGGCAATGAAGGTGTCGCCCATCCAGGCAATCCCGAAAATAGCCACAACAGCTTGCATACCGGCTGTAAACACCGATCCCTGCGTTGCCTTTATTCCGTCTGTTTTGGTGGCCAGTAAGATCAATGCTGCCGCCGAAAGCATCAGAATCTCAATGATATATGACATATTTAGAGGAGTCGTTTCCCCATTTACGGTAAAGGTGGGGCGAAGTGTTTCCAATGAGCCGAACAGAATGATTCCGGCAGTTGCTGCCAGAAATATAATGATGGAGAGCGTGGCGGCCCGTTTGTTCTTTACATCGGCTATCTGATGATGGGTATTGTCAAACTCGCCCGAAGCCATACGCCGCTGAAATTCAGGGTCATCTACTAGTTCTTTCCCCACGTGCATGGAATAAAGCGCAGCTACAAATACACCTGCCAGCGTGCAGGGAATCGTGATGAGTAATATGTCCATCAATGCGATATTGAACCCGCTGTCACCCAGCATACTAAGCAAGGCTACAGTAGCTGCGGAAATTGGACTGGCGGTAATGGCCTGTTGAGAGGCTATAACGGAGATCCCCAAAGGGCGTTCCGGGCGTATTTTAGTTTCTGTAGCAACTTCCGAAATCACCGGCAGCACTGAATAAGCCACATGCCCCGTACTGGCTATAAGGGTAAAGAAATAAGTTACCAATGGACTTAATAAGGTGATTTTCTGCGGGTTCTTACGTAGCAACCTTTCTGCCATTTTTACCATCAAATCCAAACCTCCGGCGGCTTGCATACAGCTTGCGGCCGCGATAACAGCCACAATCATCAGCATTACGTCGATAGGAGGCGAAGTAGGCTCAAGTCCGAAGCAAAAAGTAAGGATAGCAAGTCCCAAACCTCCTAATACTCCCAATCCTATGCCCCCCAAGCGAGCCCCAATAATAATGGCTATCAGTACGATGGCTAATTGTATCAGCATACAGCTTTAATATTCAGCATTTAATATGGATGCAAATGTAATGTATTTGGATGAATAGTAGGAGGTAAGGAGGGCGCAGTTTGCTTCAATAAAGAACATTTTGCAGATAAACCTGCCTTAAAAATAATTTAGACGTACCTCTAAACTGATTTAGACGTACTTCTAAATTCAATTAGACCTACCTGTAAATTTATTTAGACGTACCTCTAAATTATTTTTACTGGCTTGTGTTCGATTTTCTGACAGTCTTTGTTCAAGAATCATCCAGTAATTTTTCAAAATATATTCTGCAATGAATTTTGTATATATTAATTATAAATGAATATAAATAGTGATATAATTTAAATATCTAATATGATAGTTGTATAAAATGAAAGAATATATTAATAATATAGATTTAATTATAAATGCGTGATAAATAGTAAGATGTATGTGTTAATTTGTTAATCTTATAAATATCTCTATATTCTAATATATAATATGAAAATAATATATTTAGTGTGATGTAATTATGAATATATATAATATTAGAGTCGATATTAAAATAATCTAATAATAAAAGATATTGAATATATATAATTAAATATGATTCTTAAATTGAAGAAAATCTCTTTATTCGGAATATTGACAAGCCGCATGGATAGTGCAAATGAGGAGGTTTTTCGATTATTTTTATATTATTGGCGAGAAAAGGCGATTATGTAAACTAATTGGTTCTTTTTGATAATAGTTGTATAGTACCTTTAGTATACCTTTGCATTAAGATAGTATTCTGCACTAATCCTTAATTTAACTATTTGAAATACTTTTATGTTATGGACCTAATGTCTCTCAATGATTTGTGAGATATCCTAATAAACCTCGAAGTTCCTACAGCCTTCGAGGTTTATTTATTGTAAGAGGGTAGGTTATATGACAGGCAGCCTTTTTTCGGCTGTTTCCATGCAATGAATTACATCTTCTTTTGTGCCTTTGAACGGGCCTGATCTTTCGAGTTTTAAGGTAGACATGGCAGCTGCGAAATGCCCGGCTTCGTTTATATCGGCACCTTTGGCTCGTTTGTATAGGTAGCCGGTAACGTATGTGTCGCCGCAACCTGTTGCATCCACAGTTTCTTTGGGTTGGTAAGCCGGTATCTGATAGTATGTTTTTCCGTCGTAGATAACAGAACCCATGCTGCCTAATGTGATCAGCACTTCTTTAACTCCCCAGTCGTATAATTGGCGGGCAGCGCTTTTTATATCCGAATAACCGGTAAGTACCTCCATCTCATGCTCGTTGGCTTTCAGGAAGTGGATATATTGGAGCGCCTCTGCTTTGTCTGCCCAATCGATGGCATATACATTTTCATCCCTTACTTCGCGCAGATACCCTTGTACATCAATGGAAATCAGTCCGTTTTGCGACAAATGCTTTAATACATCCAAAGAGAAATCGTCGGCCAATAAGCTGCCTAAATGAATGATGGAGGCATTTACATCTGCCAGATAATCAAGGGTAAACGGATCAGCTTTGGCTGAAACGCGCTGGGTTCGATTGTCTTGGTTTTCGCCATAAATATTTTCAAAACACACCGAATGCCTGCTTGGCATAACGGATACATCGATGGAGGCAGCCCGTAAATCGTCTACCACTCCTGATTCAGAGGCTCCTATAGCTGTTATCAAAGCAAAGTCAATATCATCGAAATACCTGATGGCCTGAGAGAAGTAATAGGCTGTACCTCCGGGCATATTAACTGTTTTCTGAGGGGTAACTACTTTATCTAAAGTGATATGTCCAATGCAGCAGAGTTCGCGTGTTTTCATGTTTTATTCAATTAGGATGGGGCAAAAATAAAAAAATAAATCCATTTTTTCTTGGATATTCAATAATTATGTCTTTCTTTGTGCTGTTATTCAAACAACTGGTATTTTATTTCGTTCTTTTCTCTATTGTATTTATTCTCAGCAATGATAATATGTTCATTTAGAAATTGACTATCTCAAAGACCTTCTTGTTTAATAATTTATTATTTATTTTATTTAATTTTTATATGAATATTTACATTGGTAACCTGAATTACCGGGTTAGAGAACCAGAATTGCAACAGATTCTGGAAGAGTATGGCACAGTAGAGTCCGTAAAGTTAATCATCGATCGTGACACAAACAGATCAAAAGGTTTTGCATTTGCTGAGTTTCCAAACGAAGCAGAAGCTAGAACTGCGATAGAAGAATTAAACGGCGCCGAATATGAAGGCCGTCAGATGGTTGTAAAAGAAGCTACTCCAAGACGTTAAGTTAAAGATAGTTTAACTTTTACACCTAAACAAACGGGAAATCAGGAAAACAACTGGTTTCCCGTTTTTATTTATGCTCCATTTTTCTTACGTTTGCACACAAAAATGATGTATAATAAACGATATAGTATTCTTATCTTGCTGGCTTGCTTATGTTTGTCCGTTCCTGTACAAGCGCAAATAAATGAACGTGTGTTTATGACCGACTACCGGATTGATCCGGAAAAGACAGGCGAGTTACGTATTGAGTTTGATAATACCAACTTCTTTAAGAACAACGAATTTGACAGCGATTTCCTGAAAGGCTACTCGTTGCCGGGCTTCTGGGCGCAGTTTAAACTGACATACCAACCACTTGAAAATATAAAACTGGAGGCAGGCGTTCATTTACTTCGTTATTGGGGAGCCAATAAATACCCTAATTATGCCTATCAGGATATAGCAAATTGGAAAGGAAACCAATACCAGAAAGGCTTTCACGCCCTCCCGTTTTTACGTGCCCAACTAAAGCTGTCGGACCGCTTTGATATTGTGTTTGGCGACCTGTACGGAGGAGCAAGTCACAGACTGATAGAGCCTCTTTATAATCCGGAGCTCAACCTGATGGCCGATCCGGAAGCCGGTTTGCAAATGCTATATCATTCCAAACCGCTTGATATCGATGTGTGGATCAATTGGGAAAGTTTTATTTTCAATATGGATACCCATCAGGAAGCCTTTACAGCTGGGCTTTCTTCACGCATCAAGTATAATAAAGAAGAGGCTCCGCTTCATTTTTACTCGCCCATACAAGTGCTGGCTCAGCATAGGGGAGGGGAGATAGATACCATAAAAACAAATTCGGTTCATACCTTGATGAATGGCGCTATCGGTTTTGGTGCCGTTTGGAACATCAACCACCGGATCATAAAGAATATCAACCTGGAACTGGATGCTACAGGCTATTACCAACAAGCAGGCGAGTTGTGGCCCTTAGACGACGGGTACGGACTCTATGCCCGGGCATCGGCTGATATCTCAGACTTTAGGGTTAAGACCTCCTACTGGCGGTGTGACAACTTTATCTCTATGCTGGGAAATCCCTTTTACGGAGCCGTTTCCACCAGTGAAGATCATCTGACTTTTAAAAACCCACAGATGCTTACATTCGGAGTGGAATATTCCCGGACATTCGCTAAATACTGTTCTTTTGGAATCGATCTGGACGTATACCAACACTTGTCTACCACTTCGCAAACGCCTGAAGGCTCATTCAGCAAGAAAAGTTCCACCAGCTTTTCAATAGGCGCCTATCTCCGGCTGAATACCTCCTTTTTAGTAAAACACTTTCAAAAAGACTAAAAAAGCTCTCTGCGCCAGGATAGTTCCTTGTAAGATTCGTTCAGGTAAGGGAATCTTTCCTGTTCGATATAGGTAGTAAATCCTGAATGGCGGTTTATTGTGAATCCACCTGACAGTTTAAAGGATGGTGTAGCAGCTTTATACATAATACAATTGCTTGTTAATAAGGATAATTGGTTCGATGATACATCATCTTTTAGTATTCGCGAGAAATAATCTTCAAAGTCAAAAAACAATCCTTTGGAATATGTATCAAAGCGCTGTATTTCAGGAATATTGATGTCTTTCATCTTTTCTTTATCTATAGAGGCTTGCAGAAAAGATTTTAAAGCGGGTAATTCTGCTGTTTTAATCAGGCTGAATGTGCAGGAATTGTAGTACTCTTCTGTATTGAATAGGCTGTAAAGATTCTGCGTGAAACCTTTCAGATTGGGCTCTACCTCAAATAAATAATCCATAGACGAAGCATATACTTCTGCAAATCCGGGAGAGAGTACCTCTGTAGACGAAGCAAGAATATAGCGGGTTTTATCTTTGAGTTCATAGGCTACCTCAATGCCAGCCATGTAGCAAGCTTCGAAAATAATGAAATCGAAGGTTCCATTCGGTATGGCAGAGGCAAATCCGGCGAGTTCCATCTTGTCATTCTGATCAGGGATAAGAGAACGTGGGGAAACAAATGTGTTTTCCGGCAACCAGCCTGTAGCATGAGAAAATACAATAAGCCCATACGAATCAGCCGGATAAAGGGACATAGCGTCATGTATTACCCGGCTTAAGGTTTGAGGATTGGCAGAATTATCATTTTTGTATTCTTCTATGATCCTTACATCGCCGATACTGTCTTGTTTATAGGCTTCCATTAAACGGGCGTTCTCTCCGGCAATATCCTGATAAATAATAAGATGTCCGTTCTTTCCGCTCCAGCCATCCAGCATATATTTAATTTTTTCTTCTCTCTGTCTGAAAAGATCATTATCCCTGCCTAAATACACGACAATGGTGCGTGTAAAGGTTTCAATTTCAACTTCTTTTTCGTATATCACACATGAAAAAAGAGTCATAAGTGATAAAAATAGAAGAATGACAAATTTATATTTTTTCATAGCTTAAGATGTTGCATATATGTGCAATATAATTATATATTTTGTATATTTAATATTTTCAAGGGTGATATTTACTCAAATAGTGTAAATATATCAGGAGATTTAAAGCAGAGATACAATTTGAGGGGCTTTTAAATCGTTCGATCCGGCAGTTTTATATATCTTTGTAGGCGTTGAAATTTAGAGCCAAAATATACAGTTTAAATATTCTATCATGAAGACAAACAGAAGAGGGTTTTTGAAAGCTCTTGGAGGAGTCGCTGCCCTTACAATTGTGCCGCGACATGTACTGGGGAATGGATTTATTGCCCCAAGTGATCAACTAACAAAAGGTATTATCGGAACAGGAGGTATGGGACGTGGGCATGTGAATTATGCCGGAACCCGCCTGGTAGCCGTATGCGATGTGGATAAAAACCACCTGGAATTAGGAAAAAAACTGGTTCAGGGCAATATCGCGGCTTATCATGATTTCCGCGACCTGATATTGGATCCCAATGTAGACATCGTACATATAGCTACCCCTCCGCACTGGCATGGTATCATGTCTGTCGAAGCTGCAAAAGCAGGGAAGGATATCTGGTGTGAAAAACCAATGACCCGTACAATAGGCGAAGGAAAGCGTGTGATGGAGGCTGTTAAGCAATACCAACGGATGTTCCGCCTGAATACCTGGTTCCGTTTTGAAGATCAATTCTATGGCTTGGGTACACCGGTTAAGCCTTTGAAAAAACTGGTACAGAGTGGATTGCTGGGATGGCCTTTGAAAGTAACAATCAGTAAACATACAGGCTTCGACTGGAAATTTTTCTGGGTAGGAAAAGAATACCTGGAACCCGAACGTATTCCGGCTGAACTGGACTATGACCTTTGGTTGGGTCCGGCCCCTTATAAACCCTACAACTCGCACCGTGTGCATCAGACCTTCCGTGGTTATTGGGACTACGATGGTGGCGGCCTGGGCGATATGGGACAACATTATATAGACCCGGTTCAATACTTCCTGGATAAAGACCATACAAGTCCGATCAAGGTAGAGGTAGACGCCCCTCAACAGCATCCCGATGCCGTAGGTACCTGGCAGTCTATTACCTATACATACGAAGATGGTTGCCAGATCGTATTATGGGGAGGGGATTATGGAGATCCGAATACCCCTTATATTTCCGGCCCGAACGGAAATGTGTATAAAAACTTCGTTTGTGATATTCCTAACTGGGAAAAGAAACTGGCTGATTTTCCGGAGCCCGAACCTCAGGTTACCGACTTTATCGAGAGTGTTAAGACACGTCAGCCTTTTGCCCTGAATGAACGGAACGGCTTCCGCTCTGCTACAATCGTAAACATGGGGGCTATCGCATTACGCCTGAACCGCACCTTGCATTTTGATCCTGTAAAACTTGAGTTTATCAATGATGAAGCAGCCAATCGTTTGCTGGATCAACCCATGCGTTCACCCTGGAATATATAATACAATCGAATGTCGAAAACAGAAAAAGAGAAAATGATGAAAAAAATATATTTAATAGCCCTTTCCTGGCTGATATGCTTATCAGCAATAATGGGGCAGTCGTCGGCTAATCGCACCGTTCAGACGGTAGTTGCCGATGTTTTGGCACAAATGCCGGTTAATAATCAGCAAGACTACAATAAACAGCTTGGAGATTTGGTTTCTACGGGTGAAGAAGGTATTCTGATTCTGGTAAATATGATCCATGCTCCCGGGCAAGGTAGCAATGCGCAGGTAGACTATGCATTGAGCGGACTTTCTCATTATGTAATGGAGAGTGGAAAAGAAAGCGCCCGGCTTACAACTGCTAAGGCTTATATCAAAGCCCTGGAACAGGTGAATGAACGCGAAACCAAGGCTTTTATCATTCGCCAGTTACAGATTGTAGGCAAGGATGAAAGCGTAGATGCATTGGCGCGTTATCTGAATATGGAAGACTATAGCGGCCCCGCATCCCGGGCGTTGGCTTCCATCGGAACAGAAAAAGCTACCCAAGCCTTGCAAGCCTCTTTGTTACGCAGAATGGGAACTTCGAAAACGCAGCGGGATGCTATTCTGGCAATTGGTGAAGCTAAATTGCCGGTTGCAGAAGACTTGATAAAAGGTTATATAAATGCTGAAGATGAAAACTTCCGGAAAGATGCACTTTATACCTTAAGCCGCATCGGAAGCAAGGCTTCATTGAACGACTTGGCAACTGCTGCGGAAAAGGCCGGTTTTACTATGGAAAAAACAGGAGCAAACGAAGCATATATCATGCTATTGAAGCGTATGGTAGAGCAGGGAGACACCAAAGAAGCCGAAAAAGCAGCCAATGACTTGTTGAAGAAGGCAACCAAAGCAAACCAGGTGCACACCAGAAGTGCAGCTCTGCAAATCCTTCTTTCTATCCAGAAAGAGAAAGGATTGAAACTTGTTCAAACGGCCCTGAAGGACAATTCCAAAGAGTACCGGAATGCAGCCCTGGATTACATTTCCTGTTATGCCAATAAGGATATGTATGTAGATTTAGTGAAGACTATGGATAAAGCTAAACCGGAAGTGAAGGTTGATCTTTTAAACTGGATAGGCCGTGAGAGTAAAAATCCGGAAAAGAATACGATCCTTAAGAATCTGGATATACGCTTTGATCTTCCGGCTAAACAGCTATTCTTAAATCAATTAAACAGCAATGACTATGCCGTAAAAGAAGCTGCAGTCTGGATGTTGGTTAAGATAGGAGACCCTTCGGTTATTCCGAACCTGACAGCTTTATTAACCAGCTCTGATGTGCAAAGCGTACAATTAGCCAAGGCAGCTCTTGCCTCCTTCAAAGGAGACATTGCTCCCGCTGTAGCTAAAGTTATCCCGCAAGCACCGGATGCCGGAAAGATCGCAGGAGCCGAACTACTGGCTGCTCGCAAAGCATCGGCAAATATTAATACTGTACTTGAGTTGACCAAGTCGGGATCACCGGAAGTTAAAGCTGCTGCCTATACAGCATTAAAAGATGTAGTGGCAGAAAAAGACTTTACTCTGCTGTGCGGAATGCTGGAAACCGCAGATGCTTCAACAATCGCTCCGTTGCAACAAGCCGTCATTTCGGCTATAGCTTCACAGCCTAAACAAGAGCAGGTTTCTACGATTTCCAGACGTATGTTACAAGCTGGAGAAAGTAAAAAACACCTTTATTATACCGCATTGGCTGCCACAAATGACAGTCAGGCATTGAATACCATTGTGGCTGGTTTTAAACAGGGCAGTGGATCTGCTAAAGATGCCGCTTTTGAAGCGATTTTAGGATGGAAAGGTGTTGAAGTTGCGGACGAGCTCTACGCAATATGCAAAGATAAATCTGCATCTGCATACTATGATAAAGCTTTTGCCGGATATGTCAAATTGGCATCAGCTTCTACCTTAAGTGGAGAGAATCGTTTGATCCGTCTACGTAAAGCGATGGAAGTAGCCAAAACAGACGATCAGAAAAATACGATTCTGCGTCATACAGGTAGAACGGGAACCTTTCTGGGCTTATTATATGCCGGCGAATTCCTTGATAGCAAACCGGTACAACAGGCAGCAGCCAATGCTGTAATGACGATTGCTTTAGCACATCCTGAATATGCAGGAACCAATGTGCGCGAACTATTGAATAAGGCCTCTAAGGTATTGGATAATCCGGATGCCGGATATCAGCGGGAGGCCATAAAGAAACACTTAAATGAGATGCCGGCAGGCGAAGGCTTTGTTTCCCTCTTCAACGGCAAAGACCTGAGTGGTTGGAAAGGCTTGGTAGAGAACCCAATCGTTCGTGCCAAGATGAAACCAGCTCAGCTGGCAAAGGCTCAGGAGAAGGCTGACGAAATAATGCGTAGAGACTGGAAAGTAGAGGATGGCTTGCTGGTGTTTGATGGTCCAAGCTACGATAACCTTTGTACAGTTAAGCAATATGGTGATTTTGAGATGTATGTAGACTGGATGCTCGATCCGGCCGGACCGGAAGCAGATGCCGGTATCTATCTTCGTGGAACACCTCAGGTGCAAATGTGGGATACCGCTCGTGTAAGAGTAGGAGCACAGGTAGGCTCTGGTGGACTGTATAACAACCAGGTTCATGAAAGCAAGCCCTTGAAAGTGGCAGACAATAAACTGGGCGAATGGAATACGATGTATATCAAGATGATTGGAGATCGTGTAACTGTCTATTTGAATGGTGAATTAGTAACCGACAAGGTAATCCTTGAGAACTTCTGGGATCGTAAACAACCTATTTTCCCGGTTGAGCAACTTGAACTTCAGGCTCACGGAAGCAAGGTATATTACCGGAATATTTATGTGAAAGAACTAGAGCGCCCCGAGCCTTTTAAACTTTCAACCGAAGAAGTAAAAGAGGGTTACAAAGTATTGTTCGATGGCACAAATATGTTTGAGTGGACGGGCAATATCACTGATTATACCTTGGCAGAAGATGGTAGTATTACGCTAATGCCCAATCAGGGATCAGGCGGAAACTTATATACCAAGAAGGAATATGGTAATTTCGTTTTCCGTTTTGAGTTTATGTTGACTCCAGCAGCCAATAACGGCTTAGGTATTCGTACACCAATGGAAGGTGATGCCGCTTATGTAGGGATGGAATTGCAGATTCTGGATAACGAACACCCGGTATACAAAGACCTGAAAGAGCATCAATATCATGGTTCGGTATACGGGGTTATCCCTGCCAAGCGTGGCTACCTGAAGCCACTTGGTGAATGGAACTACCAGGAAGTAGTAGCGAATGGCGATAACATCAAAATCACTCTGAACGGCGAAGTGATCCTCGACGGAAATATCCGCGAAGCAGCCAAAAATGGAACCCGCGACGGACAAAACCATCCTGGCCTGTTCAATAAAAAAGGCCATATAGGCTTCCTTGGACACGGATCGGAAGTTAAGTTCCGCAACATACGCATCAAAGAATTAAAATAAGCTACGGCTTAATTAGTTAAGAAAACATCGCTCGGTATTCAGAGGGTGAGCATCCTTTCACCCGTTTGAACAACCGGGCGATGTTTTTGTAATCAGCAAATCCTATTTGGGAGGCTATTTCTACAATCGGAGCATTTGACTCGATCAGTTTCTGGGCAAATTTGTCGATACGCAGGTTTAGGATATAGGTGTAGATTGGCATTCCGGTTACTTCTTTAAAGCGTGTTTCCAGTAAGCGGCGAGAGAGGGGAACAAGACGTACGAGTTCGTCTACACTTAGTTTTCGGTCTGAATGTTGGTGAATGTGCTTCAGTACGATAGCTATACTTTTATCTTCCGTAGCGTAGATGTCAGTCGACTGACGGGTAATGATATGCGTAGGCATAACAACGATATCTTCCGGGATCCAAGTACGATTCTGAAGCATTTTGTCTATCAGTTCGGCTGTTTCATACCCACCCTTTTCAACAGCTTGGTTGATAGATGAGAGAGGAGGCCCCGACAGTGTGCAAATGGCTTCGTCATTATCTACTCCTAATACCGCTACCTTTTCCGGCACCTGTATTCCGTACTGCTTGCATATTTCTGTGATGTGATGTCCCTGGTTATCGTCGCATGCCATGATGCCTACCGGCTTAGGGAGGACTTGCAGCCATTTGATCAGCATGTCGGATTCGTAATACCATAGGTCTGTCTGGTTGGCATTCTGATACTCATAGAAACTACTCTCCGGAAGCTGTTTGGAGAGTTCATCCCTAAACCCCTCGCAACGTTCTTCCGACCAGACAATATTCTTGAATCCGTAAAAGGCGAAGTTCTTAAAGCCTTTTTGAATGAAATAGTTGGCGCCCATTTTTCCTGCAAGATAGTGGGCGCCTGTGATATTGGGAATCTCAGTAAAACGGTTCTTAAAGTCTTGCGCGATTGCTATAATCCCGTTCTTTTTGAAAATACTTACCTCATCTGTGGGGAAAAACTGGGCGATAATAGCATCGGCTTTCCATTTTAAAGCCCACTCCAACACGCCATTCAGTCCATGCTTCTCCCGGTATGAATGAGGCATCTTACACAATACCCATGGCTCATGCTCCTTTGAGTAGTTTACAATACCCTTGAGAAGCAACTTGGCGTATTCCTCAGAGAAATCAGTAAGTAAGATAACACGAGCCATTGTTTTTAATTGAAAATTAAAAATTGAAAATTGAAAACGAAATATAGCAAATCATTTTCAATTTTCAACTTTCCATTTTTAATTAAAATAAACTCAGCTTATTTTCCTTGAGATTCCATCCACTTAGTTTCAGAGTAGTGGGAGAGGAGCTCAGGCGATTGTTGCTGTACGTACATTCTATCACTTTCTTTTCGCCGGGTAAGATGCTGAAGTAATTGTCTGACCAGAATACCGGATATACAATTTCTTTATTAGCATCAGTAAGCGCTAATTGGCTGAGAAAAGCGATGGTTCCGGAGTTGTTTTCCAACTCTACAGAGATGCCATTTTTGCCGTTTGCCAAAGGCGATACTTTCACCTGAAGTTCTGTTTCCGGCAGCTTGGACAAGTCTTTGAAGTCGCCATATTCAAGCATAGGAGTACCTACCCAGCTTGTTTTATCCCAGTCATGAACATCAGCTTTGGAAGAGAGGCAGTAAAAGTTGTCAGCCAGCAGATTATTGTCTTTATCTGTAACCGTAAGGGAGAGGAATGTATTCTTTGCGTTATTGTTTACTGTATAAATATTTTGTACACTGTTTGCTTCCAGTGTCAGGGTCATTTGCTCATTGAATAATGCTTTTGAGTCTGTAGCATGCCCACGGATTACAACTGTTACATCTTTGGTAGCAGAACAGGTTTCGTTTACAGCATAAATGCCATTGTCCTTATAGTTATAGATCAGTTGTACAGGCATGTTGGCTTTCTTCACTCCATAATAAGCAGCCACCGGAATGCCGAAATGATCATACAACTGCCAATACATAGAAGGCCAGGCCGAATTAAGCATCCATTGTACAACACCGGTTGCTTCCTGCGGATTGATGCGGAATGCCTCAAACATACTCTTGGTAGATTGCATATTCATCAGGTAGGCGCTATTCAGATAGCTATGCAGATTGTTGGGCTTGCCATACATCCCTTCTATCGCTTCGGTAGTAGGTTTCATATTATTCAGAGCCGTAGTAGACGTTGTACAATGATAATCCCAATACTCGTTTAGAGGCCAGAGCTTGTCTTCGGGCATCATTTTCAGCAAAGACTCGTAGGTGGGAATACTGGAACCGGGGCTTGTTTCGGTATTGAAACCATAGTTTCCGCCTAGTTTGTCTTCAAACCAGTAATTAGGTCCTACATATTCATAAGGCCCTACCATTTTCATACCTGTCGGACCAGTTACTTCGCTTGTTCTGTTGGCGGCACAACCTACATACGGGCGGTTGTCTATCACAGCCAATAGCTCCATGTAGCGTTGTTCCAGCGTAGGATGGAGTAACATATCACTTCCGCCCAACCAGGCAATAATGGAAGGATGGTTTCTTAGCCAAAGCACCTGATCGTTGAAGTAACGGTATAGTAAATCCTTGTCGTGATCGGTTTGAATGCAACCAAAGCGGCTTTCCGGACCTCCGAAGTAGCCTTCCCATTCCCATTGACAACTCCAGCCAACCAAGGCAAGCATGCCGTATTGGTCGCAAAGGTCGTAGATGTTCTGACTGGTTCCCCAAATATTCTCAAAGCGGATAGAATTCAGGTTCATATCTTTTACATACTGTACCTGCATTTCGTTACTTTCAAAATTGTCTCTCAGGAAGATATCGTCTGTCCAACCAGCACTTTTAACCAGTACTTTCTTTCCGTTCAGGATAAAGCCTCTGTGCCCTTTCTCTGTCATATAGGTTTCAATGCTACGGACACCAAAGCTTATGTTTTCTTGGGCAGATACTTTATTGTCAGCCACGAATTGAAGATTCAGTTGGTACAGTTCCGGTTTACCCATATCGTTACACCACCACAGGCGGGGATTCTTCATGTGTAAACCCTTTACGTCGTCGGGAGTAATTTTTACTGTTTTGTTCTCACCAGCCTTTAGAGTAACCGGTATCTGGAATGTCAGATTCTCTATTTTTCCTTCAATCCTACCGGTTGTTTCCTGGTCAGACAGGTTGGTTAGCTGTGTTTCTACAGTAAGCCAGGCTTCGTTCAGTGTTTCCTTATTGATGTCGGTTTGTACCCAGGTATTCTTCATTTCTACGCTACCTGTAGTGATTAGCCTTACCTCGCGGAAGATCCCCATGTTCTCATCCAGCGGACGTGGATTCCAGTCTACAAAGCCCATGTTGGGTTCTCCATCTCTGGCACGGAATACTTCTACGGCCAGTACGTTATCCTCTTGTAGATAGTCTGTAATGTCGAATGAGAAACGGCAGAATGTACCATAGGTATCCTCTTTTGAAGCGATCTGCTTTCCGTTTAGCCAGATGTTCGCACGATAGGTTAATCCGTCGAACAACAGTTTTGTGTATTCGCCTTCTCCTTTTGCAGGACTTTTAAATGTAGTCCGGTACCACCAGGAGGTATCAAAGGGTGTCCGGTCGGCATTTTTGTAGTTCATACCGAACAGTAAATCCTTATATAAACCATTGGCCGTAAGTACTCCCATCACTGTAGAAGGTACAGTAGCCGGATACCAGGCGTTAAGGTCTGCCGATGAGGTAGACAGGGTTGCTCCGGCCTGACTAGTCTGGGCAGATGATTGAAGTAACCAATTGTCTGATAATAAAACTTCATTCGTCAGTATTAGCTTTTCGTTCTTTGTACACGACATCAGGGATGCGCATACCATTGTCACAAAGACAAGATGGGTAATGAATCGTTTCATAATCGAGTCGTATTAAAATTGTGTAGTTGTGATTATTGTACTAAAGCAAGCGCTCCTAATAGCGCTATATCAGGGTTTTTTGAAATTTTAATTTGTAGCTTTTCTAATGATTTAGGGAAAAGGAATGTTTGAAGCGATGCTTTCAGGCTTTCTGAAAAAAGAGGGAAAGCATCGGCTATTCCTCCGCCGAAGACAATCGCGTCCGGGTCGTAAGCATAAAGAATAACCTGTACCAATTCTCCCAGGTGTTTCCCGTATTCTTCCCATATTTTCAAGGCTTCAGGATCATTGTTGCGTGCGCGTTCGGCTGCTTCTTTTCCGCTTGTATTGTGATAGGTGGTGAAGAATTCGCTGCCGCAGTAATGCTCATATACATGATCCAGATACCGCATGCAGCCTATCTCGCCTGCTCCGACATTGCTCCCGTTATACAATACATTATCTATAACAACACCAGCTCCTACGCCCGTGCCCAGAGTAACACCAATCATGTTAGGGTACCCTTTTCCTTCCCCATAACGGTTTTCACCGATGGCAAAGCAATTGGCATCATTATTAATGAAGATGGGGATATGGAACTCATCTTCCAGAATTTGTCTCAGATGTACCTCTTCCCACGCGGGGATATTTGTTACGTTGTAAACAATCCCTTTGCTTACGTCTACAACGGAAGGTACTCCGATACCAATACCTGTAACTTCGGAAGATATCATGGGAGAAATAACCGATTTAAGATATGTGATAGATTCCTCCAACTGCATTTTTGAAGGACTCGGCGCCGAGATCTTTTCTATGATCTTCCCATCATGTAGTTTCCCGATGCGGATATTTGTCCCTCCTAAGTCTATACCTAATTTCATGGCTTATAAAGTTTAATCAGTATGACAAAAGAAGTCCAAATACGCACTAAGCTCTACGCTTCTCACGTATAAATATCTTCAAATCCCGCAAATGTTATACGATTCTTACCCTTTTGTTAGTCTCCGCCAGGCTGAAATAACCGAATTTAGGCTTTTCATCACCGATAAGGCCAAACCACTCCCGGGTGCTTTTATATTGGGAGTGTTCGGGTCTGGCAAGGATAAACTTCATTGTTTCATATCCCCAGACACCTCCGCTATCTTCGGGAGGAGTAGCTCCTTTTCCTTCTAAACAAGTGGCTCTGATGGCTTTGGTATCTACTATATCTTCTATGGTAATTTTATGATGCCAATTGTCTCCAAAATCATAGACATAAGTATAGATTTCTCCAACTTCTTTCATCAGGTCTTTCAACTTCATTTTTTGGGAATTTGCAACCGTTCCCCAATCTTCATCGGAAGGGAGCATAATATTGAACGGTGCATACTCGTCTTTAATTGGAAACATGTAGAGATGATAATTCTCCCAACCAAATGCGGCCTGTATTAGCAAATGAAATCTGTGAAATGTAAATTCGGCGGGAACGAGTAGGCGTCGCCAAATGATAGGCTTGATTATCCCCTCTAATTGAATTCTTACTTTGTACTGCATATTTAGAGTTATTTTTCGTTTTCTGTATTAAAAGCATTCGTAAATGAAACCATGCATACGATACAAAGGCCCAGCAATCCTACCACCAGGTAGGCATATCGTATACTGAATGCCTGTGTAATAGCCCCGATTAACAAAGGAGCTACTAACGAGCCAATGAAACTGATGCTTGAAAGAATGGTTAATGCGATACCTACAGGTGTCTTGGATTTGGCTCCTACAAAACTGTAAATGGTAGGTACCATACATGAGATACCCAACCCTACCATCATAAATCCTAAAGAATTGACAATTACTTTTGCAAGCATGGAATGGAACACTTCACCTATCAGTGAAGAGGTGAGGAAGCCTATAAAAATGAAGGAACCGGCGATCAGTAATACACGTTTTTTGCCAAAAATACGGTAGGCATAATTGGTAAGGAAACGCCCAACGGTCATCATTACCATAAAGACAAGAAAGCCTATCTGTAGCGATTTGGGCGCCTGAATAACCGATTCAAAATAAATACCGCTCCAGTCGAACATGGCGCTTTCTATTATCAGGGCAAATAAACCGACAAGCCCTAATTGAAGCAGCAGTTTTTCCGGCATTCTGAACGTTCGCTTGGGTTCGGCTTCTTTGATTTCTTCTTTGGGTGCCGGAGTATCTTCCTGCAGATAGGGGCGACTTATGAAAACAATCGATGCTATAATCAGAGCAATCACTGAAAAATGGTAGAAGGGCGAAACATTTGTTACAATCATAACAAAGCCGATGAGTGCCCCCAAGCAAGCTGCCAGACTCCAACCTCCATGAAATGTAGCCATGATCGTTCGTCCATACATTCGTTCGATGCCTATTGCCTGAGTATTGAGCGAAATGTCGCACAAATTCCAAAACACGCCAAAACAAAAGAGGAAAATACCCAGCAAAACGATGTGTGAAGCGGCTCCGATAGCAAACAAAGATAAACCGTAGCCAAGTATGCTAATCTGTACCATAATGCGGCTTCCCAGCTTGGAAATCAAATAACCTGCCAGGGGTATGGCTACAAATTTACCAACGGGGATAAGAAATAATACCAGCCCCCAGTAAAAAGCATAATTAACTTCAAAAATATCTTTGATATCAGGAATACGGCTTGCCCAGCTTGAAAAACATAGTCCCTGTGCCAGGAAAAAAGTGAGAGCGGCATAGCGAATTTTCTCTTTTGAAATCAGCGCTTGTGTGTTCATCTAACAGCTATTGTATCTTCAATGATTAAGTCTATTTTTAATAAAGGGGATAAAGATAATGATTTCTCTTTATTATATAAAGTCTATATAGCCAATTATGACTTATTTTTTACACGAAGGCGCGGAGACGAAAAAAAGGACGGCAGCTTTTTTCAAATCGCATGCATGTGATTTGAAAAAAGCATGCATGCGATTTACGGAAAGCATACATGCTTTTTTGACGCTGTTTTAATGAATTGAGATGTAAATAGTTATACCGTTCATTTGCAATATTGCATAAACTTAAAAATAGCGACAATAACTACGATTATGTGAAAGTGATTTATTAAGAAAAGAATACTTGAAGGTATTATTAATTTAGACCAATAAATTTAGGTTGTGACCAACTTTATTTGAGGGAAAGATGTATCTTTGCACGATTATCTTTGAACTTAAAAAGACATGGAGAAAGTTGATGTAAAAGATGCCAAAGGCAAACTTGGCGTTCTTATTGTGGGAATCGGAGGTGCCGTATCCTCAACATTTATTACAGGTACATTATCTGTACGTAAGGGAATAAGTAAACCTATCGGGTCGTTAACACAATTGGCTACTATACGTTTGGGAAAACGTAATGAAAATCGCTTCCCTAAAATAAAAGATGTAGTGCCTTTGTCTGACCTGAACGATCTCGTTTTTGGCGGCTGGGATATCTTTAAGGAAGATATCTATGAAGCGACTAAACATGCAGAAGTGTTGAGCAAAGACGACATCGAGGTGGTAAAAGATGAACTGGCCGCTATTAAGCCGATGCCTGCTGTTTTTGATCAGGATTTTGTGAAAAGATTACACGGTACGCATGTTAAAACAGGCGCTACCCGTTGGGATCTGACTGAACAACTACGTGAAGATATCCGTAAGTTCAAAGCCGACAATCAGTGCGAGCGGGTTGTGGTGATGTGGGCTGCCAGTACGGAAGTGTACATTCCGCAAAGCAAAGAACACGAAAGCCTGGCTGCTTTTGAGCAAGCATTGAAAGCCGACAATAAAGAAGTGATTTCTCCCAGTATGTGTTATGCATATGCCTCTATCGCCGAAGGATGCCCCTTTATCATGGGAGCGCCTAACCTGTGTATAGATATCCCCGCCATGTGGGAACTGGCAGATAAGCACAAAGTAGCTATTTGCGGAAAAGACTACAAAACAGGCCAGACGATGCTGAAAACAGTCTTAGCACCCATGCTTAAGACCCGTATGCTGGGACTGGAAGGATGGTTCTCTACCAATATCCTGGGCAACAGAGACGGTGAAGTATTGGATGATCCGGGATCGTTCAAAACGAAAGAAGTCAGCAAGTTGTCTGTTATAGACACAATCCTCCAACCTGATGTATATCCTGATCTGTACGGCAATGTTTATCATAAAGTACGTATAAACTATTATCCGCCGCGCAAGGACAACAAAGAAGGATGGGATAATATCGACATCATAGGCTGGATGAACTATCCGATGCAGTTGAAGGTAGACTTCCTGTGTCGCGACTCTATCCTGGCTGCGCCTTTGTGCCTTGACTTGGTATTGTTCGCCGACTTGGCACAGCGTTGCGGTTTCTATGGTATTCAGGATTGGCTTTCATTCTACTTCAAGAGTCCGATGCACAAGCCTGATCGTGTGCCTGAACATGACTTGTTCATACAGCATACCATCCTGAAGAATACTCTGCGTAAGATTATTGGCGAACCAACGCTGGATTATCTGGATTGATGGATTACGCAATCATAGCTGCCGGCGAAGGCTCGCGTTTGGTTCAAGAAGGGATTAAGTGCCCCAAACCGCTGGTACGCTTGAATGGAATTACGCTTATAGATCGTTTGATCGATGTATTTCTGGATAACGGAGCTACATCGATCAACGTCATTATAAATGAAGAGATGAAAGAGGTGCAGGAGCATATGCAAAGCAAAAAACTTTCTGTTCCGTTTCATCTGATCATTAAATCGACACCCAGTTCGATGCATAGTTTTTACGAACTTAGCAGATATCTAACGGGTGAGCGTTTTTGCCTGACAACCGTTGATACGATTTTCAGGGAAGAAGAATTTAAGGAATATATCCGTACCTTTGAAACGGAAAAAGAATCAGATGGCTTAATGGCCGTTACGGATTACATTGATGATGAGAAGCCATTATATGTTAATGTAGATCAAGACCTTTCCGTTGTAAGCTTTTCGGACAAAGCGGAAGTAGATAGTCGCTATGTTTCGGGAGGAATTTATTGTTTAAAGCGTTCGGCACTAACGGTATTGGAACGTGCGGTAGAACAAGGTGTTTCGCGTATGCGGAATTATCAACGCAGCCTGATAGAAGAAGGACTGAAACTGAAAGCTTATCCTTTCAGCAAGATCGTTGATGTAGACCATGCGGAAGATATTGCGAAGGCAGAACAGTTTTTGAACGTATAACTAACTTATTCATTGTATGAATGAACTGATAATAGCAGGAATCAGGAGAGGTAACAAATATTCCCCGAATCATGTGGGGAATGATGCTGCCATATTCCAGCTTACGGCAAAAGCACTTCGTGCTTACGGATGCACTGTAAACGAATACAGCGAAGCCGTTCTGTCGGAAAGAGATATAGAAGAATCATTTATTTTCGGAATGGTTCGCGACTGGACTTCCATACGCAAACTGCAAAAATATGAAAGCGAAGGCCGGATAGTTGTAAACTCTGCCTACGGTATAGAGAACTGTACCCGCGAGAAGATGACACGCCTGCTGCTTGAAAACAATATACCTCACCCCCAAAGTTTGATTGTACAGACAAACGCCGATCCCTTACCGGCCTTCGAAGAAGTGGAATTTCATACTTGCTGGATCAAGCGAGGCGATTTCCATGCCATACATCGTGAAGATGTAACCTATGTACGTAATAGGGAGGAAGCGCAAAGCATTCTTGAAGAGTATGCCATCCGGGGGATCGAAAGTGCCGTTATCAACGAACATCTGGTAGGAGACCTGGTTAAGTTCTACGGTGTAGCCGGAACAGACTTTTTCTACTGGTTTTACCCATCGTCTCAGAATCATAGCAAGTTTGGCTTGGAGCAGATCAACGGCAATGCCAAAGGGATCCCCTTTGATGCAGAACACCTTAGGGACTTGTGCAACCAAGCCGCCGATGTATTGAATATTCATGTCTACGGAGGGGATTGTATTGTGTCGGAAGATGGCGTAGCTCGTATCATTGATTTTAATGATTGGCCCAGTTTTGCCCCCTGCCGGGAAGAGGCAGCTCCTCATATCGCTAAACGGATTTATACACTAATGACTGAATCATGCAAGAACAGACAAGAAAGCCTGACTTGGAATCCACTCTCAAATCACTAGACACTGAGGAGCCTATTGATATTTATTTTTATCGTCCGATAGGGTATCGTTGGGCGATATTCTTCCATAAATTAGGTGTATCACCCAATGCTATTACTATTGCAGCTATCTTTATCGGGATAGCGGCCGGTATCTGCTTCTATTTTCAGGATATGATGATCAATGTCATCGGTATGTTGTTGTTGATATGGGCTAATTCCTATGATAGCGCAGACGGACAATTGGCTCGGATGACAGGGCAGTCTTCTCCTTTAGGAAGGATACTGGATGGTTTTTGTGGCGACCTTTGGTTTATTTCGATTTATGCAGCGATCAGCTTGCGGCTTACACCGGAGTGGGGTATCTGGATCTGGATATTTGCAGCTGTTACCGGCTTTTTCCATAGCAAGCAGGCAGCAATGGCCGATTATTACCGGAATGTACACCTGCTGTTCCTGAAGGGAAAAGCGGGAAGTGAACTGTCTAATTCGGCTACCTTGAAAGAAAACTACAGGAAGATGAGCTGGAAACATGACTTCATCTATAAACTGTTTGATACATTCTACATTAATTATACGAAAGGGCAGGAGAAACAATCTCCCAAACTACAGCAAATGCTGAAAGTAATACGTGAGAAATATCGGGATGAAGCCCCGGAATGGTTCCGGAAAGCCTTCCGTGAAAAGAGCCTCCCGCTGATGAAGTACACAAATATCCTGTCGTTTAATACGCGGGTTATTGCCTTGTTCATCAGTTTATTTATTAACTTGCCCTGGCTTTATTTCGCCTTTGAAATAACTGTATTAAATATATTACTCATTTATATGCTTGTAAAACATGAACGCATTTGTGCGTTATTTACCAAGCAATTAGAAGACTCTTAATCTAGACAATATGCTTAATCTGGAAAAGATAAAAGGAATTATTTTCGACTACGGAGGGACGATCGACAGTAACGGTATGCACTGGGCAGAGGTGATCTGGATGTCGTACGAAGCGATACAAATACCGGTTACAAAAGAAGTGTTCCGGGAAGCATACGTGCATGGCGAACGCACCTTGGCGAAGAACCGCATCGTATTACCCAACCATAACTTCTGGCACGTATTACGCCTGAAAGCCGAAACACAAATACAATGGCTGATAGACAATGGGCACTTGCCTGCTGATACGGATTTTACGAAGTATACAACCGGTATTGCCGACTGGTGCTATGCCTATAGCCAGACTGCCATTAGCGCCGCCATACCTGTCTTGAAGAAGTTGGCCGAGAAATATCCGATGGTATTAGTCTCTAATTTCTATGGGAATATCGAGGCTGTATTGAAAGACTTTCATCTGTCGGGTTTCTTTCAATCGGTAGTTGAATCCTCGGTAGTAGGAGTGCGTAAGCCGGATCCGGCTATCTTTACTTTGGGAGTAGAGCAGTTAGGTCTTCTTCCTGAAGAAATTGTAGTGATTGGTGATTCGTATGATAAGGATATGGAGCCGGCAGCTAAAGTCGGTTGCCAGACAGTCTGGTTGAAAGGCCTTGGCTGGTCTGAATATACAGGCCAGGAAACAGCCGATGCCATTATCGCGGATTTTCAAGAACTAAAGGAGCTTTTCCAACTACAATAATTCAAATAAACCATTTTAGGCGAGGATTAGACCTTTCCTCTTTCAGGCTTGCTTTATAACTTTGCAATATAAATGTTTTGTTTATGTTGAAGAAAGTCTTATTCTTATTTTTGTGTATCAACCTGTTTGCCTGTGACCTGATAGACTACCATCCGTATGATGGGCGCTTAGACTCGGATATAGAAACAGGCCTTAACAAAAAAAATATCGAACGCATAACAACCTTGTGTGAAACGAAGGATACGATTCGATTCGCATTCATGGGAGATACCCAGCGATCGCTGGACGAAACCGATGATTTCGTGAAGCTTATGAACCGTAATGACTCCATCGACTTCGTGATACATGGAGGCGATATCACCGATTTCGGACTAAAGAAAGAGTACGAATGGGCCTATGATATATTCTCTAAACTGAAGCAACCTTATGTAGCCCTGATAGGCAATCATGACGTTTTAGGAAATGGCGACCAGGTCTATAAGAAACTATATGGTGCAGAGAACTTCTCCTTTATGGCCGGAGATGTAAAGTTTGTTTGCCTGAATACCAATGCGATAGAGTACGACTACTCACATCCTATTCCCGATTTTACGTTCATTAAAAACGAACTGACGGATACCCTTCCTGCCCATAAACGTACGATTGTTGTGATGCATGCTCCTCCGGGATGTGAGCAATTTGATAATAATGTGATGGATGTATTTCAGATTTATATCAAGTATTTTCCCTCTTTGATGTTCTGTATTCATGCACATAATCACCAGTTTACAGCAACAGATATTTTTGATGACGGCATTATTTACTATGGCTGTGAAAATATAGGCAAGCGAAGCTATTTGTCATTTACGTTAACAAAAGAAGATTATAGCTATGAACTCATCCATTTTTAAGCTCTTTTTCGTGCTGCTTTTCTTTTCTGTTTCTACTGCAAAGGCACAGGAAACGACGAATGAAAAGAAAGACATATACCAAAGAAGGGTAGAGAAGCAGATGAAGTTCTGGCAGGCGCTTACTCCCAAGTACACGAAGTTGCAGTTTGCCGGTTCCATCGGGTTGCTGTCGGGTGGGATAGGCTGGAATTACGGCAAAGAGCATTGGGAAACGGATTTGCTACTGGGTATTGTACCACGGAATGCCGACCGCCATGCCATGGTAACCTTAACATTGAAGCAAAATTACATCCCCTGGCGACTATTTTTGCGCGAGAAAGTATCCTTTGAACCCCTCACTTGCGGTCTATATACAAATACGCTTTTAGATGGAGATTTCTGGGTGAATAACCCGGATAAGTATCCCAACAAATACTATACCTTCTCAACCAAAGTGCGTTTTCATGCCTTTCTGGGTGAACGTCTTACCTTGCAACTAAACCCGGAGAAATGGCCTTTCAAATCAGTAACCTTCTTCTACGAATTCAGCACCTGCGATTTATATCTGATTTCGGCAATCAATAATAATATACTTAAGCCTAAAGATTATCTAAGTCTTTCATTCGGTATCAAGTTACAGGTTTTATAATCTACAACTGTAGAACTCATGTTCAACTACTGTTGAATACATGTTCAACAACTGTGGGATTTTAACTCCTTTGTAATAATGAAGAATCTTATGCTATACTTAGGCACAAAAAAAGGGAGGAAAACCCAGCTGGTTTCCCTCCCTTTTTTATGAATTAACTATTGCTTATAAAACATTTAGCTCTATTGTTTCTTTATAGATTACACCGTCAATATGCAATTTGTAAACATGAATTTTTACACTTGAGTTTACTTTTCCATATGAGAAGGAACCTGTTTCTTGATTATAATAGAAATTATCAAGATCATCACATTCTATATAGTAGTCATATACATCACCCGGGGTTGCTGTAGAATAATCAAACGAAATATAATATTCTTTGCCTTCTGCAATTGATGCTTTGCCGGCAGATACTGCACTACCACCTATCTGTGCAACCATAACTTCAGCTACTGGGTCAGTGTTGCTGACAAATCTGATACTTGTTTTGCTGTAATTAGAGTTACCCGATGAAGATACCAGTCTGTAAACTGCATTTGCTTTAGGCGATCCGTTTATATTTACAATAGGGATGGCATATAGGTCACCGGTAGATTTAGTCAGTAAACCACTATACGATTGAGTTTCTCCCAATCCAAAATATGAACCTCCTTGTGAGTCTTCAAGTGTGAATGCAATGCCACTGGGATCTCCTCCGTCGAATCGGATCATGACATATCCTCCTGTAGACGTGACTGTAGTTCCGACAGAAACAGCTTTGCTTCCCTGAGTCCAAGTTGTATCTCTGCCTGTGTAGTCCGCTTTAATTTCTGTGATGGTTCTACGTTGAATAATCAGATCATTATTTGCTAAATCTGCCCAACTTACTTTGCTGTTGCTGTCTAAACTGGCCAACTGCGCAAAGCCAAGCAGTTCAAATGAGCTGGAAGCTGTTCCGGATTTAGGGAGTGGTATCGCAGTTAAAGTAGTTGCTCCTTGTCCCATCTTTACATATAAGTTATAATAAGAACCCATATCAACAGCATAAGAAATAAGATCATTTCCGGTGAAGGAAACAGAATCAGCTTTAAATGCTCCATTCTTCCAAGTGTAGAATACCCATTTGTTGTTAATAAATTCCGGGCTTTTTCCATCAACATTACTACCACCTGAAGGAATAGCTACGGCAGGTTCGTTATTGATGGTAACAGGTAAAGTATCAGTTCCTTGTACTGTATGCCATACACTGTCTTTGATTACGTAAAGAATTCCGTCTCTTCCGGGTGCTCCGTTCGTTCCGTTCGTTCCGTTTGTTCCGGGATCTCCTTTGATTCCGGAGATATTATTGCTGCTTCCATCAGCGAAATTAACTGTTAGTGTACTTCCGTTAGAGCTAACATTCGTTACTAATGTTCCGCTACCTACTTTTGTTTTGATAGCATCTACGTCTGATTTAAGCGCTTCAATTTGATTTTGTAAATCATCTATATCATCGTCATAGCTTGTGCCACATCCTGTGAAAGTGGCTGATATCGCGAAAAGTGATATAATTCCGATGATCAATTTGCTTGTAAAACTCAATTTTGCTTTCATTATTCTATATACTAATTTAAAATTTATTCGATACGGTTAATTGAAAATCGGGGCTAAGGTATAGTTTTTTTGTGATATATTACTCACCTTTTAGTGTTTAAAAGAACTACAGAGTCTAAACTTTTCAACTAAATGATAATAAAGTGGAGTTTATTGCGTATTTTCGCCATCGTTTTTTATAAATAAAATGTAATATGAAACAAAGAGTATTGAATCGATCATTCGCTTTTCGCTTTAAAAGATTTATGCGAAAAGGGTATGCCGCCTTCTGTAGTATGCACAAGGTGGTAAACATTGGAGTAGTAACCGGATGTGTGCTTGCGGCAACGCCCGTACAAACTACCAAAGCACAGGCAGTTGCCGGAGAACAACTACAGAAAGTATGGGAAGAGGAACTGGATGAGGTGATGGTAACGGCCTCACGCCTGGAAATGCCTCTTAGCCAGACAGCCAAGCTGGTTACTGTCATTACCAAAGAGCAGGTAGAGCAAGCGCCCGTCCAGAGTATCCAGGATTTATTAGTGTATGTGGCTAATATAGATGTCATCCAGCGAGGAGGGCATGGTGTACAAGCCGACATCTCGATCCGAGGAGGATCATCCGACCAAAACGCAATACTACTGAATGGAGTTAACCTTTCCAACCCTCACACCGGACATTACAGTTTCGATATCCCCATCAATCTTTCCGACATAGAACGTATAGAGATTATCCATGGCCCTTCAGCCTTGGTGTATGGTGCTAGCGCCTTCTCCGGGGGAATCAATATCGTTACCAAAAAGAATACCGATACCCGCTTGTATGCCAATGTAGAAGCAGGTATGCACAAGCTCCGGGGTATAGAAGCAAGGGGCACTGCGCAGACAGGCATAGCTTCTCATAGTCTTTCCGTAGGTCATAGTGCTTCAGAAGGTTATATAGCCAACAGTGACTATGACCTGTACAATGTGTTATGGCAAACCCGGATGAACTTACCGCAAGCCTCCAAACTGAACATACAACTGGGGTATAATGATAAAAAATATGGTGCAAATACCTTTTACTCTGCTAAATACCCCAATCAGTATGATCAGACCAGCTCGTATGTAGGTTCCGTAAAAGGAGAGTTCGGCTCAAGCTTCAAAATCGTACCCATCCTCTATTGGAACAGGCATCACGATCAGTTCGACCTGATAAAAGGAAGCGATACAGGCCGCAACTATCATCGGAATGACACCTATGGGGGCAACCTAATCTTTATCTATTCCTCGAAACTGGGCAATACCAGTCTGGGAGGCGAATTACGTAAAGAAGATATCATGAGTAGTGTATTGGGCAAGCCGATGGTGGAACCACATCGCAAATATAAAATGTATGATGATCGCACGAATACAAGTGTGGCTCTGGAGCATACCTACTCCCTGAAACGTTTGGTGCTCTCTGCCGGCCTTCTGATGAATCATAACACCTTGCTGAAAGGAAAATATAAATTTTATCCCTCTGTAAATGCAGCCTATCGTCCGGTAGACGAACTAAAAATCACGGCGTCATGGAGCAAATCAACCCGTATGCCAACCTTTACAGACCTTTATTATACCACCGAAACGCATAACGGAAATGAAGGTCTGAAACCGGAACGATCAGAAGCCTTAGACCTTGGCCTGAAGTGGGAACAGCCCCTTGTACAGGCTTACCTGACAGGCTTTTTTCTGTGGGGCAGAGACATGATAGACTGGGTAAAAGAAGATCCCAGCGATCCCAAATGGGCTTCCTGGAATTTTACAAAAATAAATACACAAGGGATAGAGGCCGGCGTATGTTTCCGCCTGGCAGAGTGGTTGCCCGCTTTGGGTAAGACTTCGTCCTTAGCCCTGGATTACGCTCGCATGCATCAAACGTGTGATACCAAGGGTCTGATATCCAAATATGCACTCAACTATTTGCGGGACAAATTCACCACCCGTCTGAGTCATGATATATATAAAGGCCTGTCTGCCAGCTGGTATTTCCGTTTCCAACAACGCATGGGCACTTACGAGAAGTTTGAGCATTCAGAGAAAACAGGCGATCACCCATTCCCCGCCTTTTCCACCTTAGACCTTAAACTGGCCTACCAATACAAGGCAATCACCTTCCACCTCAACCTAAACAACCTCTACAATACCACCTATTTCGACCTGGGAAACATCCCCCAACCCGGCTTCTGGTTGACTGGCGGTATTAGTTGTAGTATTAACTAAAAAGCAAATAAAAAGAGGCTATCGCAAGACAGCCTCTTTCTATTTATTTAGCTATTAATTTCTCTTGAAAAGAAATTAGATCTTTCCTATCAATAATTCGGATTTTGTATTAAAATACTAGGAGCAAGGTCTATCTCATCTTGCGGGATTGGCAAAATCGTACGATAGTCGTCGTATTTTATTTCTCCGGCATTAGGATTAACCACTGATTTCTTATTTCTCCAATAATCGAATGCCATGCTGTTTTCTGCAAACAATTCAACT
This sequence comes from Parabacteroides sp. PH5-46, assembly GCF_029892785.1. Taxonomy (GTDB): domain Bacteria; phylum Bacteroidota; class Bacteroidia; order Bacteroidales; family Tannerellaceae; genus DFXE01. The sequence continues at coordinate 143,659 of NZ_JARXXA010000004.1, forward strand.
CTGCGTTCGAACAGAATTTCATCCAATGTAATACTGCTTACATCTGTATATCCGGTGATACGGTTTTTACGTAGTGTGTTAACGTAAGATGCTGCCTCTGCTGTACTGCCATTTTTCAAGGCTGCCTCTGCTGCAATCAGGTATACATCAGCAAGACGAATAACCTTCGGACTGTTGGCATAAATGCTACCTTCACGTCCCGGATATTTTGCAGGATATACTCCCGGATTAGCCCCCTCCTGAGTTTCTGCTAACTGAGAGCGTACGTCTTCAGGATGATCCTGAAGGTAAGTAAGTAGTTCACCACCCTCTACAAAAGCACATTCTCCATAACCATCCGAGCTACAGTAATAGCCTAAAGAGTTACGTTGAGGGTTATAAAGACTAGTCACTGTCAGTTCAAACAAGGATTCGCTGGTGTAGGTTTGAGACCATACTTTAGTATATTCGTCAATGCTGTACAACTTGTAATCCGTATGAGCAATAACTGCTTTTGCATCGGCAAGAGCTGCAGCGTTGTTTCCATTATACAAATGAACCCTAGAACGTAAAGCAGTAGCTGCCCAATAGTTGATACGTCCGTTAGTAAGACCTTTACTTAAAAGAGGAAGCGCTGTTTCAAAATCTTTCAAAATTTGATCATAGGTTTCCTTCAGAGTTGTTCTGGCTCCGATATAATCGGTCGCATAAACTTCTGTGGAAAGTACAATTCCCGAATTTGCAGCGTTTATATCAGCAGCAGAAGTAGGTGCATGACAGAATATTCTAGCCAATTCAAAATGTATCAAGGCACGCCATGCATACAATTCTCCTACATAGTTGTCATATTCTGTTTTTTCGTCATTGGAAACTGTTAGGTTTTCTGCTGCTTCCAACGCTTTATTTACATTAGCCAATGCTTTGTAATGGAAGAAGTAAGCATCATATGGGATACCATCATATTTAGTAACAGTATATCGTGAAAGTGGGCCCGCATGATTGTTGCTACTCAAGGCTTCAAAATCGCTACCTTTCAGATCTGCATAGATACCGTAATCAGATGCATAAGTCATACGGACTGTCTTGCTACTGTTATTGGTAGACAGGAAATAGGCAACACCATTAACAGCATTTCTCAAATCTGTAACAGTTGTAATAGCATCCTCAGATGGAAGTCCTGTAGATGGCGATTCCTCCAAGAAATCACTACAGGCAGTAAGCATTATACCAGCTATAATACTATATATAATATATACTTTTTTCATAAAATTATCTGCTTATAATTAAAACTCGAAATTCAAACCAAATACGAATGATTTAGTCAATGGTGTATCTGTCTGACGATATCCATTGATGTCTACATCAGGATCTACATTGTCTGTTGCACAATAGATTAGGAACGGGTTGTTTGCCTTGAAATAAACGCGCAAATTATTTACATAACGCTTAGATATAGGCAGTGTATATCCAAAAGTAATATCTCTCATACGAATATTATCGGTAGAAAGAATGGTACGAGATGAGAAACGGTCGGAACGATAAGGATTACCATAAATAGGTTTCGGATGATCAACTACATCACCTGGTTTCGTCCAATAATTTCCGGCAACTTCTTTATTCATATTGAAACTACCAATTCGTACCCCATCACTATATGTTAGGAAATAACCGGTATAGTCAAACATACTAGCTCCGGTTTGGAAAGAGAACATAAAAGAAAGGTCGAAGTTCTTATATTTAAACATATTAGTCATACCTCCCATTACATCGGGTAATGCTTTGCCTACAACAGTAGGTTTTGCTTTAGAGTAAGCGTTTGTAACATTACCATCTTTTACAGTTTGCCCTTCAATAACGGCATCACGGCTGTTTAAAGTAGGATCAATATAGAACTCGCCTAAACCTGTTTCCGAGTTTACTCCTAGCCATTGTGGCAAGTTAAAAGTATGCATTGATTCTCCTTCACGTAACAGATACATATTTCCATCACCATACATAACATCGTTTCCACCAGGTAATTTAGTAATTTCACTGTTCATAAAACTCAGGTTGAAGTTCGTAGACCATGTGAAATCTTTTGTATGGATGTTTGTAGAATTTATGGTTATTTCCACACCGTTGTTCTTCAACTCACCCATATTCTGGATATTGGAAGCAAATCCGGTTACGATAGAGGTAGGAACAGAGAATAACAGGTCGGTTGTTTGCTTGTTGTAGTATTCTACAGACAAGGTTACCCGGTCGTATAGTGTCCAGTCGAAACCAACATTGAAACTCTTAGACTTTTCCCAGCCCAGTTTTGTGTTTCCGGCATTTCCCCAGTAAATAGCACTTTCGTCTCCATATCCACCACTAAAAGAATAAGTGGCAAGGTTAGAGTAGAAACCTGTTGGCAGGTTACCATTTGTACCATAAGAAAGGCGAAGTTTCAAATCTGTAAATAACGGGTTGTCTGACAGAAAACTTTCTGCACTAACGCGCCATGCACCAGCTACCGACCAGAAGTTTGCCCAACGATTGTCGGCTCCCAGACGGGAAGAACCATCTCTACGGAAACTACCTGATAGATAGTATTTATTGTCATAGTCATAGTTTGCATTTGCTAGATACGACATAATGTTAGCCGCATAAGTTGAACTGGAAACTCCTCTTGGTTGGCCATTTACCAACTCAGGAAGTTTATCTGTTGAATACTTATCTGCAGACATAGAGGTATACAAAAGATCACGTGCTTCAACTTCATAACCTACTAATGCGCGTACATTATGTTTGTCGAAACTTTCTGTATAATTAAGAGTTGAAGACGAAGTAATCGTTTTATTTGCGAAATTTGTACGATATCCTAAACCTCCTAATGCTGCTCCATTCACACTTTCAGGAGCCCAAAATTCACGTTCTTTGTTATCAACGTAATCATATCCAAAGATTGTTTTAGCTGAAAAGCCATATGGCAAAGTGACTTCTGCTTCCAGGTTAGTCAAGCTACGCAACATATCAGAGCTAACGGTTTCTGCTTTCGGACCACTTTTCTGTCCCAACATTAAGTTAGGGTTTGATACATTGGGGTTTAAACTTACATTAGAGTTATAAGAACCATCTTCCAATTTATTAACAGCTGTGGGATCCAATGAGAATATCATAGACAATGGAGCCGAGGTGCCAAATCCTTGAGATTGGTCATTTTGGTCACGAAAACCTTCAGTGTTAGTAAACGAAAGCATCTGACGCACACCAAAACGCAACCAGTCTTTTGCATAATGATCCAAATTGATACGTCCGCTAAAACGCTCAAATTCACTGCCTTTTACAACACCTTTATTTTTGTTGTAACCCAAACCTGTATAGAATTTTGTTTTGTCGCTACCGCCGCTTATAGATATCTGGTGATCAGTAGTCATACCATTCCCGTAGATTTCATCTCTCCAGTTCGTATTGTTGTTGCTGTCATAATTCCAGAAAAAGTCAGGAGTATCCCGATCAGCAAGAGCAGCTGCATCAGTTTCCGACTGTCCCCGATAAGCATAATAGTTCTTGATACCATGCCAATAATACTCTTTCATATCTTTAGCACTCATTGGGTGGTATTGGCTACCAACTGCTATATTGGTCCATCCGGTTTCCATATTATAAGAAACCTTGGTTTTTCCTGATTTTCCCTGTTTAGTAGTAATGATAATTACACCGTTTGCAGCACGCGAACCATAAAGAGAAGCAGCGGCAGCATCTTTAAGAATAGTCATACTTTCAATATCTTCCGGGTTCAAAGAAGAAAGCATTGATTGCGATTTCAAACCTGAAGAAAGGTTAGCAACATCATCAGTAATAGCAACTCCATCAATAACATATAAAGGTTGATCGGATGCACTATACGAACTAATACCTCTAATAAGAATACGTTGGTTTGATCCCGGGTTACCTGTAGAACCTCCGATGTGTACACCGGCTACCTTACCCTGTAATGATTTTACCAATGATTCTTTTTGAGTGGAAACATCAGCAGCACTTAAATTAGAAGCCGAACCTGTAAACGAAGCTTTCTTGACAGTACCGTAAGCTACTACCATCACTTCGTCAAGTGCCTGGGCACTTGTGCTTAATGTTACCTGAACATTTGCCCGAACCGCTACTTCCTGCGACTCCATTCCCACATACGAAACTACTAGAGTTCTTGCGGAACTTGGTACATTTTTTCGAGGTCACGGATGATTGTCATATCCATGATTTTTCCATATATTTCTGTGGTTTTGACGCTTTTATGACCTAATAGTTTTTGTACGGTAGTGATGTGGGCTCCTTTATATAAAAGTAAAGTGGCATTTGTGTGTCTGGCTGTGTGAAAGGTGATTTTTTTTATACCGGACAAACGGGCAATCTCTTGTAATTGTTTATTAATATTAGAGTTAGCATTGCTATTTATATTAAAGAAGTTTGGTTCATCCATGTATTTATTATAAATAGCAACAGCTTTTCCGTTAAACAACAAGTAAATAGGCAAACGAGTATCTGTATCGGTTTTTGTCGAAGAAAAAAACAACCATAATTTGCCGTCAATATATCGGAAATTCTGGGTTCTGATCCTAGATGCATCAGAGAAGCGCAAGCCTGTATAACAGCAGAATAAGAACATATCCAAGCACCTTCTCAAGCCTTTCTTAGCACTCAAATCTATCTGTTCCAGTCTATATAGTTCTTCGGGGCTGAGATGAATCTTTGGACTTTCAACACTTCGTATTTGATATTTCCTGAATGGGTTTCTATTCATATCAAACAAGTCTTTCTTAATTGCCAGATTTATGTAGCGCTTTAGGTGTCTCATGTGTTTTGCTATTGTGTTTCTATGGTATTTTCGATGAATGAGAAAATTTTCAAAATCACATAGAAAATTATAGCTTAATTCACTGAGGATTAGATTGTTTTGAAATAAACGTATTATAGATAATGTTGAATAATGATTTTTCTTTGTCGAATTTTTCAAATGGCTTTCATCTATCTCTTTCTTCATAAAATCGGTGAATAATAATTGAGATACATTGTTGATTATCTGCAGATCATCGAGATTGTAACATTCACCATTGAATATCATTTCGAGGTCTTTCTGCTCCAATTCCACTTGTATCAGAGCTTTTCCATCCTCGTTGAGTAGTTTTTTTTGATTAAAGACCAGTTTGTAAATAACTTTTTTCATAAATGAGTATAATTTATATTTCGGAATGTATTACGTGAAGAAACAATTATTTCCCAAATATGTCAAATTGATTCAATTTGTTTTCTATTTTAATCAATTTGATTAATATTAGATATATTACTGTATTTTAAGTCTTTTTGAACAAATATTTATTGAATAATATGAAAATACCATAGAGCTTGATATTTTTTTTTAGAAATATAACCTTAAATAACTTAGTTTCTTATTTGGATTTATCATTTTTTTGTCTTTTATTTGCATTTGTTTCATTTATTTAGTGAACAAAATATTGGTGCAAATTAGTATTCGTATGTTAAACAAAAAAAGTGTGTCTATGAAAAAGATTACCTATCTTTTATTTTGCCTTGTGTTGGGCATAGGTTTGGTAACTGCTCAGACTACGCGGGTGACAGGGACTGTTATTTCCGCTGATGATGGTGAGCCAATTATTGGAGCGTCTGTAATGGCAAAAGGTACTACTGTAGGTACTGTTACAGATTTTGATGGAAAATTTGAGTTGAATGTACCAAGTTCCGCAAGAACTCTAGTAGTTTCTTATGTGGGAATGGAACAACAGGAAGTAGCTGTTCAACCAACGGTAAAGGTCGTTCTTGCATCGACTTCGCATGTTCTTGACGAACTTGTGGTTGTAGGGTATGGTGTGCAAAGAAGATCTTCTTTTACCGGAGCTTTGTCAACAGTTGGCACAGAAAAAATACAAGCTTTACCGGTGGCGTCATTGGATGAGGCTCTGAAAGGAAATGTGCCTGGGTTGACTGCAAATACAGGTACTGGTCAACCAGGAGCTGATACAAAAATCATTATCCGTGGAGTTGGTTCTATCAATGCAGGTACAAACCCCTTGTACATTGTAGATGGTGTTCCTATTACTACCGGAAACTGGACTACTGTAGCTGATAATGCGGATGATAGCTATAATGGCTCTGTTATGGGGGCTATGGCAAACATCAACCCGAACGATATTGAGTCGCTCTCTGTACTAAAGGATGCGACTGCCACTGCTATTTACGGAGCACGTGCGGCTAATGGTGTGATTGTGATAAAAACCAAACAAGGACGGCAAGGTAAAACCCAATTTAATTTTACAGCTCAAGCAGGTTTGTCAAGCTTGGCTAATACTGGATTCAAGATGTTGAATAGCAGTCAATATATAGACTTAATGACAGAATCTTACCGGAATTCAGGTTATTCAGAAGAAAGAATTGCAGAGGAATTTGCTAAATTCCCGAAAGATGCTAATGGAAATTATTATGATACAGATTGGAGAAAAGAAGCTTATCGTTCAAATGCATTAACTCAGAGCTATGATTTATCAGCTAGTGGAGGTAATGAGAAAACTGACTTTTATGTTTCCATTTCACGCTACTCTCAAGAGTCTATTACTAAATGGGGAAGCATGGATCGTACTTCTGTTCGTTTAAACTTAAACCACCGGGCATACAAATGGTTGTCGTTCGGAGGTAATATGGCTTATTCATTGAGTGACCAAGATACTCCATTAACCACTGCTGCTTATTACAGCAATCCTGTGGCAGGATCTATCAACCTGGTTCCTCTGAATCCAGTGCGTAATCTGGATGGAACTTATTATGACTCTCCGATAGGTAATAACGGGATAAATTTTGTACAGGTAAATGATCAAAATACAAGTACTACAAAAACACACCGTTTGATTGCTTCTGGTTATGGGCAGATTAATTTTACCGATAATTTATTTTTCAAGACATTGTACGGATATGACTTGATGATTCTGGATGATGATCAATATGATGATCCACGTTCTCCGGGTAATACAGCTTTTGGAAAGGGGCGTGCCACCCGCACAAATCGTAGTGTACAGGTTTGGAACTGGACAAATACATTGAATTTTGACAAAACATTCTTGGGAGTGCACAATCTGAATCTATTAGCAGGACAGGAAGCACAGGCGCAAAATACATACCGTTTAACAACGGCTGTAGAAGGTTTTGCTTCTTATAAGCTAAGACAACCTTCAGCCGGAGCTACTCCAAGTGGATATGATGGTTACGAACAAAATTCCAGAATGGTTTCTTTCTTTGGACAAGCTTCTTATAATTATGATTTCAGATATTTCCTTAGTGCCAGTTTTCGCTATGACGGTTCTTCTAAGTTCGGAAAAAACCATCTATTTGCACCTTTCTGGTCAATAGGAGCTACTTGGGATATTTCCAGGGAAGCATTTATGAAAGACACAGAGTGGCTGAATCAGTTCAGAATACGTTCAAGCTACGGAACTACAGGTAACTCTGATATAGGATATTATAATTCGTATGGCTTGTATAGCTTCAACAGTTATAACAATGCAAATGCAAGTTATCCATCTCAGATGGCCAATCCTGAATTGACATGGGAAACTGTTTCTTCTTTTAATGTCGGCTTGGACTTCAGGGTAATGAACCGCTTTGGTGGTACAATCGAATTTTATAATAAAAAGACATCCGACATGCTACTGGAAGTTCCTCTATCCCGTACCACCGGATTTGAGACACAGTGGAGAAATATTGGTGATATGAGAAACCGAGGAGTAGAAATCTCTGTTAATTTGGATCTTATCAGTAATGCAGATTTCCTTTGGCGCTTAGATGCTAACTGGGCAAAGAATAAAAATAAAGTATTGAAACTAAGCCGTCCGGATGAAGAAATTGATTGGGGTGCTAGTGACCGAAAATTAATCAGAGAAGGTGAAGATATGATGCAATTCAAGTTGGTAGAATATGCCGGGGTCAATCCTGCGGACGGAGCCCAGATGTGGTACGACCGTGACGGTGAATTGGTGTTTACCCGTAGCTATGCCAACCATGCAAAAACCGGTGTAGGATCTGCTGCTCCAAAAGGACAGGGAGGGATTACTAACACGCTTTCTTATAAAGGATTTGATCTAAGCTTTTTCTTCTTCTTCCAATATGGAAATAAGATATTCGACAACGTAGCTTACCAATACCAGAACGATGGAAGCAAATCTACTAATAATGAAATTACAGATATGTTGGATCGTTGGCAAAAACCGGGTGATGTTTCTAAAAATCCTAAACGTAGTATAACTACTACTACACAAGTATCTACCCGTTATTTGTACGATGGTTCATACATCCGTTTGAGAAATGCTAAGTTGGGCTATACAGTTCCTCAGAACATCACGAATAAGTTTCATGTGTCAAACCTTCGTTTCTTTGTTCAGGGACAAAACCTGTTTACGATTACTAAATACCCTGGAGTGGATCCGGATGCACCTTGGGATGGAGAGGCATTTTATGCTTTCCCTACTTCCAAAACCTGGACATTTGGCGTTGATGTGAAATTTTAATAAAGACAGATTATAATGAAAAAGATAATATATATAGTAACTGCAATAAGTCTGTTGTTTACACTGACTTCTTGCGAAGATTGGTTGGAGCAATTTCCTCATACCGATCTAGCTGACGATGAGGCTATCCAGTCGATAGATGATGCTCAATTTGCAATGAATGGTGTTTATTATCGTTTAAGAAGTGCTAGTTTCTATGGACGGGAACTCTGGGCCTCTACTGATTCCGGTACGGATGACGTGGTGTTAAGAACAGATAATTCCAATCGTTTTACATCTACTTACATGTGGACTATTCAACCGGGTGACCAGTTTTATACCCCCACATGGCTTCAGGGATATAGAGCAATACATGCTGCAAATGAAGTTATCAAACGTTTGCCTGACGTTGTAGTAGCAAATCCTGCCGACGAGACTCTAAAGTCTCAATTGCTTGGAGAGGCTTATTTTATCCGTGCATTGGTTCATTTTGAATTAGTGAAAACGTTTGCTCACGATTTCGATTATCAAGGAAATGGCCGGATGGGTATTCCTTATATGAAGGAACCGAGCATCGAAACGAATGTGGCACGAAATACAATTGATGAATGCTTCACATGGATAGTTGAAGATCTTGAAACAGCTGTCAGTCATATGAACGAGGATAAAAAAAGTAATACTTTTTCAGTTGGAAAGTTAGCAGCTAAAGCTATTCTTGCTCGCGTTTACCTTTACAAAGCAGGCAAAAATGACAAAGCTTCTTTCGATAAGGCTGCGGGATATGCTAAAGAAGTAATAGCCTCAGATAAGTATAGATTGGCTAAAGCTTCTGAATATGAGATTACGACAACCAATCCTTTGGCTTTACCAAAAGACTGGGCCTTTGCTTCAAGCATGTGGTTCCCTGGAGAAGGTTATGCGGTAGAATCAATTTTCACTATACCTTACAGCAATACCGAATCGAATGGTACAAACCATATTTCTAAAATATATTTAGATAAGAACAGAGGATATGGAGATTTATTACCTTCTAAAAACCTTAAAGATTTGATCGCTGAAAATCCGGATGATGTGCGTAATTCATTCTTCTATGAAGCTCCTGACGGAAAAATAGGAAGTCGTAAATTCTTTGGACCCGCTGGGGAAGCTGAGCTTTGTAATTTGAACGTGATACGTTTATCAGAAATGTATCTGATAGCTGCAGAAGCTTCTGTTCGTGGTAACGGAGGAGATGCTGAAGCCAGAAAATATTTGAACGAACTACGGAAGAACAGAGGCTTGGCAGATTTCAATCAATCAGGAAGTTCTTTATTGAATGAAATAATGAACGAAAGAAGAAAAGAATTATGTTTTGAAGGTTTCCGTTTAAGCGACCTCAAGCGTCTTAACATGAGTGTTGTAAGAGGGGCTGATCCTGAAAATCCGGGCAATCAGAATTATGGATTAGTATATCCTAACGCACGTTTTGCTGCTCCTATTTCTGATGCAGAATTAAATGCAAATAACCTGATGGTTCAAAACGAAGGTTATGACAAATAATTTTATCAATTAATAAAATAGAAATATGAAAAATCTAAAATATTTATTGTTTTTATTTATTCTGCCGGCCTTGTTTACAGCTTGTGAAGATGATCAAATATACGATGGGCCAGCACGAGTTAAATTTGAAAAAACAACAGGTAGAGTTACTATTCCTTTGACAGATACAACTGAAACTGTCAGGGTACAATTGGTTTCTGCTCCTTTGAAAAATCCGATAGACGTAAAAGTTACTGTAAGCGGAGGAACTGCAGAACAAGGAAAGCATTTTGATGTTTCATTATCGGATAAACTGACAATTCCGGCAGGCGAAAACATCGTTTCTTTTGATGTTAAATTGTATTATTCTGCCTTCTCTTTCTTAGAAGAGCGTACCATCGAATTTACATTGGAGGGATCAAGCGCTGCTACTGAAATACCGGGAGTTAATAAGTTTACACTTACAGCCGTTCCTGTCGCTACTCTTACCTATACAAATGTAGGGAAAGGGGTTTACTCTTCGACATTATTTGATGATCCAGACCCCACTGAAGTAGAGTTTGAAAGATGCGATCAGTTACCAAATAATTATAAAATGATTGGTTTCTTTACAAACCCAATTGAAATAAAGGTAGATCCTGCAAAAGGAACAGCTGTCATAGAAGCTCAGGATCTTGGTGATGATCTTTTTGGTGAAGGCACTAATTCATGGTTAGAATGTACAAATGGAAGATATGCTGAAGGAATCATAACCTTTGAAGAAAGCGATTGGGATAATGTCTTCTATACGAGTGAAGGCATGTCGTCCGGAGCTAAAATCGGAGTAGATATTTATACGCTTCCGGCAGGTAGTTTCTAAAATATCATAATATAACAATAAAAGAGGTGAAGTAACTCCTAAAGACTTAGGAGTATACTTCACTTCTGTTTTTTTAGGTATCACTCTCCCCAGCCGGAGGAGATGTTTTTAAGGGCAGACTGGTAGCTGCTGACGAGGTCTTGCATGACTTCTTCTACTGATTGGGATTCGTGGAAGAGGGAGGCTATCTGGCCTATTTCGAGTTCTCCTTCTTGTAGGTTGCCTTCAAAGATGCCTTTTTTGGCGCGTCCTCGCCCTAGTAGTTCTCTCATTTCTTCAACGGAGGCACCACGGGCTTCGGCTTCTTCTACGGCTTGTTTGAAGTCGCCTTTGGCCAGGCGGGTAGGGGACAGTTTCTTTAGCAATAGTTTGGTATCCCCTTCATCCAGACTTAGGCATAGTTGCTTGAAGTTGTCGTGGGCGGAGCTTTCTTTTGTTAGGGCAAAACGGCTGCCTATTTGCACACCTTCGGCTCCTAAGGCTTGTACGGCGGCAATGGCTTCGCCGGTACCGATTCCTCCGGCTGCTATGAGTGGGAGGGTGGTTGCCCGGCGTACGGCAGGTATCAGGCATAAAGTGGTTGTTTCTTCCCTTCCATTGTGCCCTCCGGCTTCAAAACCCTCGGCTACAATGGCGTCTACGCCAGCCTCTTCACACTTGGCGGCAAATTTGGAACTACTCACCACATGGGCCACTGTTATGCCTTGTTCTTTCAGGTAATTTGTCCAGGTTTTCGGGTTACCGGCAGAAGTGAAAACAATTTTCACACCCTCCTCGGCTATAATATGCATGATTGTTTCTATTTCGGGATACATGAGCGGAACATTCACACCGAAAGGCTTATCGGTTGCCTGTTTACATTTAATAATATGTTCGCGAAGTACTTCCGGATGCATAGAACCTGCTCCTAATAAACCTAATCCTCCGGCATTGCTAACTGCAGAAGCTAATCGCCACCCGCTACACCATACCATACCTCCCTGTATAATAGGATATTTGATATTAAATAACTGACAAATTCTGTTCATAGCTAATAAATTTTTATGTTATAGTAATACAAAATTACCCAATATACTGGATAATAGCCGTTTTTCACTCTTGTTTTTCAGTTTTTGAATTGCAGAAAATCGTTGGCCTATAATTATCGGTCAGTTGGCCGACGGCCGTCAGCCAACTAACTGATAATTGTCAGCCAATTGACCGACAGCTATCGGCCAATAAAAATCCTGGCATAAAAGGTCGTATTTTACAGGAAGTAATTTCGGTTTGAATGGAGGAATTTTCGTTAGTTGTCATTATCTTTGTCCCATTACTACTTTGTAAAATATTCTAAAACACAAAAAATGAAGAAGATGGTACTTGCTGCCGGTTTGGTAGTCGCGCTTAGCGCATGTGGCTCATCTGAGAAGAAATCGAGCCAGAATGATACAGGAAACCCCTTCCTGTCTGAGTACACCACCCCTTATGGGGTTCCGCCCTTTGATCAGATTAAAATGGAACATTACAAGCCAGCTTTCCTGCAAGGAATGGAAGAGCAGGTGAAGGAAGTAGATGCCATTATTAATCAAACGGAATCTCCTACTTTTGAAAATACGATTGTGGCATTAGACCAATGCGGCGAATTGCTACGGAAAGTACGAACTGTATTTTACGGACAAAACAGTGCCAATACTAATGATGAAATGCAGGCCCTGAGCCGTGAAATGTCTCCTTTGTTTTCCAAGCATTCAGACGATATTAATCTGAATCCGGCCTTATTTGCCCGTGTGAAAGCTGTGTATGATAATAAGGACAACCTAAATCTGAACAAAGAACAGGCGAAGTTGCTGGAAGAAACCTATAAAGGCTTTGTTCGCGGAGGAGCAAACCTGAGTGCCGAAAAGCAACAGACTTTGCGTGAGTTGAACAGCAAAATATCAATGCTGCAGCTTAATTTCGGGCAGAACATGCTGAAGGAAACAAATGCTTTTCAGTTGGTAATAGATAATGAAGGAGACCTGTTGGGATTGACGGATGCACAAATAGCTGCTGCTGCACAAGCTGCCAAGCAAGCAGGCCATGAAGGTAAATGGCTCTTTACATTGCACAACCCGAGCATTATGCCTTTCCTGCAGAATTCTGACAAACGCGAATTGCGCGAACGTATATTCAAAGGATATACCATGCGTGGAAACAACAATAACGAAAATGACAATAAGGATGTTGTAAAACAATTGATTACTCTTCGTCTGGAAAAGGCTAAACTGATGGGTTATGATGATTATGCTTCTTTCGTGTTGGAAGAGCGCATGGCGAAGAATGAAAAGAATGTTTATAACTTGCTGGATGAACTTTGGAATCCTGCCCTGAAGAAAGCTAAAGAAGAATTAGCTGATATTCAGGCTGAAATAAAGAAAGAAGGTAATAGCTTTACAGCAGAAGGCTGGGACTGGCGCTATTATTTTGAAAAGGCCAAAAAGGCTAAGTTCGACCTGGATGAGGCTCAAATCCGTCCTTATCTGAAACTGGAAAATGTATACGAAGGAGCTTTTTATGTAGCCAACAAGCTGTATGGCATTACGTTTACACAACTTAAAGATATTCCGCTGCCTCACCCCGAAGCCATTGCTTTTGAATGTAAAGACAAAGACGGTAGCCATTTAGGGCTTCTGTATATGGACTTCTTCCCACGTGCCAGCAAGAATGGCGGTGCCTGGTGTGGAGGCTATCGCAGCCAGACGTATGCCGATGGAAAGAGAGTATCTCCGGTTGTTACGGTTGTGTGCAACTTTACTCCTCCTGCAGCCGGCGAACCTGCTTTGTTGAGCGCTGATGAAGCCAATACGTTATTCCACGAATTCGGACATGCCTTGCATAGCCTGTTCAAAGATGTACATTACTTTGGTATCTCAGGTGTTCCACGCGATTTCGTAGAGCTTCCTTCCCAGGTTATGGAACATTGGGTGTTTGAACCGGAAGTGCTGAAGGTATATGCCAAACATTATCAGACCGGTGAAGTAATCCCTGGCGACCTGATTGAAAAGCTGGATAAGAGCGGAAAATACGGACAAGGCTTTGCTACGACAGAATACCTGGCTGCCTCTTACCTGGATATGGACTATCACATCTTGAGAGACCTTCCGGCTAATAAAGAAGTAATGAACTTTGATGTATTGAACTTTGAAGCTGAAACGCTGGGTAAAAGAGGTTTGCTGAGTCAGATCCCTCCCCGTTACCGTTCTACCTACTTCAGCCATACGATGGGTGGTGGATACACAGCCGGTTATTATAGCTATATCTGGTCGGAAGTGCTGGATTCGGATGCCTTTGAGGCCTTTACGGAAACAGGCGATATCTTCAACCAGGAAATGGCTGATAAATTCCGCAAATATGTATTAACTCCCGGCGGTATTGACGATGCAATGGATATGTATAAGAATTTCCGTGGCAAGGAACCGGGTACCGGACCTTTATTGAAGAACAGAGGTTTGAAATAAATAAAAATAGAAATGCAGGTCATATCACATGACCTGCATTCCAGACATCAAACTATTCATTAGTGGACTAAAAAGGGAATGTTTAATTACAATTTTATTGTTTCAGAATTACCACTATAGATAACCGTTGCGTCAGGAATAGGACGCGTATCAAACCCTTTCGCCTTATCTTTATTCACGAGCACTACATGAAATTTACGTTGGCCAACCATACCGGAAAAATCACCCTTGCGCTCGCCAATTGTAACCTCCTTTGTATGATCGTTGTATTGAATTGAGATTGTTGCATATTTACCTTTTTCGTAGTTGTAGTTGGTACCTTCATCTTCGTACAAATCAAAAGATGCATCTGCTCCGGCATATACATAAAGCGTGACATCTGCATCCGGTTTTTCCGAGCTATATTGTATCTCTTCGCCTACCGGTATGATGGAGCCTGCTTTTACGAACAAAGGCATACGTTCGTAAGGGGCATCCACCGAAATGCACTGTCCGCCTTCTGTATATGTACCATTATAGAAATCATACCAACCTGTATTCTTGGGGAAATAAACTTCTCTGTTACGCGCTTTGTACTCGTATACGGGGCATACCAATAAGGATGGCCCGAACATGTACTGGTTGCCTATATTGTTCACCTTCGCGTCCTGTCCGAAATCCATCACCATCGGGCGCATAATGGTATAATCGTTCAGATATACCCAGCCTGTCATGGAATAGATATAAGGCATCAGGCGATACCTTAATTTGTCGTAATAGACAATCGTTTGGTAAGCCGGATGCTCCTCCGGGGCGATGTTATACACTTCGCGGAACGGGTATTGGCCATGTGTGCGGAATAGGGGGACAAAGGCTCCGAACTGTGTCCAGCGGGCATTTAGTTCGCGCCATTCATTCATGTCTTCCGAGCCCTCCTGTGCCTGTTCAAAACGCTTTTGAACGCAGAATCCGCCGATATCCATTGTCCAGTAAGGGTTGCCCGACATGGAGTGATTAAGTCCGGCTGATATCTGGGCTTTATAGTCTTCCCAGCAGGTACCGATATCGCCACTCCAGGTAACGGCTCCATACTTTTGAAGTCCGCAGAAGCCGGAACGAGTCAGTAGGAATACACGCTTATCATTATCTACCGCCCGTTGCCCGTTATAGATAGCCATAGCATTCATCAGGGCATAGGTGTTGAAGTATTTGGTAGATGGCCCGAGCGCTGTTGGGTTCATCAACTCTTTCCGGTACTCTATGCTGGCATTGGAAAGGATATCCGGTTCGGAAGCATCCATCCACCAGGCATCAAACCCTAATGGGTATAAACAATCCTTCATCTGTTTCCAGAACAAATCACGCGCTCCTTCGCTGTAAGCATCATAGAATGATCCGATGTATCCTTTGCCTATCCAGTCTCTTATGCTGTCTTTTACGGCGCGTTGGTACATCCAGCCTTTTTCGTCAAACTCCTTGTAGTGGATGGTGTTTTCGTAGAATTTAGGCCATACGGAGATCATGATTTTTGCATTCAGATCATGCACCTGCTTTACCATACTGCGAGGATTGGGAAATCTTTTGGCATCAAACTGATGGCTTCCCCACTGGTCTTCTTCCCAGTAGCTCCAGTCCAGTACAATATTGTCGATAGGTATTCTGCGTTTGCGAAACTCTTTCAGGGCATTCAGTAGTTCGTCCTGGGTTTTGTATCGTTCCCTGCTTTGCCAGAAGCCCATGGCCCATTTAGGCATCACCTGAGCCTTTCCGCTGATGCTACGGTACCCTTTGATCACATCATCCATGGAGGTACCTTTGATGAAGTAATAGTCGATCTGATCGCCCATTTCGGAGTAAAGGGATAGCTTGTTCTGCTCTTCTGCCGCTACGGGAGAAAGTGCTTTCAGTCCGATGTATGACACACCTCCGTCGGGCTGCCACTCCAGGCGGATATGATGATGCTTTCCGGCCTCCATATATACATTAAACTTGGCAACAGAGGGGTTCCATGCCGTGCGCCATCGGTCGGCCATTAATTTGCCATCTATCCATATCTTGGTATACCCGGCATAGTAAAGGAGAAAACGGTGGATACCGGACTCCTTTGCCTGCAGGTCGCCTTCCCATACGATGCTTGAATTATGAAACGGAAAGCCTTTCGGAAAATCTTTTATGCTTTCCAGGTTTTCGTAATCAATGGTATTTTCCGTACGGGTGATATATATATTGTTTGGGTCTGAGTTTGTATAATAAGTAGCCGTTAGCCCTCCTTCTGCTCCGTCTATGGAGTATAGCTTGAATTGTGAAAGCTGGGCATAGTCGCGGATATCCCCGAATTTGCTGAGGGAGTAGTTGTCCCATAAGATGCCATAATTCTTGTTGGAAACAAGGAAGGGGATGGATACCTTGGTATTGTATTGGAACAGCGTTTCGTTTTTTCCTTTATAGTTGAATTCGTCGGCCTGATGTTGCCCCAGCCCGTAAAAAGCCTCATCATCGGGCGATTCGAATACCTGATGGAGAGTATATCCGGGTGTTCCGTCTACTTCCATCGGTACGAATGCTTTTCCTCCTCCTTTGTTCTCTTGCAATATAATATTGTTATCCAGGTCTGTGAATTTCACTTCGCCTGTCTTCAGGTTGGTATGGGCTTTTAATGAGGAGGTTTGTAGTATCAGGTTGCCGTCGGCTTCAAAGGCTTCCCAGGGAGCGGTAAGCGGCGGTGTTTCTACTACCAGGCTTTTCTCTTTCGAGAACTTGTCGGGAGTGGCCGAAACGCGGATGATATTTTCATTGATAACAGACAGGCGAATGTGCCGAGGCGTTTTCAGACTGCCTTTCTCCAAGTGAACAATCACTCCGTTTTCAGTCTTTTCCCAGGTATCCGTACATGCTGCAAATATACATGCAAAAATAGATGCAATTATTATGCCGCCCAACAGTCTATTCATCACTTAGTTCTCAATTAAAACTTATTCGTTTTTTCATCCGATGGTTATTTCATCGGATACAAATTTACGATAAGAGAAACGAAGCGAAAAGGCAAGATGTTAAATCTAAAAGGCCTATTTGTTAGTAGGCAGGGTTTGCTTTGTTACATATTAGAGCATAAAATGTAAATTATTCTTCTTTTGATCCGTATTGTGAAGGCAAAATTCCAAATTCTTCCTTGAAATATTTACGGAAATACTTGGGGTTATTGAAGCCTACTTCGTATGCTATTTCAGAAACCGTCAACTGGCTTTCCTGCAGTAATTGTGCAGCCCGTTTCAGGCGTATGATACGTATAAACTCAATGGGGCTTTTGCCGGTAAGCGATAACAGCTTCTTATACAGGTGGACACGGCTCATTCCCAGTTCGCGGCTTAGTTCTTCTACCGAGAAGTCAGGGTTGGCGATGTTGACTTCCGTATATTCAATGGCTTTTTGTATTAGTTTGTCATCCAGTGAATTGACTGTTATTTTGGACGGTTCTATCTTTATTTGTTCTTCGATAACTGTCTGGTTTCGTTTACGCGCCTCTATCAGGTTGTGTATTTTTACTTCCAGAATTTCCTGATTAAAGGGCTTGGTGATGTAGTCGTCGGCACCAGCTTTCAGCCCTTCCAGCTTACTTTCTTCCCCGGCTTTAGCCGTTAGCAGGATCAAGGGAATATGAGAGGTCCGTATGTCGCCTTTTACGGCTTTACTCAGCTCTATACCATCCATTCCGGGCATCATAATGTCAGAGAGGATGATGTCCGGGATTTCCTTGTAGGCTATGGCCAGC
Source organism: Parabacteroides sp. PH5-46 (assembly GCF_029892785.1). Classification (GTDB taxonomy): domain Bacteria; phylum Bacteroidota; class Bacteroidia; order Bacteroidales; family Tannerellaceae; genus DFXE01. Next base: position 161,749 of record NZ_JARXXA010000004.1, read on the forward strand.
CCTTCTGTCCCGTTTTCGGCCTGCAAAATGTGATAATGTTCTTTCAGGCGTGAAGCAATCAAGGTGCGAAGGTCTTTATTGTCTTCTATGATCAGTATTTTGGGTAAGCCGTCGGACTTCAGAACCTCTTCAAGTATGCTATCTTCATCGCTTATTTCCACATCATTGATAACCGGAAGTGTCGTGTCATTTGCTTCGGTAGAGAGTTCTTCTTTCGGACACGGAAGGAGAATGATAAACCGAATGCCGCCTTCCGGTACATTTTCCGCCCGGATTGTTCCTTCGTGCAGTAGCACGAATTCTTTGGAAATATGCAGCCCGATTCCGCTTCCCTGGTAGTTTATAGAGTTCTCAGTCTTCGTCTGATAGAAGCGGTCGAATATCTTATCTAGCTCATCTTCAGGTACTCCTTCTCCATTATCTGTGATGCTGATTTGCACCTTGTTATCTTCGGTTTGCAACAAATGGACATTGATCGTTCCTTTTTCGGGGGTGAATTTATAGGCGTTGGAGAGCAGGTTTATCAATACTTTACCCAGCTTGTCGGCATCAAAATACATGTAAAAATGTTTCAAACTGCTTGTATAGCTGAAGTTTATATCTTTACGAGCCATTACTTCATTAAAGACTTCAGACTGCTGCCTTACGAATGTTACGATATCACCCAGCGACTTTTGCAGGGTATGGGCATTCATGTCTAACTTTCTGAAATCCAGCAACTGGTTGACCAGTGTCAGCAGGTGTTTGGCATTTCGTCTCATGATCCGGAGCGACTCTTTCTCTTCGGGGTCTTTTGCCTTTTTCAGCAAATCTTCAAGCGGCGAAAGTATCAGTGTAAGCGGTGTCCGGAACTCATGGCTGATGTTGGTAAAGAAGCGGAGCTTCATTTCATCCATCTCCAACTGTTGGGTAACACGCATGTTTTCCTGGGCATACGCCAGCTTTTTCTCCGACCTTCTGGTCATCCTGCGGAAAAACCAGATGCCTCCCCCTACAAGTAAAAAGAAATAAGTAAGCCGAGCCCAGGTGGTTTTCCAGAAAGGCGGACGGACATTTATACAGAGAACAACCGGTTCCGCACTCTCGACTCCTTCATTGTTGACAGCTTTCAGATAGAGCGTGTATTTACCGGGATTCAGGTTGGTATAAGTTACCTTGCGATTGTTCCGGTCTGTTTCCAGCCATTGGTCGTTAAAGCCTTCCAGTTTATAGAAGTAGCGCGACTTGGCCGGCATGTAATAATTAAGCGACGAGAATGATAAGCTGAAATAATTGTCAAAATAATCCAGGTTAATCTCTTTGGTTTGTGCAATGCTGTTTTTAAGGATGATACGCCCATTGTAGGACTCTCCCGGACGGATACTTTTGTTGTAAAGCTGAAAGTCTGTAATAACAATACGGGGCGGAGAAGTATTGCTACTTGAAGCAGAGGGTCTGATGATATTAAACCCGGACGCCCCGCCAAACAATAGTTCTCCGTCAGAGGTGAAGTAGGCGGCATTATGGTTAAACCATTCTCCCTGAAGCCCTTCAGAGCTGTCATAGCTCAATAGGTGATAGAAGTAGCCCGGCTGGTCGTGAGCTGTAGAAACATGGATACAGGTCAGTCCGCTATTGGTTGCAATCCACATATTATGTTCATGGTCTTCCAGGATACTTTGCACCAAGTCTGCCGATAGCCCGTTTTCCTTCATAAAGAGGCGCACTTCCTTGGTGTAGGGGTTGTATACAAACAGGCCGTTTTTGGTTCCGATCCATAAGAGGCCACGGCTGTCTTCAAACAAGTTATTGATGTCGTATCTACTTAATTGTATGTTGCTGAATATCTCTTTTTCAAATAGTTCCAGTTGGTCTGTGATAACACTGTAAATAAATAAGCCGCCCTGCGAGCCTACCATCATATTGCCGGATTTGGTTTCTATAATACTATATACGGAACCCTGGGGGTTTAGTGTTTTCAGCCGTTTGCCGGTAACTACATCCAGTACAGCCGCACCTCCGTTAAGTGTTCCTACCCATAAGTTGCTGGCCATATCGCAACGTAGCCTCCAGATGTTATTATCGGGGATGCCCTCTTCGCTGTCCTCCGGATTTACGGTGTAGTGTGTAAATGTCTTGCCGTCGAAGCAATCCAATCCGGCCAGATAATATCCAATCCACAAACGACCCTGCAAGTCACTTGTCATACTTACAATGACGTCTCCGGCAGGAGTGTTTGGGTTGCCGGGAGAATGTTTATAAGTTGCATATTTATCATTTTTCCGGTCGAAATAGATCAATCCTCCTCCGTTTGTCCCGATCCATAAATTCTTGTTTTCATCTTCATGGAAACAGTTGATATCATGGAATGGCATCCTGTTCTTTTCGGTGATAATGTTGAACTTATAAATACTTTCATGATAATAGCAAACCCCCTGTTTATAGGTTCCCAGCCACATGATATTCATATCGTCATGAAAGAGGGCTTTAACGGTGTTTTGCGCCAGGCTGTTATTGTCTCCCTCCTTGTGCCACAGGGTAGTTATGCTTTCGTTTTTTTTGTCTATCAGGTTTACCCCGCCATGATCATTGCCGACCCAGATAATCCCTTTCTCGTCTTCTTCTATGGATGTGACTACATTGTTGGAAATCCTGAAAGGAGTAGGGGATGTAGAAGAATACCTAGTCCAACTGTCTTTTGCCACATCATAGTGTGCCAGCCCGTAATGCTCGCCAATGCCATATATCCATACATCACCGGTTGAATCTACAAATAGCTTGATGTCTCTGTTATTTTTCAGTTTGGCAGCCTTATGGATGGTGGAGTCTTTGCTGATTACTTTGTGCGACTGGGCTTCCATGCATTCCAATACTCCGTTTTCGTACAGAAACCAGTAACGGTTTTGCCCTTGTCTGATATCCCGTATCAAGCCCCGGCTTAAAGCGTCCGACCCACCTTGGGTGAATATCGTACGTTTGTTCTCCTTGATATCGTACATGCGGATATCTTCCCAGGTAACAAACCAGAAATTCTTCCCCAGGTCAATGTACAAGAGGCTTTCAGAAGAATTCCATAGATCATTTGTGCCGGAATATTTCTCAAGAAGCAGGTTTCCATCCTTGGCAAAACGCTCCAGAGAGGTATCAAAGATGGAATAGCCCGAACGGGTTTTGATCCATAGTTTGCCGTCGGCATCTTCCTGTATCCGTTCTATATCATTGTTGAATGTAGAAGTCTCATCATTCAGATCCTGTTTATAGGTGATTATTTCGTAGCCATCGTAGCGATTTAATCCGGAAGGTGTTCCAAACCATATGAATCCCGTTTTGTCTTTGTAGATACATTTTATCTCGCTGTCGGACAAACCTTTTTCGGCATCAATCTTTGTAAACTTGTACATGTCTGCATCAAGTGCATGAACCGATTGAAATATAAGGGATAATGTAAAGATATATAATAATAGCTGTGTTCTCATTCGGGTCTAAATAGATTTAAGAAAACCATTATTGATGAGTAAAAATAGGTATAATTTTTCATCTCTCACTCATAATACCCGATTGTTTTTTACAGTTTATTGAAGTCCCACAGTTGTTGAACTCATATTCAACAACTGTAGAACATATGTTCAACATATGTAGAACTCAAGTTCAACAGTTGTGGGATTTAAAAAACTTCTTCCATCAGGAAAAGCCTTTGAATATTGCTGATAAATTGTTTCCTTTGAGGTGTAAAAAGCAATTATATGAAAAGAGATACTATATTAAGACTGGCATTTGTATGTGTAGCATTAATCTTGTTTGGCGCAGCATGCAGCGATGAGAACGAAGATAAGCTGGCAGGCAAATGGCAAATGCAGGAGATAGAGTCGAACGGCACTTATCAAAAGGTAGATACCATCTATTACAACTTCCTTACCTCCCTGTTCCAATACCAGATATACAGCCCCACATCCAATAGCTACAATGTAGTTTATGGCTATAAAACATTAAATGACAACAAAGAACTATTACTGGAAATGGAAGACGCATCCCTTCTTCCCCATACCGACTGGACGACCACCCAACGCACCTTCACCATCGAAAAAATATCCAACAGCCAACTAATCTTAGACAGCGAAGGAAGACGCTACACCTTCCGCAAGTTCTGATTTTGTTTCGATTCAAAGGAGGAATCCTTTTCAGCAAATGAAAAATAAGCATTTCGCAGGCTTGTGATGAGGTTTTGCGAAATTTAAGGTTTTTTATTTGCAATATTCAGAACAAAATGAACCTTTATCTGGTTACTATAGTATAGATCTAAATGTTTTTGCTATGAAAAATGACACATTGAACGATGTTCTAATTAAGGCCATGAAGGCTAAAATCCCCAAAGGTGTTAATCTGGCGCATGTCTTGATGAATACCTTGTATATCGGTAAAGAGGCTGTGTATCGGAGACTTAGGGGGGAAGTTCCGTTTACTTTTGTGGAGGCTTCTATTATTTCCAACTCTTTTGGCGTATCACTGGATGTAATTTCCGGGAATAGTTCGAGGAATAATGTTTTGTTTGGATTGAATATGATGGACTATTCCAATCCTATCAATACATATTGTGCTAATATGGAGGATTTTATAAGGATTGTTAAGGTGGTTAAAGACGACCCCGACGCGAGATGGTATATAGCCTCTAATGTGATTCCTCATGTGTTTTGTGCCGGATATAGCAATCTTTCCAGATTCCTGTTGTATAAATGGATGTACCAACATGAAAAGATAAATAGTATGTTTTCTTTTTCACGATTGGTTTTCAATGAGAAGTTGAAGGATATTTTGAAAAGATACCTGGATACGTGCAAGGATATTGCTCATTCTACCTTTATTTTAGATGATGCGGTGATTCTTTTCTTACTTCGTGAAATTGAGCATTTTATGAATATAAATATGCTGACGAAAGAGGAGATGCTGGTCTTGAAAAAGGAAATGTTATCCATGATCAGCTATATGGAAGAATTGGCTACTAAAGGACACTACAAGAATGGGAATATGGCGCGGATTTATATCTCGAATGTTCATTTTGATTCTTCCTATGGCTATATTGAAACGGATAATTATAAGTATAGCCACATCAGGCTGTATTCGATTAACCGGATTTCTACCACCGACCAGGAGGTGTTCAAGCATCAGAAAGAGTGGGTAAATTCGTTGAAAAAGTACTCTACACTCATCTCAATAAGCGGAGAGATGCAGCGAATTCAGTTTTTCCAGAAACAGCGGGAATATATAAATGCGCTGGGAGTATAACGAACTTCAGAGGGTAGAGAATTTACGTTCTACAAAGTCTTTCATAAACTCAACGGTTTTATCTATGCCTAATACGGAGGCATCGACAGATAGGTTGTATGTAGAAGACATCCCCCATGTTCTGTTCGTAAAATAATCATAATAGGCAGCACGAGACTTGTCCGTTTTAGTGATTAGTTCCTTTGCCTGTTCTACGGTTATCTCTTGTCTGCTTACTACGCGTTGCAGGCGGTTCTCCAGCTTGTCATGAATGAAGAAACTAATGCAGCGTGGGTGGTCGCGAAGGATATAATCGGCGCATCGTCCTACAATAACACAGGATTCTGTTTCTGCCAATTTGCGGATAGCGTCACTTTGTATTTTAAACAGTCCTTCGTTGGATAGGATATCTGTATATGGCATATACATTCCTACGTATGAAAGGCCCAGGGAGAAGGCATGAGATAAGCCGTCGGATGCTTTTTCGTCGGCTTTTTCAAATACTTCCGGACACAAGCCGCTTTCTTTTGCAGCAAGGGTAATCAACTCTTTATCGTAATAAGGGATGCCGAAAGCTTCTGCCAGTTTTTTTCCTATTATACGTCCGCCGCTACCAAACTGTCTTCCTATGCTTAATATCATGTTGTTCATATTGTTCTGTTTTTATCTAATGATGCTAAAATACGATTTATATGGATTGTAGACTGTTAAACTTCTTAAATTGTTTATACAAAATAATGGCAGAAACAGTAACAGACACAATATCCGCAGCAGGTAAACTGACCCATACGCCAAAAGCTCCCCAAAAGCGTGGAAGTATGATCAGGAAAGGGATCAGGAATATCAGCTGACGGGTGAGGGAGAGGAATATAGCCTTTCTGGCCATGCCGATAGACTGGAAGAAGTTGACTGTAACCATCTGAAAACCTACCAGTGGAAATAGTGCAAATACGATGTGCAAGCCATAAACCGAGGCATCTATCAACTCCTGGTCTGTAGTAAACAAACGGACGATGACAGATGGGATCAGGTGAGCGATCAGAAAACCGAAAGAAGCGACCCCCACGGCATATCCGATGGTTTGCTTCAATACTTCGGTTACACGATCAAAGCGGCGGGCTCCAAAATTGTAACCAGCAATGGGTTGCATACCTTGATTCAAACCCATGATAACCATTGTAAACAGGAAGATGATCCGGTTCACAATACCATAGGCTCCAATCGCTATATCGCCTCCATACTCCTTCAATCCCCTGTTGATAAGAATAATAACAAGTGAAGAACATAAGTTCATGAGGAAAGGAGATAATCCGATGGCGAAGATGCTTAACGTCAGCTCTTTTTTCAGTTTATAAATGCCTTTTTTGAAATGAAGAATCTGTTTCGGATTTACGAAATGATTTATTTGCCAAACAAGTGATATGACCTGGGATATAACCGTTGCCCATGCCGAACCCTTGATTCCCCATCCAAAACCAAAAATGAAGATCGGGTTTAATATACAGTTGATTACCACCGATGCTAGCGTGGCATACATCGATAGTTTGGGGTAACCAGAAGCACGAAGTACACTGTTCAGCCCCAGATACATGTGGGTGATGAGATTGCCGATCAGGATAATTTGCATATAGTCGCGTGCATAAGGCAATGTATTTTCACTGGCTCCGAAGAAATAAAGAATCTTGTCCAGCAAAGGGAGGCAAATAAGCGTAAAAAGAATACCGATGACTATATTCAGTACCAATACATTTCCCAGTATACGGTTGGCCCCGTCATAATCTTTTTGACCCAGTTTGACGGAAACTAATGTAGAAGCACCTACCCCGACCAATGAGCCGAAAGCCGCAGCCAGGTTCATCAAAGGGAAGGTTAAGGCCAATCCGGCAATCCCCAAAGCGCCAACCCCGTGGCCAATAAAGATACTGTCGGCCATATTGTAAAGCGAAGAGGCCGTCATGGCAATAATAGCAGGAAGTGAATATTGTATGAGCAACTTCCTGATACGTTCGGTTCCTAAAATAAGAGGTGAGTTATTATCAGACATATAAAAAACGTACTGTTCCTTAGGCAGGCTTTTAAAAGCAGCTGCAAAGGTACGAATTATTCCATAAATATTATCTTTGCGGACTATATTGAACATTTGGAATTATGGCCGAAAATTTATTGATAGGGCAGGGAAGTAAGGTGGAGATGTATGAGGCTCTGCTTCCGCAGATAGAAGGATTGGTCTCCGGAGAGGAGGATGTAGTGGCTAATATGGCGAATGTAGCTGCTGCATTGAAGCGGACCTTCGACTTTTTTTGGGTGGGCTTTTATGTTGTGAAAAACGGAGTGCTTGTATTGGCTCCTTTTCAGGGACCTGTTGCCTGTACGAGAATTAAATTCGGAAAGGGCGTATGTGGTACTGCCTGGAAAGAGGCTCAAACGATTGTTGTACCGGATGTAGAGCAGTTTCCCGGACATATAGCCTGTAATTCGGCCTCCCGCTCAGAGATCGTAGTTCCCTTGTTCAGGGATAAAGAAGTGGTAGCTGTACTGGACATAGACAGCGACTCGCTCAATAACTTTGATGAGACGGATGCAAAATATCTTGAAACGATCTGCCGTTTAATCAATATCCGGGATTGATTGTCCTTTGGGCGGCTTGGGTTGAACGATATTCAATATTAGGTACCCGATAATTCCGGAGACAAAGGATCCGACAAATACACCCAATTTAGCCTGATTCAGCAGGTCGGCACCTATTTCCGGCAGATTGGTAAATGAGAGATTGGCGATAAACAAAGACACAGTAAAGCCAATTCCTCCCAACATGGCTACCCCGAAGAGGTTTTTCTTGTTAATACCCGGAGGTACAACCACCAACCGCAGGCGGATGGCCAGCCAGGAGAATGTAAAGATACCCACTGATTTTCCTACAAACAAACCTAAGAATATAGCCAATGGTATACCCGCCAGTGAAGTGAGTGATATGTCGCTGAATGTTACCCCGGCATTGACAAAGGCAAAGAGTGGCAGGATCACATAATAAACCAATGGATGTAGTTTATGTATAATCTTTTGAAGCATACTGATCGTCTTGTCCGCCAGTGTATGCACATTATTCAGGATATGTATCTGGGATGAGGTGAGAACAGAGGCTTTGTTGGATTGTCTTACCTCTGTATAGTCTAGCATCTGGAGGTATTCTACCATCTCTTCGGAGAACTCATCCAGCTTGATCACCGGACGAGCCGGTATGGTAAAGGCTACCAATACACCGGATATGGTAGGATGGATACCTGATTCCACAAATAGCATCCAGACCACAAACCCCAGAATATAATAAAAGCCTTCACTTATGATACGCATCTTTCCGCCTATATACGACAATACCAGGAAGATAATGGAAAGTAATAAAGGCTCAAAAGAGATACCCGAACTATAGAAAATACCGATAACAATGATACCGCCAATATCGTCGACAACTGCCAGAGCCGTGAGGAATATCCTTAGGGATAAAGGAATTCGTTTACCCAAAGCTCCCAGAACGGCTAATGCAAAGGCGATATCTGTTGCCATAGGGATAGCGGCTCCGCGTACTTCCGGGGCATTGCCACAGACAGATACGTAAACGAGTACCGGAACGATCATTCCGCCTATGGCAGCAATGATCGGCAACATGGCTTTTCGTATGGAGGATAGTTCACCGATTAATATTTCCTGTTTTATTTCCAGTCCGATAACAAAGAAGAAAAGAGCCATCAGGGCATCATTCACAAATTCAAGCAAAGTCATCGGAACCCCGTGATGCGAAAAGAAACTATGACTGCCTATCTGGAAATCAATAGGATGTGACAAGATTGTATTATATATGCCCGCCCAAGGGGAATTGGCCAGAACCATGGCTAATATTGTTGCCAGAAACAGTAGTAAGCTGGCATTAGGCTTCATGGTGGCCAGGCGTTGTATAGGTTTAAGTATAACTTTTATCGGACTCATGCTGTTAACTTGTGTTTTTTTCAACCGTGCTAGGTTATAGTTTGCAAAAATAAGTAAAAAACTGGAATTTCAAAAGGATAAAAGCAGTTTCCGATGCTTTATTCTTCTTCTAGATAGGCTGTTTCTACTTTTAAAAGTCTTGTTTTAAGTCGCTCAGCTTCTCCTTTTCGTATGCGTAAAGTCATTTTACAATCCATATCGAACTGTTGTGACAAAATAGTAGGATTGTCTTCTTTTATGATTCGCATAATGCTGTTCAGATGCGGGTATTCAAAGATAACAGTTATATCCTCGTCTACCGTGCATTCGATTATTTCGGCATTGGCAATGGCATCAGCAGCGGCTGAACGGTATGCAACAATCAGCCCGCTTGTACCCAGCTCTATACCTCCGAAATAGCGTACAACCAGTATTAGGATGTCTGTCAGCTCATTGGAGTTGATCTGTCCCAGAATGGGCTTTCCGGCAGTAGAGGATGGTTCGCCGTCATCATTGGCACGAAAAACGGCTCGTTCGCTTCCCAGCATGTAAGCCCAGCATATATGTCTGGCGTCATAGTATTTTTTTCGGTATGCCTCCAGCAGTTCCTTTACTTCATCCACTGTCTGCACAGGGATCGCATACGAGATAAAGCGGCTTCGCTTTTCTGTATAATATCCTTCGGCTATTTGTTTGATGGTCTTGTAACTGTCGTCGGCCATTTGCTAATCGGGTATATGGGTTTGTTGTTCTTCGCGATAGGCTCGGAAGTCTTTCATTATCTCCTCTATTTCTTCAATGAAATAAGGGTCTTTTACTTGTTCTTTGATTGCGTTATAATATGCTTCGATGGCCGGAAGGGCACAAATATCCTGTCCTCTCAGAACAAAATAAGGTTCTTCCTTCTCGATGCATTGTTTGATCATTACTATCGGATTCTTCATAAAAAAACTTCGTTTTTCAATTAACTTCTCAGTTCTTCTGCTAAGAATTGAGAAGTGAGGCTTGTTGTGTTTTTAAGCATTTTTTCGGGGGGGCCGGTGAAAAGGATATTTCCACCTTTCCGGCCTCCTACGGGTCCGATATCTATCAGATAATCGGCCGATTTGATGATATCCATGTTGTGTTCTATAACAATCACGGTATTACCCTTGTCTACCAGCTTGTTCAGTACTCCCAGTAATACCCGTATATCCTCAAAGTGAAGTCCGGTGGTCGGTTCGTCCAATATGTATAATGTTTTGCCGGTATCCCTTTTGGCTAGTTCGGTAGCCAGTTTTACCCGCTGACTCTCACCGCCGGAGAGGGTAGTGGAAGGCTGTCCCAGTTTGATATACCCCAAACCTACATCTTGCAGTACTTTTATTTTATGCAGAATAGTGGGGACATTCTCGAAGAACTCAACAGCCATATTGATTGTCATATCCAGTACTTCAGCGATGGATTTTCCACGGAAACGGACTTCCAGTGTTTCCCTGTTATAACGTTTTCCATGACATTCTTCACAAGGCACCAGTACATCCGGCAGGAAGTTCATTTCTATAGCCTTATATCCGTTTCCTTTGCAGGTTTCACACCTTCCGCCGGAAACGTTAAACGAAAAACGTCCGGGTTTGTAACCTCGTATTTTAGACTCCGGCAGTTCAACAAACAAACTTCTGATATCAGAAAATACTCCGGTATAGGTCGCCGGATTACTTCTGGGAGAACGTCCGATAGGCGACTGGTCTACATTTACTACTTTGTCTATATTGTTGATTCCCTCTACCGAGTCGTAGGGCAGGGGATCTTCCAATGAGCGATAGAAATGCTGGCTTAGTATGGGTTGAAGCGTTTGGTTTATCAAGGTAGATTTTCCGCTACCCGATACTCCTGTTACACATAAGAAAAGTCCGAGAGGGAAAGAAACGTCTACCTTTTTAAGGTTATTTCCCCGGGCTCCTTTGATGGTGATATATTTACCGTTTCCTTTCCTGCGTTTGGGAGGGATTTCTATTTTCATTTTCCCATTCAGATAGGCCGAGGTAAGTGTGTCCGCTTTCAGCATTTCTTCGGGTGTGCCGGCAAAGACAATTTCTCCACCCAGCCGTCCGGCTCTGGGACCCAGGTCTACTACGTAATCGGCACTCAGCATCATTTCTTTGTCATGCTCAACCACGATAACGGAATTACCTGTATCTCGTAGTTGTTTCAGTGAGTTGATCAGGCGTACATTGTCCCGCTGGTGCAGTCCGATACTGGGTTCATCCAGGATGTAGAGTACATTTACCAGCTGACTGCCGATTTGTGTGGCCAGTCGGATACGTTGGCTCTCACCTCCGGACAATGATGCGGAAGCACGCCCCATGGAAAGGTATTCCAGTCCTACATCCAGCAGAAATTTCAGGCGCGAACGGATTTCTTTCAGTATTTCTACTGCAATCTGGCGTTGTTTCTCATCCAAGCGTTCCTCTATACCTTCCAGCCACTCGTATAATTCGGAAATATCCAGGGTTGATATCTCAGCGATATTTTTATCAGCAATCTTATAATGCAAGGCTTCTTTATTCAGGCGTTGGCCATTACATTCCGGGCAGGCCGACATCTTGATAAACTGTCCGGCCCATTTCTGAGCCGAGGCAGAGGCTTCGCTTTCCTGTTGCATCATGATGTACTTTGCCACTCCTTCATACGAGAGGAAGTAATTGGAATTACCCAGAGAGGCGTTCTTTATCTGCAAACGCTCGTCTGTACCGTTCATGATGTCATCTATGGCTTCTTCGGGCAGATCTTTGATAGGGGTTTTGATGGTTACACCATATTTTTCACAGATGGCTTCAATCTGCCAGAAAATAAGCGAATTCTTATATTTTCCCAGAGCTACAATTCCACCATTATAAATGCTTAATGATGGATTCGGAACGATTTTCTCTATATCCAGCAGGTTTACTTGTCCCAAACCTTTGCATTTGTGACAGGCTCCCTGTGGCGAGTTGAACGAGAAATTATGAGGAGCCGGTTCGCTATACGACAGTCCGGTCTTCGGATCCATCAGCCGGCGGCTATAGTGGCGGATTTCGTTTGTGTCGGCATCAAATACCATGATCAGACCGTCTCCTTGCTTCATGGCAACTTTCAGGCTTTCTTTCAGGCGGCGTTCGTCCGATTTGGAAATAACCAATTTGTCTATCACCACTTCTATACTGTGGTTCTTGTAGCGATCCAGCTTCATACCATGCAGTATCTCACGTAGTTCGCCGTCTACACGAACGCTCAGATATCCCTTTTTTCGTACCTGCTCGAATAATTCTTTGTAATGTCCTTTACGGTTTCGCACCAAAGGAGCTAGAATGTATGTCTTCTTGCCCTGATACTTATCGATAATCAGGTTTAACACCTGTTCTTCGGTGTATTTTACCATCTTTTCTCCTGTCAGATAGGAGTAAGCTTCACCAGCCCGTGCATATAAAAGACGGAAGAAATCGTATACTTCGGTGGTAGTCCCTACCGTAGAGCGGGGATTCCGGTTGGTAGTTTTCTGCTCAATGGAAATAACGGGGCTTAGTCCTGTGATCTTGTCTACATCCGGGCGATCCATGTTCCCGAGAAAATGTCGCGCATAGGCCGAGAATGTCTCTACATAGCGTCGTTGCCCTTCGGCAAAGATGGTATCAAATGCCAGTGACGACTTACCGCTTCCACTCATTCCCGTAAGAACCGTAAGACTGTTACGCGGTATATCAATATCTATATTTTTTAGATTATGTACCCGTGCCCCCAATACCGAGATGAGGCCACCCTCCAATGCATTTTTATCTTTTATCATTTGCTTTTTACCCTATTCAACATCCGCCAAAAGCGAAACACAAAGGTACAAAAGAAAACAAAAAAAGCAGGGACTTTTTCCCTGCTTTTTAGTTTCATATCCTTAGATACATTATTGCTTTGTAAATCCTAAATGCACATTAAATGTTTCGGAATTTTCAATAATGGTAGGTAAGTTTTCAAGAAGTGTAGCAATATTTTCCATGCCTTCAGGAAGTTCGATGCCACCTAACATAGGTAATAACATAGGCGCTACAGCACCAAGAAGTTCTTTTGAAGCATAGAATGATACACCATCCTCTTCAATAGCCATGTTGATAGGCAACAGGTAGAAATCGCCTTGTTCAACTAATAACGCCAACAGGTCTTCAAGTTCAAGACCATAGCTGCTCAGGTCTAACATCCCTAACAGAGATACAAGGCTCTTGTCAAGTGCCATGAATACCTGGTTTTCAGATGCAAGGTAGTTAATGGTAACCATTCCCTTGATAGCATCAGGCATACCTGTAGCTTCTTCTTCGCCTGTTTTTACCCAGTTTACATCGAACAGACCGTCTTCATTAAAGTAAACTGTTACGTCTGTTACCTTTTGAGCCATCATACCTCCCAACATAGGACCCATAGCGCCAATCATCATGTCGGTAGCAGGATCACCGGTACTTACGTTGAACTGAACGTCACCTCCTGTTGGATCAAAGTTGAGTTTCCAGGTTCCGGCCAGCGGAGATACGATTTTACGGCTAACATTAATAGCAAGTGTTTTTTGTGCTTCCTTAGCTGCGTTCGCTTTGGTAGCAGGGATTCCTTCCAATTTACCGCTTACGCTAATTTCCGTTGTACCAACTGTTTTTGTAGTTTCAAAAGAATATGTATTGTCAGACTTTTTCATTTCTACATTATCAATTTCAATAGCTGCGCCATCAGGAAGTACATTTGTCAATGTTATTTTTGCATTTTCTCCCGTTCCGGCAGCCAAGGCAACGGATTTCGTTTGAGCAGGCTCGCCATCGTTAATTTTAAGGACATACGCATTATCCTTATCTCCTCCTTTAAATGTACCAAGTCCATCTTTCCAAGTTGTTTCGGTTGGGTTGGTAGGTGTTTCCGGCTCCTTTGGATCATCATCATCATCCCCACAAGCACTAAAGAATGTGATGGAAAATACCATCATAAGAAGATACAATAGAAAGTTCTTTTTCATAATTCTCATTTTTTAATTAAACATGTTTGCCACATTTATCAGTAAAACGGGGCAAAGATACGATTATTGTCACAAAATGAGCGCTAAAGATATGGATATTTTGAATATTATTCTTAGGCTAAAGTTAATTTTCTTTAGACCAAAACAATATACTCCTGTTGAAAACTCCTTTTGTTATGACTCCGTTTTTTAAGGATCTTTTTGCTGCTTTCTCATCCGAATTCTCTTTCTTTGTAAAGATGAATGAGCAGGTACATGAAAAACTGAAAGTGCTGGCTGAATCAGCTAAGTACGATATTTCATGCGCTTCCAGCGGAACCACCCGAAAGAATAAACCGGGTACGATAGGAAGTGCGGAAGGCTGGGGGATTTGTCATAGTTTTACAGAGGACGGACGCTGTGTTTCTCTCCTGAAAATTATGCTTACCAACTACTGTATCTATGATTGTGCTTACTGCATCAACCGTCGGAGTAACGACATTAAGCGAGCTACACTTACTGTTAATGAATTGGTGGATCTTACCATCGAATTTTATCGCCGGAACTATATAGAGGGGCTTTTTCTCAGCTCGGGCGTAATAAACAGCCCGGATTACACTATGGAGCGGATGGTACGGGTGGTTAAAGACTTGCGGACTGTTCATCGTTATAACGGCTATATACACATGAAAAGCATTCCCGGTGCCAGCAGCGAACTGGTACATGAAGCCGGATTGTATGCCGACCGTCTGAGTGTGAATGTAGAGATTCCCAAGGAGACCAACCTTAAGATGTTGGCTCCCGAAAAGGATCACCAGAGCGTGTACAAGCCCATGTTTTATATTCAGCAGGGTGTATTGCAGAATAAGGAAGAGCGGATGCGCTTTCGCCATGCTCCGCGTTTTGCTCCGGCCGGACAGAGTACCCAGATGATCGTAGGAGCAACGGATGAAACCGATAAGGATATTCTTCAGCTATCCACTGCTTTGTATCAGCGCCCCAGCATGAAGAGGGTGTATTATTCCGGCTATATTCCTGTCAATACTTATGATCCGCGTCTTCCGGCCTTGAAACAAGCCCCTTTGGTAAGAGAGAACCGTCTGTATCAGGCCGACTGGCTGATGCGCTTTTATGAATTTAAAGCCAGCGAAATAGTAGACGATGCATTCCCCAACCTCGATTTGGAAATAGATCCTAAACTGGCTTGGGCGTTGCGTCATCCCGAGGCCTTCCCGGTAGATGTAAATAAGGCAGACTATTCTATGATATTGAGGGTGCCGGGCATAGGTGTGAAGTCGGCCAAACTAATCGTGGCTTCCCGGCGACATGGCAGGATTACTTCTTCTGCCCTGAAAAAGATTGGGGTGGTAATGAAAAAAGCGCAATACTTTATCACCTGCCATGAATTGGCTACTTTTACCGTAAATGAAGCGAGTCCGGAATATGTACGCAAGGTACTGACAGCAGTGAAGAAACCGGCAAAAAAAGGCTTCGACGAGCGGCAACTAACCATCCATTTTCCAGACTGACAAGATGATCGTTTTCAGGTATGATAAAACGTTTGAAGGCTTGTTGACATGTATCTTCGATGCCTATAGCCGGAAAGTATTCCCTCAGAAACTGGTAGGCGAAGGAGAGCCCTCCCCCTTATTTACAGAAGAAGAGCATGGGGTGATAACCGAAACCACTAAATCGTCCCGCGTATGGAAAGCCCTGGAGAAGAAACTCCCCAAAGAGGCTTGCAGCATGCTGATGCACGTCTGGCTGTCTGAACTGCCGGAAAGCGACGACCTTTTGTTTCGCTACATCCGGAAAGTAATCGATTCGCCTCACAATGTGAGTACCAATTTTACAGATGATGATGTGCTGGAAGTACATAAAATAGCCAAGAAAGTAAGCAAAGAAAGGCTGAATCTGATACAATTCGTTCGTTTCCAGAAGGCTGCCGACGATATGTTCTTTGCTCCGGTTTCGCCTATATTCAACTCCCTTCCACTCACCATGAATTATTTTACCGACCGCTTTGCCGACCAGAAGTGGCTGATCTACGATATCCGGCGGCGATACGGCTTCTATTACGACTTGAAAACGGCACAAGAGGTAAGCCTTGACGACGATACGCACCTACTATCCGGCAAGCTCGATGAAGAACTTATGGCTAAAGACGAAAAACTTTTTCAGAAAATGTGGAAAAGCTATTTCCAGGCACTCACCATCAAAGAACGTTTCAATCCCCGCCTGCAACGCCAACACATGCCCCGCCGCTACTGGAAATTCCTCCCCGAAAAGAACTAAGGAAATAGACATGGGTTTCCAAAAAAATGAGAGATTTTTTACATCTTATTACTAATTGAGTAACAATGTATTTGTTTTATGAAAATCTAAATGCTTATATTTGCAGTAATAGAAGAACCCGTTTGGGACTCTGAAGGGATAAGCCTTAAAAGTGTGAAAACTTGAAACTGTTTATAAACAACTTAATTATCTGTGTATTATGCTGTTTTTTGGAGGTCATCGGCCTGGTAATGGAAAGAATGAAGCCCCTTTAATCGAATATATAAAATATGTTGAGGGAAAGAATATTGAAAGTTCGCCGGAAGACGGTGAGGTCGTGATGTTATTATCCGGCGCTGTTGTCTTATCCAGTGAGCTGTACCCTTCCTTGTCATTGGAAGAAGGAAGTTTTGTATTCCTTCCCCCCGGCAGTTATTATCGTATGGAATTTACGCGAGATAGCAGTTTGCTGTTGTTCCATGTCGGGCGTGAATTGTCCGGTGGTGGACACTTGCCGCTACATGAGTTGTATGAA
This sequence comes from Parabacteroides sp. PH5-46, assembly GCF_029892785.1. Lineage (GTDB taxonomy): Bacteria > Bacteroidota > Bacteroidia > Bacteroidales > Tannerellaceae > DFXE01. The sequence continues at coordinate 178,740 of NZ_JARXXA010000004.1, forward strand.
GATATGGATAAAGGAGGTGTGAATGTGAATATGCCCACCAATCTTGCCCCTTTAAAAATGAAACTCCCTTTGCAGGAATACGCCCGCAGCCTTGTTGTTTACCTGGATAAGGGTATGGATTACCCGGAAGTTTTCGACCTTAAGATGGAAGAATTCTTCCTCCTTTTAAGGTTGTATTATACCCGGCGTGAAGTAACTTCCCTCTTTGCCCCGGTCTTAAGCCCTGACGTTCGTTTTACTTATTTTGTGTTGCGTAATTATCTTACAGTCAAGACTGTGAAGGAGTTGGCGGAGAAGGCACACCTGAGTCTGTCTAGTTTCGACAAGGAATTCCGCCAGGTATTCGGTATGCCCCCTTATCGATGGATGAAGGAGAGGCGCAGTGCCCGTTTGTTGCACGAGATCACCCACAGCATGAAGTCTCTGAAAGAGATTAGTGAGGATTGTGGTTTCACCTCTGCTTCCCAGATGAATGATTATTGCAAGAAAGAATTCGGAGTCCCCCCCGGACAGCTCAGGGAACAATATTATAACAGAGGAGGGATGCAGTAAAAATGTCAAAATGTTAATTTACCCCCTGTTTACAGGCCGTATTTCGTAAAATCAGTATGGCTTGCAAAAAAGGCTTTTATTTGATAGTTTAGCTTTATCGCTTTGTGAGCTCGTAGCGTGCAGAGCGAAACACACAGTGCCTTTTTCTGGTGTTCTTCATTCTTTATTCTACATTCTTCATTCTTAAGCTGTCTTTTTGTCGTTTTAAAAAGAGTGTCTTTTTGAGGTGGTTTTTATGTTAAAAAACACTTTATTTTATATATTTCGGTCGGTTTATTTGTGGGTTGGCCGGAATAGTTAAAAAATCATTTGGATGAATTTCCGAAATTATTTGGATCAATAGGGGAATTTATTTGGATGATTTTAGTAAATCGTCCAAATAAAATGGATAAAAGCCGGCATGTTTACTAAATATATGTTAAATACAGGCTCCAATGTATTAAAAAATCTTTTATTTTTTATTTTTTTGTCGCTTTTGAATAAAAGAAGCGTTAGCTGTAGTTTGTATTTTGATGAAATATGTAAGAATATAGGTTTTTTTAACAGCAAAATGAAATTTGGAATTATGGTATATGGTGATCCTTTTTCATTATATGCGAGACGAAAAAAATTGCATAGTTTGAATTCTATACTTATTTTTGGAGGAAATAGTTGAAAGATGAAGGTGAGTAATCAAACTGGTTTAGTGTTGGAAGGTGGAGGAATGAGAGGTGTCTTTACCGCCGGTGTGTTGGATTATTTTATGGACAATGAGATTCGTTTCCCTTATACGATAGGGGTTTCTGCCGGTGCCAGTAATGGACTGTCTTATGGTTCCTGGCAGCGGGGGCGTTCCCGTTTCAGCAATATCGACTTGCTGAATACATATAACTATATCGGGTGGAAGCATTTTCTGAGGGGAAAGGGCATTATTGATATGGAGTATCTGTTTAATATTTATCCCGACAAATATTATCCTTTTGACTATGATACGTTTTTCCGTTCACCCTCCCGCTTTGTGATTGTAGCAAGTAATTGCCTGACAGGCGAAGCGGAATATTTTGAAGAGAAAAAAGACCCCGACCGCCTGCTGGCCATCACCCGTGCTTCCTGTTCCATGCCTGTTCTTTGCCCGATAACCTATGTAGACGGTGTACCAATGGTAGACGGTGGTGTTTGCGATGCCATTCCGTTACAAAGAGCCATGATTGACGGATACGAACAGAACGTTGTTGTCCTCACGCGTAATAAAGGCTACCGGAAAAAAGACAAAGACTTCAAGCTACCCGCTTTCATATACCGCAAATATCCCGCTATCCGCGAACAATTACGCCTCCGCTATCGCAGGTATAATGAAGTGCTGGACTACATAGAACAACTAGAATCCGAAGGGAAAATCACCGTAATCCGCCCCCGGAACCCCTTAGAAGTAGACCGGACAGAAAAAGACACTGCAAAGCTAACAGCCCTCTACAACGAAGGCTACTCCTGTGCCCGGGAGGCTTTTCGATAAGCAAAATCAGATTTTTTTGATAGCAGTGAACTTTTCAAGCAATATGGTGGGGTGGTAGGAAAGTTTGGCTTGTCTCAGGCCTAGGATTCCGAGGTCTTCTTCCCGGTTTACGTAGGTATATTGTTCGGGAATGTGAGAGGAAAACTCACGGTTAATCAGGCTGTAGGCTCCGTCGTAGTTAATGTCTGCTTTTTCTACATGCACTCCGAAAGTGTCTTTATTGATAGGGGCTCCGAAAGAGAATGCCACTATCTGATGTTCTGCGCAGATAGCACCCCCGATAAGTCCCAGTTCTTCGGCATGTTCCAAGGCATAGGTCATGGAACGACGCTCGAAGCTCAGTTCTTCGGCATCTTCCTCCGTGTGATTGGCTTTATACCACTTCCGTTCCAGCTCCAGGCATTCCGGCACCAGTTCGGGGGTAATGGGCATATACTTGTAGCGGTATTGCTTGATGAATTTATTGATATGATTCCGTTTGGGCTGATACTTTTTGCCGGTCAGGTTGGCCAGGTCTTCCCGCAGGTAAATGTAATCGAAAAAGTTACGCTCCGGCATATATTTGAAACCATCGGGAAAGGCTTGTTCCAGTTCTTCTTTGCCGCTGGGTGTAACACCCAGAAGCCAGAGAGGATGTTTGAATGACAGCGAATCTTGTTCCAGCAAATTGACTGATGCCGTAATATCTCCTTTACCTACCGGACACATATACACCGGACGTTTGTCTTCCAGCCAGAAGCGAATGAGGAGGAAACCGTCTACAACGGCATATTCACTTTTATATAAAAAGCGCCAGCTACACATATTGGCGAAAGAAAAGTCGCAGTTCATATATGAACTTTGCAGTGTGAATGACGTGATTGTATCTTTGTCACTCAGTTCTATAGCTTTGAAAGGAATTAAATTTTCCATAAATTTGTTCTATACTTTTAAAACGGAAAAAGAAAAGGTAATACTAAAATCATCACGATACCCATAATGATCTGTAAAGGCAAACCAACCTTGATATAGTCCATAAATGTGTACTTTCCGGCAGACATTACCAGCGCATTCGGCGGAGTAGAGAAAGGAGAGGAGAAGCACATACTGGCGGCAACTGTAACTGCCATCAGGAAAGGATAGGGACTTACATTGATAGCCAATGCCGATTGAAGGGCTATAGGTGCAATCAGTACAGCTGTTGCCGTATTGCTGATAAACATGGTCATCAGGGAGGTAGTGAAATAAATACCAGTCATCAGTACCATAGGCCCCATACTGCCCAGATTAGACACGAGGGCATTTGATATAAGGCCAGAGGTACCTGTCTTCTCAAGAGCTAGCGACATAGGGAGCATAGCCCCGATCAGTACTACGCTTTCCCAGTTGATCGTCTTATAGGCCTCTTCCACATTCTTGAAACAACCGGTCAGTACCATTAAAAGAGCGGCTATTACTACGGAAGTAACCGGAGCGACAGGTATAAAGTCAAACACCATGCTAACGATCATCAATATCATAATAGCAGCTGCAACAGGCGCTTTATAGTCGAGTGTTACTTTGGCGGCTTCTTCCAGCGGTTGGCCCAATACCACCCATTGCGATTGCTTCTGGCTCATGTAAGCGATGTTCTCCCAGTTCCCCTGAATCAGTAACAGGTCGCCCGCTTGCATTTTTACATCTTTGATATTGGACAAGATATACTCTCCGTTTCTTTCTACACCAAGCACGTTAACACCATATTTGTCGCGGAATCCGGAGTCTTTGATTGCTTTATTAATCATTTTGGAGTCGGGCATCAAAACCATCTCGGCAATACCGATCTCGCGGACACTCAGCTTCTCATTGGCAGACTCTCCGGCAAGTTCAGTAGTCGTAGCCTCAGACAGAGATAGTTTATTCTCTTCTACAAAACGGCTTACATTTTCAAACGAGCCAAATACGTACAAGATGTCATCTACCTTAATCTCTGTTTCCGGGCCAGCCAGCTTTTGGTCTACGGTTTTCAGGAAACGTCCCTGGGTAGAAGATTTACGTCTGACTTCAAGGATGGAAATATTGTATTTCTGGGTGATGTTGAGTTCGTTTAACCGTCTGTAGCGGATCATGGAGTTCTCATCCACGTGAATACGGAACAGGTTTTCTGCCAGTTGGTATTTCTTTGCCAGTTCTTTGGGAGAGCGGGTTGAGGTATCCTGACTCTTTTTCTTATCTTCTTTTTTAACCAGGAACTTTTTGCTTAAAGGTATTAAGACTAACAACCCCACGATAATACAAACAATCCCTATCGGGGTAAATGTAAAAAAGGAAATATCGTTGAACCCGGCTTTTGACAGTGTTTCCTGAACAACCAGATTAGGAGGTGTACCGATTAGCGTCATCATACCACCCATGCTGCTGGCAAAAGCCAGAGGCATCAGGAAACGGCTCGGGCTGATATTGGCACTTGCTGCTACACTAACAACGATTGGTAGCATCAAGGCTACCGTCCCCGTATTGCTGACAAAGGCGCCGATAAAAGCCGTTACCAGTACAATGAGAACAAAGAGTTTTAACTCACTTTGACCTGCCGACTGGATAATCTTACTTCCGATCATCTTGGCCAACCCTGTTTTAAATATGGCTCCTCCCACAACAAACAGCCCGATCATCATGATGACTACCGAATTAGAAAAACCGGAAAGTGCTTCGGCAGGCGTTAGTATATCGAATACCATTAAGAGTGCCAGGGCACATAATGCTACCACATCGGAACGTAGTTTTCCGTTGATAAAGAAAATCATGGATAAAGCCAGAATGAGCAGTGTTGTTACCATATTTGAGTAAGCATTTTTATGAAAAATGAAGAATAAAAAACTCTCTTTTATAAACCAATATACGAGTGAAAATGTTTAATTGATAATGGGTGCAAAATTAATGTAAATTTAAAAAGATCATGGAATTTGTTTACGAAAAATCCAAGTTGAAGAGTCTTCTGATTTTATCGGATACACTGCATACCGACCCTATTTTTTTGAAGGATAAGACGCTCTATAAAATAATATGGATTGTCTCGGGAAAAATAGAACTGATAGTGAATCATCAACGACATATATTTAAGGCAGGTGAGGTTATTACATTATCGTATCTGCATAATGTGGAATTGGGCAAAATAGATGGAACTTATCAGTCTATTCTTTTTAACGATAATTTTTACCACATAGTGAATAACGATCATGAAGTATTGTGTAACGGCCTATTGTTTAACGGATCTCCTCATATTGTGAAATTTGATGCTTCCAAGGATGATATGTATAAACTGTCACGCATAGCAGATACTATGATTGAAGAGTGTACTATGGAGGATAGACTGCAAGGAGAGATGTTGCGTATTTTGTTAAAACGACTGATTATTATCTGCTGCAGAATGGCTCATTTTAAACATGGAGTGATACCGCAGCGTGATGCTCGTTTTGAGGTAATGCGTAAATTTTATACCTTGGTAGATGCGCATTTTAAAGAAAAAAAACAGGTGCAGGAATATGCTGATATGTTGAATAAATCGCCTAAAACCCTGGCCAATATTTTGTCGACTTATCACCAACCTTCGGCTATAAGAATCATACATAACAGGGTGGTAGCTGAAGCTGAACGTTTGCTTCATTATACATCTAAAAGCTCAAAAGAAATAGCCGGAATACTTGGTTTTGAGGATCATGCATCCTTTAGCCGTTTTTTTAGAAATGCAACAGGGCAAAGTGCAACAGAATTTCGGCAACAAATTCAGTAAGAAAACTGTTCTTTAATATATAATAATGATAATATGAACAAATCAGACATAGGACTAATCGGACTTGCCGTAATGGGTGAAAACCTGGCTCTAAACATGGAGAACAAAGGTTTTACGGTTTCGGTGTACAACAGAAATTTCCCTGGTGAAGAGGGAGTAGTAGACCGTTTTGTTAACGGCCGTGGGAAAGGTAAAAAGTTTATAGGGACTCATTCGGTAGAAGAATTTGTGAACTCTATTGAGCGTCCGTGTAAAATAATGATGATGATCAGAGCCGGTAATCCGGTAGATGAAATGATCCAGCAATTATTACCCTATTTATCTGAGGGTGACGTAATAATAGATGGAGGGAATTCGGATTTTCACGATACGGAACGACGTGTAAAGGAAGTGGAAAGTAACGGTTTCTACTTTATAGGAACAGGTATATCCGGCGGCGAGCAAGGTGCATTGAACGGCCCGTCTATCATGCCCGGCGGATCTGCGGCTGCCTGGCCTTTGGTACGCGATATCCTACAAGCTATTGCTGCCAAACTGGAAGATGGTACACCTTGCTGCCAATGGATTGGTAAGGGTGGGGCAGGACACTTTGTAAAAACAGTGCATAACGGTATTGAATATGGCGATATGCAGTTGATTACAGAGGCTTACGCTTTATTAAAACATCGGAAGCAAATGAATAACCAGGAAATGTCTGACGTATTCCGCAGCTGGAATGACGGAGAACTGGACAGTTACTTGATTGACATTACATCACAAATACTCCGTTTCAAGGACGAGGATGACAAGTATTTGCTGGATAAGATTCGCGATGTAGCAGGGCAGAAAGGTACCGGTAAATGGGCTTCTGTTGCTGCAATGGATGAGAATGATCCCCTTACCCTGATTACAGAAGCTGTTTATGCTCGTTTACTATCCGCTTTGGGTGAAGAACGTGCGAAGGCACATGGTATATTCCCGCCTTTTGCTTCTTTGGCTAGTTTGCTTGAAACATCTGATGTAGAGCAGGCACTTTATGCTTCAAAACTGGTGTCTTATGCCCAGGGCTTCTCATTGCTACGCCGGGCTTCTACCCACTACAACTGGGATTTAGACCTGGCTACCATAGCCAAGATATGGCGCAAAGGCTGTATCATTCGCTCTGTATTCCTGCAAAAGATCACAGATGCTTATCTGAAAAATCCGGGCTTGGAAAACCTGTTGTTTGATGAATTCTTCACGAAAAAGATAAAAGCATCATCAACAGCGTGGCGGAAAGTTGTTTCCGAGGGGGCGCTTACCGGTTTGGCTTTGCCGGCTATGAGTTCGGCTCTTGCTTATTTTGACGGTTTGCGTACGTTGCAGTCTCCGGCCAATCTCATACAGGCACAGCGGGATTACTTCGGCGCCCATACTTATGAGCGGACAGACCGCGAACCGGGTATTTTTTTCCATACAGACTGGACAGGAGCAGGTGGTAATACAACATCAGGAACCTATAACAGGTAATAAATTATGAAACGAGCAGAAGATCAATTATTAGTAATATTCGGAGCTTCGGGAGATCTAACCTCGCGTAAGCTCCTGCCTTCACTTTTTGAGTTACAACTACGCAATATGCTTCCTGAAAAGTTTGCCATTTTAGGAGCAGCCCGAACGGAATATACCGATGAGGAGTTTCGGGTGTTGAATCGCAAACATATCATAGATGCAGAAGGAGAGGGGATAGATGCAAAACAGTTGGATCTATTTCTGGATAAGCTTTATTATCTGGCTTTCGACTCTACTACTTCGTCAGAGTATGGTAAATTAAAAGTTCGCATCAGTGAATTGCAGCAGAAAATACAACTGCCGGATAAGATTATCTATTACCTGGCAACGCCTCCTCTTATGTATGAACTGATTCCTCAATACCTGTTGGAGAACGGAATGAACGAGACTCCGGATCCTAAAGGCTGGCATCGCCTGATTGTAGAAAAACCTTTTGGCACCAGTTTAGCTTCTGCGCAACATCTTAGCGAACATCTGCGGCATATTTTTGACGAAAAAGAAGTATACCGCATCGACCATTATCTGGGAAAGGAAACAGTGCAGAATATCTTGGTACTGCGTTTTTCTAATGGTATTTTTGAACCCTTATGGAACCGTAACTACATTGATTCGGTAGAGATAAGTGCCTCAGAAACATTAGGAGTTGAAAATCGTGGCAAGTATTACGACGGGGCAGGTGCTATGCGTGATATGATACAGAATCATCTGATGCAGCTAATGGCTTTTACAGCTATGGAGTCGCCGGCTGTTTTTGAGCCCGAGCCTATACGTGACGAGATCGTAAAAGTGTTTCGCGCCATTCGTTCGATACCGGAATCAGAGATTGACAAACAGGTGATCCGGGCACAATATGAAGGATACAGAGCTGAGAATGCCGTAGCACCGGAATCAACGACTGAAACTTGGGTAGGAATGAAGTTTTTTATCGACAACTGGCGATGGAGTGGTGTACCCTTTTATTTCTATACCGGCAAGAAACAGGCAGAAAAACACTCAGAAATCACGATCAACTTCAAGTCTACACCCCACCAGCTTTTTGTGGGACAGTGTTCGGGTACCTCCTGTAATAAACTGACCATTCGTGTGCAGCCCAATGAAGGTATATCCCTGCGTTTCGGACTGAAAGTACCGGGTGCGGGTTTTGAAGTAAAACAAGTAAGTATGGATTTCAACTACAGTTCATTGTCCAATGTGAAGCTTCCGGATGCCTATGAACGTTTGCTTCTGGATGCCATGATTGGTGATTCTACCTTGTACACCCGTAGTGATGCGCTGGAAGCTAGTTGGAAGTTTATTGATCCGATACTGAACTACTGGAAAAAAGCAGGAGATAACAATTTATATACTTACCCGGCGGGACAAAATGGACCGACAGAGAAATACCTGTTGAGGCCCTTGCGCAAACTGTGTCGCTGCCAGTCAAATTAACGGCTATGAAAACAGAAACTTACAAAGACTCCCAAGAAGCTTTGAGAGCGTTAACGAATCGTTTGGCTATGTTAATAGAACAAGCAAAAGGAGATGTTTTTAATCTGGCTTTATCCGGTGGTGAAACGGCTAAGCAAATGTTCGTTTTATGGGCACAGGAATACCAGACAACTATAAACTGGAATACGGTTCGCTTTTACTGGGTAGATGAACGTTGTGTCCCGAAAACAGACGAACAAAGCAATTACGGACAGGCGAATAAACTATTCTTTGAACCGATGCATATCCCTAAAAGGCATATTCACCGGATTAAAGGAGAGAACTATCCACAGGCAGAGGCTAAACGATATTCCGACAGAGTGTCTGGTAAACTGCTAATATATAATGGTCTGCCTCGTTTTGATTGCATCATCCTCGGAGTAGGTAATGATGCGCACACTGCCTCTATCTTCCCCAATACCATGCGGTTACTGGAAGACGAACGTCCATACGCCGTCTCCCAACATCCGCAAACCGGGCAATGTCGCGTCACCATGACAGGATTGTTGATTCTGAACAACACTCCACTTTTGGTACCGATACTGGGACAGGGAAAAACAGAGGTTATTAAGCATCTGAAAAATGCTTACTCCAAAGATAACCCAACCCCTGCATCCTATATCCTCTCCAAAGCCAAAGATGCTACCGTCTATCTCGCAGAGGAGTGAGCAGAGTTATTCCTGTGCAAACCAAACTTTCATCTTTCCGATTCCCCGGTTCGACCAGGTGTAATAAGGGATGAAAGACTGCTCCTTACTGTCTTCTTTTTTCTTGATGGAGTTTATTCCGCCAAGAAGTTCAGGAGCGCTTTCTACGGAAAAATGATCTTTCGTAGAGAAACGTATCTGCTCAAAATGTCCTTTATTATCTATCTCCTCTGCGCAATAAACCAAGGGGCCGTATTCGATAGACATGAGGCCTTTTAAGTCTGTGACCTGCTCATTGGCTACCACATGACGTACCTGCATCGGGAGGTCGAGCTCTACCAGGCTATTCTCCGGCCAGTCTTGTTTTATTTCAAAATATCCATTAGTAAGTTCACCTTTGATTTCCTTGCCATCCAGCCATACTTTATAAGTATCATCAGAGGTGTCGGCATATTGATATAGAGAGCTGGGAACAGGTTTGTTCACTACCCATTCGGGGATACGGATTTTTAATGCGAAAGCTTGTCTCTCGTTAGCAGAGACATGTATTTTAATTTTTCCATCCCAGGGGTAATTTGTTTCCTGCTTAATTGTAACAGCCTTTCCGGGTATGGAAGCTTTGTTCGACATAAAAAGATTGATATAGATATCGTTATCGTGTGTTGCATAGATCAAATTAGGCACATAGGGAATAAAGCGTATCAGATTAGTTGGACAGCAGGAGCAGTCAAACCAAGCCTCACGCGTACAAGCTCCTTTGTTAAAAGCATATTCTCCATCTGATTCCAGAGGATTGGGGTAGAAAAATTCTGTTCCTTCCAACGATATACCTGCAATAAGTGCATTATACATTGTACGTTCAATGATATCATAGTATTTGGCATCTCCCGTGAGACGGAATAAGCGTTCGTTCCAGTAAACACTACCTATGGAAGCGCATGTCTCGCTATAAGCTGTCAGGTTGGGTAGTTCGTAGTTGTCACCAAACATTTCCAGGTGATGGCGTGAACCGATTCCTCCCGTGATATACATCTTTTTATTAACCATATTTTCCCATAGCTTATGAACTGCCGCCAGGTACTCTGCATCTTGGTAAATGGCCGCAATATCAGTCATGCCAGCATACATATAGACTGCCCGAACGGCATGCCCAACAGCTTCCTCTTGTTCAAGTACTGGAAGGTGATCCTGTATATTTTCAGCTCCCCAGATTTCACGGACAGACGAGTCGCCTCGCAAATCAAGGAACTTCTTAGATAAATGCAGGTATTCTTCTTTGCCTGTAATCTGATATAATTTGATTAGTCCGGTTTCCACAATCTGATGGCCGGGTACTGCGTTGTATGTATTGTCGCCAAAGACGCTCAGCAGCAGGTCGGCATTCTTCAGGGCGATATCCAACATGTTCCGTTTTCCGGTTGCCCAATAATAGGCAGCAGCTGCTTCAAACAAATGTCCGCTATTATATAGTTCGTGACTGATGTCCAGATGGCTCCAGCGTGGACCGGGTGTTACCCAGTCTGATGTAGGTTTCATTGGGTTTATCGTACGCCAGGTAGTCAAATAACCGTCGGGTTCCTGTCCCTGGGCGATAATTGTGATTACAGAATCGGCGTATGCTTCCAGAGTAGGATTGGGACTGTTTATTAATGAATAGGCAAGCCCCTCTAATGTTTTATATACATCTGTGTCGTCGAAAGGCATTTTTCCACGTGCGCAGCCTTCTCCCCCTTTGATTACCTGTCCGGCAATCACGAAGTTTTCCAAGCGTCCTTCTGCTTCACATTTGTCAAAGGCATATCTGATCACTTTGTTTTGTATGCTCTCAATTCTTGGCAACCAAAAGTTATCGCTTAATTGTACATGATTAAGATTTACCGCTTCAATAGGATAGTTGGAATAGGTCTCAGCTTTCTCAACTTTATTACAAGCGAAAGCCGCAATAATGCATGTTGTAAGTAAGATTTTTTTCATACAAATAGAGTTGAATAATAAATTTACAGTTGAAAGATAGTACAAATATGCGTATTTTCTACAATTTATCAAACATTAAATTACCCACCCCTATAAAACAATTAAAGGATATCTCCCGACATCCTATAATCTACTTTGTTAACCTTAAATCTAATACTATTATGAAAAAACCACAATGCAAATATACGGCTTTTTCAATAGTTGCCAATAGGCAAAGTATTAAATAGTGTTGGCCCAAGTTTAAGAAAGTATAATTTTTGATATACCTCAAGTATTGAGTTGAATATGTTTGATAATCTCGGCTTCCTGATCGGGATGAAACCAGCTGATATCCGTGTCACGCTTAAACCAGGTCATCTGTTTACGGGCATATACACGGGAGTTACGCTTAATCTTTTCAACGGCAAAATCCAATGTCCAGTTTCCATCCAGATACTGAAACAATTCTTTGTAACCTACAGTATTCAGAGAGTTCAGATGCTTGTAAGGATACGCTTTGCGAGCTTCCTCCAATAGCCCGTCAGCCATCATCAGATCTACCCGCTGATTGATTCGTTCGCACAACTCTTCACGTTCGCGTGTGAGGCCGATCTTTATGATCCTGAAAGGCCGCTCTTTCCGACTGTTCGTCCGGAAAGAAGAATAAGGCTTACCGGTCATCCGGCATACTTCAACAGCATGGATTACCCGCTTATGATTCTTTCGGTCTACTTCTTCGTAATGTATAGGATCACTGGCTTTCAGTTCTTCCAGGATAGGAGCAAGCCCTTCTTCTTCAAACTGTCTGTATATGGCAGTACGTATTTCTGGAGTGATTGTCGGGATATCATCAATGCCTTTGCAGATAGCATCTATATACATCATGGAGCCGCCTGACATAACAACAATTGGGATTGTCTCAAATAGCCGGTCTAATAGTGAGAGAACGTCCGTTTCAAAGTTGCTGGCACTATAATAATCGGTCAAGACCAGAGTTCCAACCATGAAATGCTGAACCCTTTTTTGCTGCTCAAGAGTAGGGGCTGCCGTACCGATAGGCAAATCTTTATACAGTTGGCGTGAATCGGATGAGATAATGGGGGAGTTGAAATGTTCTGCAATCCGTAAACTTAATTCAGTTTTTCCAACTCCGGTAGGTCCCAGTAATATAACAAGTGTTTGGTTCAATAACGATCTTCTTCAAAAGAAATATCACCCGCATTGTCAAGTCCTTCAAATCCGCTACTATCCAGCTCATCTATGTCATATTCGGAGTCGCCGTAGAAATCTTCTCCCAGCAAATCTGTAATAGGGCTCTTTGTTTCGGCTTCTTTGAAATCGATCGTTTGAGAGGGAGGTGTTCCTTCTGAGCGGCTGCAAATAGCTTTGTCAAGCGTTTGGCCAGGAACTACCTCGCGAAGTTCAATAAAGAAAGCACGTTCTGTAAGATAATCAAATACATACAGCATTTTTTGTTCTTCATCTTCCAGTAACTCTTCTAAACGTGTATCTTCCATAATGTAGCTATCCTCTTCCGAAGAGGCGCCCATGTCTATCAGTGTAATTTCCGTTTTTTTGCTCCAGTCGTCATCACAGATAAAGAATGAAGCCATTTGGTTTTTGTCGTATTTTACAGAGTCGACAATTGCATTGTGAAGGTCCAGAAAGGTAGCTTCCGAGTCTATTTTTATTTCCCGGATAAATTCGTCTACTTCGTCTGACACTATTAAAAATCGGAATATCATAGTTTATAGTATTTATATGGTTCAAAAATAATTATCAACTGTCACTTGATTTATAGTTCATCAATAGAACCTCTTACGATACCTCTGCTTGACGATTTGATAAAGTTCAATATTAAATCTCTTTCCACACTGGGAACATATTCGGTTTCGATTGCCCGTAAGGCTTCCGTATTGTTCAATCCTCTGGTATAGAGTGTACGATAAATATCTTGAATAAGGAATACCTGATCGTTGGTAAATCCACGCCGACGTAATCCTACGATATTAATCCCGCAGTAAACGATAGGTTCTCTACCTATCAATGTATAAGGAGGGATGTCTTTTCCAACACGGGAACCTCCCTGTATCATAACATGCTTGGATATACGGGCGAATTGATGAACCAGGCTTCCTCCGCTGATAATGGCATAATCATCAATTTCTACTTCGCCTGCCAATTGAGACGCGTTCCCCAATATTATGTTATCTTTCAAAACACAGTCATGTGCGATATGGCTGTAGGCCATGATCAAACAATTATTACCAACAACTGTCTTACCTTTAGATGCTGTTCCTCGGTTTACGGTCGCACATTCCCGGATCGTTGTATTGTCACCAATCTCAGCCGTAGTTCTTTCTCCGGCAAATTTTAGATCCTGAGGAATCCCGCCGATCACTGCTCCCGGAAATATCTTGCAATTTTTGCCAATACGTGCTCCGTCTAAGATAACAGCATGTGACAGTATATGAGAATGATCGCCAATTTCAACATCTTTCTCAATAACAACAAAAGGATCAATAATCACATTCTTCCCTATTTTTGCTTCGGGATGAATAACGGCTAAAGGCGAATGACTCATGTTCTGTACTATTATTTATTTTTTACAATTTGTGCCATAAACTCTGCTTCGGCAACCAGTTTTTCTCCTACGAAAACATACCCTTTCATGGTAGAAATCCCTCTCCGGATAGGAGCAAGCAATTCAAGACGAAGGATGATTGTATCACCGGGAGTCACTTTTTGCCTGAATTTTACCTGGTCTATCTTCATGAAATAAGTAGAATAACGCTCGGGTTCATCTACAGAATTCAACACCAGCAAACCACCGGTTTGAGCCATTGCTTCTACCAGTAAAACCCCAGGCATAACCGGCTCTTGCGGGAAATGTCCCTGAAAAAAAGGTTCGTTTACTGTTATATTTTTAATCCCTACAATGTGGTTGCCTCCAATCTCTATAATTTTGTCAACCAACAGGAATGGATAACGATGTGGCAACAATTCTTTGATGCGATTAACATCCATAACCGGCAGGGTGTTCGGATCATATACCGGTGCCTGTATCTCGTTCAGCTTGATGTCTTTACGGATTAAACGCGCCAGTTGGTTGTTTATTTTATGTCCCGGGCGGGTAGCGATAATTCTTCCACGGATGGGTTTGCCGATTAGTGCAATATCGCCTATTACGTCTATTAACTTATGACGGGCCGGTTCATTATCAAATACCAAAGGCTCATTGTTGATATATCCCAAAGAGGTGATATCTTTATAGGGGATGTTCATTTCTTCTGCCAACTTCTTCAATGAATCTTCAGGCATTATCTTGTCATATATTACAATGGCATTGTCCAGACTGCCGCCTTTTATCAGATTATTGTTCAGTAAGGCTTCTATTTCGCGGACAAATACGAATGTTCGCGAGGATGCCACTTCTGTGGCGAATTCATTTATATCATTAAGCGTAGCAAACTGATTGTAAAGAACAGGCGAATCAAAGGATATCAGTACATTCAGACTGAACTTATCATCTGGTAATATCATGAGTGACGAACCTGTTTTCTCGTCTGTTACTTCAATTTTATTTTTTACGATATAAAAATCTTTGGGTGCTTGTTGTTCCACTATCCCTACCTTTTGTATTGCTTCCACATAAAAACGGGAACTACCATCCAATATCGGGAATTCCGGAGCATCAATTTCGATCAGGCAATTATCTATTCCTGCAGCATATAAAGCAGCCATGGCATGTTCTATAGTACTTACCTGAACATCATTTTTAGCTATTACTGTTCCTCTTTGAGTGGCGATAACATTTTCGGCCAATGCATCGATAATAGGTTGATCTTCCAGATCGATACGTTTTATCTTATAACCATGATTTTCGGGAGCCGGATTGAATGTTATATTGATAAGCTCCAAACCGGTGTGCAACCCTTTTCCTTGCAAAGAAAAGCTATTGGCTAATGTATTTTGTTTCAACATGCGTTTATTTATCTTGTTTGTTAATTTCGTTTTTAAGGAGTTCTACTTCTTTCTGTAGCTGTCCGATTATTCTGTATATATCCGGCAAGCGATGGAAGACTGCGCTTGAGCGCATATATAGTCTTGCATCAATAGCCGGTGCTCCCAGAACTTTGTGACCCTCTTCTATATTCCCTATCACGCCTGCTTGTGCGCCTATCGATACATTGTCATCGATACGGATATGCCCCGCCAATCCGGCTTGTCCGCCAAACTGACAGTGTTTCCCTATCTTTACCGATCCGGAGATGCCTACCTGTGAAGCCATGACAGTATGTTCGCCCACTTCCACATTGTGGGCTATCTGCACTAGGTTGTCCAGCTTTACGCCTTTACGGATAATAGTAGAGTCCATTACGGCACGGTCGATAGTGGTATTCGCACCTACTTCCACATCGTCTTCCAATATGACATTTCCCAGTTGGGGTATCTTCTTGTAATTTTCTCCCTCGGGGGCAAAGCCAAAACCGTCTGAGCCTATTACCGAACCGGCATGCAATATACAATTCTTTCCGATAATGCATCCTTCGTATATCGTAACATGGGGATAAACAATGGCATTATCTCCAAGGGATACATGGTCACCGACATAGGCGTGAGGATATATTTTACAGTTATTTCCTATTTTTGTCTGTTCGCCTATATAGGCAAAATTACCTATATAGCAATCATTGCCAATCGTAGCCGTAGCGTCGATAAAAGCTGTAGGATCGATACCTGTTTTTTTCTTTTTGGACTGCTCTACAATATCCAACAAAATGGCTAATGCCGCATAAGCATTTGCTACTCGAACCAAAGTGGACTTGATGGGGGCTGTGGGGGTAAAATCATTATTAACCAAAACAATACTTGCTTCTGTATTGTAAATATGATGCTCGTATTTTGGATTAGCTAAAAAAGATAATGATCCTGGTTTACCTTCCTCTATTTTTGAGAAATTATTAACTTTTGTATTCTGGTCACCTTCCACGCTTCCATTCAAAAAGGTTGCAATTTGTTGAGCTGTAAACTCCATTTAGTTGTTCAGTTTAATTAAAATTTATCATATATATATTTATGCAACATAGAACAGCTTGCAAATTTGAAAAAAAATATTGGTTTTCCCTATGACAAAACGTGAATAATTCCGTTATCTTGTAAATAAGTAGCCATTTCCTGCTGTATAACATACGCTTCTTTGCGTGCTGTTAATGCAAAGTTTTCACTATTGTCTGCATAAATAATAGCACGGGAGGAGTTAACCAATAGGCCACACTCTTTATTCATCCCATATTGTACAACTTCTTTCAGGCTTCCTCCCTGAGCGCCAACACCGGGTACCAGCAGGAAATGATGAGGTGCATGTTTTCTTATCTCAAGGAATAATTCTCCCTGGGTAGCACCTACTACATACATCATTTGCTCATCAGTAGCCCATTCCTGCGACTTCTTCAGAACTGTTTCAAAGAGACGTTCCCCTGAACGCATCTCTTGCATCTGGAAGTCTTGCGAGCCTTTATTAGAGGTAAGCGCCAGTAGGATAACCCAGCTTTCGGGATACAGGAGGAAAGGTTTCACACTGTCTTCTCCCATATAGGGGGCTACGGTTACGGCATCTACCTTCAGGTGGTCGAAGAACGAACGGGCGTACATCTCGGATGTATTGCCGATATCCCCGCGTTTGGCATCTGCAATGATAAACTGGTCGGGATAATTCGTTTTCAGGTAATTCACTGTTTTCTCAAATGCCAGCAAACCGCTTACTCCCAGGCTTTCATAAAATGCCAGATTAGGTTTGTACGCTACGCAGTATTCGTGTGTAGCATCAATAATAGCTTTGTTAAAAGCAAATAGAGGATCTTCTTCCTGCAGTAAATGCTGAGGTATTTTTTTTATATCAGTATCCAATCCGATGCATAAAAAGGATTGTTTCCGTTTAATATTGTCAACGAGTTCTTGTTTGTTCATTTTGGTTGTTTATTTATAGTTCAGATTCCTTTAAACGTTCGGCATTTTCGGCTACAATCAGCTGGTCGATGCAGTCTTGAATCTCTCCGTCCATAAATGCGGAAAGATTGTAAATTGTATAATTGATCCGATGGTCGGTTATACGGCCCTGCGGATAATTATAGGTGCGTATTTTGGCCGAACGGTCGCCCGATGATACCATCGTTTTCCGTTTGGAAGCAATCTCGTCCAGGTATTTCTGGTATTCCATATTATATATACGGCTTCTCAGTTCTATCATGGCTTTGGCTTTGTTTTTAAGCTGCGATTTCTCGTCCTGACACTGTACGGTTATCCCTGTCGGAATATGTACCAGGCGAATAGCAGAGTAAGTCGTATTAACCGACTGTCCGCCATGTCCGGAAGCACAAAAAGTATCTGTGCGAATATCAGATTCTTTGATCTCTACATCAAATTCTTCTGCCTCGGGAAGAACTGCCACTGTAGCTGCTGAAGTATGGACGCGTCCCTGTGTTTCCGTCTGTGGGATGCGTTGCACACGATGTACGCCCGATTCGTATTTTAAGATCCCGTAAACGCCTTCTCCGCTTACGGTAAAAATGATTTCCTTAAAACCACCGGAAGTTCCTTCCGTATAACTCGTCACCTCTACTTTCCAGCCTTTGTTTTCGCAGTATTTGGCATACATGCGGTACAGGTCTCCGGCAAAGATTGCAGCTTCGTCACCTCCTGTTCCTCCGCGTATTTCAACTATCGCATTCTTTCCGTCTTGCGGATCGGCAGGTACCAGTAATAGCTTGATTTCTTCTTCCAGCTTAGGAATACGTGTGGTACAACTATCCAGTTCTTCACGGGCCATTTCGCGCATTTCCTGGTCTTGTTCTGTGTCAAGCAGTTCCTTAGCTTCCTGTATCCCGTCGAGTACCTTGATGTATTCAGCACGTGTAGAGACTATTTTTTCCAGATCGCGATATTCTTTGTTCAGTTTCACAAACCGTTTCATATCCGCAATAACAGAAGGGTCGGTAATTAATGTACCTACCTCTTCAAAGCGGCTGACCAGTCCGTCAAGTCTGTATAATAAGTTGCTTTCTGCCATTCCAGTTAATAAACAAAGCGACCTTTTTCGCTTTCAATAACCAATTCGTTCTCGTTTGCCTCTTCTACATAACCAACGATTTGCGCGTCAATTCCCAAACCTTTACTTATATTAATCACAGCTTCGGCATGCTCCGGTGCCAGATATATTTCCATCCGGTGGCCCATATTGAATACTTTGTACATTTCCTTCCAGTCAGTAGCGCTTTGCTCTTGAATGATACGGAAAAGGGGTGGGATGGGGAAGAGGTTGTTTTTTACTATCTTTTTGTTTTCAACAAAGTGCATTACCTTGGTTTGCGCGCCACCCGAACAATGCACCATTCCGTGGATTTCAGTCCGTAACTCGTCTAGTAATACTTTTACTACCGGTGCATAGGTGCGGGTGGGGGAAAGTACCAGTTTTCCGGCATCTATGTCCAGTCCTTCTACGGCATCGGTGAGCTTTAAATTCCCCGAATACACTAAGCTTTCAGGTACTGCTGCATCATAACTTTCCGGATATAAGGCAGCCAGGTATTTGGCAAATACGTCGTGGCGGGCAGAAGTAAGCCCATTGCTACCCATACCGCCATTGTAAGCTGTTTCATAAGTAGCTTGTCCGTACGAGGCCAGCCCTACGATTACGTCGCCTCCCTGTATGCGGCTGTTGTCTATCACATCGGCCCGTTTCATACGGCATGTTACGGTACTGTCTACAATGATGGTGCGTACCAGGTCGCCTACGTCGGCCGTTTCTCCTCCGGTAGCATAGCAGCCGATACCCATCCGGCGTAGTTCGGCCAGTAGTTCGTCGGTACCATTAATAATGGCTGATATAACCTCTCCCGGAATAAGCAGCTTGTTGCGTCCGATGGTAGAAGAAACCAAGATGTTATCTACAGCGCCTACACACAGCAGGTCGTCAATGTTCATGATAAGAGCATCCTGGGCAATCCCTTTCCATACGGACAGGTCGCCTGTTTCCTTCCAATACATATAGGCTAATGACGATTTGGTTCCGGCTCCGTCTGCATGCATAATATTACAGTACTCCGGATCACCCCCCAGTATGTCTGGTATGATTTTACAGAATGCTTTGGGAAATATCCCTTTATCGATGTTCTTGATCGCGCTGTGTACGTCTTCTTTAGAAGCAGATACACCCCGCTGGTTGTAACGTTGGTCGCTCATTGCATATCCTTTTGGAGTGCAAAGGTAACACCTACGAACCGATTTTTCCCAATTTTTGTGAACAAATTTCCCAATCCCGGGTTTGTTCCATCGATAATTGTCAGTTATTTATACTCATATAGTTTTACATGGAGAATGCTAAAATCGTCGACAGGGATGCGGACATGGCGTCCTTGGTGCGTTTGGTCACCATTCAGCCGTTTTACGTATGAAAAGGTTCCGTCTTTGTTTATTTTTATCTCGTCAACCGTTCCGATACCTGCCCGGAAACCACCATCCCAACCGGCTTGTTGCTGCTGGTTTCCGCCTGAGGAAACAAAACCATCCTCTCCCAGTTTAGCGGTATTCTTTGCTTTGCTTTCATTTGTCTTTTTAAATTCAGCAACAATTCCGCTTCCGGCCAGGATGTATTCATTTTTGTTTAGTTTTATGATAAGTCCGCCACCTTCCGGCCAGGTACTTCCGTCTGTTGCCCGAGAGTCCCAAGGGAGCGTAAAGTAGTGACGACAAGTGATTTCCAAGTCATCATACAGTAAGATCCGTTCCTTGTTCTTTTCGTCGAACAATAAGCCGTTCATCAAGCCTTTCCCTTGATATTTAGTCAGTAATGGTGTCAGTTCTTTTAGTTTGGAATAACTTTTTCCAAGCGGGGCATCCGGCAAATCAGAGCCGTTTTCGATAGAAAAAGGACTGATACAGATGGCATCATGCTCGCCGAATACATAGAACGCCTGTACGCCATTGTTGCTGCCTAAGCGGGCTTCGGGTATAAACAGCGGATTGTTATGCAAGGCGTATTGAGCCACCCAATCCCGAAAGCCATCGTCATAGATATCAGGAGCCAGCAAATCAATAGTAGGCGCTCCGCAATGCCAGATGTCAATCAGGTGTGCCAGGGGGCCTGCTGAAGGATACTCTCCCGGCACCCGTCCCCGGCTGTTCATTGCTGCGTTTACAAACAGAGGAATGTTGTGGATAGAACGTGCCGATTGAGCCAGATTTTCAACATATTGTGCATATGACCAGGCCATGAATAGTTCATCGGTATAGATATCGTCACCAAAAACTTCTTGCCAGTTTCCTTTGGTTTTATATCCTTGTTTTTTCCATTTTTCGAGCATCCACGGATGCAGTGTTTTTTTGTTTTTTTCCAGGTAAGAAGTTAATTTACGTGGCACCTCTGCCTGAAATAAGGCATTGGCTTCTTTAGAATGATCGCGGGCGCTTTCCAGCATACCGATCTCATTCTCAATCTGTACCATAATAACAGTACCTTCTTCTTTGTCAACAGATGCAATATGCTTCATCAACTCTGAAAAGGCGCGATTGTCGGCTGTTTGTACATTTTCGGAGAATGAACTGGCTATCTCTAAGGGTTTTCCCTCTTTTGTGTAGGCGCGTGGATACTTTTTATAATCTTGCTTGAACCATAGCGGGGCATAGCAACTCATTGAGTTTTTCCAGGCTCCGAACCAGAGAAATACTACTTTTAGCTGGTGTTCCCGTGCTTCATGAATCACTTTATCAATCAAAGTAAAGTCATAGCTTTTTTCCACAGGCTCAATCAAATCCCAATAAGCAGGAACAAGTACTGTATTAAGCCCCATCCGCTGCAATTTCGGAAAGATCTGTTCAATATCTTCAAAGGAAGATGCGGAGGAATTTCCTAATTCGCCCCCAAGAATAAGATAAGGATTTCCATCAACAATTAATTGTGTAGCAGTCCCCTGTGATTTTAGATAAGGCAAAGAAGTTTGCCCCCATAGAGAGCACGAAAAGCATAATATACCCAGTAAGATAAAGCAGTTTTTCATTGTATAGTCTTTTATATAATAAGATTCTACAAAGATAAGATGTTTAGCACTGAAGGACAAACGCAAGTATGCATATTTTCTGTGGAAAGTATGAATTGATTATCATTGTTTTTTTCTGTATTATTGCAGAAACAAATAACAAGATGTCAGATACGATTACTTATTTGTACCGTGAGGCGTCTGAGCTGACGCGAAAAGAAAAAGAAAGCAATTTGTTTCTCTCCAAATACAGCGAGATACAAAAGCCAACGGAAGCCCCTTGTTTTTTCTGGGGAAACCTGAAGAACCCATATATGCTGGCGCGATGTCTGGTTACTTTATCCAATGTGGTGCAGACAACGTTTCACCTGTCGGTAATAGAACTCAGGCGTTTGCGTGATCCCATTGTGACGGCCGGTAACGAAAAGCTTCGCTTTGAAGGATTCTCGCATTGTGCCGGTGCATACGCGCGGGTAGATGTATTGCCTGATGGCTTGGATGGAGAATTTCTTGAAAGCGGAACAACGAATGTGGATTTTAATCCGCCTATGATCGCTGCCCTTTCGAGTGTAAGGGAATCCGACAATCTCTTGCTTTCGGTAGGTTCTAAAGAGCTTGCATTGCATAAAGAAGGAAGAAAGATTGTTGAACGGAAGGTTCCCCTTCCCGCCCAATGGATAAAAGGGCTTACCTCGGTACAACTGTATCTGTCGGAAGCAGAAGAAGTACATACCTTCAACAAAATTGAAGCCCTGAAACTCTTTCAGGGGATACCACGCGCACAGGTAAAAAGCGATTATTACCTGATTACACGTGGCGGACGTCCGATGTTCTCTCCGGTAAAATCAGCAGAAGCTATTTGTGTGGGCGGTTTGCATCGCTTACGATTAGTAGAGCCACTGCTGCCATACATAGACAAACTGAAAGTATTTCCGCATCCTACCATGCAATCTACTACCTGGCAGCTTTACTTTGGTGCTATCCGCTTCAGCTATACCCTCTCTCGTGATACCTGGCGGGGATTCTCGGGCGAAGGAGCCGCTTTAGAATCGCTGATAGAGGATATACCCGATGGTTTGCTGGAGGCTATGGATAAATACAGCTATGCGAATCAGGAATTTAACCCTACCTTGTTTGCGATGCGGGAGCAACTGGAGGTAGAGCTGGCAGACAATCTTACCGGGCGCTTGGCCGCCATGGGGCTCCTGGGCTTCGACCTCGACGATAATCGTTTCTTTTACAGGCAGCTTCCCTATAAGCTGGAACGGATACTGGGACTGAATCCCCGCCTGAAAGGAGCCGTGAAATTATTGGCAGAAGGCAAAGTGATGATTATAAGCCAAACAGCAGACCGGACGGAAGCTCGTGTAGAGGGATCGGGCGTAAGCCATACCGTAATTATCAACAGAGAACAAGCCCGTTGCACCTGTGCCTGGTATAGCAAGTACCAGGGAGAGCGAGGACTCTGCAAACATGTTTTAGCAGTAAAGAAACTATTGAATACCTAAAAAACACCCTACTGTATGAAGATAGTAGAAAAATATAATGAGATTGCTGAGAAAAGAGACTTGCCGGCAATCGTACCTTTCCTCAAATCCTTGTCGGCTGAAGAGCGGGAAATATTGAGAAGTGAAGTAATCAAATCACACAAAAAGAATAAAGTATATAGGCTGAATAGCTACACGCCCTATATGGATGTGCAGATGTTTGTCCACTTTTTTTGTTTTCATAAAGAAGATAATGACTTTTTACGCATGATGTGGCGAGACCTTCCAAAGCTGGAGGAGATGGAAGCGCTATTGGCGGAAGAAATCCCGGAGCATTTCCCCGGATTGTTTGGCGCTTTCCTTATAAATCAGTGCCTGAATAAAAACCTATATGGGGAGTCTGCTGTTTCGTACGAGAATACGATGCGCTGGCTTCGCAAAGGGTATCTAGTAGATATAGAAGCCTATATAGCCATGCGGATGGATGAGATATTCCCACGCCAGCCGAAAGAAGAAATCGATGATCCGGAGAAATACATAGCCGATCGTTTGTCGGAATATCCGGAAATACTCGAACAGCAGATTTACTACTTGTTTCGGTATCCGAACGAAGTCTCCTATTCCGATAAACTGGGCAAGATAAAAGTAGGCAAAACCGGTCCCTGGACGTATATCCTGAAAACACAAACACTAAACGGGAGCTTGGACAGGATGTCTATCCTGAGCGAATGCCTGAATTCTTTAGCCCGGCCCTATAAAAAAGATCAGCTGAATTGGTTTGTCGACCTTTTCGAGGGGATGGAACCAACGAACAAGGAACTACTGCTCTTGCAGGATGATCTTTTCACGGCTCTTTCACTACCGCTTACCAAGGCAAGCGGCATGGTGTTGAGCCTATTTAAAGGTATCGCTGCAGATACGGATTTCCGGAAAGACAACTTTCTCAGCCAGGCGCAATTCCTTACTGCCTCCGATACCAAAGCCATTGCCACAGCTGCCATTGCCGTGCTTGAGAAGCTGGCTGCCAACGACAAGCACATACATGAAGCGATTTGTACGGCTGTAGCACCTGCTTTCCTCAGCAAAGAAGAGTCTGTAAGAACCCGTGCCGCTAAATTAGTGACCCGTTTAGGCGGTTCTCTTCCGGAGGAATCAGATCAGCCAACGGTAGAGGAAGAAGAAAAAGCATTTGTCCCCCTTCGTCGCCTGACAGAAGAAGGGCGCATCCGTCCTGCCGAAAGCATAGAGGAGATGATCTTTGCGCTAAGCGAGGCATTCGCGCGCTTTGATCCGGCTAATTTTTATCTTGTACCCGACAGTTTGCACCGCTTGCGCAGCGAGATGAATGAAGAGGTAGTTGTAAAGATGGGTCCCGCCATCCAAAGTGCTTATAAGCTGATTACCAGTTTTAATCCGGAACGTAGTTACCACCAGAAACTTACAGCTTTTCTTTTACTGAAGTACTGTCAGCACCTTTTCGAAACCCTTCCTGAAGGAGGGAAAGAGCTGAAGAAGCTGCGAGACACTTACAGCACCCAATGGATATACATAGACCGCTGGTGGGACGAACCGGAGGCCACCGGCAACACCTATCTGGCACATGAAGGATTCAGAAGGCTCACCCTATACCATCTGCGGAAGCTCACTACTGCCGACAGCTTGCCTATCCTGTCTACTCCCACGCATCGTCCGTGGCTCGACCCAGCGGTATTGATAACACGTCTGAAAGCCTACATAGAAACCTCTACCGAGCCTGATACGATGGATTTGCAGCAGGCCATCCAGCTCTGTCCATTGGAGGAAGGTAAAGAATGCCTTCCCGTTATCGAAAAAGAACTTTTCGGCGAATATCGTTCGCTGCTGGTATGGCTTTTTGATGAAAAAGCCTCCTTGCCTGCCGAACGTCTGCACAAAGAATGGTGGCTGGCTGCCGCTATTATTCGTCCCGATCGGGATATCCCACAGCAAATGCTTGAAGGACTTGATCCGATATTGATTCCCTATCTGCGAAACCGTTTCGTATGCGAACCGTATATATACGAAATGGTCTCGCATATCGACAAAGATCCCCAGACCGGAGAAGACATACCGGTTGTTCGGCGGACTTCTTCGCTCCGCTTTGATAAAGAGTTTCTGAAGCCCGACACCATGAAAGACCTCGATCTGTTTATTGATTACAGCTATCTGGGATATCCCTGGGCTGCCAGTTTCTTTGGTAATATCAAACAAATCATGCTTTCATCACCCAACAACTGGCAAACTTATTTGATGAAACTCGCCAAAGAGACGATTCAGTATGCATCCGACACAATAGGCAAACACATGATAGTCGTACTGGAACTATATCGCCAGGTAATGCCTCAGGCCGGGGAGATGGACTATATGTACCTCTGTCTTTGTTTCCTTCAAAAGGATAAGACGCTTCGCGTATACCTTGGCGACGTATGGGCAGAGCTATCGGAAGCCCGGTGTATAGACAATGCGAAGCTTGGCGAGGTACTTGGCCGCTTTGTAGAGATAGAATACGCTCCACTGAAACGGGTAACCGACACCCTGCAAGATCACATGATCAGGCGAAGCCCCTACCTGAATAAGGAATTAAGCATATTGATAGACGCCTGCCTTTACCGGATAGGCAAACAGCCTGTTGGCGGACTAAAGAAGCTACTTTCTATCCGCAAAGTTATTTCCTGATCACTTTCACTGGTTTTTCGTCTATTAGCAGGATGTATAAACCTTTTGTAAAGGAGGTAAGGTCTATTTGTGTGCATTTTTGCTTAAACATTAGCTGATTACCAGTGCTTGAAAATACGCTTACTTCGGGTATCACACCGTTTTTAGTTTTTATATATACGATGCCTTTGGTTGGGTTGGGGTATACGCTGACATCCTCTGCAGCTCCAACATCTACAATGCCTACTGTATTATCTGCACGGATAATGGTTATTGTATAGGTTTCTATTGCCCCATTTTCGGCCGTTACGATAACTTTAAATACGTTTTCGCCTATGTCCAATGTCCAGGTGCCCGTATCACCGCCTACCTCGGCTTTTTCGCTGTTTGCTGTTGCGAGAATGGTAATGATCTGTACGTCATTGCCTACGCTTAGGCTATATTCTGTAATTGTTGCGTTGAACTCCGGACTTAATCCACTTTCGCTTAGTGTTAGGCTTAACAAAGTAGCATCGGAGCTGGGGGGGACAACCAACATAAGTTTCCCCAAGATATCCGTTTTAAAGTAAGCTCCTGCGGGTAAATTAGCGGTTGCTCTACCTGTAAAATCGAACGTGCCGCCATTAATTAGCGTGTAGGTGCCTGTTGGCAGTGTGCCGCTAAAGATAATATTCAGATTGAATTTTTCCGTTCCCAATGTACCTATATCAAATGTTCCTCCTACTGTCAAAGCGGGGTTTGCTGCGCTTGTCCCCGTCAGGTCGATTGCGATTGTGCTACCGTCGGCAAGCGTAGCGTTTCCGCTGATGCTGCATGTGCCACCGGTTTTTATATCAAGGCTGCCCGCAAGGTCTAAATCGGAAGCGATCAGCGTTTTGCCGTTTGCAATCGTTACGCCGCCGGTGGAATGGAACGGGTTATTGAATGTTGTATTTTCGTTGACGCTCAATATGTCCGAACTGCTGATTGCTCCGCCGGTGAATTCGTAGCCGGTACTGGAGATGGTCATGTTTGCGGGCTCAACGCCTTCGGCAGCAACCTCCACATCCTTGCTCACAGCTATGTTGTTGAAGACGACGTTGTCGCCGTTTTTGAAATATGTCCTGAAGTTGTCGGTGTACCAGTTGGTGTTCGTCTCGGTTGTATTCCACAAAGTGGCGCCGATGCCGGTCCAAGTGAGTGTCGTGTTGCCGGTGATGAGACCGAATATGAGGGTTTTGTCCTCATCGGCTAAATAAAGTCCGCCGCGAATGCCACCGAGTGTCACGTCGATATTGATTTGGTCGAGTCCGGAAATCTGCGAGCCTTGCATTAGGATATAATAGGTGTCGCTCGAGGCGCTGCTTAAATCGCCGAGCTTGATTGTTGTTTCGTTCGCTCCGGCGGCGAAAGTCACTTTGCCGGTGGCGGAGATTTTATTCGTTCTCAAATCACCGGACAAATCCAGTGTTGCGCCGTTGAAGGAGGCCGTGTCTACGTTGAGCGTGCCGATCGGCGTTACGGTGCCTTTGAAGTTGGCGGTATTTAAGGCTGCACCGCTTTCGGAGGTCAATGCGCCTACGTTTTGTGTGAAGGTACCGCCGAGTGATGCCTTAGTGGCCAAGTGGATGGTGCCTGCGTTTTGTATGAAGGTGCCGCCGAAGTTCTCGGAATTTCCAGACAGGGTAAGCGTGCCCGTGCCATTTTTCGTAATGGCGCCGTTGCCGGAAAGAACAGACGAAAGCATTTGGTCGGCTGTGTTGTTGAGGGTCAGTGTTTTGCCGTCTGCAATCGTTACGCCGCCGGTGGAATTGAATTGGTTTTTGAATGTTGTATTTTCGTTGACGCTCAATATGCCCGAACTGCTGATTGCTCCGCCGGTGAATTCGTAGCCGGTACTGGAAATGGTCATGTTTGCGGGCGCAACGCCTTCGGCAGCAACTTCCACATCCTTGCTCACAGCTATGTTGTTGAAGACGACGTTGTCGCCGTTTTTGAAATATGTCCTGAAGTTGCCGGTGTCCCAGTTGGTGTTCGTCTCGGTTGTATTCCACAAAGTGGCGCCGATGCCGATCCAAGTGAGTGTCGTGTTGCCGGTGATGAGACCGAATATGAGGGTTTGGTCTCCATCGGCTAAATAAAGTCCACCGCGAATGTCACCGAGAGTCACGTTGATATCGATTTGGTCGAGTCTGGAAATCTGTTGGCCTTGCATTAGAGCATAAGTGAGGTTGTTCTGGACGTTGCTCAAATCGCCAAGATTGATTGTTGTTTTATTCGCTCCGGCCTCGAAAGTCACATTACCGGTGGCGACAATTTTATTCGTGCCTAATGTGCCGGACAAATCCAGCGTTGCTCCATTGAAGGAGGCCGTGGCTACCTTGAGTGTTCCGGTCGGTGTTACGGTGCCTTTGAAGTTGGCGTTTTCTAAGCTTGCATTGTTTTCAGAGGTCAGTGTGCCTGCGGTTTGTGTGAAGGTGCCACCGATTGATGCTTTAGCGGCCAAGTGGATGGTACCGCTGTTTTGCGTAACGCTGCCATCGCCGGAGATAGAGCCGGCAATGGTTATTGTTTCATTGTTATTAACAGAAAAAGTTAGCACTCCTCCCGTATTTACATTAAACAAACCTAGCAGACTAATGCTTCCTTGCCCGCTAATGGTAACATCTTTGTCTCCAAAGTTTATGGTTTCCAGGAGCGAATGATCGTCGTTGTAAATACTGATGATATCGCCATCTGCCCATGTAATATTTGCAGCGCGCAAATCATCTAAAGTGGAATACATTTTGCCATCGCCAACTTCGTAGTTGTTTGCACTTGCCGATAAGAAAGAGATCAAGAAAAGTATAAATATGAGGAAATTCTTTTTCATAATATTTAGCCGTATAATATGTGTTAATATTTTTAAGAAACACGCAAATATACTTATAATATTTTAACTACAAAATAAGGGAGATGAACTTTTTATAATATTATTTGGCTCCTTTATTAATTTGTTATCGGAGTTTCAGAAGATCTCCTTCTGTCGGGATGTAGTCTTCTTTTTTCTTGTTCATTTTGTACAGGCTTTTTATCTGTATGCCGTACTTCTGGGAGATACTGTGCATGGATTCACCGATTTGCACGATGTGGTCGTAGTATGGTTTGTCGGCTTTTTTCTTTTTCTTTACCAGGTAAACGATGTCTCCTTTTTGTAGTGGGAAGGCTTCGGGTATTTCATTGAATTTTCTCAGATCTTTTGCCTGAATACCTGTTGCTTCGGCTATTTGGCTGAGAGCGTCATTGCTTTCTGCATATACATAATTAAGCCCATGGGCCTTGTAAACCGTACGGGCGGTAACAGTGGATGAGGGTTTCTTTTCCGGACTTGTTTTTACGTTGGTCTTGCCCGAGTCATAGTTGTATAGTTCGTAGTCTTCTATCAGTTTGATCAGTTTGTTGGCGTATGCCTTGTCTGTTGCGTAGCCTGACTTTTGAAGCCCTTTGGCCCATCCTTTATAGTCTTTTTGGTTCAGCTTGAAAAGGTCTGAGTAGCGCGAGCGGCTGGTCAGAAACTGGGAGTGGTCTTCGTATGACTCAGCTACATTCTTATATTTGCGGAAGCATTCATTCTTTTTGTCGTCATTGTGATACACTTTCGCCCCTGTCCAATCGTGACATTTAATGCCGAAATGGTTATTTGATTTTTTGGCAAGCACACTCTGCCCGGCACCAGACTCCAACAATCCCTGTGCCAAGGTGATACTGGCAGGAATCTTATGCGTTTGTTGTTGTTGTACAGCGATATGGCTATACTCTTTGATGTATTTTTCGTACGAAGATATTTTTCGTTGGCTTTCGGCGTGGACGCTGGCATTTATAAAAAACAACAAACAAACAAGGCCGCAAAACCTAACATTCCCTAACATTATATTCATTGGTTTACTTACAATCTTGATTTGCAAAGATAAAGCTATCCAGTAAAATACAAACATAATTGCACGATTTATCAATTATTTTTAACTTTTCTCACCTTGAAATGCCTGTGCTTGGTAAGCTAATAAATAAACATATCTGATAAACAGAATGTTGTGAGTTTCACTTTTTTTTATTGGGTGAAACTCAAAGTTTCACCCGACAGATCCTCAAAGATCACCTCAATGATCTTTAAGTATTACCGCAGTGATCCTTGAAGATCACTCGAGTGAAACTTTCAGTTTCACAAAGAATGAAAAGCTGAAACTCTGAAACTCTTAACAGAAAGAGAAAGACCTTTTTACTGTTAAAAACTGGAGCGTATCGTATTTAATATGTATGTTTACGCCGAAAACACAAAAAAAAGTCTTATGAAGAGTGATATTGAAATAGCTAGAGAGGTTAATCTCAAGAAAATCAAAGACATCGCCGAAGGAATAGGTATTCAGAGAAACGACGTGCAAAACTATGGGAAATACATGGCGAAAATCCCATTGAAACTAATTGATGAGGAAGCAATCAAGAAACATAACCTGATATTGGTAACTGCCATAACGCCCACCAAAGCAGGGATTGGTAAAACAACCGTTTCTATAGGATTGACACTGGGCCTGAATAAGATAGGCAAAAAAGCGATCGTAGCTTTGCGGGAACCGTCACTTGGTCCTTGCTTCGGAATGAAGGGAGGAGCTGCCGGAGGAGGATACTCCCAGGTACTACCAATGGAGAATATCAACCTGCATTTTACAGGTGATTTCCATGCTGTTACCTCGGCGCATAATATGATTACCGCTTTGTTGGATAATTATATCTATCAGACACGCCATTCCTGTGACGGTTTGAAAGAGATCAAATGGAAACGCGTACTCGACGTAAACGATCGTAGCTTACGGAATATCGTTTCTGGTCTGGGAGGCCCGGCAAATGGAATCCCTACGGAAACAAGCTTTGATATCACGCCGGCATCGGAAATCATGGCTATTTTATGCCTGGCTTCGGATATTGACGACCTGAAACGACGTGTAGGAGATATCCTGCTGGGATACACAAACGATGATCGCCCCTTTACTGTGAATGATCTGGGAGTAGCAGGTGCAATCACTGTCTTGCTGAAGGATGCTTTGCTGCCCAATCTGGTGCAGACTACAGAGAATACCGCCGCATTTGTACATGGAGGGCCTTTTGCTAATATTGCTCACGGATGTAATTCGGTTGTTGCCACAAAAATGGCATTGACCTATGCCGACTATGTTATAACGGAAGCAGGCTTTGGTGCCGACCTGGGAGCAGAGAAGTTCTTTAACATCAAATGCCGGAAAGCCGGTTTAACGCCCAAGCTTACGGTAATCGTGGCTACCTCACAAAGCCTGAAGCTGCATGGCGGAGTACCGGAAAGCCGTATAAAAGAACCGGCTAAAGAAGGACTCATCAGCGGTTTGGCTAACTTAGACAAGCATATTGATAACATGAAGGGATTCGGACAGCAGGTGATAGTAACCTTCAACCGCTTTGATACAGATACGGATGAAGAGATCAATCTCGTAGCAGAGCATTGCAAAGCAAGAGGCGTAGGATTTGCCGTAAACAGCGTTTTTGCAGAAGGCGGCGAAGGCGGCATGGAACTAGCTCAGCTGGTAGTAGATACCATTGAAAATACACCTTCAACGGCTCCTTTGAAATATACGTATGAAGACGAGGATTCCATCCGGGAGAAGATCCGCAAAGTAGCCGAAAGCATCTATGGCGCTTCTTCAATCGTATATACCAGCCTTTCCGAGAAGAAGCTAAAGCAAATAGAGGCCTTGGGAATCTCTCATTATCCTGTTTGTATAGCCAAAACGCAATATTCATTCTCCTCTGATCCTAAAGCGTATGGAGTAGCAAAGAATTTTGAGTTGAAAGTACGCGATGTCATTATCAATAACGGCGCAGAGATGATCGTTGCTGTTATGGGCGAGATCATGCGTATGCCCGGCCTGCCTAAAGAGCCTCAGGCAAAGCATATCGACATTGTAAACGGACAGGTAGAGGGGCTAAGTTAATAGACTAAGCATACCATTCGCGCTTGCGGTTTTTCAGGTTCTGTAGGGTGTCGATGCAGATGTTTACATCGTCTACTACCTGAAAGTCGAACATGCCTACACAAATAAAGTCGGCGCCATTTTCAAATGCCCAGTTGAAACCATCCTGCGGCGAAATGGCTCCGGCTGCCAATACCTTGAAGCCCATCACCGGAACCTTGGTGCGATTTACAAACTCAACCGTCCGGTCAGGGAATAGACAGAAGCAGTTATCATGAAACATATTGTGATCCAGGTGTCGCTTGCCGTCTACTTCAAAAGGTTGGCGGTTTTCACGAGGATGAGCTGACCAGTAGTTGTCGTGATGCATGGTTTTCATATAATAGTCGGGGATGATGCCTTGTTCCTCGCAGGCAATGAAGGAATCAACCGTATGTGCAGCCAGGCCGGCGATGTATCCTTCGCCTCTTATCCGGTTCATCATGCCGGCTATCAAGTCTAGTTTTTTGTCTCTTACCAACCAGTCGCACCAGTTCCCCTGCAACTGTATGATGTCCATGCCATTGTCAATGGCTTGCGTTACGTTGTCGTAGATATCTTTGTTCTTTTCATCAATGCCAACCTGTACGATAACCTTCATCTTGCTACCGGTTAACTGTCTGTATTTAACCATCATCGACATGGTAGGATAGCCGATATTGATACAATTAACACCCGCCTGTTCGCAAAGCATCAGTGTTTCGATGATCTTCTTTTCGTTATTGTATGCTTTGAAGAGGCTTTCGGCATAGATCAGATCCCTGGCATGCGCCCAACCACCAATCAGGTTGCCTCCCATAATCAAACGGCTAAGCTCAAAGTCGCCCAACTTTCCTTTTGGTAGCTCGCCTTTCAGCTTGCTGAGTTCTACCCGGTTGACCTGAATAGTCGCTCCGGTAGAGGCGTCAACCTCATATTTCTGATTGTTCCACCAAGCTCCACCTCCAAGGGCTCCCAAGACCGGCAGTGAGACCAGATTCTTAATCGCCTCCCGCCTGTTATTGACAGCTTGCTTGTCTGCTTCGGCAGCCACTTTTTTGTTCTTCGATTCCTTATAATACCTGATTAGTTCATCAATTCCGTAGCCTTTCTCTTTGTAGAAGAAGATGAATATAAGCATCACAGCCTCTACAAATATCTTATTCACAATAAAAACACTCCCGTCATGCGCCCCCAGCAAAGAAATACCAAACGGAGGATAAGCAAAATAGTAAAGAACCAACAAAGCAATCCCCCCCAACGAAGCCCAACGGATAAAAACCCCGATAAACAAAGCCAAGCCAATAAATATCAACCCATAGATATTCAACAAGTCAATCACCTGCATCCTCACCGGTGAGGCCGCCATCCAATGATAAATACCGGAAGTAAACCCAAACGTATTACTCAGAAAACTTTCGGCAGACCAGTTCTCAGCAAACAACTTCGTTAAGCCTTCATACAAAAAATGCCATCCAATGGCCATGCGGAGGATAGTGATGATTACTCTCATAATGTTCTTAGTGGTGATTAGATATATTATAATAATTTGCTATTTAGTCTTTCAAGGTATAACACTCGATGCAAATATAAACAGAATAATCAAATATGAAATAATTCCCCCGTTTATAAAATCTTTATTATTTTTGGCCGATAAAAAGAGGAGAATGATAACATACTTGATTATTGGGACCACGGCTATCGTGTCTTTTATCTGTTTTGAGCGAAGGGATTTATTGAATAAGCTGTCGTTTTGCCCTTATGCAGCTTTCAAGAGGGGAGAGTGGTACCGGCTGATTACCCACGGCTTTGTACACGCCGATATGACGCATCTTTTTGTGAACATGTTTACGCTCTGGTCCTTTGGCGTCTACATGGAGCCCAAGCTCGGAGCGAACGGGCTCAACGTATGGGCCTTTCTGGGCTTATACTTCGGAGGGATGATCTTTGCCTCTTGCTACGACTTGTTCAAGTACCGAGACAATATCTACTACCAGTCCATTGGCGCTTCCGGAGCGGTGTCGGCTGTCTTGTTTTCGTCCTTCATCTTTGATCCCTGGGGGCGGATCTTCTTGTTTGCCATCATTCCGCTTCCCGGTATATTGTTCGGGCTGTTGTATCTGGTGTATTGTCAATACATGGCCAGGCATTCGTCCGACAATATCAACCACAATGCCCATTTCTACGGAGCTATTTACGGACTTGCATACCCGATCTTGCTCAATCATTCTCTTTTATCTGACTTTATTGATATGCTTACCGGTTTTTATTGAACAAAATAGGCGCATAGTTCGCCGGAAATGTTTTACATTTGGAAAATAAAAGGTGGAATGGATATGAAAAAAACCCTACTTATATTTTACGCCTGTTTTGTGGCACAGCTATCTCTCTCTTATGCCGCCAAGGTGGACATTCAAAGCAAGGTGAAGTACCTCTTCACAGCCGAGGACGGATTGTCGAGCACCAAGATCACCTGCATCACGCAAGACCTCAAAGGATACGTCTGGATAGGCACCGAAGACGGACTCAACCGCTACGACGGCTTCAACTTCGTAGTATACAAGAACAATTACGACGACACCCTCTCCATCCGGAGCAATTACATAACAGATCTCTTCCTCGACTCACGCGAGCGCGTATGGATAGCAACTACCGAGGGCCTGAGCTACTACAACTCCACAATCGACGGCTTTATCAACGTCTCACTCGGACAGCCCGACCACGTACTCAAGTACAATTCCTGCGCCGAAATCATGGAAGACAGCCGGGGCAACCTCTGGTTCGTCTCCTCCGGACTGGGCGTAGTGTGCTACACTCCCGATACCGACTCCAGCCGACTCATCACACCGGCCGACGGACTATGCAGCCGCAACATCGAGTCCATCCTCGAAGACACCAACGGAAACATCTGGTTGGCCTCCAACGACAAAGGCCTCTCCATCTATAATCCCCAGGCAAAAACCTTCGCCAACTACTCCGCACAGAACAGCCCCCTCACCGGCAACTTCATCTCAGACATGTGCCTGCTCAGCAACGGCAACATTCTGATCTCCGTCCTGCGCGGAGGCGTCGTCATATACGACAGTAAGAGCAGCCGCTTCATCTCCTACGTAGATATCTTCGACAAAACAGACACCCGCTCCATCTTCTGCGTAACAGAGAGCAGCGAAGGAGACATCCTCCTCGGCACCGAGAATAGCGGCGTCCTCATCTTCGACCCGGCTCAGCGCAAGCTATTTCCGCACCCCGTATTCAGGGAAGACTCCGAGCACATCGGCGACGCCAAGGTTCGCTGCATCTACGAGGGCTTCCACAACTACCTGTGGTTCGGCCTCAACTACAAGGGGCTCTTCTGCCTGGGTCATGAAGAGAGCGGATTCAAGTCCCTACGCAAGGTAGAGAACTACAGCAACTCATTGAACAACCGGGCGGTAACCGACATCACCACCGACCACGACAACAAGGTATGGATAGCCACCGACGGCGGAGGGCTCAACTGCTACGACCCCCTCACACAGCGCTTCACGCACTATACCAACAGCCTGTCCGACCCCACCTCCATCTCCGACAATGCTGTCACCTCCGTCTTCTGCGACAGTCGTAACAACATCTGGGCCGGAACCCTTACAGGAGGCATCTGTCTCCTCAACAGGCAGACGGGCACCTTCACCCGCTACTTCGTCACTCCCGGAGGCTTACCCTCCAATCACGTCACAGACATACAGGAAGACGCCGGCGGACGTCTCTGGGTCGGCACCTATGGCGGGGGGCTCCTGAGCTTCAATCCCGCCACGGGCGACAGCAAGGTCTACACCCGCAAGGAATATCCACAGCTGGCGAACGATTACCTCTTCCGCCTCTTCATTGATTCACACCACAGACTTTGGATCACCACCTACTACGGCCTCTCCTTCATGAACCTCGACACAGAAGAGTTCACCCTCTTCGGACGGGACGAGGGGCTCAGCAACATCTCCGTCTTCTCCGTTGCCGAAGACGCCGCAGGTACTATCTGGGTG
This sequence comes from Parabacteroides sp. PH5-46, assembly GCF_029892785.1. Lineage (GTDB taxonomy): Bacteria > Bacteroidota > Bacteroidia > Bacteroidales > Tannerellaceae > DFXE01. The sequence continues at coordinate 214,314 of NZ_JARXXA010000004.1, forward strand.
GGCACAGCCAACGGCCTCAACAAGTACGACGACAACACCCGCCGCTTCAGCCTCAGCTATCCCGCCACCAAAGAACTTAGCTCTACCATCAACGCCGTCGTAGCACACGACGACCACCTTTGGATGAGCACCAATCACGGCATCATCCGCTACCTGCCCGAGCGCAACGAAGTAAAGCGTTACTACTACAACAGCGGATTACCCGCCAACGAATTCATCTCCGGATCCTATTACAAGAGTCCCTCGGGGCAAATCTTCTTCGGAGGCATCGACGGACTCAGTTTCTTCTACCCCGAAGAGATCTACAACTACGACATGACCTCCAAAGTGTACCTCACACGCCTGAAGATCAATAACAACACCGTAGAGATCCGCGAGAAAGTAGACGGCGAAACAATCCTCAACCAAAGCATCAGCGAAACGCGCAAGATACGCCTGAAACAAAGCATGAAGAGCATCACGCTCGATTACGTCTCCATGGGCGTCTTCGATTCCTACTCCGTGGTGTACGCCTACAAGCTGGAAGGCTTCGACAAAGACTGGGTGTACGTAGACTACCGCGATCGCAACGTCACATACACCAACCTGAACCCCGGACGCTACACATTCCGCATCAAGGCTAGTAGCAATCCCGACATCTGGGGCGAAGAAACCACCGACCTCGTCATCGAGGTACTTCCCGCCCCCTGGAACTCCTGGTGGGCACGCACCTTCTACGCCCTCATGGCCCTGCTTATCGCCTTCCTCACCCTGCGGGCTGTCTATGCCCGCATACACGAGAAGAACGAACTCCGCATACAGCGCATCCAGTTACGCCAACAGGAGGAACTTAACGAGATACAAAACAAATTCTTTACAAACATCAGCCACGAATTCCGCACGCCGCTCACCCTCATCACGGGCCCCCTCGAGCGCCTTATCACGGAAAGCGACCCCGACGAGCGCCGCAAGACAGCCTGCCTCATCCTGCGCAACACCGACCGGCTACAGCACCTAATCAACCAGATACTCGACCTCAACAAGCTGGAAGACGGCAAAATCCACCTCCACATACAGCCCATCGAGCTGGTATCCTTCGTATCCGAGTCTATCAGCACCTTTACAGAGCTGGCACGGCAGAAAAACATCTCCCTCAGCTACAAGTGGCAGCCCGACCGCATCAACATCTGGTACGATGCCGATATGCTCGACAAATGCCTCAACAATCTACTCTTCAACGCCTATAAGTTCACCCCCGAAGGAGGTAAAATACATGTAGAGGTAAAGCAAGACAAGGAACACATCAGCCTTACTGTTGCCGATACAGGCATCGGCATAAGCGCCGAAGACTCCAGCCGTATCTTCGACCGCTTCTACCAGAGCGAATCCGCGCAGTACAACACCGGAACAGGCATCGGACTGCACCTCACCAAGAGCATCGTCGAGATGCACCACGGCACCCTCTCCGTCAACAGCAAAGAGCATGAGGGCACCACCTTCACCCTCACCATCCTCCCGGGCATGGAGCATTTTGCCCCCGAAGACATCGCTGCCGAAGTCGCCGCCCCCGACCAGGCTGACGACACAGAGGAAACCACCAAATATCGTTATCACAACGACCTGCAGGGCATGAAACTCCAAACCCCTCCCAAGGCCGCCAACCCCACCCACCCGCTACTCCTGCTCGTGGAAGACGATTACGACATGCGCTACTACATCCGCCAGGAATTAGAGAATAACTACCGCATAGAAGAGGCCGTCAACGGACGCGAAGGACTTGCCAAGGCACACGAGCTAATGCCCGACATCATACTTACCGACGTGATGATGCCCGAGATGAACGGCATCGAGTTCTGCCGACTGCTGAAGACCTCCGACGAGACGTCACACATCCCCGTTGTGATCCTCACGGCTCAGGCCGACCTGCAACATCGCCTCGTCGGGCTCGAGACAGGTGCCGACAGCTATATCACCAAGCCGTTCAACACCGACTACCTCTCCGCCCGCCTCAGCAACCTGCTCGAAACCCGCCGCCGTCTGCGCGAGCGCTTCGAACACACGGTAGACATGGACGTGGCCGAGCTAAACCTCACCAGCAACGACGAGCGCCTCATACGCAACGTCACCGACTACGTACACGAGCGCATCGAAGATCCCGACCTCAGCGTCGAGACCATGAGCAAGGACCTCGGCCTCAGCCGTACGCATCTCCACCGCAAGCTCAAGGCCCTCACCGGACAAACGCCCATCGAGTTCATCAAGGCCGTCAAGATGAAGCGCGCCGCCCAGCTCCTCGCCACCCGCAAACTCACCATCTCCGAGGTGGCCTACAAGGTCGGCTACAATTCCCCTTCCTATTTCAGCAGCAGCTTCACCGCCTACTTCGGCATGTCCCCCACCGCCTATACCGAATCCCTATAAACGAGTAGAGACAAGGCATTGCCTTGTCTCTACGAAGTCTGAGGTTCTATAAGTTTGGGAGTTTATTCGTATTCGAAATCGCCGGTGGCACTGTTGTTGGTGTCGTCCCAGTCCTTGATTTCGGTGATGTTGATGGTGGTGGTGCCGGTCTTGTTCATGGTGGCTTTCAGGGTGTAGGCCTTGCCGGCTTCGAACTTGCTGAACTTGCCGGACAGGTCGATTGTATGAGTATGTCCACCTGCCAGGTCGATAGAGATCTTGTGCGAGGCGTCCAGCGGATCTTTGGGAGCTACGATGGCATAGTTGTCGCTGCCGCCTACGGTGTAGGTGAACGGATGCGGATTGGTGCTGAAGCCTTCCAGGGTGATGGGCAGGTTCTTCAGGTCGTCGTTCGTATAGCCGTCTCCGGCGAGTAGCTCGAGGATGAATTTTGCGCTCAGGCGCGTGCCGCTGCCGAAGCTGATGGGCTGTCCCCAGGCTACATTTGTGGCGCTGAATAGGATAGAGTCTGCTGCGGGGCGAGCCACGGCAGAGGTGTACTTCAGCGTGAAGTCGTGCGCAGAGCTGCTGCTCAGGTTGCTCCAGTTCATGGGGGCGAAGCTGATAAGGTTGTTGCTGCCGTCATACGTATAGGTAGCTGTTTCGGCGCCGCTCGTCAGTACGAAGGTGCCCGGGGCAAGGGTGCTCAGGATGTCGTGGTTGCCGCTCAATAGATCTACATAGGCATTTTCGTCTACGGGGGTGGTGCTTCCCCAGTCCTCTACGGCGGTTACGTTGATCTCGGCGGGGCGTAGTGTGCTGCGGTCGAGCGTGATGGTAACTACTGTCTTTTTACCCTTCTCGGTGGTGAATCTGGCGATGCCGTTGTATACGTTGCCATTGTTCAGCGTAACGCTCAGGGGTTTGTTCATCCAGCTTCCTACGCCTATTATATAAGCAGCGTTGGCCTTGAAGCCATCGTAGCCGTCCAGGTTGATACTGGCGTTGCTGAGGTCTGCCGTGTGTCCGATTTCCAGTGCAAGCAGGAATTCGATCTGGGCGTTGATGTGGGCGAAGGTCAGGCTCAGTTTGTCGTCCGAGGCAACCGTGCCGCTGGCCTCCAACTGGTCATAGATGCCTGTCACCGGGTCGCCGTCGCCCAGCACTGCCGATGCCTGGAAGTCCGTGCCCGAGGTCAGGTCGGTACTGTAGAAGGGGCGGGGCGATGCCGTCCAGTTGCCTCCGTTCAAGGTATAGGTACGTTTGTCGAGGGCGTTGTTTGCCTTCCACAGCTTGAAACTTGTGATGGCGCCGTCTATGTTCATGTCGGTAGGCGGTATTTCTATGTGGATGGCGGTCAGTTCGGCTGTGGGGCCTCCGGTCCACGGGTTGATCATGGCGCTGATGCTAGCCATCGGCTCGCCTTTCTCTTCCTCGAGGGTGATGGTGAGGGTAACTTCCTCGCCGCTCACCAGGGCGATGCCCTGTGGCAGGGGTATCACGAAGGTCTTTCCGTCTACTTCTATGATGAAGACTACGTCACTTCCGGCGGCTGTGGGTATCAGGATGGCTGTGGGGCCTGTGGCTACGATGTCGGTGGCCTCGCCATAGGAGGCGAATAGCTGCCCTAGCAGATCATACACAGCGCTGCCGGGTGTGCCTTTGATGGTGATCTTGGCGCCGCTGAGGTCTATCTCGCCCAGTCCGTTGCCGGCGGTGAGGTTTAGGTTTACCTTCGTCAGGCGGTGGGTGAAGCTCAGGGCTACGTCGGGAGCGTCTTTGCTCTTGCCCGTTACCTTGTCGGCTGTCATCAGGTCGATGGCTGGCAGGCTGGATTGGTTGGTCACGTTGATGCCCAGCTGTCCGTCTGAGGTTTGCATGTGGGGATAGTAGGCCAATACGTCTAGCTTGTCGCCGTTGTCGGGGTAGTAGGCGGTGTTGCTCTGGTCGGCGGGACTGAAGTTGCCCTGGGTTCCGTCGGCAGAGGCGTTGATGTACTTAAAGTTTGCCACTCCCTCGGCCACGTCGGCTGTGCCTGCGGCAAGGGCAAAGATACCGATGGCGTCGCCTTTGTGCCAGCTGTCGTTGGTGGCCTTGGTGTTGATACCGGCGGTAACCGCCAGTGCGGTCCTTCCCTCCGGCAGTGGATTGTCGGGGGTCTTTTCACAGGCCGTCAGCGCGAGGGCTGCCAGTGCGAGTGTTGCGATGTGTTTCGTCTTCATTTACTTCTTATTTATTTGTATTATTATCTGTATTACGGGCACGGATTTCGCAGCTCATCACGGCTGCTTCACCAGCCCCGTGGTGGTCCATAGGTAGTCACACTTCTTATCAGCAGCGGCGTTGGTGTTGTATGCGCTGATCTTATCGTTCATCTCATCCACTTCGGCCTGAGCTATAATGTAGTTACCGGCTAGATGATCTAGGCAGCCATAGATCTGACTATTGGCAGGATCATAAGAACCGAAGAGGCCGCCGTTAGCACCTGTAGCTGTCAGGCTACCGCCTTTGGTGTAGCAGGCTACCGCAATGCCACTGTATAGAACTCCGGCAATGCCGCCTACGTAATTCGCTCCCTCTACCGTACAGTTTATAGCCTGGCAGGCTATCAGGTGGCTATTTTCGGCATATCCTACAAAAGCACCTGCATAATCGTCTATCGTTTTTATCTCGGCACCTTGAAGGGTGAGGTTCTTGATGATTGCTGAGTTAGTCTTACCAAAGAACCCCGCATAACCAGAGCTTTTGTTTACCTTGAGGCCGGTGATGGTGTGGCCACCGCCGTCAAAGATACCATCGTATTCTATCGGCGTCCAGTCAATACCGCTCAGGTCTATATCGCAGGCCAGGGTGAAGGGTTCGCTAAAGGGCGCTCCTGCGGGGGTAACATTCTTGCTCCGTTCAGCCCAGGCAAGGAAGCGTTTGCGCTCGTCTGTGGTTTCGGGGTCTTTTACGTTTTCCTCCAGGTTCATGGTGCCGCCTGATAGGCCGGAGCAGTCTATTTGGAGGTGTTGGCCCTTGTAATAGCTGCCGGGTATGGTGGGTGTGCCGGGATCGAAGGCGTGCCACTTGTCGGTGCCGCCGGGCTGTCCGTTGATGCGGAAATTCAGATTGTGTTCTTCTGCATAGCCAGCGGCGTAGAAGGTGAGGGTGCCGTTGGCATCGGCGGTGAGGGTGGGGATGGTCTTTGTCTCACCTGTTCCGTGTATATTTATATTCTGAATGCCCCACGCGTGATTGTTTTGGTCGTAAGGCCTGAAGCTTACCCGGTCGCCGGCTCCCAAGCCGGTAAGGGTAAAGCAGGAAGATTGATGAAAGAAGTTGTCTAACTTTATGGTGTCTTGGGGTAAGGCCTCATTATAGTAGCTGCTTAGTAGCAAGTGGTTTAGCGAGGGGTCATTCTCGCTGTACTCGTGTACATAGCAGGCAGTGACATTTATTTTTGCAGCCTCGTCGGGGGGGATGATTGTGTTGCTGAACACCCACTTTCCGCCGGAGTAGAGCGCCATCAAATTATGATTATCTACCGGGCTGTTATCTTGACGAAAGTAGTCTACATCGATGTAGATCTTGTCGCCGTCTTCCCACCGGCCGGGGTTGTCGTTGTTCCATGAGGCGCGGGTGCCTTGGAAGTGGGGCGGGGCCTCGGGTATCAGGAGGCTGATGGCCTTTTGCTGTATGTGGGCCAGCGGGTCTGCTTCTTTACTGCACCCGGGCAGGAGCATCGCCAGTGCGATGCTTGCCAAGGTGATGAGTGTGTTGAAGTTAGTTGTCGTTGTTCTCTTCATGTTCTTCTATATTTTCTTGTTCTTGTTCTTGTTCTTCTTCCGGGGTGTCTTCTTCCGGATTTACTTCTTCGTTGCCGCTTCCGCCGGGGCGCAGGTGACTTATTACGCGTTTGTATTGGTCTATCTGCGCGTTCATCACTTTTATAAAATCGTCAATATCCTCGGAAGGAACGGCTATGGAATAGGCATTGATCCGTTCGATGATTTCGCGGTACATATCGTCTATTATTTTGCGCTGGTCTGTGGTAGAAATGTCTATTTGGTTTTGCGGACGCACGGCCTCGGTGTTTACGCGATCTGTCATGGCGCTGGCAAATTCGCTGTTGGCCTCCCTCAGTTGTTGCACGGCGGGTGCTATCTTCAGGATGTCGAGGTTTCGTACGGCAGCGGCGGTTCCCATATCGCGTATCAGTCCGCGCAGCTGGGCCGTTTCTTTGGTGTATTCATTGCGCGAAACGTAGCGATAGGGCGCAATGATGTCTATAAGCACGGTGTATGCCTCTCTTTCTGTTTCGAGGGACGAGTACTTGGCTGCTTCTATCAGCCGGATAAGACGAGAGAGTAGTTCGCCTCGTTTTTTGTCTAGTTCCTTAAGTAGCTGCGTATTCGTCAGCCTCTTGTTTTGATTGATGATTTTAAATTCCTGTTCGATAGCTGCCCTGTATGGGGTCAATAGGTTTTCGATGTGCAAGGTGGCTTCGCCGGCCTGTGCCATGAGTCTTTCGGTTGTACGATGAAATTCGTAATGCGAGGCGAGTAACAGATGTGTTACGGAAAAGGTTTGAATAGTTTTCATAATATTAATATTAAAATGTAAGAAAATGCGAGAGTTTTTATCATTTTGATAGCCATACCCCCCGTTTACCGTGGTAGACGGACAGCCGCAGCTTACCATCTTATCATTTACCGTGGTAATCGGGTCATTTTGGCCTTGCAGAGGGTAATTTACTGCGGTAAACGGTCTGTTTTTAGTAAAAAACTGTCCGTTTACCGTAATAAAGGGCCTGTTGCGACCCTGTTTTTGGTCGTTTACCACGGTAAACGAGCTGCCGCAAGCTTGCAACACCCTTTTTACCGTGGTAAACGAGGTGTCGTTATTTTGCATCACTGATATTTCTGCAGTAATTATCATGGTTTGTATAACAGCGGGTAATCTCCCGTTACTTCTTTCCAGCGGTAAGTGCTCAGGCCGCTGGCTTCTATTGCGTTATTCATGAAGGTGACCAGATTTCCTGCGGGGTTGTTATAGAAGTTATCTACGCCGGTAAAGGAGTGGCAGTTGGTAGCGGTGCCACTATAAGCTACATCTGTAGGCAGTCCGTTGCCTGTCAGCCATTGGCAGCCGTCGATGTTGGCATGGTTATTTCCTACTATGCCATATGCCTTGCCGGTAGCACTCTGTACCTTTGTAGCTATGCTGTAGCAGCCGAAGATGGTGACTAAGCCGATGGTCACGGTATTATTTAATCCTGCTATCCCTGCGGCCTCGGCGGCGGTACTTTCTACCGTGCCGCCAAAGGAGCAGGCGATAATGGTGCCCTCATTATTATGTCCTACTATGCCGCCTGCAGCATATGTGCCTTTTATCTCTGCCCCGCGCAGGTGGAGGTTACGGACAACTCCGTAGAATACTGTGCCAAAGAATCCGCCGTAATCATTGCTGTTGTTTACCTTGAGGCCGGTGATGGTGTAGCCATCGCCCTCGAAGGTGGCGGTGAAGAACTTAAAATTGATTCCTATGGGGGTGAAGAGGGCGGGCGACATGTGGATGTCGGCGCCCAGGCGGATGATGCCGCTATCATAGTCGTCTTCCCACTTGGCGAGGGCGGCGGTGGAGTTGGTATTCCAGTCGGCAGAGAACTGGCGGAGCTGTGCCTCGGTGGTGATCTTGCGGAGCTTTAGCTGAGGGGCTACCTGCATCAAGGGGGGATTGCCGCCGGGTACTTGCAGCCAGCTGTAGGGCGAAGCCTTGTCGCCCGTTAGCCGGTAGAGGGCATTGTTCATGTAGTTTACGTAGGTGGCATCGGTCTGTAGCTTCGCTTCATCGTCGAAGGAGAGGCAGCCGGAAGAGGTGGCGCTGCCTATGTTATTCGTTGCCTCTGCAGGCTGATTGGGGCTTCCTGTCAGCCAGTGGCATCCGCTGATGCTGCCGAGATTTATTCCGGCTATGGCATAGGCAGGGTAGGCTGCTGTTATGGATGTGGCCAGGCTGTAGCATCCGCTGATGATACTATTAGCAGCATTCTCTCCTGCAATGCCACCGGCATTATCTGCACTCGTTTCTACCGTGCCCCCGAAGGAGCAGGCGCTGATGGTAGTGCTATAGTTCTGGCCGTTCCAGCCTACGATGCCGCCTGTGCTATGTCTGCCTTTTATCTCTGCCTCTCGCAGGTGAACGCCGCGTATGATGGCGCCATCGGTCACGCTAAAGAGGCCGATAGGGTAACCATCATTATTCTCTACCTTGAGGCCGGTGATGGTATGGCCGCCGCCATCGAAAATGGCGGTGAAGTAATTGGGGGTAAGGCCTATGGGGTCGAAGAGCTTTGTGTCGGTGATGGTGATGTTGTTTACCAGGCGGATGATGCCGCTGCCGGGGGCGTCTTCCCACTTGCTGAGGGCGGTGACGGGGTCGGCATTCCAGTCGGCAGAGAACTGGCGGAGTTCGGCCTCGCTGCTGATGCCCCGGTAGGTTTTCACGGTGGCATTGTCGGCGGGGATGAAGTCGGTAATCTCTTGCGTTACGATGCTTGCCTGCTTGCCTCCACCGAGGGTGATCGTGTAGTGGTATTCTTTACCGGCCTCCAGCAAGATGTCGTTGGGCGCGGTAACGATGTACTCATTGCCTCCGTAGAGGGGATCGTTGCCCTGTGCAATAAGGGTGAGGAAGTGGCTGCCCTTCGCGATGGTTTGCGGAGCGATGTCGCCAAGTGAGTAGCCGTTGTTGTCGCTCAGCAGCCAGCTGGCTGTGTGGGGTGTAAGTGAGAAGATATCGGGTATTGCCGTGTGCAGTACCTGAAAGGGGTCGGTGTTGGGAGGAATGCTCCACTCCATTGCTCTTTGCGCGTTGCTGTTTATCTGGAAGTCGGGCAAGGTGCCGGGGGCTTCGCCATAGATACCGGTAAGGCTTACCTTGATGCGCGCGGTGGCTATCTGCATGGCCAGGGGGGCGGCGATGGCGCTGTCTCTGCTGAGGGTGGTTTGCAGCGAGCCTACCCAGTGTACGCATATGGTGTCTTTTGCCGTGTTGCTATAGGTAAGGTTCACGCTTCCGAAGGCATAGGCGGGGTATTGTCCGTCGCTGCAACGGATCCGGTCGCTGCCGGAGTTGGTTACCCACTGGTTGTTGCTGTAATCGTACATGGCTCTTTTTTCGGTGTTTTCGCCGGTGTAGAGGGCATCTTTCACAAATAATGTAAGCATGCTACCGTCGGCAAGGGTACCCAGTCCAACGTCTTCTCCGGCACGTGTGATGGAGAGCCCGCTGAGCGGCCGGGGTTCATTCTCGCCATAGTGTGTGTTCTCTATCGGATCGCCCTCCCCACATGAGCCGAGAAAGAGGGTGAGGAGGAGAAGTGAGAGAAGACTCCTTAGCCGTCTACCCCCCAGCCCCCTGAAGGGGGGGTAAGAAAGATAAGAGTGATTAAGACAAGAGGATATATTAGCCCCCCCCTTAGGGGGTTGGGGGGTAGGGGACAGGGTGGGGGTGGATATATTATTATATGTTTTCATATCTTGTGTTGTTTTTATAATATGGTGCCTGTGTTGTTATACTTGAGGACGGGGTAATCGGCATCTGTCCAGCTATCGGGGCCGAAGTTTACCTTCTTTATCTCTCCGTTTACCCAGGTGTTTACTGCTTGTTTATATTGATCGTCGACATTGGCACGTACGAAGCTGCCGGGGTTGCTGCCAATGGATGAGGACCAGCAGGTGCTGGGGGTGCCGTCGCCAAGTCCTTTAATCGTAGCCTGGGTGGTATAGCTGTAGTAGATACCTCCTCTATTAGAGCCTACCAGCCCGCCTATGTAGGTGGCTTGGGTGGCTGTGCCGGTGGCGTAGCAGTGGGTGATGTTGCCTTCGTTGTATCCGGCTAATCCTCCGGCAGCGCTGTTGCTGCCGCTTGCTGATACATTTCCTTCGGCCATGCAGGCGGCTATGGGGCTCGTTGCATTATAGCCTACCAATCCTCCGGCATAGCAACTCTCACCGCTTGCTAATACCTGGCAACTGCTGCGGCTGCGGCTCAGATGGCTATTTTCCAATACGCTTACCAATCCTCCGGTGATGTTATCGTTCTTGTTTATTTCTACGGTTCCGCTGCTGCTGCAGAGGGCGATGGTGCTTTTATAGGCGATGGCTGCCAGCACTCCGATATAAGGTTCGGAAGGGCTTGTTGCAGGTTTTATTGCTGCATCTGCCAGGTGTATGTTTACCAGGGTGGCATTCTTGGTGTATCCGAAGAGCCCGAGGTATTGATAGTCTCCGGTGATCCGGAGGTTCTTGATGGTATAGCCGTTGCCGTTATAGGTGCCGTTGTAGGGGGTATTATAATCCAGGCCTATGGGTGTCCATTCGGTGTTGGCAGGCAGTTCGATGTCGGCCATTTGCAGGGCGTTGAGGGTGTTGTTGCCGTTGTTTACTGCATCGCGGAAGTCGGCGAGACCTTGCTCGTCGTAGATATAGTGCATGGCGTCGGTGTTGGACAGGTGGTCGTGTGTGCTGATGTTCCAGCTGGGGATGTTGTCTTCTTGTACGCTGAGGACGATGGCGGATGTTCCCAGTATGAAGCTGAGGGTGTAGCTTTTGCCTGCCTCGGTGACGATGGGGCTACCGCTGTCGGTGGCGGGCTGCGAAGTGATGATGGGGCTGCCGCCTGCGGGGGTAACTTGTGCGCCTACGATGGTGTATCCGTCGGGAACCAGGCAAAGGCTGTCGGGCTTGATGGTCTTGCGGCTCTGGTCGCCATCGTTGCTTATGTATATGAGTGTAGAGGCGATGGAGGCGGCGGGGATGGACTGGCCGTTGCCGTCGGCAAAGGTAGCGCGCAGCAGTGCCCGCATGTGCCCGAAGGTGAAGCTGACGGTGTGTGGATTACCGCTAACGGCAGGTGGGCTTACCACCCCAAAGGCGCGGAGGCTGTCGGCATAGGTGCTGATTCCGGCTGCTTCGGTGTCTGCCTTGCCGTAGGTGGCAATGATGTGTCCCTGGGGGATGCCGGCATAGGGATCGTTGATGTAGAAGTAGGTGGGCGTTTCCCAGCTGCCGTTCATGCCGAGGGTGGCTTGGATGTCCTTGCCTGTGGTACCGTTTAGGTAGGCGATGCTGATGGCGTCGCCCTTTACGAATTCTTTTTTAACGATGCCGTCGAAGCCGTCGGGGCCGAGTGCGCGTGTTTGTGGTGAGATACTGGCGGTGATGACGGCCTGCACCCGGGCGGTGGCATTGTCTGTGCCGCTGTCTTCCGTTTGGCATCCGGCCAGTATGATGACGAGGCTGGCCAGTAAGGTGGCGCGTATGTTCTTCTTCTTCTTCATATTGTGTATCGTATTATTTTGTTATTATTTCCGGGTGATTCCGCCGGTGGTCCACAGGTAGTTGCAGGGAACGTTGGCCGGATCGCTATTGTACGCGTCGATAGCGTCGTTCATGGCATCTACCTCTGTGTTGGTGAGGGTGGTGATGGGCTCGGCATTGATGTTGGTATAACTTCCGCCACTGCCAAAGATTACCCCGGGTATGGGGGATTTCCAGTAGTTGGCGGTGAGGTTGACGCCTGTTCCTGTTATGCCGCCTCTGTATTGGCTGGTAGCCGCTGCATAGGGGGTTATAGCGTCTGGGGCTGCATAGCAGGCGATAATGTTGTTTCCGCTGCCGCTTATTCCGCCGGTCATGGAATTGTTATTGGTTGTTGCTAACGCACTTTCTATACTGCCTCCTTCTACGTGGCAAGCTATCATGCTGCTGTCGTTTCTTCCTGTTATGCCTCCGGTGATAGCTCCGGCTTTCAGGGTGCAGGCTTGGGCGGTACAGGCTATTATAGTGCCATTACTGTGTGTGGCAATCGTACCGGCGTTGCCATTCGTACTGTGATGAGCATGGGTGATGCTACTGTTCCGTACGTGGCAATTCTCTATCAGTCCGGAATTAACACCTACCAGGGCAGCTATGCTAAGATAGTCATCGGTATGGGTACTGTGTATATTAGCGTCTTGGAGGGTGAGGTTCTTGATGGTGCCACTATTGTTTATTTTAAAAAGGGCGGCAAACTGATAGTCTCCCCGTATGGTGAGTCCGGTGATGGTATGTCCGCCACCGTCGAAGGTGCCTGTGTAGGCGATGTTTAGCGGCTTGAAGTTGATGCCTGTGAGGTCTATGTCGCTGCTGAGGGTGAAGTCGAGGCTCTGGTCAGTTCTTACGTCCTCGCTCCATTGCAGGAATTGCGCCAGGGGGGTGTTTGGATTGGCGGGGAGGTCGATGCTGCTGCCGTTCCAGTCCCAAGCGTCAACGGTGATGCTGGGCGGAGAGAGGGTGCCGTTGTTCGTATTGTTGAGGGCGGCCGTTATGACGAGTGACTTGCCCTCTGCTACACTTGAGCCCTGATCGAGGGTGTATCGGCAGTTGATAGAGCTGCCGCCGCCGATGGGCATCAGGGAGAAGATGTATCCTCCATTGTCGGGCAGCTCATTCAGCGGGAGGATGACCTGATACGTTGGCTGAGTGCTTACCGGCTGATTGGCGAGTATGCCGCCTGTCTTCGCCCAGAAAGCCCCCTGATAGTTACCCATGGCAGCGAGGAAGGCTGCGTCGCTGATCCATCCGTCGCCCCGGGTGATGTTCATCACTACCTTTACGCCCTTGCGCTGCAAGGTGGTGGGATTGAAGACGGGGGCAGAGAGGGTGCTGATGTCGAGCGTGGCAACGCCGTGTAGCGTGTCTGCCTGGTGGAATATGAGGTCTGTCTGCTGGTCTGGGGAAAACTGGCCGAAGCTGAAGCTGAGGTCGTGCGTGATGCTGCCGTTGCTGTATACGTTCTCGAGGTAGAGGATCTTGTCGGTGGTTTCCCACTTGCCCGGCTTGGTAGCGTCGGGCTTGCTGAATATGTAGGGGATGGTGAAATCCTCTACGCCGCTGCTCTTGTTTACGGCATGCAGGGTAAGGACGTTTCTGTCAAGGAAGAATTCGTCTACCGTGGCACGGGTGTCGGTGTCGGCAGCCTCAATGGAGAGCTTCCCCAGGGTGATAGGGGTCTTTTCTTGGAAGCCGGGATCCCGGTCTTCAGAACATGCCACTGCGGAGAGCAACATAATAATAGTAACGACTAAGGTTACAAGGTCTAATCTTACCTTTTTCATAACGATTCTATATTTGATATTCATTTCTACTAATTGATAAGGCTTTTACAGGTCTGTAAAAGAAGGTTCCGGTCATATTAAGGTATGAAACACCCCAATAGATTCCAAATATATGCAAATTTTAATAAAAAAAAGAGAGAATTCGGAAAAATTCTCTCTTTAATGTTTCTTCGAAGCGTCTAAGCGCTTGGTGATTATGCCGTAGATGATGAGTGCGAATGCGGATATGAGGGCGATAGCACCGAAGTAGTACCAGATGTAGTGGGCGTTGGCGCTGGCGGCTACCCATTCGTCGTGCGTGGCGAAGAGGGTGGGCTCGGGGCAGTACTTGTTCAAGAGATAGCCCGAGAGTCCGAAGCCGATTATGGAGGAGAGGAACGTATCCAGGTGGCTGAAGCCGAGGTACAAGCCCTCTTCACCCTTCGGCGCCTGAAGCGAGAAGTACTCCAGATAGCGGGGCGAGATAAAGGTCTCTGCCAAGCCCTGGAACACAATGCCGACCACCATCATGAAGGCTACCGGGTGCATGCCGAGGATGGTTTGGCTTCCGTCGAGCACATTTCCGTAGGCCATGCACAAGGCGGAGATCGGCATGATAAACATGCCGAGCGTCATAGACGTGAGCGCCGTATACTTCCGCATGAGCTGTGTGACAAAGTTGACCGCCAGGACAACCACCAACGGATTGACGTTGGCGTACCACGAGGGCGAGGCTCCCTCGCCCGCTAAGCGGAGCACGTACTTCGGCATGGTGGCGTACAACTGCTGCTGCACGATCCAGAATCCTGTGATGATGATAATCAGGGCAACTAATCGCCCGTTGGCGCATACCTTGACGAGTGCCTGCCAGATCTGCCGGAAGGTTTTCCCCTCGCCGGAGTGCTGCGTGCTCTTGTAAAAGAAGAAGATGGCAAGCAAGGCGAGGAACGTCATGGTAGCCGAGAAGTAGTTGAGGTTGATGAGCCCCTCGTTCCCCATGGCTTCGCGCAAGGGCTTGACGATTGTCTTGCCCGAGAAGGAGCCGATGTTCACCATCGAGTAGAAGATGGAGAAGCCCTTGGCGCGGTTCTCGGGGGTAGTTTCCTTGGCCACCGTGCCCGAGATAACGCTCTTGATGAAGGAACCGCCCACCACGATCAGCACCATGATAGGGATAATGCCGTAGCGGGCGTTGCTCTCTACCAGTCCGGTGAACTTGGTGGTCATACTATATTCTACAAGCCCTGCCGATTCCAGCATGGTGGGGAAGATGCCCAGCCCGGCATAGCCCAGCGTGAGCAGTGTGAAGGCCAGTAACATGGAGCTGCGGAAGCCGATCTTGTCGGCCAAAGCCCCCGCAAAGGTAGGCAGCAGGTAAAGCCCGGCAGAGAATGTGCCCGCTATAGCTGCCGCCTGTATGTCGTTGAAGCCAAGTATACGGCTGAGGTAGAGCGTGATGACGATAAACACACCGTAATACGCCGCCCGCTCAAAGAGCTCGACGACGTTGGCGACCCAAAAGGACTGGCTGAACTTTATACCTGACATCCGCAGAGTGTTGGGATGAGATTACGGTCGCCGTAAGCGTTATCCACACGTGCGACGTTGATCCAGAACTTGTTTTCGCGGAGCCAATCGAGTGGGAAGGCTGCTTTGCTGCGTGAGTACTCGTGTTTCCATTCATCCGCAACTACTTCATACTCGGGGTGGGGTGCATTCTTCAGTACATTGTCTTCCTTGGAGACGGTGCCTTCTTCTACCTCCTTGATTTCCTTCCAGATGCAGTCGAGCACCTCGAGGAAGCGGTCGAGCTCTTCCTTGCTTTCGCTTTCGGTAGGCTCTATCATCAAGGTTCCGTGCACGGGGAAGGAGAGGGTAGGAGCATGGTAGCCGAAGTCCATCAAACGCTTGGCGATGTCTCCTTCGTCGATGCCTGAGCGCTCCTTGATGGTGCGGCATTCGAGGATCAACTCGTGTCCTACACGTCCGGTTGCTCCGGTGTAGACAACTCCGTAGGTATCCTTCAGTTTGGCTGCCAGATAATTGGCATTCAGGATGGCAATCTCGGTGGAGCGGGTTAGCCCCTCAGCTCCCAACAGGCGGATATAGGCGTAGGTAATCGGCAGGATACCGGCGCTTCCGTAAGGAGCAGCGGATACTGCGTTCTGCTCGCTTCCCCAGATCTCGGGATGTGAGGGCAGGAAGGGCACCAGATGCTCTACGACGCAAATCGGACCAACGCCCGGTCCGCCTCCTCCGTGAGGAGAAGCGAAAGTCTTGTGCAGGTTGAGGTGGCACACGTCTGCTCCGATGAATCCCGGATTGGTGAGGCCCACCTGCGCGTTCATGTTGGCGCCGTCCATGTAGACCTGTCCTCCGCAAGCGTGTACGATGTCGCACATCTCCTTGATGTCGAGCTCGAAGATACCGTGCGTAGAGGGGTAGGTGATCATGGTGGCTGCCAGATTATCTTTGTTGGCTTCTGCTTTTTCGCGGAAGTCTTGGAGGTCTATGTTTCCGTTTTCGTCTGTCTTAACGGTTACGGTGTCGTATCCGCACTGTACGGCGCTGGCCGGATTGGTTCCGTGAGCCGAAGCAGGGAGGAGTACGATGTTACGATGTCCTTCGCCTTTGCTTTCCAGGTATGTGCGAATCACGCGCAGCCCTGCATACTCTCCGGAAGCGCCCGAGTTTGGCTGTAGGCTGACGCCCTTGAAACCGGTAATCTCGGCCAGATAAGCGGAGAGGTTCTCGATCAGTTCCTTGTAGCCCTCTACTTGCTCTTCCGGTGCGTAGGGGTGGATGTTCTGGAACTCCGGACGGCTGAGGGCAAACAGTTCGGAAGCAGCATTGAGCTTCATCGTGCATGAGCCGAGCGATATCATCGAGTGGGCAAGGGAGATATCCTTGCGTCCCAGACGGGTGATGTAGCGCATGAGCTCTGTCTCCGTGCGGTACTTCTTGAAGACGTCTTGCTGCAGGAAGTCGGAGGTACGGGCAAACTGTTTGTCGAAGTATGTCTTTGCCGGAACGGAATCGTTCAGCATATAGTCTTTTCCGGCGGCTCCGGCAAAGATGTAGAGCAGTACGCCAATGTCGGTAGGCTGTGTTGTCTCGTCGATGCTGATGCCTATCTGTCCTCCGTCGAAGTAGCGGAGGTTAACCTTGCACTCCAGTGCGATTTCGCGGAGGGCGTTGATCGATACATTGCTTGGCAGTTCGATCATTAGGGTGTCGAAGAAGTTCTTGTTGAGCTGCTTGTATCCTAGTTTCTCCAACTCTCCGGCCAGGAAGCCGGCAGCCGAGTGGATGCGGTTTGCGATATCTCTCAAGCCGTCTGCCCCGTGGTATACGGCGTAGAAGCCCGACATGGTAGCCAACAGCGCCTGAGCGGTACAGATGTTGGACGTAGCCTTTTCGCGCTTGATGTGCTGCTCGCGTGTTTGCAGTGCGAGGCGGTATGCCGGACGTCCGTAAGCATCTTTGGAAATTCCGATGATACGTCCGGGGATAGCCCGTTTGTAGTCGTCTTTTGTAGCCATGTATCCGGCGGAAGGTCCTCCGTAGAACATGGGAGTACCAAAGCGTTGGGCGCTACCGAATACTACGTCGGCGCCCCATTCTCCGGGAGGAGTCAGGATCACGAGACTCATCAGGTCTGCCGCTACAGCTATGCGCGTGCCGTTTTCGTTGGCCCGTTTTACAAAGGCGGTATAGTCTTCAATGGAGCCATTGGCGTTTGGATATTGAACAATCGCTCCGAATACATCTTCTGTAAATTGGAATGTCTTATAGTCGCCGGTTACCACTTTAATTCCCTGTGGCAACATGCGTGTATGGATCACCGCCAGGGTAGATTCAAACACCAGATTGTCAACGAACAAGGTGTTGGCTTCTGCCTTTATTTGTGCACGGCTGCGTGTTCCGTAGAACATGGTAGCTGCTTCGGCAGCAGCTGTAGCTTCGTCCAGCAGGGAACAATTGGTGAGTGGTAATCCGGTTAGTTCGCAGATCACTGTCTGGAAGTTCAATAGAGCCTCCAGGCGTCCTTGCGAAACCTCTGCCTGATAGGGCGTATAGGAGGTATACCAAACGGGATTCTCCAATACGTTGCGCTGGATGGGGGCCGGACATATCGTGTCGTACCATCCCATCCCTATATAGGATGTGAAAACCTGGTTTTTGGATGCCAGTTCGGCAATGTGTTCTGCCAGTTCTCTTTCTGTCATAGCGTCGGGCAAATTCAGCGAGTCTTTCAAGCGGATATTTGCCGGAATAGTTTGGTCGATAAGCTGTTCAAGTGTTTGTACACCTATTGTTTGCAACATAGAAGGTATTTCCCCTTCTGTAATACCTGCATGGCGGTTAATAAATTTATTTGTGTCCATAACAATTATAGTGTTTTATGATATTATAGTGTATGTGCTATTATATAATTTTATAAAAAAGGATTGCTCAGGCTTTCCTCTATGACGTTTGTTTTAGGCCCGTGCCCGGGATATAAAATCGTTTCATCCGGCAAAGATAATATTTTATCTTTTATTGCCGCGATGAGTACTTCCTGATTTCCTCCCCACAAATCCGTTCTTCCGATGCTGCCGCTAAAGATGGCATCGCCGGTGATGGCAAATCCGTCTTTTTTGTTGTAGAAGGCCAGGCTACCGGGCGAGTGTCCGGGTACGAGCAAGGCTGTGAGCTCGGAGTTGCCGAATTTGATGATTTCGTTTCCTACGATGTACTTTTCTACCGGTATGCTTTGCAGCCTGTCTTGCAAACCAAATAGCTTGGCCTGTTCCTGCGGCGAAGGGAGCATTTCTGCATCTGCCTTGTGAGCCAGCGGTTTTAGTCCGTATGTACGGTTTACAAACTCATTACCGAAGATGTGATCCAGATGAAGGTGTGTGCAAAGCAAATGCTTTACTGTCAGTTTGTTTGCGATGATGTAATTGCTTAACTCCAATTCTTCTTCTCTACGGAAGCAGCCGCAATCTATCAAAACAGCTTCACCTGTTTCATCGTGTAAGATGTAGGTGTTTACAGAGAAATAATTAAATTCAAAAGACTTTACTGTAATCATAATGGTGTATAGACAACTTTTTTAGCTTTGAAATACTCTTCTTTAAAATAATCACTCAATGTGATACTTACCGCCTTATTTTTGAAGGGCAGGATTTCGTGCTGAAGTTCCCCACCTTTTAAGCAAATAAGTCCGTTAGGAAGAGCATTCTGTTGTTGTTTCTTTTTTATGTTTTTGGTTACTATTTTAGACAAATCAACGAGGGGCATAACAGCACGGCTTACAACGAAGTCGAATAGCTGTTTTTCTTCTTCTCCCCTGCAATGGCGGAAGGTTACATTCTCTAGTCCGATCGCTTCGGCTACCGCCTGTGCTACCTTTATTTTCTTTCCGATACTATCTACCAGATGAAACTGTACCTGAGGGAAGTAGATGGCCAGTGGAATACCCGGAAAGCCCCCTCCCGTACCCAGATCCATAACGCTTGTATCTTCCTTGAAACGGATCATTTTAACGATCCCAAGCGAATGGAGTACATGGTGCAGATATAGATTGTCTATATCCTTTCTGGAGATCACATTTATCTTTGCATTCCAATCGGCATACAACGGATACAGCGCTTCAAATTGTTCTTTTTGTTTATCCGTAAGCTCCGGGAAATATTCGTTTAATCTTATCAACTGACTATTTTTATCTTGTGTCATATCAACTTTGCTATCGGGCTATCCTTACGAAGTAAATGCTTGATTTCCTGAAAGGGTAACTGTACATTGGTTATCCCTACCACATAGGCTGCGATTTCGTATTCGTTAAAGAAATACGTGATGCCTGTATCGTCTATAAGAAAGTTTCCATTCGGATAGATCTCTTCAACGCTGAAGAATCCGATACTTTCCAGCTCTTTTGCATTATCTACTTCATTTTGTATAGCAATATTATCTACCAACATCTGCGCTAATTCGTCTTGAAAGTCTTCAATAAAAATGTCTTCTTCCGTAACAAGATCTCCGATTTCCAGGTCTAATACGAAATTCATTTGTGAATGAGCCCCGTGTGCTCCTCCGGTATAACTTTCGTAATAAACAGAATAACACAACAAATTGTTCTTGTTGTAGGTAATATCATTTGACGACATTTCATAGTAAGAGAACCAGCTGGCTATCGGAGCCCCTTTGGATTTTTCCCTTTCTTCCTTGAAGTCATCTTCCAGGCTCTTATAATCTTCTATGTAAATGTTTACATATTCATCCGTAGCCTTCTCGGGTGTTAATTCATCATAAATATCTCCAAAGTAGGAATTGACGAATTGTTTCCTGATAGCTTCCAATACTTCTTTATTCCCGAATTTTACGGGATAAATGAACTTTATCTGAAGACTGCAATTGGGGTTTTCAGGCTGTTCCAGCATGTGATATACCCGGTCTACACTGATGGAATCAAATTGGATTTTATTTTCAAAAGGGGATTTCTTATCTCTCTGACAACCAGTTATTGCCGACAATAAAATGACGACAAGGACAGTCTTTATTGCATGTGTTTTCATTTAATAAACTGTTTTATTTATTAAGGACACAAAGGTAAATGATTTATATCGTATATCCTTACCAAACAAAAAAAAGATAAGGGGTTTTTCATTTATGCGAAGCCGAAAGTGTATTGTTAAACTTGACAAAAAGTTGCTGAATTACAACTGTAGATCAACTGGTCGACAACTATGACCCACGTGGTCGACAGTTGTGACCCAGCTGATCGACGGCTGTGAACCACCTGGGTCACAGCTGTCGACCACCAATTTCTTAACTTAAAATGCAACAAACAGTTCGATTTATTTTTTATCTTTGCGGCCTTATACACTCGTTGCGACTAAATACTATGACTTATCGCGACATATTATACAAACAGGATGAAATCATTTTTTATAGGTAATCTGGAAGTAAAACTTCCAGTCATTCAAGGGGGAATGGGCGTCGGGGTTTCCTTATCAGGATTGGCTTCGGCAGTAGCTAATGAAGGCGGTATCGGTGTTATATCGTGTGCCGGCCTGGGCTTAATCTACCATAAATCTCCCGGAGATTATTTGAACAAATGTATCTCGGGTCTGAAAGAAGAGATCAAGAAAGCAAGAGAAAAAAGCAAAGGTATCATTGGTGTAAACATTATGGTTGCACTAAGCAATTATGCAGATATGGTAAAGACATCAATCGCTGAGAAAGCAGATGTTATCTTTGCCGGAGCCGGACTTCCTTTCGATTTGCCCTCTTATCTGACCAAAGAAAGCAAAACCAAACTGGTACCGATTGTGTCTTCTTCGCGTGCCGCTAAGATCATATGCGACAAATGGAAGAATAATTATGGCTACTTGCCTGATGCTATCGTAGTAGAAGGTCCTAAGGCTGGCGGCCATTTAGGCTTTAAAGTGAATCAGCTTGATGATGCGCAATACTCTCTGGAACACCTTATTCCGGAAGTAGTAGATATTGCCGGTTTGTACAAAAGCGAGAAGGATATTCCGGTGATTGCAGCCGGAGGCATCTCTACAGGGAAGGACATACTCCGCTTTATCGAGATGGGAGCTTCGGGTGTACAAATGGGTACCATGTTCGTTACCACCACAGAATGTGATGCTTCGGATACATTTAAAAATGTATTTGTGAATGCCAGGCAGGAAGATATTAAAATCATCCAAAGCCCTGTAGGTATGCCGGGTAGAGCAATTGACGGCGAATTTATCCAAAGCGTGGAACAAGGCCGGGAAGTACCCAAAAATTGCCCTTTCCACTGTATCAAGACGTGCGACTATACGAAAAGCCCCTATTGTATTGTTCAGGCTCTTTACCAGGCAGCCAGAGGTAATATGAAAAAAGGCTATGCCTTTACAGGGATCAACGTCCATTTATCTCAAAAGATATCGAGTGTTAAAGAAGTAATATCCAATCTAAAAGCTGAGTTTTTAAAGGCAAAACTTGAAGGCTGATTTCAGAATAAATTACAGATGCGAAAGATAATAGCATATCCTCTTTCGGCTATTTATTATCTATTGTTTGGAACTTCTCTGGTTGTTTTTCATGTCATACAATGGATATGTTTCAACCTCTTTGGCTATCAGGCACATAAGAAGAGCGTAGATGTTCTGTCTTTCTTCCTGGTAGTCAATACCTATGTTTTAGGTACGAGATATAAGATCAACAATCTAGATAAATTACCGGAAGGCGTACCCCTGATTATTGCAGCAAACCATCAGAGCCTGTACGACATTACGACCATCTGCTGGTTTCTGCGGAAAGTACATCCCAAGTTCATCAGTAAGATAGAACTAGGCAAGGGAATCCCCAGTATTTCATACAATCTGAACCATGGCGGATCGGTACTAATAGACAGAAAAGACCCGAAGCAATCATTGTCTGCCATAAGGGAAATAGCACTATACATAGAAGCCAACAAGCGCTCAGCCGTGATATTCCCCGAAGGAACGCGAAGCAAAACAGGCAAACCAAGGCCCTTTGCAGAAAACGGACTAAAAATCCTATGCAAATACGCCCCCTCTGCCTATATGCTCCCAGTAACGATCAACAACTCGTGGAAAATGACCCGCTGGGGCTCCTTCCCCTTAGGCATAGGAAACAAGATCGAATTAACGCTCCACGACCCCATCCCCGTAAAAGAGATGCCCTTCCCCGAACTGTTCGAAAAAACAGAACAGAGTGTTGTTCGGGCTATTCGTCAGTAACGAAGGCTGTTGTTGTATCGTTTCCAGGCGTTGGCGTTTTGGCGGTTGCGTTCTCTGGCGCGGAATGAGGGGCTGAAGATACTTTGTAGCATGCCGTCGAATGACCTGCCGGAGGGTCTGGCGGCATTGTCTTTTATGCTTTGGGGTGTCATAAAGGCTGCCTTGTTGTATTTGTCTTCCAGTAGGGGTATGTTCAGGCCGTAGCGCATAAAGACAGCAGGTGGCATATTCAGAGGATTGATGTCTTTCCGGTCTTCAATAGATATGCCATCTTTTCCCGGAGTAAGGAATTCGGTAAAATCTTTGTCAATAGGTATCTGGGTGGGGCTGCTTTTCATTTGCTCTTTTGGAGACATGATATCTGTGTTGATCAGTGTTCCGTCTTCTATGGCTTTCTGAAATTCCGGATTGATCTTTACAGCTTTTTTCCCGGATACTACATCATTCAGCCAAACAGAGTCTTCCTTTGTCCATTGGGCATATATCAAAGCTGTATTTTGTAAACAGCAAAGTATGATTATTATTGTCTTTCTTTTGGTTTCCATTCCAGGTGTTCGGGGTAGTCTTTATACTGTTTCCAGGCATTTGCTTTTTTTCTGTTTCTTCGCTTGTTTCTCTCTGTTTTATTGAAAATTCCCATCAGGATATCATTCAGCGAGAATGTAAGGCGGGTACTGAATACGAAGCCTCCTCTTTTTTGCCCGTCTTTCACTTCTTCATTGTATATATTTGTGGCTTGTGCGGCTACTGAAACCGGTGTATTAGGCACCTGAAGCCTGTTTTTATCCCTTAAGTCAGGCATGGCGAATGCACCATCTTTTAATATTTTTCCGGTATCGGGGCCAAGGTTTAATTCATTTTTATATAAGGCGAAAACAGCCGGAGGCATCTTGCTATAATCGATGGATTTGCCTTCTGTTGTATCGGTAGGTTGTATATCAAAATCTTTGGAAATAGGGAGAATCGGAGGAGCGGCCAGTGGCTCCATCATGGGCTTATCTGTATTGATCAATGTCCCGTTCTCTATGGCCTTCAGAAACTCTGGATTGATCTTTATGGCCTTTTTCCCGGATACTACATCATCCAGCCAAGCGGAGTCTTCCTTTGTCCATTGGGCATGAAGGTATCCGGTCTGTTGAATGCAGATAAATACAAAGAAAATCAGCCTTTTGTCCATATTAGTTTGTTAAACGGGCGCAAGGTACGAAGTGTTAAATTTAAGACTTTCTTTATTGTATTAAATAATGCGAATCAAATGTTGAAGTTCCTAAAAGGCCTATGGAAGAAAAAGTGATGACGATATATGAATAAACCCTTATGTATTTATTGATACATAAGGGTTTATCTATAGGATGCATGTTTACCTTTTAACAACTCTTAGGCCTGTTCTAACAGACTTTTCGTTGGAAAAAGCTAATATTACGCCTGTTTTTCAATATACTAACATTTCAGGAGTGATGCGCTGGAATTTCTCCTCATTAGCCTTGCGATAAGAAAGGGTTCCTCTGTGCCAGTTGTTCCAGATAGAAGGCCAGCCGCCAATGATGTGGCTGAGGAATACTACTTTAAATTCGTGTAATCCTTTGCCCAGTGCTACTGATCTGTCGGTGCGTGGGAAGCGTTTTACTTCGTCGCGATTGTTGATAAGCAGTTTGCCGTCTATCCAAACTTCTTCAAAGTCTGTAGCAAAGTAATATACGTTATCTTCCGGTATGTCTATATAGCCGTTGGAAACTGCCGAATAATATTTAATGCCACGCATACCTTCGTCGCTATGCTCAACTACCAGCATTTCCGGCAGGTCTTTTATCGTAGAGCTCTTCCATTCGGTAGCTTTGGCCAGTTCGTCTACATTCAGGAAGTAACCGTATGTTACTTGCATTTGTAGTCCTGGAGATGTTTTATCTACTTCTTTAGCCGGAGCAAATTCTTGTTTTTCAACTGTAATGACACGTGTCTTACTCATTTTTCCGGAAACCAATACCGAACGTATTTTCAATACACCAGACTCTGTAAATTCTATAGGAGCGGTGTATTCTGTTGATTCGGGAGTAGGTTCTGAACCGTCTGTCGTGTAAACCATCTTGACGGGGCGTCCGGTAGTAAATTCAAGAGAAGCCTTGTCGGTAAAGGCAACGAAGTTACATGAGCCATTCGGTTGCTCCGGTTGAGGAATATAGTAGTTGATATTGTGCTCGTCTAAGCGTACCTGGGCATTGTTCAAACGACGTTCGAAGTCTTTATAGTTCTTTCTGTCGATCTTTGTCCAGGCTGTTTCTGCCAGAGCCAGGATACGGGGATAGATGCGGTATTCTCTCAGGTCGTTGGTGTACATGTATTCCGACCAGGTGTTGCATTGTACGCCTAAGATGTGTTTTTCTTTGCCGTTTGCTACAACTTCTGCCGGTGTGGGGTTGTAGTCGTATACATTTTCAAGAGAGGCAAATCCGCCGATACTTACCGGTTCGATCTTATAATCTCCCTCGTAGCGGTCCAGGTACATACCATCGTTCTGAGGCGTCATGATTACGTCGTGATCCATCTTGGCAGCAGCGATCCCGCCTTGTTCTCCACGCCATGACATAACAGTAGCCGTAGGAGCCAAACCGCCTTCCAGAATCTCGTCCCAGCCGATGATTTTCTTTCCGTATTTTGCCAATACTTTTTCCATGCGTTGAACGAAATAGCTTTGCAGGCGCTCTTCGGCAGAGTGTTCTTTATCCCCTTTCAGGCCTTCTTCTTTGATGCGTTTCTGGCAAAGCGGACATTGTTTCCAGCTTCTCTTCGGACACTCGTCGCCTCCGATGTGTATGTATTCTGAGGGGAAAAGTTCAATCACTTCTTTGAACACATTTTCGAGGAACTCAAAAGGCTCTTCTTTTCCGGCACAAAATACAATATCTTCCACTCCCCAGACAATTCGCGGAGTTAGTTGTTCGCCCTTGCAGGATAGTTCGGGATAAGCTGCTATCGCCGCCATTCCGTGACCGGGAAGTTCTATCTCCGGTATAATAGTTATAAAGCGTTCTGCGGCATATTGTACAACTTCTTTGATCTCTTCCTGCGTATAATAGCCTCCGTATTCATGTCCTTCGCCTTCAATACGTTTAGCGCCTATTTCAGTGAGTTCTGGGTATTTCTTGATTTCTATTCTCCAGCCCTGGTCGTCTGTGAGGTGCCAGTGCATCCGGTTGAGCTTGAATAAAGCAATTACATCCAGGTTTTTCTTCACTTCTTCAACCGTCATAAAGTGACGACAGGGATCCAGCATCATACCGCGATACCCGAAGCGTGGTTCGTCTTTCACGGAAACAGCCGGAGCTGTCCAGGTAATCCCTTTTACAAGAGTAGGGCTCTCTACCTCGGCAGGGAGCAACTGCATAAAGGTCTGCATCCCATAAAAAATACCTGCCGGAGTCTTGGCCTTGATGCTAACCAATTCGTTTGTAACATCCAGCGTGTAGCCTTCGTTATTGACGTCCAGTGACTGATCGATAACCAACGAGATACCATTGGATACTTCTTTTTCATCTACTGTGAATTTGTAACCGGTAGAGCGGCTCAATTTCGTAGTAAAATAGCCTGCTACGGTTTTTAGTTCCGGTATAGAGGCGTAAATCGTCGTGTTTTTGTTTAGTTTGAAAGTCCCTTCATTCTCCACGAGAGAAAGCGGAGCGGGAATTACATTGATACCCTGATTGTAAGGCATCTCTTTAGTTGTTGTTTGTTCGCCACATGAAGCAAACAAAATAACTGCCGCAGCAGCACACATAGCTAATAAGTTTCTCATGTTTGTCAAATTAATTTATAAAAAGTCTTTGTAATGATTAATGATTAACGATTAATAAATTGTCACAGAAATTAATCATTAACCATTAATCATTAACCATTAAATAATTACCATGCGAAAAGCGGGTATTGCGTCATTAAGTTGTTTACTTTTTCGCGGACGGAAGCGATTGTTTTTTCGTTGTCCGGAGCAGAAAGTACAGTGTCAACCAATTCTACGACTTCTCCCATAAATGCTTCTTTGGCGCCACGGGTTGAGATAGCCGGAGTTCCTACACGGATACCGGATGTCTGGAATGCCGAACGGCTGTCGAAAGGTACCATGTTTTTGTTGACTGTAATATCAGCTTCTACCAATGCTTTTTCGGCTACTTTTCCGGTCAGGTCAGGGAACTTGGTACGTAAGTCGATCAGCATGCTGTGGTTGTCCGTTCCGTCTGAAATGATTTTATAACCTTTGTCTATAAATGCCTGAGCCATAGCGGCAGCATTTTTCTTAACCTGTGTCTGATAGGTCTTGTACTCCGGCTCTAATGCTTCACCAAAAGCTACGGCTTTAGAGGCAATCACATGCTCCAGCGGTCCTCCCTGAATACCGGGGAATACAGCAGAATCCAGCAGCTGAGACATCATTTTGATCTCTCCCTTAGGGGTTGTTTTTCCCCAGGGGTTTTCAAAGTCTTTACCCATCAGAATGATACCTCCGCGAGGCCCTCTGAGTGTTTTATGAGTTGTAGAAGTCACGATATGAGCATATTCCAGCGGATTGTTTAAGAGTCCGGCAGCGATCAGTCCGGCAGGGTGAGCCATGTCTATCATCAACAGAGCACCTATCTTATCGGCTATTTCACGCATTCTTTTGTAATCCCATTCGCGTGAATAGGCAGAGCCTCCTCCAACGATGAGTTTCGGACGTTCGCGAAGCGCTACTTCTTCCATCTGGTCATAGTCTACACGTCCGGTAGCTTCTTTTACGTTATATTCGGTAGCATGATACAAAATCCCTGAACTATTGACAGGTGAGCCATGAGAAAGATGCCCTCCGTGCGAAAGATTCAATCCCAGGAATTTGTCACCCGGATTCAAGACAGCCAGGAATACGGCGGCATTAGCCTGCGCTCCGGAGTGGGGCTGTACGTTTGCCCATGCGGCTTTAAACAGCTCCTTCAGGCGGTCGATAGCTATTGTCTCGCTTTGGTCAACCACTTCACACCCTCCATAATAACGCTTTCCGGGATACCCTTCGGCATATTTATTGGTGAGGACACTACCCATGGCTTCCATTACCTGTTCGCTCACGAAGTTCTCTGAAGCAATCAATTCAATACCTTTTAGCTGGCGTTGCTTCTCTTTCTCAATAATGTCAAAAATGATTTTGTCTCTTTTCATTACGTACGTAAAATTTGGTTATTGTAACGCGACAAATTTACAATAATTTTCTGTCGTTCCTTATAACCGCAAGATATTATTTCCCCTCTTGAGAGGGGTAGGGGTGTGTGAATTACCCGCCAATGATGGTTTGGATGTTGTGGGAGTGGAAGATGTTGATGCAGCGTTGTTGCACTTCTTCGGAGGGTGGA
This sequence comes from Parabacteroides sp. PH5-46, assembly GCF_029892785.1. Lineage (GTDB taxonomy): Bacteria > Bacteroidota > Bacteroidia > Bacteroidales > Tannerellaceae > DFXE01. Next base: position 241,928 of record NZ_JARXXA010000004.1, read on the forward strand.
TCCATTGGGACATTGGCGGGGTTGTAGGTTGTTCCCAGTTTTTCGTGTTTTCCTTTGGCGATATCGTGATAAGGGAGTAGGTGTACTGTTTTGGGGTTCCAGGCAAGGGTAGAGAGGAACTCTGCCGAACGGCTGATGTTTTCTTCATCGGCATTTACTCCTTCGATCAGTGGGATGCGGATGCTTACTTCTTTTCCGGCATCGGTGATCATACAGAGGTTAGAAAGTATCAGTTCGTTGGGGACTCCGCAAAAGAAACGGTGTTTTGCGGAGTCCATATGTTTTAAGTCAACTAAAAACAAGTCGGTTTCTTCCATTATTGGGGTGACTACTTCGGGTCGGGCAAATAAAGTGGTATCTATTACCCGGTGGATGCCCATTTTTCCGCAACGGCGCAGTAGTTCCAGCAGCGTTTCAGGGTGCATCAGGGGCTCGCCTCCACAGAAGGTAACGCCTCCCTCGGAACGATCCATAAAGATGGTTTCTTTCTCTATTTCGTTCATCAGATAATCAATCGTATATTCCGTGCCTGATATCTCCATCGCTTTGGTGGGACATACATTTGTACAGGTGCCGCAGAGTGTACATTTGCCGGGATGGGTCTTGATCCCGTCGGGAGTCAGGAAAAGCGCTTGCTGAGGGCATTTTTCAACACAGGTTCGGCAGCTGATACACTTCTTTCGGGTATACATCTTTTCCTTCTTCGCAGAGATACCTTCCGGGTTATGACACCAGAGGCACGACAAAGGACACCCTTTCATAAAAAGGGTAATCCGTATGCCCGGTCCATCATTGATGGAATAACGTTTTATGTCGAAAAAAAGACTCATCAAAAGGATTCTTGTTCTGTACGGGATATGATGTCTGTTTGTAAGTCGGCATTCATATCGTTGAAGTAATCGCTGTATCCGGCCATGCGAACTAATAGGTCGCGATAGTCTTCGGGCGACTCTTGTGCTGCGTACAGGGTAGCCGTATCAACGATATTGAACTGGATATGATGCCCGCCCAGGGCGAAATAGCTGCGAATCAGAGAGACCAACTTGGCTACGTCTTCTTCCCGTTTCAGGAGGCTGGGGAGGAAGCGCAGGTTCAGCAATGTGCCACCGCTTTTTACCTGGTCTAGTTTGCCTAGCGACTTGATCACGGCTGATGGCCCGTGCGTGTCTGCTCCATGCGAAGGGGAGGTGCCGTCTGAAATAGCCATTCCGGCCAGTCGACCGTTTGGCATAGCGCCCAGTACCTTGCCGAAATAAACATGGCAGGTGGTAGATAGCATATTCAGGTGGAAGGTCTCGCCTTTGGTGTTGGGCTTGCCGTCGATGGTATCAAACAGGTCGCTATACACTTGCAGGGCGATGCTGTCGGCATACGGATCGTCATTGCCAAAGAAGGGGGTACGGTTCAGGATCATCTGACGCATCGTCTCGGCTCCCTCAAAGTTATTAGCTGTTGCTTTCAGTATCTCTTCCATAGAAAATGTATGATCCTCATACACATGCTTTTTAAGGACAGAAAGGCTATCTGTTACAGTTCCCAGACCGGTACATTGTATATAGGTGGTATTGTAGCGGGGGCCGCAATTGTAATAGTCTTTCCCCTTGGCAATGCAATCGTCTATAAAGAGAGATAGGAAGGTGGCCGGAGCGTATTTGGCAAACATCCGGTCGATGTAATTACTTACCCGTACCTTCTGGTCTACAATATGTTGTAATTGCTTCAGAAAAGCCTGGTATAGTTCCTCGTAGCTTTTGAAATCCTTTGGATCGCCAGTTTGGATGCTTACTTGTTTGCCCGAAACGGGGTCGTAGCCATTATTCAGGGTTACTTCCAGCAGTTTGGGGACATTCAGGTAACCGGTCAGCAGGTAAGCCTCCTTACCGAAAGCGCCCACTTCTATACAGCCGCTACAGCCGCCTTCGCGGGCATCTTCAAGGGTTTTGCCCTGCCGCATCAACTCCTGTATATACACATCCGGATTGAATACTGAGGGGTATCCGTGTCCCTGGCGGATTACTTTGCAACCAGCTCGCAGAAAGCGTTCCGGAGTACGTGAGCTGATGTGGATCGAACTACCCGGTTGCAGAATATGCAGCTCTTCTATGATTTCGAGCATCACGTATGAGAGCTCGTTTACGGCATCGCTACCATCGGGTTTTACGCCTCCGATGTTCAGGTTGGTGAAGTCGTTGTACGTGCCGCTTTCCTTGGCTGTTATACCCACTTTGGGAGGTGCCGGATGGTTGTTTACCTTCACCCAGAAACAGGAGAGTAACTCCTTGGCATCGTCTCGGCTCAGTGTTCCGGCAGCTACTTCTTTTTCATAGAAAGGGTAGAGGTGTTGGTCAAAGTGTCCCGGGTTCATGGCGTCCCAGCCGTTCAGTTCCGTAATGGTTCCCAGGTGTACAAACCAATACATCTGTATGGCTTCCCAGAAGGTGCGTGGCGCATGTGCCGGTACCCAGCGGCAGACTTCTGCTATTTTCTTTAGTTCGGCAGCCCGCTTGGGGTCTTTCTCTGTAAGCGACATCTCGTCGGACAGGTCGGCATGCCGCTCTGCAAATACAATGGCTGCATCGCATGAGATAGACATGGCTTTCAGTTCTTCCTGCTTGTCGGTAGCTTCCGGGTCATACATAAAATCCAGCTTCTCCAGTTCGGCGGCAATCCGCTCTTTCAGATCCAATAAGCCCGTATGATAGATCTTGCCGTCAAGAGCCGTATGGCCCGGTGCCCGCTGTTCCATAAATTCCGTGAACAGGCCGGCTTCATAAGGAGCCCGCCAGCTTTCCGGTACATGGTTGAAGATGCGTTCGCGCTGTGTCCGCCCCTTCCAGTAGGGGATCACTTCGCGTTCATAGGTGTCAATATCTTCCTGACTGATGGTATAACGTTGTAATTCACGGGTATTTAGTACGTGTAGGTCTTCTACACTGTGGCAGGTAAGTTCAGGGAAGGTTGGTACGGCTTTGGGTTTGGGGCCTCTTTCGCCCACTATCAGTTCGTCTTTTCCAATATAAATAGTCTTCTGCTTGCAGATTTCCAGGAAGTTGAGAGCCCGCAGGATAGGAATAGGGTATTTCCCTTCATTTTCACGATAAAACTGAGTTTCGATCAGTGCCCGTTCGATAGAAAGAGACGGCTCAGCCTCGAAAGTCTCCTTCCGTAAACGCTTGATTCTCTCGTTCATACCAAAAGCATTTGCTTCGACCGTTGGCGCAAAATTAGACGCACTTTTAGGCGTACGTTGAGCTGTTGTATGCATAATAAAATGGATATTACAATGAAAAAATAGGTAAAAATAAAAATAGTTATCTAACCGCCTGTAGGGAAGGTCGGTGAAAAACGCTTAATTATAGAACATTAAGCAATGAAAGAGCCGTCTATAACTTTTTATAACCATACATTCAAATTGATGCACAAAGATATATTCTTTATCAAATATACAACCCCCGAACCCCCTGATTCTTTTATGCTTAATAACATAATTAGAGATGCTTTGCGTTACACATTTTGCGTAATGCAAATATAGAAAAAAAATCCTTACGAAACCATTTTTGACGCTGTTTTACTGCACACGGATGACACGGAATACGCAGATTAGCACGGAGTTATTGTTTCTTATAAAAAATATTCTGTGTAAATCCGCGTGTTCCGTGTTATCCGCGTGCAGTAATAGCAACCAAGGAATATCAAAATAGCAAAATAACATTTTGATAATGAACCCCTCGTTTACAGGTCATATTTAAAGGCGAAGTAGGGTTTGCTTACCAAGAAGGTCTTAATTTGAAGGTTTGGCATTGTTGTTTTGTAAGCGGCAGCGCGCAGAACGGAACACGCAGTACGCATTTTTTTTATTATTCATTCATTATTCTATATTCATTGTTTAAACTCTGTCTTTTTGATATATTTGAAAGAGTAGGTGTTTCTTCCTTTTTTTAGGTCAAAATCTATCAAATAAGGCCTTTTTTAGGTGTATATTGATGGTAAATCTACTCGAAATAGTGGGTGAAAATCTGTTGAGTCTTGCTTGAGCACGCTCGGCTAAGAAAGGATCTGCGGTAATTTAAACCGATAACCGCACAAATCAAAATGCCTAACCGTGCTCATTTAGGGGTAAAACTGCGTTTTTTGATCCAAAAACGCCCGTTTTTGTTGATTGGGGAGCAAAGCTGCGTTAGCGGAAATCCTCAATTTTTGAAAATTTGTATGAATATGAGTCGTTTTAGTATCATTTTGGTTTGAACAATCGCATAGCGATTAGATGTCATTAGGCAGGGTGCGCCAGCCCCTGGTTGGGATATCCATGTCCCATATTATAGCCCCATGCGGGGCGATATGTTGCATACCTACGGCATGTATATATTGGGTTTGTGCCATTAAATGGCGGAGAGGGGCGGGATTTTGGTTGGAATTTATTATTTTTGTTATTATTATTTTCTATGAAAAAAACAGACTGAGATCATGGCAACAATTGCTATTTTCCTGCGTCCTTCGGCGAAGGGGGTAGGGTTTCCCGGGAGTGTGTATATCCGTGTTATTCATAGGCGGAAAGTATTAACTGTTACGATGCCTTATAGGCTTTTTGTCGAGGAGTGGGACGTTGGGAAAGGTTTTGTGGTGTTTCCGCCAGGGGTGGCGGCTGCGCGCAGAGGCTATCTTCGGGAGGTGGAAGAGATGCTCCGACTGGATGTTGAGCGGCTCAAGGAACATATCCGTCAGCTTGAGGCTGAGGGGGTTGAGTATACGGTGCAGGAAGTGTTGGCCGTCCTCCGCTATCGCAGCGGCTGTTGCATGCTGAAGGGGTATGCCGCCGTCCAGTCTGCTTTGCTGAAGCTGCGTGGGCAGGAACGTACAGCCGAAGCCTACCTTTCCGCCATGCGTTCATTTGTGATGTATAATGGGGGGTGCGACCTCTCGCTGCGGCGTCTGGATGAGTTGCGGCTGTGTGGATATGAGGCCTGGCTGAAAGAACGCCGTTTGACGTTCAATACTATTTCCTTTTATATGCGAAACCTGCGTGCCCTGTATAACCGGGCGGTGCTGGAAGGGCTGATAGAAGCCCCTCGCACGAGTCCTTTCTCGCAGGTCTATACTGGAGTGCAGGCAACGAAAAAGCGAGCCTTGAGCAAGACAGAGATGCGCATACTGGACAAACTGGATTTGCTTGCTAATGAAAAGGATACAGGAGGCAGTGGGCTCCGTCAGGCCTTGGATATCTTCTTGTTCTGCTTCCATGCCAGGGGGATGTCCTTTGTAGATGTGGCCTATTTGAAGAAGTCCGATGTGTGCGAAGGGCTTATCTCTTATTTAAGACGAAAGACGGGTCAGTTGCTCGAAATTCGCATCACTCCTGCCATGCAGGAAATTATAGATCGCTACACGGAGGAAACGGCAGGCAGCCCCTTCCTTTTCCCTCTGATAAGGGAAGCGGATAAGCCTCTGAGGCGGCAGTACCTGTCAGCGCTGAGGCTACAGAACAGCCGCCTTGGCCGGATTGCCCGCCTGTCAGGCCTGCAAAAGAAACTCACAACGCATTGCAGCCGCCACTCCTGGGCGACGATAGCCAAAGGCGAACATCTGCCCCTCTGGGTTATCAGCGAGGGCTTGGGGCATTCCAACGAAAAAACAACTTATACCTATCTCGCCTCCTTCGAACGAACAGTCCTCGACAAAGCAGTAGAAAAGGTATCACGCGCCATAAAAAAAGCGGGCTAAAAAATACCCGCTAATTGACAATTATTCGTACGTTCTACAAATACATCTATAATCTCCCTCACTTGGTAAGTGATGGGGTTACAAGGGAAGTAATCCCGTAATCTGCTGCAAACGTAGTTCTTTCTATCCGTACGGTTGTTAACAAAACCGTCCCATTGTTTAACAATAAGGTCTTTTGCGTCGAAGACGTGCAACGTTGATTAACCCCATGTGCAGGCAAAGCCGTAACGTGGGGGAGGAGGAGGTATTTCTATCCCATCCCGGCCTCGGAGAGGTCGGACTATAGTGTAGTTCCCCCTAGTCCGCCCTCATCGAGGGCAGCGGAGGAGGGCTGTATCCTATCCCCCACGTTCCGGCCTATGGCCTGCACATGGGGTTAATCAACGTCATACGTCTTCGACGCAGACATGCCATCCATTCAGAATGGGTATGTTTATAAGAAAGCTGTTTCTATATACACAGAATATCCTTTTAGTTTATACACAAATAGCTGTCACACAGATGAAAATACACACCACTTTCACCGTCCCCCATCACTTACCAAGTGAGGGAAGAGGAGAAGGCTTGTAAAAACCGGATGGATAGAGGGTTCTGCCCTCCTCCGGTTGTGATAAATGTTATATTAATTATAAACCATTGACTATTAAAACCGATGAGAGAATGGAACGTTTTTCAACGTATTCTGCTGCTTAGCCTGATTTTTTTGATGCCGGGCTGTAGCAGTGATGAGACAGTGTTTTCTTCCCCTTCCGAACAGGGGGGCGAAGGAATAGTGACCTTTACACTCCCCTTTATTCAAAAGGGAGCAGTGTCCTATGCAACGATAGCCGAAGATAGCGAAAATGCGCTTTCCGACCTTAGTATTTATATGTTTAACAATGAATCCAAAAAGTTGGAGAAGGTGTTCCGTACGAGTAAGAGCGAAATTACGCTTGAAGGTTCGGGGGCAAACCAAACGGCCAAGATTAACGTAACGGGCAAAACGGGTACAAAAATCTTCTACTTTGTCGGCAACGGCGAAGGACGCTCTGATGAGCTGGCAAACCTCAACGTAGGCGCCACCCTGGAATCGGACTTTATCGAGGCAATCACCGACAAACATGCCGATCCTCTGGCTACTCCGCTGCTGATGTCGGGCAAAACAACCATCACGGAAGTAGCCACCCCCGGCAATGTACCCCTGGAGTTGGAAGTGAAACTCTTCCGCCGTGTGGTACGCTTGGATATCGACAACGACCCAAAAGAGTCCAACTTCGATGTAAAGAAGATCCTGGTTTCCAATGCCAAGTTGCGCGGCTATGTGTTCGGCAGTGCTACAGCTAGCCCTGCAAAGACCATCGAGGAAGCCAACTATGACCCTATCGAGATTTCGACTAAAACGCCGGGAACTCCCGAACGCCTGGATAGCGTCTTCTACCTCTACCCCACGACCATAGGGATCGGCACAGACAAAACAAGGATCGCCCTGGAAGGTATCTTCAACGGTGAAACAAAGGTATACAACCTCAACATCGCCGACCTACAGATCATAGCCAACAAGCGCTACATCCTAAAAGTAAAGAAAATAGACCTGAACAAAATCGATGCAGCAATAACAGTAGTAGAGTGGGAAGAAGGAGGCGAACAGACAGCCAATCCCGAAACCGACCTGGTTACCTTCTCAGTCATAGACCATAGCGCAGTACCTGGAATCGTAGACAAAGGCGACGACACCTACGACCTGACAGGTGTAACCGCCGCAGGCAAACTGACCTTCAAAACAACTTCTTTCAACGCAAAAGGCACGAAAGCAGAAGTAAAATACAACTACGGAAGCGAAGACACCTACAGCGATTTGAAGATAAACACTCCAACTCCTGCCTTAACCTACAGCAGCGCCTCCTACGTTCAGGAATACGAAATAGATATTCCCCAAATATCAGACACCAAGAAACCTTTGGAAATGGAGATTACCCTTCGCAACCAAGCCAACTTGGATCAAAAGAAAGTTATCACGCTGTATATAAGCCGTTATGGAGATACTAAGTTATATCCGGTAACCGTAGGCGGTATCAACTGGGCTCCTGTGAATGTTGGGGTAAGTGGTCCGGATGCTAAAGTTACCGATCATGGTCTTTATTATCAGTGGGGAAGAACCTATATCGGCTTTACCTACGAATCGGGAATCAATCCAACTGACGTAGTTGCTGGTCCGATGGAGGCTGAGGAAGCTAAGTCAGGCAATGGCATGAATAAGTTTATTGCAGCACCCAATGCTCCTCAGGATTGGTTAATGCCAGGACAATTAACATCCTGGACTGATCAGCTTTGTCCTCAAGGTTGGCGAATTCCTACCCAGGATGAATTTAAAGAGATTTCGAATCTATATATAACGAACTATGCTAACAGCAGTAGGCTGTCATTTAGAAACGCTCGGCTGGAAGTAATAGGTGATAACGGTACAGATATCCTCTATATGCCTGCTGCTGGGCTTCGACACTACAATTCTGGTACATCAGGGCGTCGGGGTACGCACGGCTACTATTGGTCGTCGGATGTGTATAGTGAACAAGCTGCCAACCTGAGCTTCACTTCGTCAAGCTTTGTTGTGGGCGCGGGCGGACGTTCAAGCTGCTTCTCCGTGCGCTGCGTACAAGAATAGAGCAGCCAGCGGCTGCCCAGCTTTGTAGCCAGTAGCCTCAGGCTACTGGGCTGGTACGGGATAGGCACACAAATATTGCCTTCGTAGATGGCAAACGATACACAAACAATGTTTGTTACCTACGGCAACAAAACGCCTACACCATACCTAAATACAGTGACCTGGGGTCACTGCCTACAAAGGTGAGCAATCGAATGATTGCAAAATCTCCCCTCTCGAGAGGGGAAATGGAAAACATTAAAACAACAAAAGAATAATGAAAACAAAACATACAAAACTAACAATATTATTAGCTGCTCTGGTGCTGATGTTGGTGCCTTCCTGCAGCCAGGAGGAATTCTCTAATCCCCCCATTAAGGGAGAGGGAGGTGGCTCTATCACCTTCCGGCTTCAGGGAAAAAGACAGCCGGTAAGCTATGCAACAATAGCTACGCAGCAAGAGAATGTAGTAGACTCGCTGGAGATCTATATGTTTAGCGACCGCTCGGCTGAAAGCAAGCCGAACTTATTGCAGAAGGTATTCCGCTTAGGAAGTACGGATCTGAACCAAACGAATGCAGACCTGGAGACTACCATAGATGTAACCGGACGTATGGGTAAACATATCTTTTACTTCGTAGCCAATGGCAAGGATAATGCTTCGTCTTTGGCAAACATCAATGTAGGGGCTACTACGGAAGAGGCCTTCCGCGAACGGATGACGGACATACAGACAAACCTTATCAAGTCGCCATTATTGATGACAACCCGTCAGGAGATCGTGGATATCGAAACCCCCACGGATGAAGAAAAAAAGGTGAAACTCTACCGCCGCGTAGCTCGTTTTGATGTAGAAAATGATGCTTCCGATACCAACTTTACCATTGACAATATATTGGTAGAGAACGTAAAACAGCAAGGCTATGCCTTCGGCGACGCTACAGGCACTCCCGCCCAAACCTTCGCCACCGGAAAGCTCCCGATGATCAAAAACAATGATCCGTCAGACTTCAATATCGGTACCCCGGTAGCCAGTGCATTCTACCTCTACCCAACCAAATTAGAAGACGGGCAGACTGTAATCTCCTTTGAAGGTGAGTTTATGGGCGAACGCCGCATCTACAGCCTGAAAGGCGGTACAGAGATAGAAGCCAACAAACGCTATATATTAAAAATAAAGAAGATAGCTCCGAACACTCCCTCCCTGATCATAGAAAGAGAGGATTGGGGCGATGACGGTGGCGAGTACGAAGTAGAACCCAAAACGGATGATATGGAAATAGGAGCCCTCTCCCTGACACCCAACACCGGTATCCAGGTAACAGGCAAAACTTACGACATCACCGATGCTACAAGCGCCGGAGTAGTTACCATCCCGGTAACAAGCTATACGAAATCCGGCACCCGCATGGAAGTTACTTATTTACATGGTACAGGCAACAGCGATACGAAAGTAACGTTCAACAATTCCGAAGCCGTCCTGACCTACGCTGCCGGATACTTCCAGGAATACAAAATAAACATCCCCAAGCCAGGCAAAACCCCTATGCACGCAAGGGTAGAAATCATCAACAACTCCCGCCCGGAAATACGTGATACCATCTATGTTAAGAGTGTTCCCAACTACGATACAACACAAGAGAAACCCGTCCTTTTCGGTGGTATCTATTGGGCTCCGGTGAATGTGGGAGCTACGGAAATAGGTACGACTACGGATGTAAAGCATCATGGATTGCTTTTTCAGTGGGGGCGTAATATAGGCTTTGTATATAATGGCGAAAAGGGCACTACTCCGGACGTGTATCCTATAATGGGTGCTGTAAGTTGGGAAGTAGCTATGGAAGGTGATGCCAAAGGGCTATTTATTAAAAGTAATAGTGCTTCAGGAAACGACTGGTTGTTTCCTCAGGATGACAGTTTATGGAGTGGCGACAAACAACGAGGTCCTTGTCCGGAGGGCTGGCGTGTACCGACAAAGACGGAGCTTGAGCTTATTAAAACGGCCTACGGAACGAGCTATACGGCCAATGGTGGCACGGTAATCTGGAAGGCGGAGGAGAAGCGCATTGAGGTCAAAGGCGACAATCTGGAGAAGGTACTGTACTTCCCTGCTGTCGGAGATCGAAGTCACGGTTCCGGTAATTCCACTAATCAAGGCATGCACGGCTACTATTGGTCTTCAGACCCATTTGGTCTGAGCTTGAAAATTCTGAACTTTAGTGCATCTACCCTACTCATAGGTAACAGTGGTCGTGCGGTCGGTCGTTCTGTTCGCTGCGTACAAGAATAGACAGAGGTTTTGCAATCGAATGATTGCAAAATCTCCCCTCTCAAGAGGGGAAATAAGGAACAATAAACGCATAAAAAAAAGATGAAAACAAAACATACAAAACTAACAATATTATTAGCTGCTCTGGTGCTGATGTTGGCATCCTCTTGCAATCAGGAAGAATTCTCTAATCCCCCCATTAAGGGGGAGAGGGGTGGCTCTATCACCTTCCGTCTTCAGGGAAAAAGACAACCGGTAAGCTATGCAACAATAGCTACGCAGCAAGAGAATGTGGTAGACTCGCTGGAGATCTATATGTTTAGCGACCGCTCGGCAGAAAGCCAGCCCAACTTGCTTCAAAAAGTATTTCGCGTAGGTAGTACGGATCTGAACCAAACGAATGCAGACCTGGAGACTACCATAGATGTAACCGGGCGTACGGGTAAACATATCTTTTACTTCGTAGCCAATGGCAAGGACAATGCTTCGTCTTTGGCAAACATCAATGTAGGGGCTACTACGGAAGAGGACTTCCGCGAGCGGCTGACGGACATACAAGCAGACCTTATCAAGTCGCCACTACTGATGACAACTCGCCAGGAAATTGTGGATATTGAAACCCCTACAGCGGATGAGAAAAAGGTAAAACTCTACCGCCGCGTGGCTCGTTTTGATGTGGAAAACGACGCTTCCGATACCAATTTTACCATCGGCAACATATTGGTAGAGAACGTAAAGCAGCAAGGCTATGCCTTCGGAGATGCCACAGGCACTCCCGCCCAAAACCTTGCCACCGGAAAACATCCAATGATCGAGAACAACGACCCGGCAGACTTCAACACCGGTACCCCGGTAGCCAGTGCCTTCTACCTCTACCCCACCAAATTGGCAGACGGGCAAACCGTAATTTCCTTTGAGGGTGAGTTTATGGGCGAACGCCGCATCTACAGCCTGAAAAGCGGCACAGAGATAGAAGCCAACAAGCGCTATATATTGAGGGTGAAGAAAGTAGCCCCGAACACCCCTTCCTTGACCATAGCAAGAGCGGACTGGGAGGATGCCGGCGGCACCTACGAAGCTGAAGCCGAAGAAGATGATATGGAAATAGGTACTTTTGAGCTGACACCCAACACTGGTATCAAAGTAACAGGCAAAACCTACGACATTACCGATGCCACAGCCAACGCCACTCTCACCATCCCCGTAAAGACCTACAACAAGTCAGGTACCCGTGCGGATGTAACATACATAGCATGTGGCGAATCCGACCTCCCTGGCTTCAAAGTAGAAAGTACAACACCTATTCTGACCTACAGCGCAGGCTACGAGCAGACACATACCATCACAATCCCAAAAGTAAAAAAAGGGGATATAAATATACAGGTGGAAATCGTGAATGAAAGCACTCCTGAGCAACGGGATACGATCCATATCGTTGGCGACCATTATTTTCCCAACACAAGGCTCAAACCAGTCGTCTTTGGAGGTGTTACCTGGGCTCCTGTGAATGTGGGTGCCACGGAGATTGGTAATAGTGCAGAACTGAAGCATACCGGCTACTACTACCAGTGGGGACGTAACAAGGGCTTCGTCTATGGTGCATCAGGCGATACCCAGCCAGGCCCTGTCACCTATGATCAGGGCACAACGGGTATCTATAAGGACAAGTTCATTTTAAATGCCAACACAGCACCATTCGACTGGTTAAGCCAGCAGAACCACGATCTCTGGCGCGGAGCAAACGCCCAGGGTCCTTGTCCGGAAGGTTGGCGCGTGCCTACAAAGGATGAGTTTGAACTTATCAAAACAGCTTACGGCAATGCCTATAACAGTACAGTGTCCTTTACAGACAACTACCTGAAGATCAAAGGTGAGGATCCGGGAGAAATACTGTATATTCCTGCAGCAGGCCGCCGCCGCCGTGATACTGGTAATTCCGAGGATAACAAAACGCTTGGCTCCTATTGGTCGTCTGAACCTGGTGATGAGGTGTACGCCACGAGATTACACTTCGGAACGTCGGATCTGCAAATAGATGCCGTCAGTCGTTCGAGTGGGCATTCTATTCGCTGTGTACAAGATTAAATGTTTTTTCATACATAATAATGTTTTTGGTTAATTAGAGTCGTGTGGACAGGGATGTTAGCACGGCTCGCAATAATAATTCAATAATTGAATGACTGGATAACTGAAAGTTGAATGACTGAATAACTCAGTAACTCAATGATTCAGTTATTCAGTTTCTCAGTAATTAATCTCTAAAATACGAAAGAAAAAAATGGAAGATTTACGTAAGCTGCTGGGGAGGCATCCTTCAGTACGTCGCTTTAATGCATTATTGGCCAACTGTACGGCCGAAGAGAAACAAGTACACTATCACCGGATTTATCGTTTGGCGCTGAGCAAATGGAGCTCCTGTTCCAAGCGTTACCAGGAGTTCTTCAGAAACTTTATCAAACATGACTGGCAGAGCTGCCTGAACTATATCCACAAGGAAACCGTCTTGGGGGTTCTGGGCTATTCATTAGACAATCCCATCATGTTTGAGAAAATGTGCAACCTGGTCGAGCGCAAGTCCAAAAACCATCCGGTCTCCTACAACCACCTCGCCTTCTCTCTGTTACTAAGCTTCAACCTCAACCTAAAAAACAAGCGCAAACGCAACATAAGCGTATTAGGCGACCAAATCCGCACCACCTCCTTCTACCCCGAAGAACTCAAACTCCTCCTAGGCTACGCCCATATCCTTAATTGATTTTCCTCCCTTCACACACATTAAATACAGGGGTTTGCACCGCCTGCCTATTGACATTCCGGTACTACGTACCACTACACCCCGAGCTACGCTGCGCTTGCAAGGGCTTATACAAATCAAAGTCCTTCCGGACTTTTTATTTTTTGATTAGTGTTCCGTGGATCATGCGATGGACTAAAACGATATGATTGTGGATTGTGTATATGATTGTGAAGTTTTTATAGTTGATGTGGCGAGCATTTTTTCCATAAATAAGTACTTCTTTATAAGAGGATATGGCATAGGCATCGGCTGTTGTTTCCAGTTCTGTTATTTTAGTATATATTCCTCGCAAAAACCGTTTTGCAGTAAGAGGAGCATATAATTTGGTTTTGATATAAGTAGTAATATTTCGGATGTCTTTATTTGCTTGGGGCGTAAATTTAATCACGTATTTCATAGAAAAAGAATTGGTTTTGGCATAAATAATTTTATAATCTTATTCTATAATTGAACTTTAAGACCTAGATCTTCCAATATCGCATCTTCAAAATTCTTCTTAAATTCATCCAATGAAATAAGATCTTCTTCTGGTACTGGTAAAGGGGTTTTATCCCTTTCATCGCTTACAATATGCGCCACGCGGGGATGTTTCTCTATTTCTTTCAATAGCTTTCGCCCTATTCTTGATTTATTGTCGATAATTACAGTTGTCATACAAACTACATCTTATAGTACATTACAAATATACAAAATTAGTGTGTAATTGGATAGGGGGAAAGTGAATAAATCATAAAAGAAAATATGACTTCTTTGTGTTTATGGGCTTTCTGAGTTTTGTTGAAACTGCTGCGATAGCGCACGCTTTTGTGTGCCATTCTTTTTTAGTTTCCCCTTTTCAATTGATAATTGCGCGCTAAAGCGTGCGCTATTGCGGCAGTTTTAACTTTTGCGCTAGCTGTAGCTTTGCACTGTGTTTCAATAGTGGAGCACATAATTTTTAATCATTTATTTATATGTCTTTAAAATTTAGAAAAGTACAGTACAAAGTGTTGAGTGGCGCAGATGCCGGAAAAATGAAAACGTATGCAAGGGCTAAATCAGCCGGTCGTTGCGATATGCAAAAGTTGTGTAAGCTGATATCGGCTCGGTCGGCTATGTCGAGTGCGGATGTGAAACTTGTATAGATATAGTGGTATTTATTAAATCCCTTGTATTCAGTCATATATCTTGATTTGTCAAGATGTTAGGTTTTGTTTATTTAACATTTAGAATCAAAAAGCAAATGAACTCTTTGAATAGCTTTAATTGTAAATGTTTTCCCTTTGCTTGTATAAAAACCAGCTTTATTAAGCTCTCTCATAATTTCAGCCCAAGTCTTATTTTGTTCTTTTAATGACTTGATGAAAGCATAGGCTCGCTTGTTGTTTTCATTATCATAAGCTTTATTTTTTCTTGTAGCTTTACTATTTTCAATAGCTTGGTCTAAGTTGTCACGTAAATTATTAGGTTTCCCCAATAATGCTCCTTTTTGTTTTTTTGCTTGCAATGCTTTTTTGGTTCTTTCGCTGATAAGTTCCCTTTCATACTGAGCTAAAGATGCAAAAATGCCAAGAGTTAGTGTATTGAGCTGAGGCATATCGACACAACAAATATCTATACCTGAATTTCTCACATTAAACAGAAATTCCACATTTCTACTTAAACGATCTAATTTAGCTATGATGATTGTTGCTTTATTTCTCTTACATGATTCTAATGCTTTATGAAGTTCTATCCGTTCATTGTGTTTACCACTTTCTTGTTCTTCATACGAATCAATAATAATTCCGTCTATTCTTTTTGTATAATCCTTTACAGTGTTTTTTTGAGCATCAATACCTAAATCTTGCCCTTTTTTGCTCGTTCTATAGTAGGCTACAAATTTTTGTTGTGTTTTCATATTTATTACTCTCTTTCCTGATTTGATGCAAAGATAAGAAATAATGTCATAAACCAAACGGACGTTTAGCAAATGACATTTATCTATAAAGCAATAAATTTGAAAAAGAGTATTGAAAGAAAGGTTAATGACATCTATGGTATAAAGCAAAGGCTAAGTAAGTATGTATTAATTGAAAATAAAAAAAAGAGGCACACCCCTATCTAAAGTAGGGATTCAGAACATATAATTCACTTTCTATTACAGCAATTAATCTTACCACCACTTGATTTCAGAATGAGTATATATTTGAAAATCAATCGCTATACAGAAATGTGGAGCAATATTTTAGTAGTATCCTTCCTCGAATAAGAAGTTTTTACCTTTCCCTTGATTGTTATATTTTAATACTTTGCCTTATCTTTACACCAAATCTATGGAGATAGATTCATTTTAATTTGAGCGTAACTATTATTCTTGTCTCAGAAATCGGCAAAATTTCAACCATACTGGAGTAATAGCAATTAATGCTCATGTCTTTGCTTATAATCTTATGATAAAGATATATGGCAAATGGCGTGGGCTGTTGCTAAGTATTTGTATGGTGGGCATTGCCGATGCCTTTGAGACAGAGAAAAGTAGCAGTTCCCACGCTTTTTATTTTTAATGCCGAACGAAGGGAGCAGGGAGGCAGAAGATATTATATGTATATGAGAAAGATTTTGTCAATTGTATTGTTGCTATCCTTTTATTCTTTTATGACCAATGCACAAGAATATGTAAAGTTCACAGGTTCAAAATCTGTTTTAATGGCCAATGGGCAAGTAATTCATCAAGAAAATGCAAAAGTCCGTGTACTTACCAGAATTGACGATAGCAGTTCTGGAAAACTTTATGTCTATGCAGGACTGGATGTCCGTCAATTAGAAATAACATCTGTAAAAGTCTCTAAAAAGGCCGGAGAGACATATTATTCTCTTATTTGTATCGGTGGTGAAAGAGGAAATAGAGAAGAAGCTATGATAGCTATTGATAGGGTTGGGAAAAAAACTTTATTCTTGGGTGACTTTGGAACAAAAACAGGAACAATGATAATCGAATAAATTTACTGCAATGAAAAAAGTTATTATAGTTTTAGTTGTTTGCTTTGTTATATATCAGATGCTATTGAGTGATTGTGAAGAACGCGATAGAAAACAGAGGATAGCTCAAAGTGAAGAAATGCTGAGAATTGAAAAAGAAAAAAGCACAGTTAATACCCCAACTACTAAACCGGGAAAAAAGACCCCAGAAGTTCCTCGGTATGAAATCATCAAAAGAACAAAAACGGATGATTATGTGAAGAAAGTTGAATATAGTGTTAGAATATTTGAAGAACTGACAAAAGAGCATTTGGAGCTTATCGCAAAAGATATTAAGAAGAAATCTCCAATAGGCTATGAATATATATTTGTCTCTTATTATATGCCTTCCCATGAAGTTGGTTTTGGCTCATGGGCAATGACACGTATTGCTCCAAATACCTTTGAGACACAGATCAATGGCGTTTCCAGAAGTAAAATCCCAAAAACAGAACTGGAAAAAGACAATACGACACAAATTGGTAGATGGACTGGCAATTTAATAGGGCATGGAGTTGAGCTAATTATATATAAGAAAGGAAACAAATTATTCTTAAAGAGAACTTTCTCTGACGGTAGTGGCGGTGAAGATGAATTGATTGTAAAAAAAATCAATGGAACTTCCAGATATTATTATAAAGACAAGGATAGGCGCTATGAATACTATGTTATTAAGAATGGGGCTTTGCTTGTCTATGATGATTTAGGAAATCTGGGAGAAAAATATAATCCTTAAATATTTTGATAACGGCTTTTATTTTGTAACTTAGCATAGGATATGTTCGACCTTGATGAAATATGGATAGATGTTAATTGTCCAAAATGTAATTATCTATTTGAGATACAAATGATAGATGCAAGATTGGAGAAAAAAGTCTATTGTCCTAATTGTAAAATAACAATCAAACTTCAAGACAAGGATGCGTCTGTCCATACTTCGGTCAAGGATATAAATAATGCACTGCAAGAGTTAAATAAAAGCCTAAATAACCTATTCAAATAAGCCCTCTTATGTATTATAATCATCAACTTAGAAGTAACCTTCAGGAATGGAGAAATCAATTGTACAAATCAAATATTAATGATTTTGCAGACGATCTTTGCTTTTTTTATATAAAGGTAGGCAAAGAAAGTTTACTTGAGTCATTGTTAAATAACATAATAGAAGAACATCCATTAAATGATGATGAGCTTGATAAATGGATGGAGCAGCTACATTATAATCAAGTACAATATCAAGATGAAAGACATAGATTATCTTACTTCATTCACATGTTCTTCTATTTTTCTAAATCACGTCAAAGCCCTGCTGATTATATGATATTTTATAATAGCAAACGAGAAGACAGTGTAAGAGAGTTTCTTGATAGAATTATAACTCCTATTGTTAATTATTTGCATGATTCTCTTGATAAGGTTAATTCTCTATTGTATATACTTGAAAAATACAAGCTAAGGACAGAATGGTTCACTAAAAATGATTTAAAAGAAAAATATAGTAATCCAACAAACAAGCAGTATGAAAAAGTTTTTGAAGATAATATAAGACTTTATTTGTTTGATCAGGGTATTGACTACCCGTTTTCAACTCCTCAATCTTCATCAGGGAGAGCAGATGTTGTTAGTTTAATAGATACGGAAGACCCTTTGGTCATGGAAATTAAAGTATTCGATTCCAGCAAAGATTATAGGCAAAATAGGATTATAAGTGGATTTGCGCAGATAGTGAAGTATTCGAATGATTATCATAAGGACGTAGGCTATCTCGTTGTTTTCAATCTCGACAATGTAGAAATTGAAATTGAAAATAATACCCAAGATAAGAAATGGCCAAATAGATTTATTTTCAATGGGAAAACCTATTATATTATTATTATCAATTTAAATGATGATGTATCTGCCAGTAAACAAAAGAAAATAAACAAGATTTCTTTATCATACAAAGAACTAACATCAACTGAGTGATAGATTATATTTGCTATCTATAAATGCCTGATTTTCAATTTTTCCTCAAAGAAGAGGAAAAGTATCTAAAGTGATAGTCTATTCATTTACCTACTAAAGCTAACATGGACAGAAGTGTTGTGTTCTTGCCAAAGGCAAGAGTGTAAGACCCCCCTCCCCCAAATATAGGTTTATAGTAAATACATAAACATATATATGAGTTTGGGATAATAAGTGAGCTACTTTGAAGACCCCCCTAAGTCGTCTTTTGAATATATAATTCTAAGACTTCAAAGTAGTGAATCTAATAACCTTGTAAGAACTTACACTAACATCTGTCTTACAAACTTTCAATATCAAATGCGGGTTCTTCTGGTATCTCTATTCAATATGGAAACATCATCATATTGGAGACTTTTCCCGACTTATATTGTCAATATGCGAAGCCTTTATGTAAACCGTACTTGTACCTTTTCTGGTGGTTGGCATATTGAAATCGATGCTATCGATTCTACTCTGGTAAAAAATACCGTATACTAATAAATAGAGTATTTCAAATGTAAAATGTTTAAAAGTGCCCTTAAGAACCTGTTAAATTCCAATCTAAGGGAGGATGCGAAAAGAGAGAAGGTCGGTAAAAAGCCTTAAAGATGGCCAATACAGCTTTTGAAAGAACGGGTTAGTGATTCATATAAAAATTATTTTTGATTACATGTTTCCGCCCAGCTTATCCACTGCGTATAATACGCCCCTTCATAAGGTTCTGAAGGCTCTTTGTCCTCCTCTGAAATATTATCTAGTTCTGGGATCGTTATACACAGTTCTTTCTTAGCAAACATAATCGTTTTCTTTAAGATAACCTCCAGCTCTTCTGGATCACATTCTGTCAACCGCTTTTCATTTCCAAATGTTTTTTCTATGAAATTGTAAAGTGTATTTGCTTGAATATCTGGGTACTGCTTTGTTATTTGTGTAAAAACAGTTTCAATCATAGATTTCAGTTTGTATGGTAACAAAGCTACTACACCTAATTTGCTGGAATTCTCTGTTTTCAGTATGTATTGATGCTTGAATTTAGTGAGGTTTGTAGTTTTGTTCATATTCCGAACATCCAATCTATTATAAGGTACAACTGTTACAACAGAGGATATACCCAGAGAATTGTTTGTTTTAGCTGTATCACGGATCAAATCCAAAGGTACTATATTGTCTTTTATAGTGATGCCATAAAGTAAGTATAATAATTTTGTTGATACAGTATTTTTAAAATACAATTGCTTCTTTTCTTTATCAAAAAATATAACGCTCTGATTTATATGAAAATAAAACTCTTTTTTGAGTTGGGAATAATAATAGAGATAATCAATTACACCATCTTTTCTTTGAACACGAACGATTTTATCAAATCGGGTTATAGTATATATTTTCACTTCCTCAATAACAGCATTGATTAAGGTTTTAATTTGATGTATGTCTATTATTTCCTTATAACTGCTTAGGAGTTCTTTAATTTTAATCTTTTGATTTATTTGTCTCTTCAAAAGAGCAATTTCTGAATTTAGTTTATCTATTTTCTTTTGATTTTGATCTTTGTCTGTATTTATTCTTTTGGCTTCCCTTAGGAATTCATCTTTATCAATAGTGTCTGCTTTGAACATTACTTTAGTTTTATCTAACTCCTTATTTAATATGGAGAAGACTTTAGCATATTGTTCGATTTCGAGTTCAATCGCTTTGATTTTAGCGTTTGTTTGTTGCTCCTGAGCCTCTTGAGCTTCTTTGTTCTTTAAATCGCTTATAAAGGGCTGGGAATATGTCCAAATGATTCCATTAAGTGCCCTTTCTGAAAAAGCAAGACATTCACATGATGTTCCGTAGCATTGCTTTTGAGTATGAATATTTTTAGTGCAAATATATCCTTTCCTTATTAAAGTGGTACATTTTGAGCCGCAAACACTACAAATTAAAACATCTTTGAGCAAATTGACGTATTTATAGCTCTTATCTATTTTAGTGTTATTTTGTTTTCGTAGTTCTGCACATTTATCCCATAACCATGGCTCTACAAGTTTAGGAACAGGTCTAAAGCCTAATTTCACCTGTCTTCCTCCCTTATAATCCTCATTACGCAAAATACGTACAATATTTGAATTAACAAGTAAATGTTTAGGATAACCTTTAGCCATACATATACGTCTTAGCTCATTTGTGGAAACACCTGTTTCATAGGTTTTAAAAAGTTCAAGGACAATATCCGCCTTAGATTTTCCTAATTCCGGTATAATGTCTGTATCAGGGACAATCATTTTATTTTCATCAGCTTTATATCCAAATCTGGTTGTTCCGCTTACAACCTTACCTAAAGAAACATTTATTTTTTTAGCAGAAATCATTCTATCCTTCATTAGTTTTAGCTCATAGCCAGCATAATACCCTATTACATTCAACATTAGACCTGCACTAAAAGATATTTTACCATTATCCAACAGCCAAATATTTTGTGAATAGAAATAGACATTGATTTTATGTTCTTCAAAAAATTCAATTAATAAATTGAGTGTTGATTGTTTCCTCCCTAAACGTGATATTTCCCATACTAATACAGTTTTAATGTCATTTTGTATTAGATATTCTTTCATTTCAGAGAGACCTTCTCTATATCTTTCATCCTTAAGACCAGACATTTTATCTGAGAAAGTTTTTATGATAGCATAATTTTCTTTTTTAGCAAATGATCTTAAATCTTCAAGTTGCCGATTATAATCCTGTTCTTCTGTTGATACTCTTAAATAGATAACTGCATCTTTAGCCATAACCAAAATTTTTAATAGATATGTTTCAAAAATAGATATAAAATTAAATACCACAAAATATATTCACTATTCGTGAAAGCGATACTGGATTCGTTGAACTGGGTGATGGATGTAGAGCTTCAGGCGGGGAATATTGTGCAGCTGGGAGAGTTTGGAAATTTCCGCTTGTCGATAAGCTCCCAAGGTACGGATAAGGAAGATGATTTTACAGCTGCCAATATCAAGAAAGCGAAGATCGTATTCTCGCCCGGAAAAAGCCTGCGTGAAACCAAGGATACCCTGTATTTTGAACATGAGAAGCCTTATGAAAAGGAAAAGGAGTGTAACAGGACTCACCTTGATTAATCTGCAACTGCTGACGGCAATCCTGCTCACTTTGAGCGGGATTGTCCTCCTGTTCAGCGGCTTTTGGGTAAAACCGGAAGGAGAGATAGATAGTAGTGTGTTAGTGGCTTTTGGTGAGATCAGCACGTTTGCAGGCGCCTTGTTTGGGGTGGATTATTCTTATCGGTTTAATAGGCTTAATGGACTTAATAAACCTAATAAACTTAATAAACCTAATAAACTTAATGGATCTAATAAACTTTAATATTGAATTTTTTAACTATGAATATTTCAAAGGATTTTACATGGGAAGAGATGCTGTATAGTGATACGGCAAAGGTGAATGGGATTAAGAATGTGCCGGAACGGGAAGAACGGATGGCCATTGAAGAATTGGTGAAGCGGCTGTTGCAGCCTCTGCGTTTGGCGTATGGCGGGCCGATACGGATTACGAGCGGGTATCGCTGTGCCGAACTGAATGAACTGGTGGGTGGCGTGCCTTCAAGCCAGCATGTGAAAGGGCAGGCTGCCGATTGTATGATACGCGGGAATGCTTCCGAATTGCTGGGTTTGGTATTGGCACACAAACTGCCTTTTGATCAGGCCATCTTATACCGGAAACGCAATTTTCTTCATTTATCCATTCGCCCGGAAAATAATCGGGAAAAAGTCCTTTTTAAATGAAGAATGTAGTGTGGTTTGTATTCTTCATTTTCTCTGCTTGTAGTGTGGGGCGGGAGAGTAGGCTTGCTTATCAGCGGGACGTGAGGGAAGAGGTGATGTTGTCGGACTCCTTTATTCGGCAACATGTCTATAGCGGCTTGCAGCATAAAAAGGTGGCGATCCGGCAGGTATGGCTGAGTCCGCCGGATACATCCAACAAACAGTATGTACAAGCGATTACAGAGATAGCCTCCGTAGATGAACAGACATATCAGGGAGAGGAAACGGTGGAAAAAGAAAGGTCGCTGCATCAATCGATAGAAAGCAAAGATGAAAGCCAATCGCTAGAGAAGAAGCGTATCTCTAAAAACACACCCCTTTGCCTATTCCTCCTTCTTGGCGGACTTATCGCAAGTATTCTTTCTTATGTAAAGGGTAAGTAAGATTTATTAGAATTGTTTATCCTTAACTTAATAATATGGACTTTTTTTGTAAGTTTGCAACAATTGGTGGACTACCGGGTTTAAAAGAAAATAGAGTGATATGGAAAGTCGTTTTTTAGGTATAATAGAGAATAGTATAAGAGAATACTGGGATCTGCCGGCATTTTCGGATTATAAAGGTGAACCCTATTATTATAGGGATGTTGCCCTCCGGATAGAAAAGCTGCATATTGTGTTTGAACATGCAGGTATCAAAAAGGGTGATAAGGTAGCATTGGTAGGGCGTAATTCCTCTAATTGGGCTGTCAGCTTTTTCGGAACATTAGCCTATGGTGCCGTAATTGTACCTATTTTGCACGACTTTAAGCCGGATAATATTCATCATATTGTCAATCATTCCGAGGCAAAAGCCGTACTGGTAGGTGGGAATAATTGGGAAAACCTGGATGAAAATATGATGCCTGATGTAAAGCTGTTCATGCTGCTGGACGACTTTTCTATCATCAAATCGGATGAACCGGAAGTGTTTGCTGTTCGGGAACAGATAGATGAATACTTGAATAAGAAATACCCCAACGGTTTTTCTCCCGACATGATAGCCTACCACCGGGAAGATCCGGAGGAACTGGCTGTTTTGAACTATACATCGGGAACTACCAGTTTTTCCAAAGGGGTGATGTTGCCGTATCGCAGTATATGGAGTAATACCAAATATGCGAATGAAAACGTACCGTTTGTACATGCCGGAGATAATATCGTGTGTATGTTGCCCATGGCTCATATGTATGGGCTTGCCTTTGAAATACTGAACTCTGTAGGGAAAGGTTGCCATGTGCATTTCCTGACGCGTACACCCAGCCCTAAAATTGTGGCGGATGCTTTTACTACGCTGCGTCCGAGCCTGATACTGGCTGTGCCCCTGATTATAGAGAAAATAGTAAAGAGCCGTGTTTTCCCGGAACTGGAAAAGCCGCATATTAAGTTTTTATTAAAAATCCCCGGAATAAATAAAAGAATACTGAATACAGTAGCCCGGAAACTGGATATTGCTTTTGGTGAAAACTATGGCGAGATTGTTGTTGGTGGCGCCGCTCTGAATAAAGAAGTGGAAAACTTCCTTCGCCTGATTAAATTCCGTTATACGGTAGGTTACGGGCTGACAGAATGTGGCCCGCTGGTAGCTTATGAGCAATGGGATACCTTTAAGAAAGGTTCGGTAGGCCGGATTGTAGACCGCCTGGAAGTGAAGATTGATTCTCCCGACCCGGAAACCCATGTAGGGGAAATCTTCGTGAGAGGAGCCAATAATATGCTTGGTTATTATAAAAACGAAGAAGCTACAAAAGCCGTGATGTTGGAAGACGGATGGATGAATACGGGAGACCTGGGTCTTTTGGATAACGATGGCTTCCTGTATATCCGTGGACGAAGCAAGACGATGATATTAAGCTCGAACGGGCAGAATATCTATCCCGAAGAAATAGAAGACCTGTTGAATAACAAATCTTTTGTTGCAGAATCGCTTGTTATTAGTGAAGGATATAAACTGATTGCTTTGATTTATCCCGACTGGGAATTGCTCTCAAAAGAGGGCCTTAATGACCGGCAGGAAGTGGATAGGATAATGCAGCAAAATATGGATGAGTTAAATGCCGAACTGCCTACGTACAGTAAACTGAGCAGTTTCAGGATTTATGAAGAAGAGTTTGAAAAGACTCCCAAGCGGAGTATAAAGCGTTATTTGTATCAGCCTAAAGAATGAAGTATGACGAATATCAGTTATTTATATATTGCTATCCGCGCTGCCGTTGATGCAGGGCGGTCTATCATGGATATTTACACGAACCCGGAAGAAGCTTTAGACATTGAACAAAAAGCAGATCACTCACCTGTGACACGTGCAGATAAAGTAGCCCATCATTTAATTACGAATGTTTTGTCGGCTACTCCCTATCCAATATTAAGCGAAGAGGGTAAAAATATACCCTATGCGGAGCGTGAAAAGTGGGAAACATTCTGGATGGTAGATCCACTGGACGGAACCAAAGAGTTTATCAAGCATAATGGCGAGTTTACCGTCAATATAGCCCTTATTCATAATCGTGTACCTGTACTGGGCGTTATATATGTTCCGGTTCGGAAGGAATTATATTTTGCGGAAGAATCGATAGGAGCATATAAATTAGCAGGGATCGATTATACGAATCAGCCTTCCTTTGAGGAGATGAAAACGGATGCTATACGCTTACCGCTATCTTATGGTCATCAGGGATTGGTGGTTGTTTCTTCCCGTTCACACCAAAGCGAGAAGACAATAGAGTTTATCGATAACTTACGGAAGCAGGGACAACCTGTAACGACGATCAATAGCGGAAGCAGCCTGAAGATTTGCCTGGTAGCGGAAGGAACAGCCGACATTTATCCCCGCTTTGCTCCTACAATGGAGTGGGATACGGCGGCAGGCCATGCCATAGCCAAAGCAGCCGGTTGCGAGATATACCATGCAGACGAAAAGACACCCTTACGATACAACAAAGAGAATTTGACAAACCAATGGTTTATTGTTAAGCCGATTTCTCCCAAATGTTGATTTTTTTGGTTCGTTTCAAACATATTCTGAAATTAACGGATATGTGAAATTCCGCAACTAATTAATCTTTCTTACATTTGTGGCTTTACTCTAACAAAATCAGAAGAAGTCATAAGGCATGAATCTTAAAATCATATTTGTGTTGGTGGTTTTGGCCGGGATGGTTGTTGCATTAATAAAGGACCGGATGCGTCCCGGAATGATCCTCTTTAGTGTAAGCGTCTTGTTTTTATGTGTCGGTATACTAAATCCCAGGGAAGTACTGGAGGGATTCAGTAACAAGGGAATGATTACTGTAGCGATGCTTTTTTTGGTTAGTGAAGGTATCCGTCAAAGCGGAACATTGGCTCAGCTGTTTAAGAAGTTCCTGCCCAAAGAGAACACGACAATAACCAAATCCCAATTACGCCTTCTGCCTACTATATCGGGTATTTCCGCTTTTTTGAACAATACACCGGTAGTTGTAATTTTTGCTCCTATCATTAAACGATGGGCAGAGAGTGTGAAATTGCCTTCTACCAAATTCTTGTTGCCATTGACCTATGCCACTAGTTTAGGAGGAGTCTGTACCCTGATCGGTACCTCTACCAACTTGGTCGTGCATGGCATGATGCTGGAAGCCGGCTATGATGGATTTTCCATGTTTGAACTGAGCAAAATAGGTGTTCCCATCGCGATAGTGGGCATAATATACATGCTGATCTGTTCGGGAAAATTATTACCAGAATCCCGGAATGTGTCTGAAGAATTTCAGGAAGAAAACAGAGACTTACACAAAGTAGAGGCTGTTTTGGGACCCAGGTTTCCGGGTATCAATAAGACATTGGGCGAGTTTGACTTTCATCGCCACTATGGCGCAACAGTAAAGGAAGTAAAAACCGGAGGGCAATATGTAAAGGGCAATCTGGACGATATTGTACTGAAGGAAGGAGATACGCTGGTATTGCTGGCAGACGATTCATTTATCCCTACCTGGGGCGAATCCCGCGTGTTCCTTATGCTGGCCAACGGCAAGGACGAACCGGAACCGATATCGAAAAAGAAGAAGTGGTTTGCCTTGGTACTGTTCTTACTTATGATAACCGGTGCTACCCTGGGCGAACTGCCGATCGTACAGGAGGCCTTTCCGGATATGAAACTGGATATGTTCTTCTTTGTCTGTATTACAACTGTTATTATGGCCTGGATGAACCTGTTTCCCGCTAAAAAATACACCAAATATATTTCCTGGGATATCTTAATCACGATAGCCTGTGCTTTTGCTATCAGTAAGGCGATAGGCAATTCGGGTCTGGCTGATGTGGCAGCCCGTTATATCATCAGCCTGTCTGAAACGACCGGGCCGTATGTATTACTGGCTATGACATTCCTTATCACGAATATATTCACACAGCTTATCACGAATAATGCAGCGGCGGCATTAGGTTTTCCGGTTGCCCTTTCGGTTGCCACTCAATTAGGAGTAAACCCTACGCCATTCTTTGTTGTGATATGTGTGGCTGCTTCTACCAGTTTTATATCACCGGTAAGTTATCAGACCAATATGATTGTACAGGGGATAGGGGGGTATACGTTTATGGATTTTGTAAAATTTGGCCTTCCTCTTAATATTATCGTATTTTTGCTTGCCGTATTTTTAACCCCTTTAATCTGGCCTTTTTAAATAGAGATGATGATGAGTAATGAACAAAAGAATATAACCCCGATATTTGACATGATGTTGTCGAGAAAGGATAAAGAAAAACTTTTGAAACAACGGGGTGTCATGGTTTGGTTTACAGGTTTAAGCGGTTCAGGAAAGAGTACACTGGCTATAGCGCTTGAGCAGGAACTGCAATCCCGGGGCTTGTTGTGCCGTATTCTGGATGGAGACAACATCCGTACGGGGATAAACAATAATCTGGGTTTTTCGCCCGAAGACCGAAAAGAAAATATCCGACGTATTGCGGAAGTAGGCAAGCTATTTGTAGATACGGGTATCATAACGATAGCGGCATTTATCAGCCCGAATAATGATTTGCGGGAGATGGCATCGGAGATAATAGGCAAAGAAGACTTTTTAGAAATATATGTCAGTACCCCTATAGAAGAGTGTGAACGACGTGATGTAAAGGGGCTTTATGCAAAAGCCCGTAAAGGAGAAATTAAAGAATTTACCGGAGTGTCGGCACCCTTTGAGCCTCCTGTTCATGCAAGCCTTACGCTTGATACATCACTCCTTACTATAGAGGAGTCTGTCAACATGTTATTGAATGTTGTTTTGCCAAAGGTGAAACAATGAATATTGAAATTTGAAAACGAATGAAAACATCAAATAATTTGTCAATGAGCTTGACCCACCTTCAGGAGTTGGAAGCAGAATCTATCCATATTATCCGTGAGGTGGCGGCTGAGTTTGAGAATCCGGTAATGCTTTACTCCATTGGAAAAGACTCCTCTGTTATGGTTCGCCTGGCGGAAAAGGCCTTTGCTCCGGGTAAAGTACCTTTCCCTTTGATGCACATTGACTCTAAATGGAAATTTAAAGAGATGATCACTTTCAGGGATGATTATGCAAAAAAGCATGGATGGAACCTGATTGTTGAATCAAATATGGAAGCCTATAATGCGGGAGTAGGTCCCTTTACACATGGCAGTAAGGTACATACGGATCTGATGAAAACCAAAGCTTTATTGGATGCATTGGACAAGCATAAATTCGATGCAGCCTTTGGAGGAGCCCGCCGGGATGAAGAAAAAAGTCGTGCAAAAGAACGGATATTCTCCTTTCGGGATAAGTTCCACCAATGGGATCCTAAAAACCAACGGCCGGAATTGTGGGATATATACAACGCCCGTATCCACAAAGGAGAAAGCATTCGTGTATTCCCTCTGTCTAACTGGACGGAACTGGACGTGTGGCAATATATCCGGCTGGAAAAAATACCTATTGTACCCCTGTATTTTGCCAAGGAACGTCCGATTGTGAATATGGATGGAAACCTGATCATGGTAGATGACGAGCGGATGCCGGAGCAATACAGCAAACAGGCCAAGATGATGAAAGTCCGCTTTCGTACCTTAGGTTGTTATCCTTTGACAGGAGCCGTGGAAAGCAATGCCGAAACCATCGAGCAAATCGTTGAAGAGATGATGACTACAACGAAAAGCGAACGTACGACCCGTGTAATAGACTTTGACCAGGAAGGGAGTATGGAGCAGAAAAAGCGGGAAGGATACTTTTGAATTGAAAATTGAAAATTGAAAGTTGAAAATGAGAGATAAAAATATGTCAACTATAGAGGAGTATCTGGATAGGGATCAAAAGAAAGACCTGTTGAGGTTTCTTACCGCAGGTTCTGTTGATGATGGGAAATCTACACTGATTGGCCGTCTATTGTTTGACAGTAAGAAAATATATGAGGATCAGCTGGATGCCCTTGAACGTGATAGCAAACGCATGGGGAATGCAGGAGATCATATAGACTATGCCCTTTTGCTGGATGGCTTAAAAGCAGAACGTGAACAAGGTATTACCATTGATGTGGCTTATCGTTACTTCAGTACAAATAACCGGAAGTTCATTATTGCGGATACCCCAGGACATGAACAGTACACACGTAATATGGTAACCGGTGGTTCTACAGCCAGCCTGGCAATTATATTGGTTGACGTTCGAACAGGAGTGATAACCCAAACCCGCCGACACACCTTTCTTGTTTCCCTATTAGGAATCAAGCATGTAGTACTAGCTGTCAACAAGATGGATTTGGTGGATTTTAGCCAGGATATTTTTGATAAGATTGTAGCCGATTATAAACATTTTGTGGAGCCTTTAGATATCCCTGAAATAACCTGTATTCCGCTTTCAGCCTTAGATGGTGATAATGTTGTGGAAAGGAGTAAACGAACTCCCTGGTATGTTGGTCCGTCTTTATTAGAGCATCTGGAGACTGTTTCGATTGATCTGGACCGGAATGTAGAGCATTTCCGCTTTCCGGTTCAATACGTTTTAAGGCCGAATCAGAACTTCAGGGGATTTAGTGGAAAGGTAGCTTCCGGTATTGTTCGTAAAGGGGATACAGTTATGGCTTTGCCATCTGGAAAGACATCTAAAGTAAAAAGTATTGTGACCTATGACGGCGAGCTGGATTATGCTTTTCCTCCTCAAAGTATAACCCTTACCCTGGAAGACGAAATTGATGTTTCAAGGGGTGAGATGTTGGTACATCCGAACGATTTACCAATGACAGACCGGAACTTTAAAGCCATGCTTGTGTGGATGGATGAGGAACCCATGGATGTTTCCAAGCAATTCTATATAAAGCAAACGACTAATACGACGAGAGCCCGTATCGACAGTATCCGGTATAAGGTGAATGTTAATACCATGGAACGTTCACAGGCAGACCATCTTATACTGAACGAAATAGGTAATGTGGTCTTTACAACAGGAAAGGAGTTGTTCTTTGATCCGTATAAAAAGATCAAACAAACAGGAGCTTTTATATTGATAGATCCGATTACCAATAATACTTCTGCTGTAGGGATGATCATTAACAGAGTAGATGCAAAGGATCTGTTGAAAGACGAGGCTATGGCTGTTATTAATCTTTCGGAGTTAGGTATAGGAGCAGAACATTATGATGCAATAGATAAGATTCAAGAGGCATTAAGACATCAGGGATTAGAGATAAAACTAATAAAATAGGGGATAAGGATGGATTTTCAGAAATTACCGGTTACTCCGCTTATTGGTGCGGATCCAAAAACATTTGATGAAATAGTAAGGGGAAGAGTTATTGACAAGGGATTCAAAAAAAAGTATCACTTAACGAGAGCCGGCTCAGGAGTACTTAGCATGTATCTTCCTTTTGAAAGGAGAAAATATAGAAAACTGGAAAGAAAACCATTGGAGATGGATCCTTTCTTTATAATCGGGCATTGGCGTTGCGGAACGACTTTTGTACATAATGTTTTTGCTTGTGATAAGCATTTCGGTTATAATACCACTTATCAAACGGTACTTCCAAACCAAATGCTTTTCGGACAGCCCTTTTTTAGAAAATGTTTGTCTATGGCTATGCCTACTTCCCGTCCGACCGATAATCTGGAGTTAGGAGTTAATTTGCCTCAGGAAGAAGAGTTTGCCCTCACGAATATGATGCCTTATACCTACTACAACTTTTGGTATTTGCCTAAGCATACCATGGAGTATTGCGAACGCTTCCTGTTATTTAACACCATTACAGAGGCGGAACGTAAGATTTTCAAAGAAACATTCCTGAAACTGGTAAAGATTGCCCTCTGGAATACCAATGGCGTGCAGTTTTTAAGTAAAAACCCTCCGCATACAGGGCGAATCAAAACCTTGTTAGAGATGTTCCCTAATGCAAAATTCCTTTATCTGAAACGTAACCCTTATACTGTATTTGAAAGTACGCGCAGTTTCTTTACCAATACTATACAGCCACTTCGTTTACAGGATATCACAAACGAAGAAATAGAACAGAATGCGGTAGAAATATTCAAGCGGCTTTATTATAAGTATGAAGAAGAGAAACATATGATTCCCTTAGGAAATCTGGTAGAGATTAAGTTTGAAGACTTTGAAGCGGATGCTTTTGCCATGACAGAAGATATCTATAGCAAATTGGATCTGCCGGGGTTTAACGAATCAAAAGCCAATATAGAAGCTTACTTGTCCAAGAAAAAAGGATATAAGAAGAATAACTATACGTATGATGATCGTACACTCAAGATTGTAAATGAAAACTGGGATATGGCCTTAAAAGGATGGGGGTATTAAGAAATGATATATTTATATAAAGATATTACGTATATTCGCATTTTATTCGCTATAATTGCTGCATCTCTGTCTGCTACAGCTTATACGCAGAACGTAAAACCCTTTGCTTATGGAGATATGGATCAATGGGTGGTGCGGGAGATTAAGGAGTCGGCTGTTATTGGCGGAAATACCAAACTTCTATATGAGTTAGGCCCCATTGATACGATTGTTGGCAATGATGCCTATACAAATACAGGAGGATCGCCTTGGGCTAATTCAAATGTATTGGCAAAAGTAGCGGGTGTTGTAAAGACAAATACATCTGTTTTCCCTGAAAAGCGAGGTGATGGCTATTGTGCCCGTATGGAAACCCGTTACGAAAGTGTACGTGTGCTGGGTTTGGTAGATATAGAAGTAATTGCTGCCGGTTCTATTTTCCTGGGTAAGATGCACGAACCGATCAAAGGGACAAAGAACGCGCAAAGTATGTTGGAAAGCGGTATCGCTATAACCGGCAAACCTGCTGCTCTTCGCTTCGATTATAAAATTAAGCTGGCTCCTGAAGATCATAGGATACGCAGCACAGGATTTAGCAAAAAATCGAAAGTAGAAGGACGCGATGAAGCTACAGTAGTGATGATGTTGCAAAAGCGATGGGAAGATAAAGAAGGTAACGTGTATGCCAAGCGTGTAGGTACAATGGTTCAGCGTTATGTTTCATCGACAGATGGCTGGGTAAATGAAGCAAGCTATCCCATTTTATATGGTGATATAACATCCCATGCCGATTACAAAGATTATATGAAAATACAGGTAGAAGAACGTTATACAGTAAACAGTAAAGGAAAGAGTGTTCCTATCCAAGAAATCGGATGGGCAGATAAGGATGAACAAGCAACGCACCTTATCCTGCAATTCGCTTCCAGTCATGGAGGGGCTTATATCGGATCACCGGGTAATACTTTCTGGATTGATAACGTGGCCCTGGTTTATTAATAATACCTTTGATGAACGAGATTGAATCGAAAATAAAAGCACTTCGGGAGGAACTGGAACAGCATAATTATAATTACTATGTGCTTTCCTCGCCAACAATTTCAGACAGGGATTTTGATGTAAAGCTGAAAGAATTACAATTGCTGGAAGAAGCACATCCTGAATATGCCGATCCTCATTCACCTACTCAGCGAGTAGGGAGCGACTTGTCTAAAGAATTTGAACAGGTTTTGCATAAATACCCGATGTTGTCATTGAGTAATACCTATTCAGAAGAAGAAGTACGTGATTTCTATGACCGGACCATGCGTTCTCTGAACGAACCGTTTGAAATTGTTGCAGAACTAAAATATGATGGAACCTCTATTTCCCTGATATATGAAAAAGGACGTTTGGCTCGTGCTGTTACCCGTGGCGATGGTACGCGCGGTGATGATGTAACGGCAAACGTAAAAACAATACGCTCTATCCCTTTGAAACTAAGAGGAGATAACCATCCGGATGAATTTGAGATCAGAGGTGAAATACTACTGCCTTGGGCAGAATTTGATCGTTTGAATAAGGAGCGGGAAGAACAAGAAGAACCTCTTTTTGCTAATCCTCGCAATGCTGCTTCCGGTACTTTGAAACAGCAAAATCCGGCTGTTGTAGCGTCTCGTAAACTGGATGCCTATTTTTATTATTTGCTTGGCGAGGATCTGCCGGCTCAGAGCCATTATGCCAACCTCGAATATGCACGTACGTGGGGCTTTAAAGTTCCGGATGTTATTCGTAAATGCCATAATCTGGAGGAAGTTTTCGAGTATCTTTCATATTGGGATGTAGAACGAAAGAATCTGCCTGTAGCAACGGATGGCGTTGTGTTGAAGGTTAATTCATTGCTTCAGCAGAAAAACTTAGGTTTTACAGCTAAAAGCCCCCGTTGGGCAATTGCATATAAATTCCAGGCAGAACAGGCTGTAACCCGTCTGAATGCTGTTTCTTTCCAGGTAGGGCGTACTGGAGCTGTTACACCTGTAGCCAATCTGGAACCTGTTTTATTGTCTGGCACGACAGTAAAGCGGGCTTCTTTGCATAATGCGGATATTATCGAAGGCTTGGATCTGCATATCGGTGATATGGTTTTCGTAGAAAAAGGAGGAGAGATCATCCCTAAAATAGTAGGGGTAGATAAAGATGCCCGTTCCATGATGATAGGAGATAAGGTACGTTTTATCAAAACATGCCCGGAATGTGGAACTCTGTTGATGCGCCCGGAAGGAGAAGCTGCTCATTATTGTCCGAACGAATCGGGTTGTCCGCCTCAGATAAAAGGGAAGATCGAACATTTTGTTACCCGGCGGGCGATGAATATCAACATGGGACCCGAAACGGTAGAAGATTTGTATGAAGCAGGTTATGTGAAAAATGCAGCTGATTTGTACACCTTAAAAGTTTCGGATCTGCTTCAGCTTGAGCGATGGGCGGAGAAAAGTGCCAATAACCTGATGGATAGTCTGGAGCAATCCAAGAGTGTCTCCTTCGAGCGTGTATTGTTTGGACTTGGTATCCGATACGTAGGAGAAACGGTTGCAAAACGTCTGGCCTTTGCTTTCCAGCATATAGATCAATTGAAAGAGGCCACTCTGGAGTCGCTAACAGAGGTTGATGAAATAGGTGAGCGTATCGCTCAAAGTGTTGTATCTTATTTTTCAGATGATAGAAATCTCAATCTGATTGATCGTTTAAAGACATATGGTTTGCAAATGGCTGTAGATGTGACTGTCCTGGCCGAACGATCAGAAAAACTAAAAGGTCTGACGATTGTTATCAGTGGAACTTTCTCTAAGCACTCGCGGGATGAATACAAAACTATGATAGAACAACACGGAGGCAAAAACAGCGGATCAGTATCCAGTAAAACCCATTATATTCTGGCCGGAGATAACATGGGGCCAACTAAACTAGAGAAAGCTGCGAAACTTGGCGTAAAAATTATCAATGAAGAAGAATTTTTAAACATGTTAGCTGAATGATACTTTCTAATTTTTTTATAAAAAAGAAACTGCAAGACCTGGTAAAGGATGCACCGGCAAGAACGCCGCGTTTTTGTTCGTTAAATGATGCCAATAATATATTGGTGGTTTTTGATGTTAAAGACAAAAAAGACGTTCTGAAGTGTGTAGCCAAGCTTGAAGAACACACTGAAAATATCAGTCTTTGTGCCTTTATTCCTAAGAAAAACAAAGAAGATATAGCCGAATCATGGCTCCTTATAAAGGAGGAAGAACTGGACTCCAAAGGGATGCCTACGGCAGAAATGAGTGAGAAATTTAATGCGCTTCCTGCAGACATACTGATAGATCTGACGCGTACAAACAATTATACTATGCAATACCTTCAGTTACAGCATCCTTCATCCTTTAAGTTGGGGCATAAATCTTTTTTGCGTGAAATGTATGATCTGACAATTACAATGACAGATAATGACGATATTAATCACTTCTTTGAACATATTTTATTTTATTTGTTGACTATCCGTTCCAAATGATATAAATTCCTTATTTTTGCATTACTAAAATAACAAAACGGAATAAATTTCCATGATAGACATAAATTTGAAAGGGATGGGAGTAGCAATGATTACTCCTTTTAAGGACGATGATAGCGTCGACTACGATACGTTGGCTAAATTGGTTGACTACCAGTTGCAGAATGGTACTGATTATTTGGTCGTATTAGGAACTACCGCTGAAACCCCCACTTTGACAGAAGAGGAAAAAGACAAAATCGTGCAACTTGTTGTAACAAAAGTACGAGGACGTATTCCTATTGTATTAGGTGTGGGAGGAAACTGTACGCGATCTATCGTCGAAAAACTTAAAAAAGGCAGTTTCGATGGTGTAGATGCTATCCTGTCTGTTACCCCTTACTATAATAAACCTTCACAAGAAGGTCTCTATCAGCATTATAAAGCTATTTCGGAATCAACCCGCTTACCGATTGTCCTTTACAATGTCCCTGGACGTACAGGCGTAAATATGACAGCCGCTACCACCCTTCGCATTGCTCGTGAGTGCAAG
Source organism: Parabacteroides sp. PH5-46 (assembly GCF_029892785.1). GTDB lineage: Bacteria > Bacteroidota > Bacteroidia > Bacteroidales > Tannerellaceae > DFXE01. The sequence continues at coordinate 276,916 of NZ_JARXXA010000004.1, forward strand.
AATGTAATTGCTGTAAAAGAAGCCTCGGGGAACATCACACAAATGGATGATATTATAAAGAATAAACCGGCAAATTTCAATGTTATCTCGGGAGATGACGGGATTACTTTCCCGTTAATTACTTTGGGAGCAATAGGGGTGATCTCTGTTATCGGAAATGCTTTCCCGCGTGAATTTAGCCGTATGGTACGACTGGCATTGGCCGGTGATTACGATAGCGCGCGTACTATTCATCATAGCTTTACTGAACTTTTCGACCTGCTTTTTGTAGATGGTAATCCGGCAGGGGTGAAGAGCATGCTTAATGCTATGGGCTATATTGAGAATAAACTGCGTCTTCCGTTAGTACCTACACGCATTACTACATTTGAAAAAATACGTGATGTGTTACGACAACTAAGTATAAGATGTTAATTCAACGTATAGACTAACCTTGAATTAAAAAAGGACAGGCCTTTATCTGAAAGGATTAAGGCCTGTTGTGAGAAGATTAGCGGCTATATTGTTTTTTCATCCAGCCAGTACCTATTGCCCGTTGTTCTGGGTATGTCCAGTGACCTGTTTCAAGAAATAAAACTAATTCTTTTGCTCCCGGTATTACATTATATGCAGCATGCATAGAAGTAGGAGGGCAAACCGTATCATTAAATCCCCAACTATACCATCCTGGTACCTTTACCCGACGGGCAAAGTTTACGACATCAAAGTAGGGGAGTGTTTCTGTTTCATTTGCTGCAGGTTGTGCATCTTTGTAGTAATGTGGCCATCCTCCGGCTCTTTTGTTGAGGTATCCGGCAAAGTCGCATAAGGCAGGGTAATATGCTGCTAAAAATTTAATCCGTGAATCAAGTCCGGCCGTGATAATAGACAAGGCTCCTCCCTGGCTTCCGCCTGTTACCCCTACGGTATTACCATCAAACTCAGGTAAGGAATAAATAAAGTCTATAGCACGTACGCAGCCCAGATATACCCGTTTGTAATAGTGGGTATCTCTGTTGTTCCTGTTAATACTCCAGTAGTCGCGCAAACCGCCTACTGCCAGATTACTGTATACTTCCGGACTCAGTGTAACAGGAATCCCGTGAATCCCGATCTCCAGAGAGATGACATCGTCTCCATAGTTTGCTCCGTTGTACGGACGGATTCCAGCACCTGGCACTTGAAGGATGGCCGGATATTTACCTGTTTTCTTTGGAACCATCAATATGGCATATATCCGTGAGTCGGGTCTGTCGTTCTGAAAATTTACCTGGTAGGCATTTTGGGTAGCAGTGCATTTTTCTGGGAGTAATACCATTTTAGCATCCAGGGGTGTTTTCCGGGCTTCGTTGATAGCGTCAGACCAGAAGCTGTCAAAATCTTTCGGATCATTAGTTGTCGGCTGGATCTTTTCTTCATTATAAGCAACGGTTGCCATGCCTTCGTAGTTTTTACCATCTACTTTGGCAGTGACTTTGCAACGTAAGAATCCCGGGATATTCATGGAGGATTTTAGAGTTGTAGTCCCATCTTTTAAAACGACATCCTGCTTTTTAATAGTTGGAAAATACTCCGGTCCCAGTTCGTAGTCTATCGTCACGTTTTGAAGCAGGTTCTCATTCTTATACACCTTAACGGAGAAAGAAGCCTCTTCTTTGGTTTGATACTTCCAATCGGTATGATTGGGGGAGACGATAACATTGACTAGTTTCTGTGACGGCTGAGCCTGTAAATTTGTAACTGCTCCTAAAAAGAAAATCCAATAACAGAGAAATAGAATTACATTTTTCATAAATAGTGGTTTAAAATTTGACGTAAAAATAGTTATTTTATTAACTTTTCCATGCGTGTTTGCGCAAACTTACTAACTTTATCGCCGAATCTTAAAAAATAAATACGCATGAATACACTAAAAACCGGAACTGCAAAGATGACAAATTACAGATGGATGATCTGTGCAATGCTCTTCTTTGCAACAACAATTAATTATTTAGATCGTCAGGTGTTATCGCTCACATGGAAAGATTTCATCGCTCCGGAGTTTCATTGGACGAATGATGATTATGGGAATATCACTTCTTTATTTTCTCTGTTTTATGCTATCAGCATGCTTTTTGCAGGCCGTTTTGTAGACTGGATGGATACAAAGAAGGGTTTCTTGTGGGCTATTGGTGTCTGGTCGTTCGGAGCTTGTATTCATGCTTTTTGTGGAATAGCTACTTCTGGGATCACTGCCGGTGAGTGGTTGGTTGGTTTTGAAGGAGCTCGGAATGCTATTGCTACGGTAGGTGACGTAGGTATGGTAGTATCGGTAAGTGTTACTCTCTTTATATTTGCCCGTCTGATACTGGCTATCGGAGAAGCAGGAAACTTCCCAGCTGCGATCAAGGCTACGGCTGAATACTTTCCGAAAAAAGACAGGGCCTATGCTACCAGTATATTCAATGCCGGAGCTACGGTAGGCGCTTTGGCTGCTCCGATCTCCATCCCGGTTATAGCCAAGTATTGGGGCTGGGAAATGGCTTTTATCCTGATAGGAGCCTTGGGTTTTGTGTGGATGGGATTCTGGGTATTTATCTATAAAAAACCGGAGGTGCATCCGAAGGTGAATGCTGCAGAGTTAGCCTATATACAACAGGATAAAAACTCTACAGATGCCGTAGAGGAAAAAATAGAATCATCCCAGACTCGGAAGTTATCTTTTGTGGAATGTTTCAAATTCAGGCAAACCTGGGCCTTTGCTTTTGGTAAATTTATGACAGATGGCGTATGGTGGTTTTACCTGTTCTGGACACCGGCTTACCTTAGTTCTGTTTATGGTATGAAATCTTCTGACACTGGCAGTCAGGTTGCTATTTTTGTCTTGTATCTGATTACTTTACTGTCTATTATTGGTGGCTGGTTGCCTACTTATTTTGTAGAAAAGAAGAGTATGAATCCATATGCGGGGCGTATGAAAGCGATGTTGATATTTGCATTCTTCCCCTTACTCGCTCTTTTTGCTCAACCTTTGGGTAGCTTTTCTTACTGGTTTCCGGTTATCATTATTGGTATAGCGGGAGCGGCTCATCAGGCATGGTCGGCTAATATATTCTCAACAGTAGGGGATATGTTCCCTAAAACTGCTATCGCAACTATCACAGGTATCGGTGGAATGGCAGGAGGGATTGGTTCCTTTATTATCCAGAAGAGTGCCGGAAAGCTGTTCGACTATGCCGGGCAAACTCAAATGTCTTTATTCAACTTTAAAGGAGAAGAAGCAGGCTATTTCATTATCTTTTCAGTCTGTGCTGTAGCCTACCTTATTGGCTGGGTAGTCATGAAAATTCTGGTGCCAAAATATTCACCAATTATCATCAAATAAAAAGAGGGGTAATGTAGAGACAAGGCAGTGCCCTGTCTCTACGCATTTCTATCTTATTCAACCGTTAGATCGATGCTTTGTAGCGCTTTGTCGGCAGATGAGCCTCCGTAGAGGATTTGGTATTTGCCGGAGCGTACTTCCATGATTTGTTTTGGGTCGTTGAAAGACCAGAATGCTTTGGGTTGCAGTTCAATACTTAGCTGCTGACTTGATCCTGCATTTACGTGTACCCGTTTGAATGCTTTTAATGCTTTGATAGGCCCTTCCGGATCATTCGGATTCTTGATGTATACCTGGGCTACTTCGTCACCGTCTGCTTTGCCTGTATTAGCGATGTCCAGTGTAAGTGTTACAGACTGGGTTTTGCTTATCTTGTCTTGTGACAGTTTGGCATTTTTATACTCAAATGTCGTATAGCTCAAACCATATCCAAAGGGGTATAAGGGTGTTTCCGTCATATAGCGGTAGGTACGTCCTTTCATGTTGTAATCCTGGAAGTCGGCCAATTGATCTACAGACTTGTAGAAGGTAATAGGCAGACGTCCGGCAGGGTTATAATCACCGAAAAGAATGTCGGCAACAGCTGTTCCGGCTTCTTGTCCGCCATACCAGGCATTCAGGATAGCATCCAGGTTTGCCTCTTCCCAGTTAAGAGCAAGAGCACTACCTGTACAAACCACATATACAACAGGTTTACCAGTAGCTTTTAGCGCCCGGATCATTTCTTTCTGTACATTGGGGACTTCGATATTGGTACGATCTCCTTTTCTGAAACCTTCCGCATCTACAGGCATTTCCTCGCCTTCCAGACGGGGAGATATTCCACCTACATATACAATAATATCTGCTTCTTTTACTTTGGCAGCTGTAGCCTGATAGTCGACCGGAGTACGAACCCCTATCTGAAAGTTAAGGTCTGCATTGCCGATACGTTGCATGTATTCTATCTTTACCGGATATTTTTTGCCCTTTTCTGCATGCAGAATATATTGTTGTCCACTTGTATATTCCCTATCCCAAATGTCTATCACTTTCTCGTCACCAATGAACAGGCGATATCCGTCATTTCCTGAAATGGTAAACTCTACCGGGCCGCTTATTGGCGATTCAAATTCACCAGTAAAACGGGCGGAGAAGTTGGTTAGGTTTACGTTTGGTGCAAACTGGGTATTTCCCCCTGTGGTATAATGGATACTTGATCCGGAAGCGATTCCCTTATGCACCGGTTCGCCCTCAAAGTCTCTGTTGTTGTAAAATTCAGAGGCAAATCCTATGCCGGCAGAAGAAAATATATGGTTCCCAAAGTCTGTTATCACAAAATTGTCGGTATGGTTGCAGCCCAGTTCATAAATTACTTCTGCATCAGGAACTTTATTCTTAATACCTTCTAATATGGTTACTGTTTTAGAAGGAAATCCGTTATAGTTAGCCCATAACATAATGGAATCGTTGGCATTAGGACCTACTACAGCTATTTTTTTCAGGCTTTTGCTTAGTGGCAATATGTTATTTTTGTTTTTCAATAAAACCATACTTTTGCGAGCCATATCCAGGGATTGTGCCACATGTTCGGGGCTTTCAACTACACTATACGGGATGCTGGCATAAGGTACCAATTCATCCGGATCAAACATACCCAGTTCAAAACGGCCTTTGAACAGACGGCGAAGTGATACATTTAGCTCTTCTTCAGTGATTAAACCATCCTGAACCGCTTTCAGTAAGGCTTGGTAGCTACCTCCGCATTCCAGATCTGTTCCGTTTTTTACGGCATCGGCAGAAGCAGCTTCTGCACTCGGATGTGTCTCGTGACGGGGCGTGCGGGGATCCTTTCTCCAGAAATCATCAATAGCTCCACAGTCCGACAAGATGATATCTTCGTATCCCCAAGTGTTGCGCAGAATGTCAATCAGCAATTTGTCACTACTGCAGCAAGGGGTTCCCTCAAAACGGTTATATGCGCACATTACCTCCTGTACGTCGGCCTCCTTTACCAGTTCTTCAAAGGCTGGCAGATAGGTGGTCCACAGGTCACGGGGAGTTGCTTCCGCATTATATTCATGGCGGTTCCATTCCGGTCCGCTATGCACGGCATAATGCTTGGCGCATGCATGGGTCTTGAAGTATTTAGGATCGTTGCCCTGAAGCCCTTTTACAACAGCTACCCCCATGCGTCCGGTCAGGTAAGGATCTTCGCCGTAAGTCTCCATTCCACGTCCCCAACGCGGATCGCGGAATATATTGATATTGGGAGTCCAGAATGTCAATCCTTTGTATCTGTCGTACTCCTTATCTTTCTGATATTGATGGTATTTGGCACGTGCTTCGTCACTTATCATATCGAATGTCTTATGCAACGCTTCATCATCAAAGGTAGCTGCCATAGCGATAGATTGCGGAAAAACAGTGGCTTGTCCGGCACGTGCTACGCCATGCAGTGCCTCGTTCCACCAGTCATACTCGGGGATACCCAGGCGCTCGATAGCCGGTGTTTGATTCATCATTTGTCCTACTTTTTCTTCCAGTGTAAGACGTCCCAGCAGGTCTTCCATTCGTTCTTCCAGCGGAAGATTGGGATTTCGGAAAGGATACTCATATTGTTTACTGCTGCATGCGGTGGCAAGGCAGACAATACAAGTGGAGATAAACGACAGATACTTCATTCTCATATTATTAAAATTAAGTTATTGTATATGCTACGATATAAGATACTGTAATTAACTGTTTATTTTACTTTGAATCAGTTTGTTTACAGTTTGCAAAGCTAAGTCGTTTAACAATTTTACTCAAATTTAATAGCTTAAATAACGTTACAAATCCGGATAATCTTGTAAATACTTTACTTTTGTCTTATTAAAAAGCATAAAATGAGAGATGTTATGAAAAAGAATCTTTTTATTTTCCTTTCCATAATGTTTGGACTAACGTCTTGTGGTGATGATGATAAAACAGAGGTTATCCCATTAAACAAACTGACAAAAATTACTTGTACAAAAAACAATGCTTCTTCTCCCGAATTTGTGTTGTCTGTTACCTACAACCAGGCCGGAGAAGTGGCTAATATAGCTTGGGATAATCAGTTTACTGATATCTTTTCCTTTAGCAATAACCAGCTCGTTGTAAATCGTTTCACATCGGTAACTGCTTCTGCCTCTTTGTATCAGAAGTATGAATACGGACTGTCTGGCGGCGGAATAGTATCTTGCAGTGAGTATCAGAACAATCCGTATCGTAATAACGAAGAGTATCTGAGCAATTTGTACAATTATACGTATAGCAAGAACAATATGATGAGTAGCCCCTGGGTGAAAGCCGTTTGGCCTAAGACAGACGGTTCCGGATACGAAAGCCGGAATGATATGGAAACCAATTATTATACCTGGGAAGACAACAATCTCACCTATTACAAAAACGGCACAAAAGAGATGGCTTTCACGTATAAAAGTGATCTCCATCCTGAGAACTTCCCGTTGCGGATTGTGAATACATTCAGCCCCACAGGTCAGGCATCTGTAAGTCCGCTTAATTTCTATTTCGGCAATCTGAACCGCAACCTGATTGAGACAGCCACCTGGTATGTATTGCCGGATGTAAATACTCCCTATGCCAAATATACTTTTTCGTATAATACAACGGGTGAATATATTACCGGTATGACGATAGCTGAAGAAATCTATCCTGTCAACGGAACTTCAGCCGAAAACAACCAATATACCTATACCCTGGAGTATAGCTATAAATAAACATCTTTTATTTCAGTAAATCGGGGCGCAGGCGGGCGGTTCGCTCCTGCGCTTGTTCCAACCTCCATTCGGCTATTTTGCGCTCATGTCCGGACAGTAGAACATCCGGTACTTTCCAGCCTTTATACTCGGCGGGACGAGTATAAACGGGAGGAGCCAGCAAATTGTCCTGAAAAGAGTCGGAGAGGGCGCTTTGCTCATCACCAATAGCTCCGGGAAGCAAACGCACTACGGCATCGGTTATGATAGCAGCAGCCAGTTCGCCTCCCGTCAGCACATAGTCGCCTACGGATATTTCTTTTGTTATCAGGTGTTCACGAATCCGGTAATCGATTCCTTTGTAATGTCCGCAAAGAATGATAAAGTTATTCAGCAATGACATACTGTTTGCCATGGGCTGATTGAAGGTTTCTCCGTCCGGCGAGGTATAAATCACTTCGTCATACGAACGCTCCTCCTTCAAAGCGCTGATGGCACGGTCTATCGGCTCAATCTGCATCACCATACCTGCCTCTCCACCAAAGGGATAATCATCTACCCGCCGCCATTTATTGCTGGTATAATCCCGCAGATTATGCAAATAAATCTCGGCCAGGCCTTTCTCCTGTGCCCGTTTTACAATCGAGCAATTAATCATCCCCTCTATCATTTCGGGAAGTACGGTAAGTATGTCTATGCGCATGAAAAGGATCAACTAGTCATTAATAGCCACAAATGTAGCTATAATCTAAAAACTAGAGTTGATATTTTCGTCTAAAAACTCGATGCGCTCTTGTAGCCAATCTTTCATCTTGTCTGTTTCGTCGAAGATATCATGGTTTTTCTTCCATCTTTTGTTGTTTTGAACAGATGATTGATATAGTTCGTACCGCAAGTCGTCTATAAACGAATACAGGTTTTCTAATGTGCCTTTCATCTCGTTCCAGCGGGCTTTGTAGGCTTGCCGGAAGGTCGGATCATCGAAAAAGCGATAGAAGAAGCTGCCTCCGGGTCCGGAAGAGTGTTTGTCGTATTTCTTATAGAGCCAGGTCTTGGCATTGTCATAATAAATATGCCCCGATTCCGTATAGCCAAAGCCCCAGTCAAAGTCCCAAAGAGGCCCCATTTTTATCTTGTCATCGCCTTTCTTGTATAGGTAAACGCTTCCCGGTATCACCAATTCTCGGTTGCGTACAATCTCATTTATCATGATATAGTCGATCAGGGTAGGTACATCAATCAACTCCTGCCAATTACTATTGGGGAAGCCCGATGTTTCGCCATATAAGGCTTCGTCTAGCGCATTGATCGCTTTTTTAACAAAATCCATACCTGATTCATCTTCCAGATCCGGTGATTTGATATTAACGGGCATGTTGATAAGAGCCGATTTGAACTTGAAATCTTCATCATAATACCGGTCAAACTCTACCAGAAAATCCGTCTCCTCATCAATGTTTACGCGATGTTCGTTTACCTGTACTTGTTCTGTTAATACATAATTACCCAGGTATTCTTCGTTCAGGAAGAGTTCTACGTGGTTGGAGTGGTTGGTATATTCAACGCCGAACTGATGTCCTAGTTTAAAGGCTATTGTGTTCATCATAAAGGTAGGATCCAGATAGTTGGCCAATAGTACCCAACTCTTGGCAGCTCCCAGTCCGAACAAGGATGTTTTTTTGTCAAACTTGATGCGGTATGGCTTTTTGATATATTGCCAGGTGGTGTTTCCCCGTCCGCGTACACCGGCGCTTGCCTCTACCTCGTACTCCGGATTATCCTGTGAAAAGATCTGCACCATAGAGGCTACGTAATTTTCCTTGTCAGTAATCTTTGCTTTGTTTTCAGTATCTATCTTTACAATAGGTAGTCAGGTATTTTGGGTAGATATCAGCATGATCCGGTAAGATCTCTCTTCAAAATCATTTCTTACCTGATAGGTCAAGTCTTTGAGGAAGTTGTTTGGAGTTTCTCCGCTGGTTTGCTCTTTATTTTCTACATAGACAGTACCTTCTGCTTCAAAGGAGACTACGGCATTCTCCAGATTACTTATCCAGTTTTGCGACTCCGGAGTGATGAAGATTGTAGACAGATCGTCGGAAAAGACTCCCTTTGTAGAAGTTTTCTTGCCATTTTGCAGGAATTCTACCTCGAATGATTTCATTTCCACATGAGGCGCCAAACTACAGACAAGGGTATAAACCGCCTGTGTGCCATCTTCGGTAATAACCGTATATTCCAAGGGACGGTCGTACGAGTTGAACGTAGCACCACTATACTGAAGGTTCGTACCAACATATACAATCCCCTGAGATTCAAAAGTGGCAACAAATTCTCTTCCGACCGGTATACAACCTAAGTTTATCGTATAATCTGAATGGTCTATTGTAGCGACAATATCGTTGGGTAATCCGTTTTTCTCGGCTTCCAGTTTATACGAGGTAATTTGTTTGTCTGAACTTAATTTTTCATCATCACAAGATACGGCAAATAGAGCCGTGAGGTAAAGGAGACAAAGTAGTTTTTTCATATAATTCTATTTTCAGTAATAATATTGATGGGCAAAAGTAAAGAAATGAGCGTTATATACAAAAGATGCCTAAACTCTTATGGATTATTTTATCTTTTTTACATTCTTCTACAAAACGAGATATAATCCTACAACTGTAGAACACGTGTTCAACATATGTAGAACTCATGTTCAACAATTGTAGAACATATGTTCAACAACTGTGGGATTTCAAAAACAAATAATTACTTTTGGACAATGTAAAAATCTTACACGGAATGATATCATCTATAATAGGAATAGCGTTTGATTGTCTGAATGCGAACGAACTTGCTGATTTTTACGTGAAGTTATCAGGTTGGGAAAAGGAAATATCCGGTGATGATTTTGCGGCGTTGCGCACTCCACAGGGAATACTGTTGGTTTTTCAGACTGTAGAGGATTATGTTCCTCCGGTATGGCCATGGAAAGAAGGCGCTCAACAGCAAATGGCGCATATGGATTTTAAAGTAGATAATTTGCAGAAGGCAGTAGAATACGCTTTGCTGTGTGGTGCGAAAAAAGCAGAAGTTCAATATTACGATACTTCTACTGTAATGCTCGATCCGGCAGGGCATCCGTTTTGCTTGTCAACAGTTCAGCAATAATCTCTGAAAAAAACCTTAACTTTGCCGCATATTAACAAAACTTATAACTTATGAATCAAATCGTTTCTTTCGATAAAGTGAAAAACAAAATCATCCGTTTACGTGATCAGGATGTGATCCTCGACAGTGATGTAGCTATGCTGTATGGGGTGGAGACAAAGCGAATCAATGAAGCATTAAAGAATAATCCAGACAAGTTTCCGGAAGGATATGTTATTACATTAAATAATATCGAGTGGGAAAATTTGCGGTCGAAAATTTCGACCGCAAATCTGAATATGTCAAGGGTACTACCCAAAGCTTTCAGCGAAAAAGGCCTTTATATGCTTGCTACTATTCTTAAAAGTCCGCAGGCTACTCAGACGACAATTGCTATTGTTGAGACGTTTTCTAAGTTACGTGAACTATCCCGTACGGTTGCCCAATTATCGGCTTCTCCGGAAGAGTTCAAGCAGAAATCGTTGATGCAGAAAAGCGGTGACATTATCGCCGACCTGCTAGGGGAAGACATGGCTACTACCGATACAGAAACAAGTATAGAACTAAACTTCGCCCTACTCAAAGTAAAACATACGATCAACAGGAAAAAAGAGAAAGAATGAAATATCGTAGCTATAGATAAAATCGTTACCTTTGTGCCGAAATTTGCGGAATTGAAAAAACGTATAATACGATGAATATATCTTACAATTGGCTTAAGAATTATCTTGATTTTGATTTACAGCCTGAGGAAGTATCGGCTGCGTTGACGTCTATTGGTCTGGAAACAGGCGGAGTAGAAGAGGTGCAAACGATCAAAGGAGGTTTGGAAGGTTTAGTGATTGGTGAAGTGTTGACGTGTGTTGAACACCCAAACTCCGACCACCTGCATATTACTACTGTTAATGTAGGGGGAGAAGAGCCTTTACAGATCGTATGTGGCGCTCCGAACGTAGCTGCCGGACAGAAAGTAGTGGTAGCCGTAAATGGTACGAAACTGTATAGCGGAGACGAAAGTTTTACGATTAAACGGTCGAAGATCCGTGGCGTAGAATCAAATGGGATGATTTGTGCCGAAGACGAGATAGGCATTGGAAAAAGCCATGATGGCATCATCGTTCTTCCTGCTGATGCCGTTGTAGGAACCTTGGCAAAAGATTATTACAATATAAAAAGCGACTATGTATTGGAAGTGGATATTACACCCAATCGCGTAGATGCTACTTCCCATTTTGGCGTGGCTCGCGATTTGGCAGCCTATCTGAAACAGAACGGCAAGCCTTCGGAGCTGAAACGCCCTTCTGTAGATGCGTTTAAGATAGATGACCCGGCACCGGCTATTACTGTATCGGTAGAGAATACGGAGGCCTGTCCCCGTTATTCAGGTGTTACGATTAAAGGCGTTACGGTAAAAGAGAGTCCGGAATGGTTGCAAAATATACTGAAAATTATCGGTTTACGTCCTATCAATAATGTGGTGGATATTACCAATTATGTATTGCACGAACTGGGACAACCGCTGCATGCTTTTGATGCAGATAAAATAAAAGGCAGAAAGGTAGTGGTTAAGACATTGCCTGCCGGAACAAAGTTTGTCACCCTTGACGAAGTAGAACGTACCCTGACAGATAAAGACCTGATGATCTGCAATGCAGAAGAAGGGATGTGTATCGGTGGGGTATTCGGAGGGTTGGATTCCGGCGTAACGGAGGGAACTACCAATGTATTCCTCGAATCGGCCAATTTCAATGCTTCATGGGTTCGCAAGACAGCCCGCCGCTTTGGTTTGAATACCGATTCTTCCTTCCGATTTGAGCGCGGATTGGATCCCAATAATACGATGTACGTATTGAAACGTGCCGCTTTGATGATCAAAGAGATAGCCGGAGGTACGATTTGTGGAGAGTTGCAGGATGTGTATCCTGTTCAGGCAGTTCCTTATACAGTAGATATTACCTATAAGAAGATAAATACCCTGATAGGTAAAGAAATACCTAAGGATACAATAAAGAGTATTCTTTCGAGTCTGGAGATAGAAATAGTATCTGAAACGGCTGAAGGTATGACCCTTCATGTGCCCCTGTACCGCATAGATGTACAGCGCGATGTAGACGTAATAGAAGATATCCTGCGTATCTATGGTTACAATAATATTGAGATAGGGGAGGACGTAAAATCGAATCTGAGCTATCAAACGCCTACCGACCGGAGCTATAAGCTGCAAAACCTTATCTCCGAGCAGTTATGCGGAGCCGGTTTCAGCGAGATTATGAATAATTCGCAGACCCGTTCGGCCTATTATACCGAGCTGTCTACCTATCCCGAAGCCCGTTGTGTAATGCTGGAAAACCCTATCAGTTCAGATCTGAACGTGATGCGTCAAACCTTATTGTTTGGTGGTTTGGAAAGCATTGAGCATAACGAAAAACGCAAGAACGGAAATATCCGTTTCTATGAGTTTGGCAATTGCTACGACTATGATGTAGATAAGAAAAGCGACGAAAATGTGCTGGCAAGCTACAAAGAAGACTATCGCTTAGCCTTGTGGGTATGCGGAAAGCGGGTAGAGAACAGTTGGGCTCATCCGGATGAACTATCTTCCATATATGAACTAAAGGCTTATGTAGAGAATATTTTGGCTCGTTTGGGTATCAGCAAAAATACGGTTATTCTGGGTCAGTTATCGAATGATATATACGATGCAGGCTTGAGTATCACTACCAAAGCAGGCCGTCAGTTAGGCACGATGGGAATTGTGAGCAAAAAAATATGCAAAGCCCTGGATATAGACGAGGAAGTGTACTATGCCGAACTTTCCTGGGAACTGCTGATGAAAGAGATCAGAAAGAGTAAAGTTTCTTTCTCTGAGATATCTAAATTCCCGGCAGTGAAGCGCGACCTGGCCTTACTGTTGGATAAGAATATCCGCTTTGAAGAGATAGAAAAAATAGCAAATGAAAGCGAACGGAAACTGCTGAAAGACGTTACATTATTCGATGTATATGAAGGCAAAAACCTTCCTGCAGGCAAAAAGTCATACGCCGTAAGCTTCTATTTACAAGATGAAGATAAAACTTTGAACGATAAACAGATTGAAGCTATCATGAAGAAGTTGCAAACCAATCTGGAACAAAAACTCGGAGCACAACTTCGATAATGATTAATTATTAATGCTTAATTATTGAGGTTGTTTACAATTAATAATTTACAATTAACAATTCAAATAAGATGGGAAGAGCATTTGAATACCGCAAAGCAAAGAAATTCAAACGCTGGGGTAATATGGCCCGCGTATTTACAAAGTTAGGAAAGGAAATAACAATCGCTACCAAGGCCGGAGGGCCTGATCCTGACAGTAATCCCCGTCTGCGTGTGTTGATGCAACAGGCGAAGAAGGAAAATATGCCGAAAGAAAATGTAGAACGTGCCATTAAAAAAGCTACATCAAAAGACTATACCGACTATAAGGAGATGAATTACGAAGGCTACGGCCCCTTTGGTATAGCTGTTTTTGTAGAAACGGCAACCGATAATACGACCCGTACGGTAGCCAATGTGCGTAGCTACTTCAACAAGCATGGCGGCTCGCTGGGCACCTCCGGTAGCCTGGAATTCCTGTTCGACCACAAGTGCGTATTCCATATCGTAAAGAAAGACGAAGTATCGTTGGAAGATCTCGAACTGGAACTGATTGATTATGGCGTAGATGAGGTAGAAGAAGACGAGGACGAAATCGTATTATACGGCGAATTTGCTCAAAACTCAGCCATCCAGAAATACCTGGAAGAAAATGGCTATGAGATCAATAGCGCCGAATTCCTCCGCATCCCCAACGACGTAAAAGAACTCACCCCCGAACAACGCGAGTCAGTAGAAAAACTGATCGACAAACTCGAAGAAGACGAAGACGTCCAAAACGTCTTCCACAACATGAAAGAAGGGGAGGAATAATTTTTAATGATTAACGGTTAATAGTTAACCGTTAATCGTTAGAAGAAGTTTTAGGAGCGCTGTGTTGGCAGTGCGGGCGATGTTCATTTCGCGGATATTGGTAAAGTGGTAACATTCGGATACCACTTTGTTTTTGTAGGCTGCGGCTATCCATACGGTTCCTACGGGCTTTTCGGGAGTTCCTCCGTCGGGTCCGGCGATTCCGGAAGTAGCTACTGCGCAATCACAGCCTAATACCCGGATGGCTCCCAGAGCCATTTGTTCTACTACCGGTTGGCTGACGGCTCCGTATTTCTCCAAGTCTTCATTGGATACTCCTAACACATTATGTTTTACTTCGTTGCTGTATGAAACGATGCTTCCTACAAAATAGCGTGAGCTACCGGGTATGGAGGTCAGCATACTGGCAATGCGTCCGCCGGTGCAGCTTTCTGCTGTTCCCATGGTTAGTTGTTTCTCTAAAAGTGCTTTTCCTATCAGTTCTTCTAAGGGGGTGTCTTCTTCGGCCAGGATATGTCCGTTTAGTAGTTTGTGAAGTTTTTCGTTTTGCTCTTTGATGGACAATTCGGCTTGCTCTTTGCTCTCTGCATAAACAGACAGGCGCAGGCGGATCAAGCCTGGTTGAGGCAGGTAGGCTAACTTGATGAAGGTAGGCAATTCTTCCTCAAACTGAGTAAGTTCAATCGCCAGCCCAGATTCCGAATAACCACTTACCCAAGTAGTTTGGTGGCGGATAAAGACATCTTGATGGAATCTTTTTTTCAAGCGGGGGATGATTTCATTTGTCATCAACCACTTCATCTCATATGGTACTCCGGGCATGGATACGAGTATCTTTCCGTCTCGTTCAAACCAGCTGCAGGGAGCTGTTCCCGCCTTATTCTGGATAACGGTACATTTGTCGGGAACCAATGCCTGATCGCGTGTCAGTTCGTTGATAACCCGCCCTGTTTTGTTGAATAGTTGCTCGATGTTCTGATATACCTCTTCCGAGAAATGTAGGCCGGAGTCGAAATATTTACACAAGGTCTTTTTCGTGATATCATCTTTCGTAGGGCCAATACCGCCTGTTATTAGTACGATCTGTACGCGATTCATGGCGGCATCAATCACTTCCAGCATGTCTTTCTCCACATCTCCAACAGCTGTTCTCCAGATCACCTGAAAGCCTTCTTTGTTAAGCTCCTGACCCATCCAGGCCGAGTTGGTATCCACTACTTGTCCGATCAGCAACTCGTCGCCAATCGTTATTATTTGTACATTCATATCCTTTGGTTTGTTAGATCGTAACTCTTGAAAATGGTACTGCATCCATCGGGCAGAACTCTTTGTTTATATATTTGTAATAGCCTGATATGGCTACCATTGCGGCATTGTCTGTTGTAAAAGAGAAAGGAGGAATGTGTATCTTCCAGCCATAGCGTTTGGCGTAATCGTGAAACGCATCCCGCAGTCCGGTATTCGCCGAAACACCTCCAGCAACGGCTACTTCTTTTATCTTCAAATCCTTTGAAGCTTTAAGCAGTTTGTTCATCAGGATGTCTACAACCGTCGCTTGTAAAGACGCGCATAGGTCTTGTTTATTCTTCTCTATAAAGTCGGGGTCTTCTTTCAATTTGTCGCGCAAGGTGTACAGAAAGGAGGTTTTCAAACCGCTGAAACTGTAGTTGTACTCGGGAATATGCGGTTTGCTGAACGTAAAAGCCTTAGGGTTTCCTTCGTTGGCCAGTTTGTTGACAACAGGCCCTCCGGGATAACCTAATCCCATCACTTTGGCACATTTGTCGAAGGCTTCGCCGGCAGCATCATCGATGGTTTGTCCGATTACCTCCATATCATCATAGTTGTTTACTTTGATAATCTGCGAATTGCCTCCTGATACCAGTAAGCACAGGAAAGGGAATGAGGGTTGATCTACATCCTCCGGTGTTTGTTTGATAAAGTGCGCCAGCACGTGTGCTTGCAGGTGGTTGACTTCTATCATCGGAATATGTAAAGAGGCAGATAAACCCTTGGCAAAAGAAGTGCCAACAAGCAATGATCCCATCAGGCCAGGGCCACGGGTAAAGGCAATAGCGCTTAATTCGGACTTGTCTATACCTGCCTTTTTCAAGGCTTCGGACACTACCGGAATAATGTTTTGCTGGTGGGCTCTGGATGCAAGTTCCGGCACTACTCCACCATATGCCTCATGCACAGCCTGCCCGGCAATTACGTTAGACAGCATGACCCCATCACGGATAACGGCAGCCGAAGTATCGTCGCAAGATGATTCTATTCCTAAAATCGTTATACTCATTTATTTCTTTTTTAATGCAAAATAACGAAATCTATGCTGATATTGTTGTAGTTTTGTGCATAAAAATAACGTAAAGAGATTAAAGGATTAAAATACATAGTCGTTGTTTTATTTACTTTTTTCTGGATATTCTACGCTATCCCTGTCATCTTACTGAATATTCCTTACATTCAGCGAAAAGTGGCAGATACTGCAACAACAGAATTATCCAACCGCCTGAACGTACCTGTACGCGTTGGGAAAGTAGATATCGAATGGTTGAATCGCCTGGTTTTAAGTGATCTTTATCTGGAAGACGAGAAAGGAGAGGTACTATTCGAAGCAAATCACGTGACTGCAGGTTTTGAACTGCTGCCACTATTCCGGGGTAAACTTCTGTTTACTACAGTCCGCTTATTTGGCTTTACGGTGCATCTGGAAAAGGAGACGCCGCAATCGACTCTGAACCTTCAATTTGTGATAGATGCCTTTGCCAGCCGGGATACGACTAAAAAATCTCCGAATATTGATTTGCAGTTTAATTCGATTCTTTTGCGAAAGGGGAATTTCAGCTATGATGTGTTAAGTGAAAACCGAACCCCCGACAGATTCAATCCCAAACATGTTGATATAAAGAATATCAGTGCCAAAATAACCCTTAAATCCTTTAACCAGGACAGCTTGAATGCGAATATCAAGAAACTGAGCTTTGAAGAGAGTTCCGGTTTTGAACTGGATAAACTATCCTTAAATGTAATTGCTAATCAGGATAGTGCATACATCCATAATTTTGAAATAAAACTACCGGAAACCGACCTGAAGATAAACCGGGCCAATATTAATATTGCTGAAGTAAATAACCTGGAGGAACTACTGAATAAAGCGCCCCTTACCCTTGATATCATACCTTCTCAAATATACCTGAAAGAGCTTTCTATGTTTGTTCCGGCTTTCAGGAACTTTACCGATCATGTTGAAATATCCGCTGAGGCAGATGGGTTTATAAATGATATTAACCTGAAACGTCTAACCCTCAAGTATAGTGATAAGATGTTGTTTATCGGGAAAATGTCGTTAAAAGGAATTACCCATCCCGAGAACGCTTACCTGTTTGGGGAAGTAAACAAAATGTATATTACCAATGAAGGTCTGAGCGGGTTAGTGAATAATTTCAGCAAAGATCCTGTTATACTGCCTGAACCTGTCAACCGTCTGGGAACGATAAACTTTGCTGGCGAAATATCCGGCTTCTTCGACAACCTCGTGGCTTATGGAAAGCTGTCTACTGCTATCGGCTCGATAGAAACAGATATACTCTTTGGTAGCAACAAAGAGCAGGATATAGCGGCTCATTTGAAAGGAACTATTTCTTCGTCGGAACTGCTTATTAGCGATCTTTTTGAACCGGATAATCCGTATGGTATTGTACGCTTTAATGTCTCCATTGATGCGCAAAGGCCTACCGGAGGCCATTTTACAGGCAAAGTAGATGCCTTGGTCAGTGAGTTTGACTATCAGAATTATCGCTATGAGAACTTGCAATTAACAGGAAACTTCCAGCGGAACGGATATGATGGCATTGTGCAGATAAATGACCCGAACGGTACCTTGTATGCAGAGGGCTTATTCCGGCACGAAGGGAAAAACTCTAAGTTTAATTTTACGGCAGATTTACAGCATTTTCGTCCCGACAACCTGAATCTGACCGATAAGTATGAAGCGCCGGAAATATCTGCCTCTTTGAAAGCTGACTTTACTGGTGACAACATCGATAACGTAGAGGGAAGTATAACGCTTGACAGTCTGACTATTAATACCGCTCCCTCTGACTTTTTCCTGAAACAACTAAAGGTGGAAGCCTCCGGTAATTCGTCAGACAGAAACCTTCGGATTACTTCCGATCTGCTGAATGGAGAAGTAACAGGGGTTTATTCTTTTTCAACCTTGATCCCCAGTTTGTTTAATACATTCAGTGGCTATTTGCCTTCTCTGATTGCCGCTACTACAAAGAAACAGATTACTCATGAAAATAATTTCCGCCTATCCCTGGCGGTTGAAAATACGGAAACGTTGTCTAATACCCTGAAGTTGCCCTTTACAATACGAGATCGAACAAATATTGTAGGATATTATGATAACCTGTTGAATAAGTTTAAGTTTGAGGTAGATCTGCCCAATTTCGCTGTTGCCGGAATGATGTTTGAGTCTACTTCCCTGATCTGTGAAAATCCTCAGGACAAGATCGATCTGTTGTTGAATGCTACCAGCTACAATAAGAAGGGGATACGCAATCATTTTGACTTGAAAGCCGATGCTCAGGAGAATAAAATTACAGCTCTGTTTAATTGGTCTAATAATAAAGAACGCCGCTTTGAAGCCATGTTTGCTACTTCCGCCCTCTTTGTCGACGAAGTGGCGGAGAATGGGAAAAAGAGCCTTCGTACAGAGTTGGGAATTGATGCCAGCTCTCTGATTATTAATGACAGCATCTGGAATGTAGGAGAAGCCGGCATTACGATTCAGAACGGAGCAGTAAATATCAGTAACTTCTATGTTTCACACAATGAGCAACACCTGATGCTGGATGGTGCGATATCGAAGAATCCGGAGGATGTATTGCAGTTGGACCTGAGTGAAATAGAACTGAGTTATATCTTTGACGTATTGAATATTCCGGTACTTCAGTTTGGTGGTATTGCTACCGGTTTGTTTAATGTCAGCGATTTGTACGGAAGCCGTATTATTCATACGAAAAACTTTGATGTCCAACAATTTTCGTTTAATCAGGTAGAGTTGGGCGACTTGAACCTACATAGCTATTGGGATGATACCCGTCAGGGAATCAAGATGGAAGGACGTATCTATGCTGATGATACTACCTATACGGATGTGGATGGTTACATCTTTCCTGTCGGTAAATCGGAAGGGCTTTCGTTGCAGTTTGATGCCCAAAATATTGATGTTGCTTTTCTACATCCTTTCCTTGAAAATGTAGCATCTGGAGTTAAGGGTAGGGGATTTGGTAGTGTGCACTTATACGGGCCTTTCAAAGAGTTGAATATAGTAGGGGATGCCTATGTCAGAGAGGGAGGTCTGGGAATTGATTTTCTAAATACCTATTATACGTTTTCCGATTCTATTCTGATGGACACCCGCTCTATCAATGTGAAAAATGCTACGGTTTACGATAAGTTTGGCAATACCGGAAGAGTCAATCTGGCATTGAAACATAAGCATTTTAAGGAGTTGGAATTCCTGGCAGATGTTTCGGCCAATAATATGCTGGTGTATGATGCCGGCGAGAAGCAGAACCCCTTGATATACGGAACAGTATTCGGAAGTGGGACATCCCGTATCAGTGGCACGGAGCAGATTGTGAATTTTGATATAAACATGCGGAGTGAGCCCAAAACATCCGTAACCCTGGATTTTATGAGCAACTCTTCG
The DNA here is from genome assembly GCF_029892785.1 of Parabacteroides sp. PH5-46. Classification (GTDB taxonomy): domain Bacteria; phylum Bacteroidota; class Bacteroidia; order Bacteroidales; family Tannerellaceae; genus DFXE01. The sequence goes on from NZ_JARXXA010000004.1 coordinate 296,792, forward strand.
GCTGAAGAATATGATTTTATCACATTTGTAGATAAGAGTAAGCCTGTTGCAGAGAATCCGGATTCGGCAGAAAAGAGCAACAGGCCGCTTTTCCTGAATGATGAAGGAACCGAAATCAGAATGACCTTCCTACTGGATGTTACTCCTGATGCCAATATTGAGTTAATTATGGATCCGTCAGCCGGAGATAAAATCAAGGGATTCGGAACAGGTAGTCTGCAGATTGATTACGGAACCAAGAGCGACCTGCGAATGTATGGCTTATTTAATATCCTGGATGGAAATTATAACTTCAGCCTGCAACAGCTTATTTATAAAAACTTTAAAATAAGGGAGGGTAGTACTGTTACCTTCCGGGGCGATCCGTATGATGCGAACCTCAATATCGATGCCGTATATAATGTGACGGCTAATATTGGTGATCTGGATCAGAGCTTGCTTTCCGAAACGGCACGTACCAATGTACCAGTCAATTGTGTGCTTAAAATAGATGGTATACTTCAAAACCCGGGTATATCATTTGATATTGAACTGCCGGGCTCTAACGAAGACCTGGAACGAAAAGTGAAAAGCTATGTAAATACCGAAGATATGATGACGCGGCAAATCGTTTATTTGCTGGTTTTAAATAAGTTTTATACAGAAGATATCTATCGTACCGGACGTAACAATGAGTTTAGTGCTGTAACCTCGGCTGCCATATCTTCCCAGATTTCGAGTATCCTTAACAGTATAACCGACAAAGTACAGATCGGAACAAATATCCGTGCCAGCCAGGAAGGCTTTAACGAGACGGAGTTTGAAATGTTACTTTCCAGCCAGTTGCTGGACAACCGCCTGCTCATCAATGGAAACTTCGGGTATAAGAATAACCCGAACGTAAAGAATGTTTTTGTGGGTGAGTTTGATATTGAGTACTTGCTGACCCGTACCGGAGAGATACGCCTGAAAGCCTACAATCATGCCAACGATATGTATCGCTATCTCAAACAGAGTCTAACGACGCAGGGGATAGGGATTATGTACAAGAAAGACTTTTCTTCTTTTTCGGAATTATTCCGTCGAAGAAGAAAACCCTTACTTACTATTCCGGATAGTACAAGCCCTGTCTTGCAACAGGACTCTACCTCCGTTACAGCTCATTAATTTCTCATATTCTTATTGACAAAAAAGAGTATCACCAGCAAGTTGAATGCTATAATGCCTCCACTACCGGCTAAGTACAATGCCATCCAGGGCTTGTCAGGTTGCAGTATATAGTATCCGGCGATGCTGCCTGCAACAGCTATAATAATCAGCGCAATAATGACCGACATGATGATTTTCTTTTTCTTGCTCATATATTCTTCTTTCGTTGTATTATTCTAGTTTTTTAGTTTGCTCTTCGGCTTCGTTTCTCAGCTTTTCCCCTTGCTTTTTAGCTTCTTCTACCAGTTTGTTTCCGGCGGCTTTGGCAGCAGCTTTAGCTATCGGGTTGCTTCCGGCTTTTTCCTCTAATGCTTTCGCTTGTTTTTCAGCTTCTTCTACCAATTTCGTGGCGGCATTATCAGCTTCAGCTCTGAGCTTTTCGATCTGTTTGGCTTTCTCTTCCGACAAATCTACGGGCTCTTCACTTCCGGTTATTTTACCCAAAGCCTCTCCGGCAACCGATGATACGGCTTCCGAGGCTATTGCTTTGGCATCAAGTCCTATCTTTGGGCTGGTAAAAGTACCGCCTATCGTGATGGGAACATCTTTGATGAAGTTGTTAGCCAATGCTTTAGGTAGGGTGACAGTTCCCTTGTAATTGATACTTTGATCCAGCCCCGTAGAACCTTCCAGCAGTAAAGCACCTCCATTCCCTATATTGAGACTGAAAGGCTTGGTGTTGATCTTGCCTTCGTTAATAGAGAAGGGAAGATTCAGGTCTTTCGCGGAGAAAGAGTTGAGGGCATCTGTCTTCAAAGCCGACGACAGAGCCGTAAGCGCTGCTACATTCTCTACTTTTACTTCACTGGTCTGCAAGGCCCCGTTTCCGGTTAGGTTGGCTAGGGTTTGCAAGATTGATTCTCCAAGTGAGGTGTTGATATTCAGGTTCATTGAATAGGAGCCAAGCAGACTTTCAAAGATCGGAGCAAACTTCTGTATGGATTCAACCGACTTGAAGGTCTCGGCAAACGATACCTTAGACAGGTTCAAAGCGAAATCCACTTTGGGTTTCTCCGGATTAGACGTGTCGTATGAACCGCTTACTTTACAAGAGCCTCCCAGCGTATTAGCTGCTACATCATTGAGTTTTAAGATACCGTCTTTCACCGACATACTTCCTGCCATATTAGAGATCGTTAGTTTGTCGTATTTGATCTCTTTCAGAGAGGCATTCAGGGCAAAGTCTATATTCTTTGGAATGATAAAACTATCGGAAGCGGTAGCCGTACTGTCGGCAGCAGCTGTTTCGGTTTCCGTTGTATCACTTTCACCTAAAAAGTCATTCGCATTCAGGTAGTTTGATTTGATATTCAGGTTTCCTTTTATCGTCTGGTCTTTCAGCACGTAAGCGATGAAGTTTTCCAGGCGTCCGTTGGCCGACAGGTCATTCTTGCCGATATTTATGTCTAATGAGTTCAGGTTTACGTAGCGGGGGGTAAACTCCAGTCCGGCCTTTTGTATCAGTACATCCGGCATCTCTGTTGACTTGTAAATCATGTCGTTTACATTCAGGGTGCCCGAGGCCGATACATCCTCGTAGCGTTCTTTTTCTATGTCCGACATACGGGTAGCCAATGTGAGGTCTGCTGTTATCTTACCGTTCAGTTCTGTGCCTGTTTCCAGGGGATATACATCTTTGATCATCCCCAGGTCTATTATCCCATTTGCATGCATTTTGATGTTCGGATCAGACATAGGAGTCGTTACACGCAGGTTTCCATTGAATGGATTGCCACCCAATGCAAAGCTGAATTTACTCATGTCTACAACCGTATTGTTCAAGGATCCTCCCTTGCTTTGGAGAGCTATATTGAGGTTGATATTGTCTACTGCTTTAGGCAATGAAGGATATTGGAACATGGCGTTGCTAACGATAACTTTCATGTCGAAAGCCGGATAGCTTTCACCTTTCATTGTGCCTTTTACATATCCGTCGAGTGAGGCTACACCTGACGTTTTAATGTCTTTAAAGTCTGCCGTGTACATAGCTGGGATCAGAGATAGAATCTCTTTAAACTGGGTGTTGGGAGCATTCAGTTTCAGGTCGAAATCCATGCTTTCATCGTCCGGCATAGCAAACGAACCTTCGACAGATGCTTTCAGTTCATTCAGCTGCAAATGGCTTTCTGCAAAGGTAAACTTCATGTTCTCCAGATCGGCATTTATCCCGGCATCTGCTTTTATCACAACTTTGTTCAGGTAAGGGATATTATCCATCACAAAGCTTACTTCGTCTATACTGCTACCTATTTGCAAAGTGGTTTCTGCTGCCGAAAAGTCTCCGGATATGTTACCGTTCCATTTACTCAGAATGGCCTTCATTTTAGAGGTATTGTCTTCGTAGATAACATCACTGTTTTTGATTGCTACCTTTTTAAGGCTTAGGTTAAAAGCGCTTTCTGTTTCCGGTTCTTCGGCTTGGGCAGACGAGTCTTCTTTCATAATATCCCAGTTGGCCTGTCCGTCGGCTAATACTTTGGCATGCAGGCGGATGTTATCCAGATTGATACTGGATATGTCGTACTTGTCGCCAAAGAGGCTGAACAAGTCGATCGTTACATTGGCCGACTTAGCTTGCAGAAGAGTATCTGCCTCGAAGGCTCCTGTGCCGGAGATAACAGCATCATACAGAGACACCGTTGCATGAGGAAAGTTCGAGAATAGGTTCAGTCCGAAATCACCAATTTCTACTTTTGCATTCAGTTGTTCATTCACAACATCTAATACTGCAGTTTTAATTTTATCCTTGAATAAGAATGGTATAGCTACCATCAAAACAATGATAAGTGCTAATACGGCTCCCACTGCAAGAAGCGCTTTTTTCAATCCTTTTGTCATACCGTTAAATGTTTGTTTTCTTTTGATTAGTTAAGAATCTCTGCCAGTTTAGCATCGAGTGCTTTACCTCGCAGATTCTTTGCTATAATTGTTCCATCTTTATCTATTAATACTGTGAAGGGTATAGCCTCTACTCCATAGAGAGTTGCAGCTTTGTTGTCCCAATGTTGAAGGTCTGATAATTGCGGCCAGGTGATATTCAGTTCCCGAATACCTTCTATCCATAACTTTTCCGATCTATCCAGTGAAACACCTACAATCTCGAGTCCTTTGTCTTTATACGAGTTGTAGATTTCTTGTAAACGTGGCATATCTGCACGGCATGGCCCGCACCAGGAAGCCCAGAAGTCGATCAGTACAACCTTGCCTTTTCCTGCATACTCTGATAAGTTGTGCTTTACACCTTGCGGATCGTTTAATTCAAAATCAGCGAACGGCTTTCCAGTCATTACTTTATCTAATATCATCTGACGTTCGATCATATTCTCTATTCCGGGAACGGCTCTGAATTGATCATCTCCTTTTGTCAATGCAATTCCTTTTACGCTGTCAGACAAACTAAGGTTGAAGGCTGTCAGCAATTTAGCTGTAGATAGCTTATTGGGATTTTGGAGAATATATTTTTCAACAGACCGGATTATTTGCCCTTCCATTTCCTCGTGTTGTCTTTCTGCTTCAGCAGCTATCAAGGAGTCGGTTGAATAGGAGTTTTCAATAATTGTTTTTCTATATTTTCGTATTCTTTTTATCTCTTTTCTTAGTTCGGTCCAGGCATCATTTTCCGGAGTTCCGGTAACGAAAGATAACTCACCAAGTGTGGCTTTAAACTTGCTGTTTTCAAGGATAAACAATACAGTAAAGGGAGAGTCTTCGCCAGCCGGTACCCTTTGTAAAGGCACGTCGTAGATATCGAAGCATAATTCCCGGAATACGGCACAGTCTTGTATTCCTTTAAATGTAAATGTCCTGTTTTCAACCAGTGCACTGTCTATCGGTGAGGCATTTTTTATGCCATAAGGATACATAAAAATATATTTCCCATTGAGGTCGAGGTTTGCGACAGTTCCGGTTATTTCATATCCTGATTGACCATTGCACGAAACAAGTGCAACGGCAATCAGTAGATATGAAAGTAATTTTGTCATCGGTTTATTTTATGATTTCTGCCAATTTATTGTCCAGGGCTTCTGCGCGTAGGTTTTTGGCCAGGATGGTACCGTCTCCGTCTATCAATACGGTGTGAGGGATGCTGTTTACGCCGTATAGGGCAGCTCCTTCGCTTTGCCAGTATTTTAAGTCGGACATCTGAGGCCAGGTGATGTTTAATTCTTCAATTCCTTTTACCCAGGCATCGTTGGTACGGTCTAGTGAAACGCCTACAATCTCGAATTTTTTACCTTTATACTGCTTGTAAACTTCTACCAGGTGAGGCATATCCCTGCGGCAAGGAGGACACCAGGATGCCCAGAAGTCAATCAATACTACTTTTCCTTTTCCTACATAATCAGACAGTTTGATAGCTTTTCCTTTGGGGTCGAGCATCTCAAAATCGGTGAATTTCTTGCCAATAGCTACCTTTTCCAATACAGCCAGATGGCTGATGATCTTGTCTATACCTGCAACCGATTTGAATGTATCGCCTGCTTTGCTAATGATGTCGCGGCGGGTATCTTCGTCAAAACTGTAACGGAAATCGTTAAGCAACTTTCCGGCAGTCAGGTTGTTAGGGTATTTCTGGATGTATTTCTTAACAAGAGCTGATGTTTTTTCGTCCAGCTCGTCGTATTTCTTTTCGGCAGCTTCTGCAATGGCCTGATCTTTAGACTTCATGCCATCGATAAGCTCTTTCATCGGAGTTCTCAGTTGTATCAGTTCTTTCTGAAGAGCCGTCAAGGCGTCATTTTCAGGAGTACCTGTAACCGACGGATTTTCGGAAAGATTAACTTTCAATTTGCCGTTTTCAAGCACAAAAGTCGCTCTATAAGCTGCGTTTTCACCCGTTCCGGCGCTTTGGTACTCTACCACATCTTCGTCAAACCGCAAAGTGTATAAAGCCGGTATATCCTGTACCCCCTTCATGGTGAAAGAGCCATTCTCTACAACAGCGCTATTGATAGCCTCAGCATCTTGTACGCCAGCTTCGTACAAGTAGACTGTTTTTCCGTTCAGATCAGCTTTGTCTACACTACCACTAATCACGTATCCTGCTTGTTCGCTACATGCAGTAATCAGGATGGCACAAAGGGCTAATAATAAATTTTTCTTCATTTTATTTGTCAGTATTTAGTTTTTGTATTATTCTGCGAAGTTATTGGATTTAATTGTTTTTAAGCAATGTTTGTTCAAAAAAAGATTTACTATAGATACATAACAAAGAAAAATACAATAAGGTTTAAAACTCTGTTAGCTTCCGGATGGGATCATCATATTCTTTATCAAATAGATGAGAGTTTTTTAGTGTCATTTTTTTTAACCCTTAAGCTAAAGAATGTCCTTCAAATTCCATGCTTGGATATGACGGATTCCGTTTCGTAGTGGCATGGTGAGTTCATCTAAGGAAACGACAACTTTCTCGAAATGATCATCAATTGTTTCGAGTGACGAATACTCTCTTTCAACAGTTGTTTCATCGGAAAGCATATAGGTACTTTGCAGATATATAATCCGGTCTGCTTTTTTTGCAACAAAATCTACTTCCTTATTTCGCAAGGCTCCGACATAGACATCAAATTCTGCTCTGCGCAATTCCAGATAGACCAGGTTTTCGACAAGATAACCAAAGCCGTATCCATAGCCCGGATAAAGATAGTTTTTGTATGACAGGTCGTTTATGTAGAATTTAGCATTTCCCGATAATGTGTCTTTACCTTTAATGTCATACCTGTCGCAACGATGAACAAGAAAGGTGTCTTCGATGTATCCTATATAGGTTGATATGGCATCGTAGCTTGTTTTGCGCCCCTGTCCTTTGAAGTATTTAACTATGTTGGTTATAGATATAAGGTTTGAGGCATTGTTTACCAGATAGATAAATACATCTTCGAGCAATTTAGGGTCACGTACGCTATGGCGTTGAATGATATCGCGTAACAATACCGTATCCTTAATCGCGGATATATAATTACGCTTCAGTTCTGGTTTTTGCAACATGAATAGTTCAGGAAGTCCGCCACTGTTCATGTATTCCTGATAGCTTTGCCGCCCTTTTGCTTGCTCGGTTATTCCTACATATTCGGAGTAGCTGAATGGAAATACATCAAAACAAACATATCGCCCTGATAATAAGGTTGCCAGTTCTCCGGAGAGCATTTTTGAATTTGATCCGCTAATAAACAATTCGTAGCTCTCAGAAAAGTCTTGTGAGTAGGAGTTAACTACCTTTTCCCAGCCCTCTATAATCTGTATTTCGTCTATAAATATGTAGACCTTCCCTGAGGGGGTGAGCTCTTTTTTGTACAATTTTATCAGTTCATCCAGATCCTTATAGGTCTTCAAAAAGTCGAGATCGGTAAATTCCCTGTTAATGAATAAGGTGTTTTCAGGCTTAACTCCGTTGTCTACGAGTTGTTTGGCAACCTGTCTCAATATGTAGCTTTTGCCGGAACGCCTTTGTCCTACAAGTACTTTGATAAGCCTATTGCCGACGTAGTCTGTTATTTTATCGGTATACTCACTCCGTTTATACCCCCAGTCAAGGGGGTTGGAGTTCCATAAATTATACTTCCCTAATAATGCAATTTTTTCGTCCATAGCCGAATGTTTTGTGTAAATATACGTTTTTTTCGTCTATAAACGAATATTTTGCATGTAAATATCATTTTGTAAGTAAGAGGTTGTAAATGACAATCTGATATTTTAGCTATCAAATGTAGCGCTTATTCGGGTCTGTGTTGGAGGCTGTTTGTAAGGATGGGCTGGATTTGGAGGTTTGGGTTTGACATTTTGAAAACTTGCAGCACGCAGAACGGAATACGCAGAACGGATTTCTGTATATTTTTTATTCATTATTCTATATTCTTCATTCAAAAATGCTGCTTTTTGTCAATTCGTTTTTGAGTATAATTTTTGATGATTTTGAGGCGAAAATGGCTTTTTTAGAGGCTTTTTTCTTGTGTTTTTGAACTTCATTTGGATGAATAGGGTCATTTGTTTAGATCATTTCGGCAAATTGTCCAAATAAAAGTGGTAAAACATCCAAATGAATTCGGTCATTTATGGTAAAAAATGCACGAAAATATTTAATATGGACTAATTATTTAACATATTGTTTCGATATTGACTATAAAATTTGTTCGTTTTGTGTAAACTTGCTGTTAGCAGAAAATGACAATTCGATTAAAAATGTCAGAAAATTGCTTGTTTTTATATCCGTTCAACTTATATAGAAATCACTTATCATAAAAAAACAGAGGCCATCTCAGCATGTAAGACGGCCTCTGTTTTCTGTTATGGCTTATTTATTTTTCTTGCCCCAGTATGTTTTCGCCGTAGTATATCCGGCATATACAATGGTGTGTGTTCTTGGATTGGCTTCCCAGTCTACTTCACGTTGCAGGCACAATTCCACTCCGTTGGCTGTCAGTATTTGCTTTTCTGCATCATACTTCCAGGTTTCCCCTTTCCAGGTTCCATCTGTAATGGTATGGTCGGCTGCGAGGGTCATATTACTCGATTCCTTCTGTTTTCCATAAGAATAAGACAGGTCGATATGTTCCCAGTTGCCTACCAGTTCATCTTCCGTAATAGCTATTTGAGGAACTGCTCCGTAGCGTTCGGGCATTACAACCGGCCAGCCTTGGGAGTTCCACCGTATGGAACGTACATGTCCCATCATGAGGGCATTGCTATAGGCATTCCCTCCCACGTTTTCGGGGAATCTGCCTTGCGAAGCATAATACCAGTTGCCGTTGCCGTCGTCGAACACAGCGCAATGCGAGATTCCTACCCATCCATAACTGTTGTTGAATTTGTAGGGGTGGGTGACAACGGGTAGCATCTCCCCTCCAGTTTCGGTCAGGTTGGTGCCGTCTATGCCGAGGTAGGGACCATAGATGTTTTTGGAGCGGCAGACACGGGTGTTGTAAGGCACACCCAATGCGTCATAAGCCACAAACAGATAATAGTAGCCGGTGGAGGCATTGTAGATAACCTCCGGTCCTTCCGAGCCTTGCCAGCGGTCCCCCATTTTTCGGGTGGCAATCAATGAACCATATGCGGCAATCTCTTCGCCGGTTCCCCAGGGAGATGGCAGTGTATTCAGCGGTTTCCCTGTTTCGGCGTTTACCTCCAAGGCAGCTATACCGCTGTGCCAAGAACCGTAAATCAGGTAATGTTTCCCATTGTTGTCTACCAGGTAGCTTGGGTCGATGGCGTTCCACTTGTAGTAACAGTTAGCCCAGTTATCGGGTTTGATGTGGAAGTTCAGCCCTTTGTCCGAAGCATTGGTGATGACATAACCCTTATCTTCCCAGCCGTCATTGTTGGCGGGGTTTGAGTTCTCCAATAGACCGATGAAAGCGCGTTCGCTCCAAGAGTTCGCTCCGTCTAAATGGCCGGGGCATACAATAGAGTAGTACATACGGTAAAGCCCGTTTCTCACTTTATGCACGCAAGGTGCCCAGTAACCGAAGTCTTCGCTTTTAGGCGAAACTGGGCTTAATCCCATTCCACTGCGGATTTCATTCAGCTTCGGAATTACCCAAGTGGGCAGTGATGGCATCACTCCTCCTAAGTATTCCCAGTTCACGAGATCTTTGGAACGTCTGCAATGGAAGTGTCCGCCGGCTGTATGTGCATTGCCATACGATGCATCGGTTTGATACATGTAGAAATACCCATCTTCGGCTTTCATTACCGAGGGATCGTGTACGTTTGCCAAGTTCCATTCATTGCGTCGGTTCCAGCCGGCTATGTCCACGTAGTTGTCCACATAGGCGGGTGCTACGTAGTTTTCGAGCTGTTCGTCAAGGTTTAGTCTTTCTGTGGTTGCCGTGAGTACATCCGAGTAGGCATAACGGCTGTTATTGTAGATATACGCACGGATATGGTAAGAGGTATTGGCCATTAACCCGGATATCGTGGCGCTGAAATTCTGGTCGGCATCCACATTGTTGTCTTTGATGGTTGGATGCTGGGTATTGACACTGTAGCAGAACCCCTTCTTGACAACCTGATTGCTACTGCCGATGACCGACGAAGTGACAGTCAGCGAGGTGCCTGTGCTTGCGGTTATTGCCGGAGTTTCTACAGTTACATCGTTGTTTTCGATCTCGTCGCCGCCATCGGAGCAAGCTGCGAAGACGAAGAGAATCGGCAAGAGTAATGTGAGGAATAATAGCTTTTTCATTTGTTTGATGTAAAGAACCATGCCGTTTCTTCTAAAAATCAGAGGAAACGGCATGGATGATATAGAAATTCTAGATATTCTTATTCACCGAAAACGAGATGAGAACCGTCAACCGTCAACGCGAAGTTCAAGTCGTTGGTATCCACAGTATTGATCCCTAAATAGCACTGGGTAGAGGTCGTACCTGTAGTACCCTCCATCACTGCGTGAATGTCGGCAGTGCTATTTCCACAGTTGGTTACGTAAACCGTTACTTTGGCTCCATTCATCCCGGCAAGCCAAGTTCCCCAGTCGCCTTGTGTTCCGTAAGGAAGACAAGCAGCATATCCATTGCCCCATCCATAGTTGTCGGCGCGAACCACTGCGTATTCGGCAAGGTCGGCTTTACGGAGAATCACTACGAAGTTGTTCCAGTTTCCGGCCAAACTGCTGTAGTTGGTGAAGGTGATGGATTTAGTTTCGCCCACAGCTACCTTGAAATCGTCTGAGTGAGCTCCCCAGAATGCCGATGAGTTGTCTTCGGCTCCTACTATCTTGGCTGAGTTGGTCACTTTAGAAGATCTTGACTCGGATAGGCTAACCTTTACTGTTGCGGTGGCTCCATCTCCGGCGGAGATGGTAACGGTCTGATTACCGCTCTTTGCAGGAACGGCTGAGAAACTGAGTTTCGAGTTGTCAACGACTCTTGTGCTTCCGCTTACGTAAGTAGCTGTAACCACCATGCCTGTTGGGTCGAAGGCCATCGTCCGGTCTGCCAAAGCCTCGGTGGCAACCGAAGTATAATAATAGTATTGCGTATGCGAGGGCTGGGTAGTCACCTCGATGGATACAATTTTTTCCACGACTTCAAAAGTAGCATTAGCCACAATCGGTTGTTCGCAATTTTCACCCTTGAAGGTCTTGTTGTAGATGGCGACAAGCGTTTTCACGCCCAGTTGCTCCATATCGGGGATAGCAGAGAAATGGAGTTCGGAAGCCTCTACCGTTTTAGTCACTCCCTCATCAAAGGTTACAATGGCAGAGACATTAGCCATGGCGTCTTCGAGCGAAGTACCTACATTCACCATATCGGGCACATTCTGCAGTTCCATGGATACCGGATTTTTGTCTTGAGCAGAAGTCAGACCACCGATAGGAACAATGTTCGTCTGCTGGAAGTCGATGTAAGAACCTTCGGGAACCAGGAAGCAGCGGATGTTGGTGTTGCTCGCATTTGCGTTCAGATTTACTTCCTTGTAGGGTTGCTCGTAAGTCTTGGTGGCTGCGCTGTTGCTCATCTTTACGAGGAAAGCACTTCCACTGCTGCGGTCAACGGTGATTGTGATCTTTCCACCCAAGTTCTGTATGTTAGGGTCTGCATTATCAACGGGATCGAGAAGCAACGTACCCGAGATGTATTTGAAGTCGATATGATCGCCCCACTGAGAATTGTACGTTTCAGGGCTACCTGTCACGTCAAAGCGGATGGCTCCGTATTCGGCGTATCCTGCATCTCCACGATCCACATCGTTGGTGATGATAAGGGCGAAGTTCTTGTAATACGTATTGTCACCCGGATTGATGTGGAGGTTGATCACAGCATTCCACTTCTCGCCATCGGGTATCACATAATACTTGGAGAAGGAAGACCAAAAGCCAGAGGTATAATCCGTATTTCCGAAGGTGTACATATCTTCCTGCATGCCTTCAAGCACTTCTTCTTCCGGATCCTTTTTCGAATCTTCAATTTCCTGTATCTTATCGGAAATCCAGTCGGGAGCGTTTACGTCGTAAAGTTCGCCGCCTTCACAGCTTGTCAATGCCAGCAACCCGAAGGTAACTGTACAGCAAGCGTATGCTATTTTTTTGAATAATCTCATTATTTTAATTTTAAAGAGTGAAAATTGATTCTTGTTTATTTGCTTAGATCTACCACCGGACGCACTTTCCAACCATTGCTGCTGAAATAAGAGGAGTTATCCGTGCTATAGTTAGCTGAATTACCTTCCAAGTTTGGGTTGTTATTCATCAACGACTGTACAATGGGCAGGAATTCGTGTCCCGGCAAGTAGGTGTCGAAAGAACTCTTCAGTTCAGGATCGGTTGAGATATTGCTGTAGCTCACAGGATTCTTTGTTCCCTCTGTAGAGCGGCGTACCACGGCGTGTTCCTTGAGTTGCTGCAAGCGGTCCTTGCTGTAGAAGAAGCCCCAACGGATAAGGTCGAAGCCTCGACCGAATTCGCAACCGAACTCCTTAGGACGTTCCACATTGGCTATCTGTTCGAAGAGTTTGTCAGCGCTGTTGAAATCACTGAGTTTTAAGTTGGACAGATTGGCACGGTTGCGCACCTCGTTGATCCAGTCGATAGCCTGCTGCGTGGGACCATTGACCTCGTTTTCGCATTCAGCGGCACGTAGCAGTATATCGGAATAACGCATCAGGCGTAGGTTGATACCATTGCGCAAGCCTGTAACGACAGTACTGTACAGACCAGTACGGAGATTCGTGTATTTGGCAATTGGCAGACCGCCGTAAATATTGTTGGTCACTATATTGTCGGTGGCTGTAAGTGTATGCGTATAAGCCACATTACCAAATTCGAAATCCGACCAATCGGGTTCGTAGGTTCCGATGGTCCAATAAAGACGAGGGTCGAGTGTTCCTTTCGTGGTGCGTTCTGCTTTAAAAAGATGGTAGAGCCAAGGTGAAGCTGAGATGTCAGCCCAACCACCATAGTTTCCGGGAGCAAAGTTACTCTCAATGGCCGATCCTTGTGTGGCATTGGGGCTTGTGTTCACCGGAGTCCATTCGTCGTCGGTGCCTTGCGCTCCATAGTCGAGGTACTGCACTTCAAAGAGGCTCTCGTCGTTGTTCTCGTAGGCCGAACCTTCACGGAAATTATCTCCATAGTTGTTCATCAGTCTATAAGAACCATACTTCTTACCGATGATGTCTTTCAATACCGAGAGTGCTTCGCTGTGTTTCTGGCGCATCATGAGGGCGCGGGCATAATAGCCTGCCGCAGCACCGCAGGTGGCACGTCCGCCAGCCCACTCGCCGCCTTCGTCGCGGGAAGGAAGTAGTTCAATCGATTCCTTGAAATCTTTCTCTATCTGATCGAGTACCTCATCGTAGGTACTGTTTTTTCCATAAAGTCCTTCGAGCGAGGAGTAAGTGTCGTAGTCCGTAATGAGAGGTGGATTCTGATAATAACCTACCAGGTTGTAGTACGACAGTGCGCGTATGAAAAGCATTTGTCCTTTGATGCGTTTCATCTTATCAGAAAGCTGGCTGTTATCTTCGTCACAACGGGAAATAGCGAAGTTGCATACGTTGATGGTGTAGTACCATTCCCGCCAAGGCCACCATGTAATGTCTGAAGTGACTTCTGCATTAAGGTCATCGAAAGGCATATACCACACTTGTGAAGAGTTCCAGGCTTCATCTCCACGGCACACGTCGATGGTGTAGCCTACACGGGCATAAGAACCCTCCATACGGATGTGGTTGTAGGCGGCAATCACGGATTCCTCCAAATCATCGGCATTAAAACCGAAAGTACTTGAGGTTTGCTGGTTGGGATTCAACAGATCCAACTTGTCACTGCAAGAAAGCAGCGTGCTAAGTCCCAAAATGAGAGCAAGTGAATATTTATATAGTTTCATAAGATATGTTTTTAATATTTAGGTACCAGATAGTAACGATTAGAATATAAAATGAACGCCACACATGAAAGTACGTGCAGTAGGATAAGAACAGAAGTTATATCCCGGAGTGAAAGTTCCTCCCGCATAGTCTACATTATAACCCTTATAGCCGGTGAATGTGTGAAGATTCTGTGCTGACACGTAGAGACGTACATCAGATACATAATTACCGAACCACTCGTTAGGGAAATTGTAGCCCAATTCTATATTGGCAATCTTCCAGTAGGCTGCGTTCTGAATCTTGCGTGAACTGAAGAGGTCGTTCCAACCCAAGCTAGCGCTGTTGGTTACATAAGTACGTGGCACTTTGGAGAGGTAAGTGCTACCGTCTTCGCTCCAGCGGTTGGCATCAAGCATCGCCACATCTTTGTTTCCCCAGCCGTAGCAAGAGTTAAGCGAGTTGTAGATGTCGTCACTAACGTGGTAGTTCAATGCGCCGAAAGTAGCGATGCTCAAATCAAAACGCTTGTATTCAAAGCGGGCGCTAAGACCGAAATGAACCTTAGGCATACCACTGCCCAACACCACTTGGTCGTAGGCGTCTACTTTACCGTCGGGTACACCGTCCGGTCCGCTCACGTCCTGATAGAGGCAGTCGCCAATCTGGGCACCCTCTTGAGTGGCGTGGTTGTCTAAGTCTGCCTGCGTGCGGGCAATACCATCATAAACCCAGCCGTAGAACTGACCTATTTCTTGACCTACATTGGTAATGTAAGCTCCGGTGATGTAAGAGTCGGTACCAAAACCTAACGAAGTCACACGGTTGCGCAAGGTGGTGAGGTTGGCCGAAACTTCATACTTAAAGTCGCGGTCGCGGTTGCGGTAGGTAGCTGCAAACTCAAAACCGGAGTTGTTCATCGAAGCGGCATTCATCGTAACGGTAGTGTTCGATACACCTGCCTGTTCCGGAACAGGAACAGCATACAAAAGGTCTTCGCTGGTATTCTTGTACCACTCGGCCGTAAACTCTAAGCGGTTGCTGAGCAAGGCGAGGTCGATACCCACATTGTAGGTCTTCTTTTTCTCCCATGCCAAGTTATTGTCCACGAAAGTGGAAACGGCAGAACCGCTCACTACGTTACCATTGAAATTGTAAGTCATGTTGTTGCGTGACATAACAGCCTGATACATATACTCACCGATATTTTCGTTACCGAGTTCACCATAGCTGGCACGAAGTTTGAACATATTCACGGTATTTCTATCGAAAGGGAAGAATTCCTCTTTGTCGAAGCGCCAGCCCGCAGAGATGGAAGGGAAGGTGCCCCAACGGATGTTTCTGGACAGGCGGGAGCTACCATCGCGGCGCACAGTTGCTGAGAGCAGGTATCTGTCGTCGTAATTGT
Source organism: Parabacteroides sp. PH5-46 (assembly GCF_029892785.1). GTDB lineage: Bacteria > Bacteroidota > Bacteroidia > Bacteroidales > Tannerellaceae > DFXE01. The sequence continues at coordinate 312,198 of NZ_JARXXA010000004.1, forward strand.
AGTTGATACGACCAATGTAAGACAAGATAGAATGCTTGTATTCGTAGCTTTCCGAATAGGTATCGGCGGCATTCTGTAGCTGTAGGAAGTAAGGCTCAGTGAAGTTGATGCCCCATCCGGTCAGCAGGTCGGTGTTTTCTTCTTCGTAAGTCTGACCTGCCACTACGTTGATGTGGTGCTTGCCTATTGTTCCATCGTAAGTAAGTATGTTCTCTATCAACGCATCCGAATAATCGCGTGACCCTTTGGTAAGTCGTTCGTTGCTTTTGGACAAGTACACACGGTTACTTTGCACCCATGCGGGAATCCAAGTGAAGTCCTTAGCGTGGGTTTTGCTGTAAGAGAGGTTGGCTTTATAGTTGAACTTGTGATTTTTGCTATCGACGCTAATCATCTTGAGGAGATCCACATCAGCCGATGCGGTTGCCACTAAGCGGTCCACACGGGTATTGCGTTGCAGCAGGTTATTTACCAGCAACGGGTTGGAAGCGGAGATGTCACCATGTACGGTATCGTAGTAAACCCCATAGCCGTAAGCGTCATAATTATAGTTGTTGGCGATTCCTACCAGGTTATCAAGCACCCATGTCTCAGAATCATATGCCTTGATGGTGGGCTGCATGAGCAAAGTGCCGCGCAGCACGTTGGTAACGTCGCCATACAAACCTTGAACGTACTCAGAAGCATTCGACAAGCCCATGTTGTCTTGGTTGGAGTGCGAGTAAACGAGGCCGGTCTGGAACTTTATAAACTTAGTATCCATGGTGTTGTTGACACGCGCAGTGTAACGTTCATAGTTAGGACCGGCACCTTCGAGCGTCCCTTTTTGGTTGAAATAGTCTAATGATATATTATAGGTGTTATTGGCGCCACCTCCGGCGAGGTTCACGTTGTGGTTCTGACGGATACCCGTCTTGAATACTTCTTCAAACCAGTTCGTATTGGTGCCATCTTGGAACTTATATTTTCCGGTACCGCTGTCAAGCACGTATCCCGATGGTAACGGAGTGTTGGAGTTTGCGGCCGCCTGACCCAGGTACTGGCTGTATTGGTCAGCATTCATTACATCATAGACGTTATTAGGAATGTTATCCACACCGAAGTATCCATTGTAGTTCACTCTTAGCGGTTGGTCTTTTTGTCCGCGTTTGGTAGTGATGATAATCACACCATTAGCGGCACGTGAACCGTAGATGGCAGCAGCCGAAGCATCCTTCAACACCTGCATGGTTTCAATATCGTTTGAAGAGAAATCGCGGATAGAAGTTCCCATAGGAATACCGTCGATAACATACAGAGGAGAGGTGTTGCCGAAAGAGCCGATACCACGGATGCGAACGGTAGGATCGGCACCGGGCTGTCCGTCAGAGGTTACTTGCACTCCGGGAACCTTACCTTCGAGCATGGTGGAGATGTTGGAGTTTGATGTCAGTTTCAAGGCTTCTGCATCTACTACGGCAACAGAACCGGTTAAGTCGGACTTCTTTTGTGTACCGTAGCCCACGACAACCACTTGATCAAGCATCAGATTGTCTGATTGTAACTGGATGGTTTCAATGATGGCACGATTGCGAACAGCCACTTCACGTTCCTTGAATCCCACATAGCTTATCAAAAGGATAGCGTCTCCGGGAACGTCCAATTGGAAGTTTCCGTCCATGTCGGTAATGGTTCCGCCTTGTCCACTTTTAACTATGATCGTAGCCCCTGGCAGGGGTTCACCTTGGTCGTCAACTACTTGACCACGAACCTTGATAGTCGGAGATTGTGTCACGGTAGCCATTGCAGGTGTAGGATACACCGCCATGCCGCCGAGGGTACACAGACTAAGCATTACAGATAAAAATAAATGTTTTCTCATCTTAAAAAATATTAAGGGTATTAATTTAATAGATTAGACATTACTAAAGTGTTTTTGTTATTATGACTTTATGCCTGCAAATGTAGCCTGACTATGTGTATAGCAGGTGGACGATTGTATTTTGATAGTGGATAAATGTGTACAAGGGCGTTTTTTTCTTTGTGTATTCCTCTACTTCTCTCTACCTCCTTCTACCTCCCCTTCAAGAAGGCTGCTTGGCGGAACGTTGTACCGTTTGGTGAAGCAGCGGGTAAAGTATTTAGGGTCGTTGAATCCTACTTCGTAAGCAATTTCCGAAATATTCATTTGGCGGTTTACTTTGTTTTTCTCGATCAGTTTGCGGGCAATGTTCAGGCGGTAGTTGCGAATGAATTGTCCGATGGATTGCCCCGTTAGGTTCTGCATTTTCTTATTCAGGAGACTCTTACTTACCCCCATAGCTTCGATAAAGTCGCCCGATTCGTAGGCGGAGTTCTTGTAATTAGCTTTGATAATTTCAACGGCTTTGTCCAAGAACTTCTTATCGCTCGATTCCTCTTCGATATTCAACGCGCTAACATCCATTTGGAGTGCGAACTGCCGTTGATACCGTTTACGGTTCTCCAGGATATTCGATATGCGTGTAAGCAATAACTCTTCGTTGAATGGTTTTAGTAGATACTCGTCAACCCCTGTACGATAACTCTCCATGCGCGACTCTTGCGAAGTCTTGGCTGTAAGCATTAGGAAAGGAATGTGCGAAATGGCGAAGTTTTCTTTTACCCTACGCGACAGCTCAATACCATCCATCACCGGCATCATCAAGTCGCTGATGATGAAATCTACATTGCAAGTAGAAAGAATGCTTAGTGCTTCGCTACCATTCTCTGCTTCCAGTATGTTGTACTGTTCTGACAAAATCGAGCGTATATAACTGCGCATATCTCGATTGTCCTCCACAATCAATATAGTCAACCGGTTGGGCGAGAAGTGAGAAGGGACAAAGTCTGGCGTTTCCGGAAGAACAACCGGGTGAGAAATGGCTGTGTTTACAGGTGGAGCGCTCTCTTCGCGCGATAGCGGCAAACTCATACAGAACGAAGCCCCCACCGTACGGTTGTTCTGTGCTTTAATGGCTCCGCCGTGCATCTGTACAATGCGCTTTGATAAGTACAAGCCGATGCCCGTACCACTTTGTCCGTATATTGGAAACTTCGTGCCATTGGCCGATTGGTAGAAGCGGTTGAATATCTTCGTCAGGTCTTCCTCCGGAATGCCCGTTCCCGTATCCTTTATACTGATATACAAATGCTCCTTCTCCTGCGCTTTATCTCTTAGCGAGGCGATGTACACCCGCACTTTACCACCGTCTGGCGTAAACTTAATCGCATTAGAGAGCAAGTTTGTAATCACCTTCTGCATCGCATCTTGGTCGAACAAAATCTCTGGATCGCCTAGTCTATGGTACGATTCGATGGTGATATTTCGCTCCTGCGCAAAGACAATAAACGGTGATACAATCGAATCCACAAACTTCAGGAAGTTACTTTTCGTCTTATTTATCTCCAATTTGCCCGACTCCACCTTGCGGAAGTCCATCAACTGATTCACCAGCGAGAGGAGGTATTTCGAATTTCGCTCCACAAAGTTCAATTGTTCAATCACTTGCGGGTTGTGGCTCAACTTCAATGCTCGTTCTATCGGGCCGATAATCAGCGTAATCGGGGTTCGGAACTCGTGGGTGATGTTGGTAAAGAACGACAGCTTATCTACCGTTAGCTCCTGCACCTTTTTCGACATCTTAATAAGCTGCGCCTTTTGCTTGGTTATTTTATCGTTCTGCTCGGTCAGTATCTCATTCTGCCTTGCCAACTCTTTCGTCCGTTCCTCCACCGTACGGTGCAACAATTCCTTCTGCTCTTTCAGTGTGCGAATTCGTCGGTGGTAAATGTACAACGCACTGCATATCACCAACGTAATCATCAACAGTACAAACCACGCCCTTTTGTAAAAAAATGGGCTGACGATAACCGATAGCTCCGTCACCAACGTATCCATCGTCTCCCCCTCGGCCACGTACATCACCTGAAATACATAGTTGCCATGCTTCAGATTGGTATAGTTGGCAAAGCGCCGATTGGCAGGAGTCTCGACCCACTGATCGTCGAAACCCAGCAGGCGATATTTATAAATGGCCGCCTGTGTGCTATAGTTCAGTGCAGAAAATTCGAGCGAAAACGATTTGTCCTTTTCGTGTAGGTGTAGCACCTTGGCGCACGAGATGTTATCATCAATATATTTCCCGTCGGGATAGATCTCTTCGTTCATTACGTATAGCTTGGTGAGCCGAACGTTGGGTTGCACGGTAGACGATTGCTGCTTGTTGGCATCTACGGCAGTCAACCCATTCAGACTACCAAAATAGAGCAACCCATTTGCCGAGCAGCAATGTGCGTTCCAGTAGAACTGATTGCTCAATAAACCATCCTCTTGGGTGTAATTAATGAAACGCTGCGTCGAAAGGTCGAAACAAGAGAGTCCGTTGTTGGTACTAATCCATAAGCGTCCTTGTCCATCTTCCAGTATGCCCCGCACACTGTTATTTATCAACCCTTGCTCCATAGTGTAGGACACAAACCGTTCGTTTCCTTCCTCCTCAATATACTTATACATACCATTTCCGTTGCTACCCACCCATATCGTACCTTCGGCCGATTGGTAAAAGCAGCTAATCTTCTCGATCAATGGCGATTCTGGCTTGTCGAGTTTATACTTCAGGTAGCGATACGTAAACGCATGGTCGTTGTTCGAGTGCAGATCAATAATATATGCCCCATCCATAGACCCCATCCAGAGTCGTCCTTTCGTGTCAATCAGTGTTCCGATAGCTCCATAGATCTTCTCCGAGATACCATTCGGTAGGGGAGAGTGTAGCTTGTCGGTCTGCAAGTCGTAAAAGAATAACCCCGGGTTTGCACCAATCCAAATCCCTTTGTTTATGGGGTCGTAGCAGAGTGCTCCGATAAAATCGATCGTAAAATCCGGATGTGTTTTGGCAGATAGGTATTTAATGGCGGGTCGTTCGGGATGCTGCAAATCGAGCAACGTAATTCCACTCCCCCAGCTCCCTACCCAAAGTCGGTTTAGGTGGTCCGAGGTGAGCGCACTTACCGAATTGTGACTAATGCGTGTAGGTCCGTCGGCCATGTAATGCGTAAACCGTTCGCTATTCTTTAGCTTCCTATTGAGTCCTCCCTCCACCGTTCCTACCCACAAGGTACCGTGTGCATCTTCGTAAACGGCATTCACCGGATTCTTAGAAATACTATACGGGTTCTCCTTATTATATGTATAGTTGCGAATAGGCAGTCTGCGCGGAGTCATCTTATTGATACCTCCTGTTTCGCTACCCAGCCAAATCACATCGCCATCTATCAATATGCAGTTCAGAAAGTTCGAGTTCAGTTGGTTGCCATTGCTCGATATCTTTTCGTCTTGGGTTATTTGTTCAAAATCGTCCGATATGGGGTTGTACACATTTAGTCCTCTAAGAGTGCTGATAATTAATTGCTTGTCGCTCGTAATCGCCAGGTTGGTAATGTAGTTCTGCGAAATCGACCGTTTATTGTTTGGATCATACGTGTACAGTTTCATGATGTTCTCGTTCTTGCTATACCGAAAGAGTCCGTTGTTGGTTCCCATCCACACCTCATTCTCTTTGATGCAGAACGTGTAGCAGATGGTGCCGGGTTCAAACTTAAAGTCCTGTATGGCAGCAGTAGCGCGTAGGGTGTTATTGTCCGAGGTGTAAATCTTATACACATCTTGTCCCATATTTGCCCAGATGTTCCCGTCTTGATCTATATCGTGTAGTACAACCGACTGAAAGTCCGATTCAGTAGGTGGCAGCACATAAATCCGGTCTATATTTCCCTCGGTATCGAACGTAATCTTGCGCAAGGTCTTTCCGCAGCAGGTCCAGATATCGCCCCGGCTATCTTTCAGTATGGCAGAGGCCGATTGGTCGATAAAGGAGTAAAGCTCCTCACTTGTATCGTGTAGTGTAATTTCTTGCAGGGTGTTGAGGTCGATAATGTTTATTCCTCCTTCCGAAATGGCCCAGAGCCTTCCGAAATTATCTTCGCACACCGCTATAATAAAGTTACTCTTCAGTTTCACGCGTGTGGTGTTGGTGTTATAGAGCAGAAATTCATACCCATCGTAGCGTGCCAGTCCGCCCCCCGCTGTCGACACCCATAAAAAACCTTCGGAGTCTTTGTAAATATCGTCAATAAAGTTGTGTGGAAGTCCATTATTCATCGTTACATACGTAATGTTGTATCGACCGGAGAAGGATTCTTGCGCAGCGATATATCCGGCTTGCCAAACGAGGCACAGCAAAAAGAGTAGTACGTAGGTTCTTCTATTCATCGCATTAGGTTAAGATGAAAACAAAGTTATATCATAATTTATATTACGCAAAAAATCCACTTGTACTTTTTCTCGCCAAATCGTTTTGTCCACCATAATTGCACTTTCGTCCACCTATGTGGCAGGCTTAGGGCGTATTTTTGCGAAAAAATATAATACCATGGATAGAAAATTGCTTGCTGCATCCGCCTTGTCCCTTTGCCTGCTACTCGCATGCAATCCGCCTGCAGCGTTTACCCCCCAACCCTCAACAAACCCTTGGCAGGACGATTACAGTTCCCTGTCCGGTATGGAAAACTATAAACAGTGGGGAACGTACAATGTACACGATCCTGCCTGCAAAAAGTTTGGCGAGTACTACTATATGTATTCTACTGATGCCATTTTTAAAGAAAATAAGAAAGCAGCCGAAGAGAAGGGAGTACCTATGGGATACATTCAAGTGCGCCGCTCCAAAGACCTCGTGAACTGGGAGTTTGTAGGCTGGGCCTTCCCCGAAATTCCACAAGAGGCTGTGCAGTGGGTAAAGGAACATGCCGATGGGCGAGGAGCCGGAAACATCTGGGCACCTTATATTATTAATCACGGAGACACCTACCGCCTTTATTACTGTGTATCGGCTTTCGGACGCAAGACCTCGTATATCGGACTGGCCGAATCTTCCTCTCCCGAAGGACCGTGGGAGCTGAAAGGAGCGGTGGTAAAGACCAATAACGAGAGTGTGATGAACGCTATCGACCCGAGTGTTATTGTAGACCCCGATAATGGAAAGTGGTGGATGCACTATGGTTCGTATTTTGGTGGACTTTTCTGCTTGGAACTCAACCCCGAAACAGGCTTGCCTATGACGGCAGGCGATCAGGGACACCTGGTAGCGCGCCGAGCCAATTATAAGAAGGACAACCTGGAAGCACCCGAGATTATCTATAACCCCGAACTCAAACAATACTACTTGTTTGGCTCCTACGATCCGTTGATGACGACCTACAACATCCGTGTGGGACGTTCCAACTCGCCCGAGGGTCCGTTTACCGACTTCTTCGGACAGGATCTGAAGGATACTACAAACAATTTCCCGATCCTTACGGCGCCCTATCAGTTCGAGAATCATCCCGGATGGGCAGGTACGGCACACAATGGTGCCCTGCGTACAGACGACGGACGTTATTTCATTTTCCATCAGGCACGTCTTTCGCCACAGAACCTAATGATGGTGTTGCACTTGCGCGAAATGTTCTTCACTTCCGAAGGCTGGCCGATAGTATCGCCCGAACGCTATGCGGGTACGCCCGAACGTCGTTTTAGCGAGCAAGATTTGCCGGGCGAGTGGGAGGTAATCCGTGTCTTAGAACCGCCTCATGAGCGTAACCTCGAAGCTGGACAAATCCTTTGGGGCGAGGGCGAATTGTTAGAGGAAGAGTGGAACCGCTCTTCACGTATCACCCTTACCGCCGATGGAAAAACCAATTTAAACGAATCTTGGTCCTTTATGACCGAAAATCAGACCCTGAAAATGGTTCTAAATGGAGAAGATATAGATGAACTTCTTATCTTTGCAGGACAAGATTGGGAAAACGAGAAAGAAACCATTCTCTTTACCGGACTGGACAAGAAAGGTCGTTCCGTATGGGGAAAAAGAGTAAAATAATTTTCACTACAGAATAACACATTAAACATCAATATCAACATCAATATTATGAGAATCAACAAAACCCTATTCGCTGCCCTGGCCCTATCGACCACCCTGTCGATCCACGGCCAAACCAACGAATTAGTTATTCAAACCAAAAAGCTTGGTGCTGAAATCCAGCCCACCATGTACGGACTGTTCTTCGAAGACATCAACTACGGAGCCGATGGCGGACTCTACGCCGAACTCGTTAAAAACCGCTCCTTTGAATTTCCACAAAACCTTATGGGATGGAAAACATTCGGTAAGGTATCCTTGCAGAACGATGGACCCTTCGAACGCAATCCACACTACGTACGCCTGGCCGATCCGGGTCACGAACACAAACGTACGGGTATCGAAAACGAAGGCTTCTTTGGCATCGGTATCAAAAACAATGCAGCATATCGCTTTACCGTGTGGGCACGCCTTCCAGAAGGGGGCACGGCTTCCAAAATACGCGTAGAGCTGGTGAAACCCAACAGCATGGGCGAACAGCACGCTTTTGCTACACAAAACTTGGTGATCGACTCGAAGGAGTGGAAGAAATATCAAGTGATCCTGAAAGCCGAAAAGACCGAACCGAAGTCTATCTTGCGTATCTTCTTAGACTCGCCTACAACAGTAGACCTGGAACATGTTTCGCTTTTCCCTGTAGATACTTGGAAGGGACACGAAAACGGATTGCGTAAGGATTTGGCGCAGGACTTGGCAGATATCAAACCCGGTGTGTTCCGATTCCCCGGTGGGTGTATCGTAGAGGGTACTGACCTCGAAACGCGTTACGACTGGAAGAAAACCGTAGGACCGGTAGAGAACCGTCCGCTCAACGAAAATCGTTGGCACTACACGTTCCCGCATCGCTTCTATCCCGACTATTTCCAAAGCTATGGCATGGGATTCTATGAGTTCTTCTTGCTCTCTGAAGAGATTGGTGCCGAACCGCTGCCGGTATTGAGCTGCGGACTGGCTTGCCAGTTCCAAAACGAAGATGCTTCGGCTCACGTGGCCTTGTGCGACTTGGATAGTTACGTGCAAGATGCGCTCGACCTGATTGAATTTGCCAATGGCGATGCATCGACCACCTGGGGTAAGGTGCGTGCCGAAATGGGACATCCAGCTCCGTTCAACCTGAAGTTTATCGGTATTGGAAACGAGCAGTGGGGACCCGAATATCCCGAACATCTCGAACCTTTTATCAAAGCTATCCGTAAGGCCTACCCCGATATGAAAATTATCGGTAGCTCGGGTCCGAACTCCGAAGGCGATCAGTTCGATTACCTGTGGCCGGAGATGAAACGCCTGAAAGCCGACTTGGTAGACGAACATTTCTATCGTCCCGAAAGCTGGTTCTTGAGTCAGGGCGCACGCTACGACAACTACGACCGCAAAGGCCCGAAGGTATTTGCCGGTGAATATGCTTGTCACGGTAAGGGTAAGAAATGGAATCATTTCCACGCAGCGCTGCTTGAAGCGGCCTTTATGACCGGACTTGAACGCAATGCCGATATCGTACACATGGCTACGTATGCTCCGTTGTTTGCTCACGTAGAGGGCTGGCAGTGGCGTCCCGATATGATTTGGTTCGACAATCTAAACAGTGTACGCACATCGAGCTACCTTGTACAGCAGCTTTTTGCTACCAACAAAGGAAGCAATGCCCTTACGCTCACTATGGATATGGATAAGAAAAACGTAACCGGTGCCGAAGGACAAAACGGTTTGTTTGCCAGCGCAGTTTGGGAAGCGAGCAACAGCTCGTATATCGTAAAGGTGGTAAATACAACCGACAAGGCTCAGCCTATCACCCTGAACTTTGCAGGAATGAATAAAAAAGAGGTGTTGACCGGTGGTACATGCATCAAACTCCGTGCAGCCGATATTAATGCCGACAATACCCTCGAAAATCCGCAGGCTATCGCACCGCAAGAATCAACTATAACAATCGAAGGCAACGTGTACAATACCGAATTGGAACCTTACACGTTTGCTATATACAAATTTAGTAAGAAATAGAATATTAAACGTCCCACAGTTGTTGAACTCATATTCAACAACTGTGGGATTTCAAATTTAATGTAATTCCTCTTACAACTAACCCCATACCCCTTACCACATATATATATTGATTATTGTCTTTCATTTTTGAATAAAAAATGCGATATTTGCACCGCCTAAAAACTTTATGAGGTATTTAGATCAATAATCATATAAATTTGAATTGAAATGACTAAAAGTGCATTACAAATTGAAAGAGCAAAGTACAAACCTAAAGTACCTGCTGCATTAAAGGGCTCTGTAAACGCCGTTGATGGTGAATATACTCAGTCTGTGGCCGATCAGGAAGATATTAAAAAATTGTTTCCGCATACCTATGGAATGCCTGTAATTACATTTGAAAAGTCGGCTGAAAAGAAAAGCCAACCAGCTATGAATGTGGGCGTAATCCTGTCTGGTGGACAGGCTCCGGGGGGACACAATGTGATAGCCGGTCTGTTTGACGGTATCAAAGCTATAAATAAGGATTCCCGCTTGTACGGATTTATCCTGGGTCCCGGAGGCTTGATCAAGCATAACTATATGGAGCTGACAGCCGATATCATTGAAGAATACCGCAATACAGGCGGTTTTGACATGATCGGATCAGGCCGTGATAAACTGGAAACAAAGGAACAGTTCGACAAAGGTCTTGAAATATTGAAACAGCTGGATATTAAAGCTTTAGTTATCATTGGTGGTGACGATTCAAACACAAATGCCTGCGTATTAGCTGAATATTACAAAGAAATAAATGCCGGAGTACAGGTAATCGGTTGTCCGAAAACCATTGACGGCGACTTGAAAAACGAGCAGATCGAAACCTCATTTGGCTTTGACACAGCTTGTAAGGTATATTCGGAAGTGATTGGTAACATTCAGCGCGACTGTAACTCTGCCCGTAAATATTGGCACTTTATCAAGCTGATGGGACGTTCGGCTTCTCACATCGCCCTGGAATGTGCTCTACAGACACATCCCAACGTATGTATCATTTCGGAAGAAGTAGAGGAAATGAATATGACTCTGGACGACGTGGTGAACCAGATTTGCGAAGTAGTAGCCAAGCGTTTTGAGCAAGGACAGAACTTCGGAACTGTACTGATTCCAGAAGGTTTGGTAGAGTTTATCCCGGCTATGAAACGTCTGATTGCCGAACTGAACGACTTCCTGGCTAAAAATGCTGCCGAATTCAAACTGATCAAACGTTCGGAACAACGTAACTATATCATTGCCAAGCTGACGAAAGATAATTCGGATCTGTATGCCAGCCTTCCTGAAGGAATCGCCCGTCAGCTGTCATTAGACAGAGACTCTCACGGAAACGTACAGGTGTCACTGATTGAGACAGAAAAACTGTTGGCAGAAATGGTTACAACCCGCTTGACAGAATGGTTTGCTTCAGGTAAATATGCAGCAGGCGAGAAGAAACTACCTTTCTCAAGCCAGGTGCATTTCTTCGGTTATGAAGGTCGTTGCGCAGCTCCGTCAAACTATGACGCAGACTATTGCTATTCATTGGGTTATACTGCTTCATGCCTGATTGCTGCCGGCAAAACCGGTTATATTTCTTCTGTCCGCAATACAACAGCTTCTGCCGACAAATGGATTGCCGGAGGTATCCCTGTTACTATGATGTTGAACATGGAAAAACGTCACGGACACATGAAACCCGTTATACAAAAAGCTTTGGTAAAACTAAACGGTGCGCCCTTCAAAGAATTCGCTGCCAACCGCGACACCTGGGCACTAAAAACCGATTACGTATACCCAGGCCCCATCCAGTATTTCGGCCCATCCTCCGTATGCGACGAACCCACCAAGACGTTGCAATTGGAACAGGCTAAGAAATAAAAGAATAGAATTACATTCGTAATATTGTAATTATCGTATCGTAGAGACAAGGCATTTCCTTGTCTCTACATTTTTTATATATCATAATAGTGCGACAATAGTGCGACAATAGTACGGGACAGTACGACAAATAATCCGTATCTTTACATCCGGAAAAATAATTAAAACAACAAGAATATGTTTTCAGGTATAGTAGAGGAAGCTGCCCGGGTGGTGGCTATAGAGCAGGATAAGGGGAATGTTCATCTGATGATGAGTTGTTCGTTTGTGAATGAATTGAAGATTGATCAAAGTGTGTCACATAATGGTGTGTGTCTGACAGTTGTGCGGATTGAAGGCGATACGTATACGGTGACGGCTATCAAGGAAACGCTGGAGCGTTCAAACCTGGGCTTATTGAAAGTAGGGGATAGGGTGAACCTGGAGCGTAGTATGCTGATGAACGGACGCCTGGACGGGCATATCGTGCAGGGACATGTAGACCAAACGGCTGTCTGCACCAAGGTAGACGAGGCAGACGGAAGCTGGTATTACACCTTTGAATACGAGTTTAATAAGAAAATGGCTCAGCAGGGATATATGACGGTTGAAAAGGGCTCTGTTTGTGTAAACGGAGTAAGCCTTACGGTCGTTAACTCGCAGAACAACAGCTTCCAGGTGGCTATCATTCCTTTTACACACGACATGACGAATTTTGGACAGATAGAGAAAGGAACAGTTGTAAATCTGGAGTTTGATATTGTAGGGAAGTATATTAGTAAGATGTTAACATTTAACGATTAACAGTTAATATTCTACGTTTAAACAAATAAAAATGGATGATTTCTTGTCATTAGCTTTGCAGAGGCAGAGTGACCGGGCGTTTGATGCTTCGAGGCCTGTTGAAAGGGAAAAGCTGGAGCGGATTCTGGAAGCGGCAAGAATGTCGCCTTCGGCCTGTAATGCCCAGCCCTGGCACTTTATTGTAGTAGACGAACTGGAACTGAAAAACAAGGTGGCGGATGCTACTTCTACCCGTCTGCTGGGGCTGAATCATTTTACCAAGCAAGCTCCTGTACATATCGTCATTGTAGAAGAGAAAGTAAACCTTACCTCCGGCTTTGGCGGATGGGTGAAGGATAAGAACTTCGCCTGGGTAGATATAGGTATCGCTGCAGCTCATATCTGCCTGGCTGCCGAAGACGAGGGACTGGGCAGTTGTATCCTGGGCTGGTTTGACGAAGATAAGATGCGTAAGTTACTGGATATTCCTTCCGGCAAGCGGATTCTACTTGATGTCATTATTGGTTATTCTACACAAGCGGATCGCCCCAAAAAGCGGAAAGAAACGGAACAGGTAATCAGTTATAATAAATACTGACTTATAAATCTTTTAGGAGTACTTTGTCATTGGTACTGAGCATGTCTTTTCTTGTCTTCAAGAGGGCTTCCCATTCTTTGTTAAATAGGCTGGCAGTGTCTATCTTGAAGTTTTCGGAGCCATGTTCGTCCATTTTGGAGAACAGATAGCCTACGCTGATCTGATTGATGTCGATGGCTGGCTGGTAGTAGCGTATCCTGTCATCGTCGCCATAGTTCACTTCAATAATGATATCCAGTTCTGTCAGAAGGTATAGAATCTGTGAAGTGATACCGAGGGGTATCTGGTAAGAGTCTGACAGTTCGTCAGCTGTATATGGCTTTTCCCCCTTCATAAAGCGTTTAACGATCAGGGAAGCAATCAGCAAAGTAAGGAAGTCTTTGTACCTGCGGCTGATGTTGTGGCTATCCCGTTCAAAGCTGAATTTCTTTACATTTTGTGACGAATAAGACAACTCGGCTCCAAACAGACAGATCAGCCATGATAATTGTAGCCAGAGCAGCAATAAGGGTAGGGCTGCAAAGCTCCCGTAGATAGCGTTGTATTTACTTACCCATATCATCCCTGTAATATAGATCATCTGAAAAATCTGAAAGGCGAATCCGGCGATTGCTCCCGGTACTAATGCATTCAGAAAATGTACTTTCGTATTCGGAAGCAATATGTAAATAATCGTAAATACGATGGTAGCGATAATAAAGGGGACGAAGGATATAACAGACTCTACAACAGGTGTAAAGAACACATACTCGCTCAGAAACGTATTTTGCAAAGTAGAGATCAGGATAGAAAAACCACCGGAAACTGTCATCAGTATAGGCAGCATAAGGAATAGCGCCATATAACTCACTATTTTGCGTCGCCACGGACGGGATTTGGGAACCTGCCAGATGGCATTGAAAGCGTCTTCGATAGACGAAATCAGGTTGATAACAGTATAGAACAACAGGATAAGTCCCACCCCAATAAATACGCCTCCCTGTGCCTGTGAAAGGTAACTTTCTACAAATTCGAGAGCCTTGTTTATCTCTACTTCATGTCCGGGAAAATAGTTCATCAGTTCCTGGTATACAACTCCCTGGAATCCGAAGCCTTTGGCTATTCCCACGATTACTGCCAAAAGGGGAATGATAGCCAGCAGAGTGCTGTAGGTGAGGGCAGAAGCTTTTGTTTGCAGGTTTTCGGTCTGAAACCCACGGATGGCCAGGATAATGGTCTTGATCGCATTGATGTAAACACTCTTCAGTCCGCTTACTTCATTGGCTGTAATGCGCCAGATATCATAAGTAACAAAGTAAATCGTCTTTTTAATAAAAGAGCTGATTTGCTCAATGATCGATTTTTTGTCTTCTTTTTTCTTCATTGTAAAAAAATAAAATGCAGTCTGCCTGTAAGCCGGGTTCTGTTCTTCCGCCCGAGGGCGAAAGTGTCTGCCATTTATCTTGCCTTACCGTCACCGGTACGATCTAGCGGTCTACCCCCCGGCATCGGACGAGCTATCCTACATGCGCCGGTATACATGACCTTACAACCCATAAGGCGTACGGCATCCCGTATTGCTACGAGACCCGGTGAGCTCTTACCTCACCTTTTCACCCTTATTCCGCCAGGCGGAACGGTTATTTTCTGTTACGCTACTCTGCCCTCGCGGACAGCTTCCCGTTAGGAAATATGGTGCTCTGTGTTGCCCGGACTTTCCTCCCATTACCAGGTAATGAGCGACAGACCGGCAGACTGCAACACTGCAAATATATGGATAAAACAGCACATTTAAGGAAATGAAGCATAAAACTGACAAAACGTGATAACATTTCCGCCGTTTTTACTGTTATATACATACGGAATCTGACCAATTGGCAGATGCGGAATGTTAAAATAGCTACTTTGTAACGCACAGTACTGTTAAGCACAGTTAAGCGAGTGACTTAGTCGTTAAAAGTGATAAAAAATGATACGCAAAGAGAATAACAGCACGTTTTTTGAGTTTAATTTGCCAGTAAAGAAAATGTTAAATTTAAGTGTTTAATTAAAGAAATGAAGTTATGAAGAAAGTATGGAAAAATGTACTGGGAATTACACTTGTAGCCGCAATCAGCGCAGGAGCTGCTATAGGAACTAGTACGTATCTGATTAATAAAAATCAGCAAGATGCTTCTTATGCTGTAGAATCAGAGTATGGCTTCAAACAACCGGTTAGATTGGCAAATTATAACACTGTGGCTGCGGAAAACATAGATTTTACTGTAGCAGCAGAAAGTACTGTTCATGCCGTAGTTCATATTAAATCTACCACAAAAGCCAGTCAGGAAGGACGGCAATATATTGATCCGTTTGAGTACTTCTTTGGCTTTGGTAATCGTGGATATCAACGTCAGCCGTCTCCTCGCGTAGGTTTCGGTTCGGGTGTTATTATTTCTACCGATGGATATATCATTACCAATAATCATGTGATAGAAGGAGCGGATGAATTGGAAGTAACGCTGAATGACAGTAGGAAATTTGCTGCCAAATTAATAGGTAGTGACCCTATGACCGATATTGCCTTGCTGAAAATAGAAGGGAAAGATTTTCCGACCATTCCGTTTGGAGACTCGGATAAGTTGAAAGTAGGCGAGTGGGTATTGGCTGTAGGTAACCCGTTTAACCTGACATCAACTGTTACAGCCGGTATTGTGAGTGCAAAAGGCCGTGGCGTAATGGCAGGAAGCGGAGATATAAATAAAATATCATCTTACATACAAACAGATGCAGCGGTGAATCCGGGTAATAGCGGAGGAGCCTTGGTGAACACGAAAGGAGAGCTGATTGGTATTAATACGATGATCCTTTCGGAAACAGGTAATTTTGCCGGTTACTCTTTTGCTGTACCTATCAGTATAGCAGGGAAAGTGGCAAGTGATTTAAAGCAATATGGAACTGTGCAGAGAGCAATCCTGGGTGTTTCCATTTTGGATGTGAAAAATTTAACGGATGAACAAAAAGAGAAGGTAAAAGTCTTAGAAGGAGCTTATGTAGCCGATTTTGCTACCCGCAGTTCTGCTAAAGAGGCAGGAGTAGAAGTCGGTGATGTTATTACTGCAGTTAACGATGTGAAGGTGAGATCGGTTAGTGCTTTGCAAGAGCAAGTAAACAGATATCGTCCGGGTGATAAGGTGAAAGTAACTGTAGACAGGAACGGCTCAACTAAAACGTTTACTATGGAACTGCGCAACATGCAGGGAAATACGGATGTAGTGAAAGGCGTTGGAGACTCTGCCGAGTTATTAGGGGCAGCATTCAGTGATCTTACGGCTAAACAGAAACAGCAGTTGGGTATTAGCTATGGTATACAAGTATCAGGCGTAACCAATGGTAAATTCAGGGATGCCGGTATCCAGAAAGGATACATCATTATGATCGTAAACGACCAGAAGATGTCTTCAATAGATGAGTTTGAGAAGGTTGTAGACAAGGTTCTTAAATCAAATTCCGAAGATAAAGTGTTGTTTATTAAAGGTATTTCCTCCAATGGGCGTACACGGTACTATGCTATTGATCTTGCACAATAAGATCAGGTAATATAGTCATATATAGGTCGAAAGATTGTTAAAGGTTTTTAATTGGCTGCGTGTGGAGTGCAACGCAGCCAATACTTATAAAAAAAATGTTATCTTTGCACCCCGTATTCTCAATATAAAATCATTGGATGAGACAATTAAAGATTACAAAGTCCATTACCAATCGCGAAAGCGCTTCTCTGGATAAGTACCTTCAAGAAATTGGTCGTGAAGATCTTATTACAGTAGAAGAAGAAGTAGAATTGGCACAGGCAATCAAAAGAGGTGACCGTAAAGCATTAGAGAAATTAACTAGAGCAAATTTGCGTTTCGTTGTATCTGTAGCTAAGCAATATCAGAACCAAGGTTTAAGTCTGCCCGACTTAATCAATGAAGGTAATCTGGGGTTGATTAAAGCTGCTGAGAAATTTGATGAAACCAGAGGTTTTAAGTTTATTTCGTATGCTGTATGGTGGATTCGCCAGTCTATTTTGCAGGCTTTGGCAGAGCAGTCGAGAATTGTACGTCTTCCGTTGAACCAGGTAGGTTCGCTGAACAAAATCAGCAAAGCCTTCTCTAAGTTCGAGCAGGAAAACGAACGTCGGCCGTCTCCGGAAGAGCTCGCAGAAGAATTGGATATCCCTGTTGATAAGATTTCAGATACGTTGAAAGTATCAGGAAGACATATCTCAGTGGATGCCCCGTTCGTAGAAGGCGAAGATAACAACCTGTTGGACGTGCTTGTTAACGATGATGCTCCTATCGCAGACCGGTCGTTAATGAACGAGTCATTGGCAAAAGAAATTGATCGAGCACTTGCTACACTAACCGAAAGAGAATGTGAAATAATCAAAATGTTTTTCGGTATTGGCTGTCAAGAAATGACATTAGAAGAGATTGGCGACAAATTTGGTCTCACAAGAGAACGTGTCCGCCAGATCAAAGAAAAAGCTATCAGAAGATTAAGACAAGGAACGCGTAGCAAGCTTCTCAAATCGTATTTAGGTTGATCTCTATAAACGAGGTAATCAAGGCTCCAATCAGATGATTCGGGGCCTTTATTATTTTGTGGAGTTAGCTATTTTAGTTAAATTCGCTGCTAAATTATTAAACTATCCATTATATACTATGACGACAAGACGTAATTTCCTGAAAACAGGAACTCTATCCCTTGCGGGATTATTAGTTGGTGAAAATGTTTACTCAGTATCAGGAAACAAAGAATATGCCTCCGTAGCTGCTGCAGCAAACAATCTGGTAAGTAAACGCCCGGCTCCGGGAGAGCGAAAGTTTACTTCAAAAATAGTTGAAGAAACGATTGCCGCATACAAAAAACGCATCAAAGATCCGAAACTCGCCTGGATGTTTGAAAACTGTTATCCGAATACTTTAGATACAACTTGTGAATATTCCCTTAAGAATGGACGACATGACTCGTTTATCATTACAGGAGATATTCATGCCATGTGGCTACGTGACTCTTCTGCCCAAGTGTATCCGTATGTAGTATTGGCAAAAAAGGAGAAAGCATTGCAAAATATGTTGGCTGGTGTTATCAATCGCCAGACCGATTGTATTCTGATTGATCCCTATGCTAATGGCTTTAATGATGGTCCTCTTGGTAGTGAGTGGGAAAGCGATCATACGGCCATGAAGAAAGAACTGCATGAGCGTAAGTGGGAAATCGACTCACTGTGCTATCCGGTTCGCCTGGCTTATCATTATTGGAAAGAAACAGGTGATACATCTGTATTCGATAATAGATGGGTATTGGCTATAGAAACAATCCTGAAAACGTTTAAAGAGCAGCAGCGGAAAGATAG
This sequence comes from Parabacteroides sp. PH5-46, assembly GCF_029892785.1. GTDB lineage: Bacteria > Bacteroidota > Bacteroidia > Bacteroidales > Tannerellaceae > DFXE01. The sequence continues at coordinate 330,748 of NZ_JARXXA010000004.1, forward strand.
CTTAGGTCCGTATAGATTTTCTCGTACCACCAATCGCCAGGGTGATACCTTGCTGAATGACGGTTGGGGAAGCCCGGTTAATCCGGTAGGGCTGATCGTATCTTCGTTCCGTCCGTCTGATGACGCCACTTTGTTCGGTTTCCTTATCCCCTCTAACTTATTTGCTGTTACTTCGCTTCGCCAGGCGGCAGAAATGCTTCGTAAGATAAAGAACAATACCGATTTAGCAGGTCGCTGTGAAGCTTTGGCTACTGAAGTAGAAGCTGCCATTAAAAAGTACGGAATTGTAGAGCGTGAAGGATTCGGAAAAGTGTATGCCTTTGAAGTAGATGGTTTTGGCAATTATGTTTGCATGGACGATGCTAATGTGCCGAGCTTGCTGGCGCTGCCTTTCCTGGGCTGTGTAGACGTGAACGATCCGGTGTATCAGAATACCCGTCGTTTGGTATTAAGTAGCTCTAATCCATACTTCTACAAAGGGAAAGCTGCTGAAGGTATCGGAGGCCCGCATATCGGTTTCGACTATATTTGGCCGATGAGCATCATCATGCGTGCCACTACATCTACTAGCGAAGAAGAAATACGCTATTGTATCCAGACACTTCGTGATACGGATGGCGGAACAGGCTTTATGCACGAATCATTCCACAAAGACGATCCAACCAACTTCACCCGCAAATGGTTTGCCTGGGCAAATACTCTGTTTGGTGAATTGATTATCAAGTTGATAGACGAAGGAAAACTGAAAGAATTCTTTAATTAAAAGTGATAGTCCGAACCTGTTGAGGGTTCGGACTTCTTACTAAATGAAAAACGACACATCCTACCATTTGTTGGCGTTATTTACCTCTATTGTTTGGGGGACGACATTTGTTTCTACTAAGGTTTTGATTAATCATGGGCTGACTCCGGCCGGTATTTTTTTCTATCGTTTTTTATTGGCGTATTTTCTGATATGGCTTTTTTCGCCGAAGAAGCTATGGGCAGATACGAAAAGGGATGAGTTGCTGTTTTTCTGTTCCGGGATAACAGGAGGTTCCCTTTATTTTCTTGCCGAGAATACGGCTTTGGGGATTACATTGGCTTCAAACGTATCTCTTATTATTTGTACGGCTCCTCTGATTACCGGGTTTTTGTCTCATTTGTTGATTAAGGGAGAGCGTTTGAAGAAGCGTTTGATTTATGGTTCTCTGCTGGCGTTGACGGGGATTGCTTTTGTGGTGTTTAATGGTAATTTTATTTTGAAAATCAGTCCTTTGGGAGATATCCTAACTATTATTGCGGCTGTTATGTGGGCCTTTTATAATATTATTCTCAAGCAATTAGATAGCCGTTATCCGATACTGTTTATTACCCGGAAAGTTTTCTTTTACGGGCTTCTTACCATGTTACCAGTCTTTTGGTTTTCGCCTCTTACGACAGATAGAGCTATTCTTTTTCAGCCGATTGTGATTAGTAACCTGGTTTTTCTAGGGGTGGTGGCCTCTATGTTGTGTTTCATTTTTTGGAATATGGCTGTCAAGCATTTAGGAGCTATCCGTACCTCTGTTTACATTTATTTTATACCTGTTGTTACGCTTATTACATCGGCTATCATGATAGACGAAACAATAACTCCTATAGCATTAGTCGGGGCGGCGCTGATATTAGCTGGTGTCTATTTAGCAGAAAGAGGCTTTCCTGTCTTTCGAAAATCAAACATTAATAGGGGATAAAACATATATTTTTATCGATAAGTGTAATTTTGTCAATAATATTTATTACTTTTCGGGGCTTAATTACACTTATCATGAGAAACACTGTATTTATCATCATTTCCCTGCTTCTGACAAGTAGTCTTTTCGGGCAGGACAAATTGCAAACCCGTATACACATAGACGCGGGTGAACAGATCGCAACCGTTAGCAAACTCTTTAACGGGACTAATATCGAAGACCTCAACAACCAGACAAACGGAGGAATGTTCAGCCAACTAATCCATGGCGAAGCCTTTGAAGAAAACGTAGATGTAGACTTCCTCAATCTGGATAAGAGCGACTATTCCAAGATTTACATTATGCTGGATGAAAGGAGAATACCACACCTTATTACGCAAACCGACATTTATTCGCGCGTAAACTGGAACAATCTTTCGGAAAAGTATGATTTCCACTCCAAGGACATCTATAATACACGTCCTTTCCGCGAGCCCCGGGTGATTTCGGGATGGAGCTTCCCAGGGCGTTTCTTAGTGTATGATTCCCTGCCTCCGGCTATTCAGAAAACGATGTTGGAACGCATCAACGGAAACGAGCAGATCAGCAAATACTGGAGCAAGCTAACAAGCGGAAGCCCTCAATACAAATACGAACTGAGACGTGATGGACAGGCCTATATAGGACGTCAGTCTCAGCTAATCAGCTTTACAGGCGGAAGCGGAGAAGTAGGGATCACCAATCACGGCCTATACCGGATGGGGATTCGTTTTGATGCGGGGAAGCCTTATGACGGTATCCTTCGGGTAAAAGCGGAAAAAGCTGTTACACTCTACCTTTCTCTGCGGGATGAAAAAGGAGCTGTTCTGGCAGAAAAACCTTATCAACTGAAAGGGAATGGAAGCTATGAAAAGATTGACTTTGAGTTGATTCCAAACAAAAATACGATCAACGGAAGCTTTGGCATTGCCTTGAAAAACCCGGGAGAAGTAAGCCTGGGATTTGCCTTCCTGCAGCCCGGAGAGTGGGGTAGGGTAAACGGTTTCCCTATTCGGAAAATGTTTACAGATGCCCTTCAGAAACAAGGTATTACCGCTTTTCGCTACAATGGGTCGATGGTGGATGTAGGGGCTGATACCTATCTCTATCGTTGGAAAAAGATGATTGGGCCGGTTGACGAACGGAGAGTCACCTTCCGTAGCGGTTTCAACCCCTATGCTACTCATAGCTTTGGCTTTATAGAGATGCTGCAAGCTGCCGAGTCCATCAATGCTATTGCTATTATCGGTATGAGCATGGATGAAACATACGAAGATATCCGCGATTTCGTGGAGTATGTAAATGGCTCTACTTCATCTAAATGGGGAGCTTTGCGTGCCAAACACGGACATCCGGAGCCTTACAACTTGAAATACATACAGGTGGACAACGAACGCCCCATCACGCGCGGATATGTAGAGTGCATGAAAAAGTTTGCAGAAGCTGCTTGGGAAGTCGACTCGAATATGTCTATCATGACCTCTCTTAATATTGGTGGAAGTGGCTATAAAAGAGGAGGTTCGGAATATCAAAAGCAACGTATACAGCAGCTTGAAAAACAAGTTGCCGAAGCGAAACAACAAAGTATATCCCCTTGGGAATTAGATAGATTGCAGCAGCAGTTGGAAGACGCTAAGCAGCAGTTGGGAGAAGATTACAAACTGGCTTCCGAACTGGCCGGTTGGTTTATCAGCAAAGGAAAAGGCGATAAACTGGCTTGGGATCCGCATTATTCCGGAGCCCTTCTGTTTGCTGATAGGGGGGATGCTTTCCTGAACGAAATGGGTATTAATTTGCAAGCCGAACTGGCGAAAGATCATCCCGGGTTCAAGCTCAATTTGCATCCGATGGAAGAAAACGGCAGCCGCTGCGACTGGGACAGGGGACTGGCTCATGCCCACAACTGGAATACCTTGCAACGCTACGGAGATTGCTTCCAAATGCTAGGGACAGCCAATACCTTCCAGCCTCATAATATGCACTATATGTGGGATCAGGGACGCATCCACTACACGGCAGATACCATCTGGTTCCAGCCCTCGGCACATATCGACGAGATGATGATGAAGACCTGGAAGCCCTATGTAGTTAAGGCTGTTTCGGACAATGACACCATCCTGGACGTAACTGCCAAGATCAATGAGGCTAAGACAGAAATGACGATCTATATTGCCAACCTGTCCGACCAACCTCAGGAGGCCATCCTCAATATAGACAACTTCCGCTTCAATACACGCGCGGAGGTGCAAACCATAGGCGGTTGCGAGTTGACGGAATTTAATACGTATGAGAATATGAACAATGTAGTATTCAAGCCTTCGCGGGCTACAATCTCTCGCAAAGGTACCCGCTACACATTCCCGAAATACTCTTATACAGTTATCACATTAAAACGATAGATTATCGTCCCACATATGTTGAACATAAGTTCTACAACTGTTGAACATGAATTCAACAACTGTAGAACACGTGTTCTACAATTGTGGGACTTCATTCACTTTTATAAAAACCTCATACATCCATGAAGAAACAGCAGATACTATTTCTGATCCTTTTATTAGGTTTGTCTAGCTACCTTTCGGCTGCAGTATATCCTAAAGTTATAATGAAAGGGGATTACCCCGATCCGTCGATCATTCGTGATGGGAAGGATTATTACATGACGCACTCTTCGTTCTACTATCTGCCCGGCTTGCAGATCTGGCATTCGCAGGATCTGACCAACTGGGAATCAATAGGCTATGCCATAACTACGAATGTGGGCTCTGTCTTTGCCCCCGACCTGGTGAAGCATAACGGAAGGTATTATATCTATTTTCCGGCAGGAGAGACCAACTGGGTTGTCTGGGCAGACGATATCCGGGGCAAGTGGAGCAAACCCATTGATTTGAAGATAAAAGGAATAGATCCTGGCCACGTCGTTGGGGAAGATGGTAAGCGCTATTTGTATCTGAATGAAGGGATCATGGTGCAACTTTCGGACGATGGACTCTCTATCGTTGGGAAGCCCGAAAAGCTGTACGATGGCTGGGTGTATCCCGAACATTGGGATACGGAATGTATGTGTCTGGAGTCGCCTAAACTGATCCGCAAAGACGGCTATTTTTATATGATTTCCGCAGAAGGTGGAACGGCGGGACCGGCTACGAGCCACATGGTGGTAGCTGCTCGCTCCAAAAGCGTCCGGGGGCCTTGGGAGAACTCTCCTTATAACCCTATCGTTCATACATATAGTGACGGTGAGCGTTGGTGGTCTAAAGGGCATGGTACGTTGATTGATGATGTAGATGGGAACTGGTGGATGGTGTATCATGCATACGAGAAGGGGTATCATACCTTGGGTAGGCAAACGCTGATTGAGCCTATGCAATGGCTGGATGATGGGTGGTTTCGCTCGCGCAAAATTATGGAGGCTGTACGTCCCAATACTTCCCTTGCAGATAAGGCAAAACCCAGTCTCTACTGGAGTTCCTGGAAGGAATATAATGCGCAATATGCCTGGAAAGATGGTAAGTTGTCTATGCGTGGGAAAGGGGCTTCTCCCAAGAATGCGAGCTTGCAATTGGCTATCGTTCCGGACAAGAATTATGAGGCTCAGGTAGAGGTAACGCTCGGTAGAGGGGCAGTAGGTGGTTTATTGCTGTTTTATAATGAAGTAGCTTTTGCCGGGATATCGTCTGACGGTAAAAGTATTACGCTTTATGAGGATGCGAACAAGCAGTCAAAGGTGGCAAATTCGCTGGGGAATCACTTTTATCTGAAGATCGTTAATCGTCGCAATGTCTGTTCGTTACAGATCAGTCGTGATGGCTCCGAATGGGAAACAATAAAAGATCAGTTAGACGTATCAGGCCTGCATCATAATAATCATGGAGGCTTCTATTCCTTGCGCCTGGGGCTGATGGCAGCAGGTAGCGGCGAGGTGCGTTTTGAGAACTTTACATACAACTTGCTGCCGGGTCGTTTGTTTGCCTACAGCACAGATGAGAACAACAATAAGAACGGTTTACACCTCTCCTGGAGCGAGGATGGAAAGGAATGGAACAAGATAGGTCCGGAATTTAGTTTCCTGCGCTCGGATTATGGCAACTGGGGCACCGAAAAGCGGCTGATCAACCCCTTGACTTTCAAAGGAGAAGATGGCCTATACCATTGCCTGTGGATGCTCAATGAGTGCAACGAAGCCATAGGACATGCAAGTACCAGAGACTTTGTACATTGGTCCAGACAAGCATACCCCTCCAAAGGCGACAAATACTACGAACTATATCAGGAAAAGGCTGCTCCGATGACCAAATTAGTCAATCTGGAGCGGGGCACCTATTTGGATGTATCCCTGGATTTTATCGATAATATACGGGCGGAAGTTGGCCGGAAAGAAGAAAGAGAAAGCCACTATTGGATGAAGGAAGAGGTTCTTACAGGCAAACTGAAAGAAACAATTCGGGCTGAGATATCTTTGATCCCTGAACAAAGCAAGAAAATAAGCGACAATCTGATGGGTATTTTCTATGAAGACCTGAACTATGCCGCCGACGGAGGCTTGTATGCCGAGCTGGTGCAAAACCGGGATTTTGAGTATTCGCCGGAGGATGTAGCCGGAAATAACAAGAACTGGAATGCCTTTACAAGCTGGGAGTTACAGACCGGAGCGAAAGGCAAAGCTACGTTTACGATTGACACTGTACAGCCGATACACCCCAACAATCCACACTATGCCGTATTGGACATAAAGCATGCCGGGAAAGGAATTGCCTTTGTAAATGAAGGCTTTGACGGTATCGTGCTTAAAGCTGGCGAATCTTACAATTTCTCTCTCTTTGCCAAGGGGAAAACAGGGAAGCTAAGCGTTCAGTTGCTGGGTAAAAACGGAGAAATCTTTGCCGAAGCTCAAATTGATAATCTGACGGCTGAGTGGAAGAAATATACAGGTGTATTGACTTCAAACCAGGATGTTAGCGATGCCCGTCTGGCTGTTCGTATCTATAAAAAAGGGAGTGTATCATTGGATATGATCTCTCTTTTCCCGCAAAAGACATTCAAGAACCGTCCGAACGGCTTGCGAGCCGACTTGGCACAAACCATTGCCGACCTGAAACCGCGCTTTGTCCGTTTCCCGGGCGGCTGTCTGGCGCATGGCGATGGGCTGGGGAATATGTACCGCTGGAAGAATACCGTAGGCCCGCTGGAATCCCGCGTTCCGCAAGGAAACATCTGGCGCTACCATCAAACGGCTGGTTTGGGATACTTTGAGTTCTTCCAGTTTTGTGAAGACATAGGGGCAGAACCTGTCCCCGTAGTACCTGCCGGCGTGTGTTGCCAGAACTCCAGCTATAACGGGCAGAAAGGCCTCCCGATGTGTGAAATGCACGATTACGCGCAGGAGATACTCGACCTGATAGAATATGCAAACGGCCCCGCAAATAGCAAGTGGGGGAGGGTACGCGTCGAAGCAGGCCACCCCGAACCCTTTAACCTCAAATATGTAGGCATCGGCAACGAAGACCTGATCTCTGAGGTGTTTGAAGAGCGTTTTACCCTCTTATACAATGCCGTAAAGGCGAAGCATCCCGAGATTACGATCATCGGTACGGCAGGCCCTTTCAACGAGGGAACGGACTATGAAGAAGGCTGGGCGATTGCTGACAAACTGGGCGTTCCGGTGATGGATGAACATTACTATCAATCGCCGGGCTGGTTCATTAATAATCAAGACTTTTACGATTCGTATAACCGCCAAGGTGCTAAGGTGTACCTGGGCGAATATGCCGCCCACATCGAAGGCAGGCACAACAACATGGAAACCGCTTTGGCAGAGGCTATTTACCTGACTTCTTTAGAGCGCAATGCCGACATCGTAAGTATGGCCTCGTATGCTCCCTTGCTGGCCAAAGAGGGTCGTACTCAATGGAATCCGGATCTGATATACTTTACCAATGCGGAAGTGAAACCAACGGTAGGCTATTATGTGCAGCAATTATTTGGCGTACATACAGGAAATGAGTATATTCCCAGCTGGATTGATTTGACAGTAAAGGATACTGCCGTAGAAAGGCGAGTGGCTGCTTCTGTAGTCAGGGATATGTCATCGGGCGACCTGATTATCAAGTTGGTAAACCGCTTGCCGGTAGCTGTTCAGCCGTCTGTCAATCTGGGAGGCATCCCTGTTTCGGGCATGAAAGTGTCTAAAACAGTCTTGCAAGGAGCGCTGGATGATAAGACCGCTAAACCGCAAACGTCGGGATGCACTATAGAGGAAATGCAGACGTCTGTATTGCCTGCTTATTCCCTTACGGTTTACCGGATTAGTGAAAAATAAATGGATAAAGCAACGAATGAGAAATACACCTTAGGCCTCACCTTAAGTGGTGGTGGTGTCCGTGGATTTGTACATATAGCCGCCTTACAGGCTATGAATGAAAGGAATATTTATCCTGATATCCTATCGGGAACAAGCGCCGGTGCTTTAGCCGGCGCTTTCTATGCCGATGGCTACAGCCCCAAAGAGATCTATGCGATCTTTGAGAAAGTGAAATTCAGGGAATTTGCGGATACTTCCATTCCTCAAGGAGGCATTTTTAAAACTAATAAATTCAAATCTTTTCTGGAAAAATACCTTCACGCCCGAACGTTTGAAGAGCTGAAATACCCTTTGCGGGTAGTAGCATCAGATATCGAATACGGGGTCAAGCAGGTTTTCAGCAAAGGAGAGCTGATCCCGGCAGTGATCGCTTCCTGCTCCGTCCCCATTGTTTTTACACCCGTGGAGATTGATAATCACTATTTTGTAGACGGAGGCTTGTTTATGAACTTCCCGGTTTCCGTCATCCGTCAGGACTGCGAAAAGCTAATCGGAGTCAATGTCAGTCCCGTTACCCCCATGAAGTACGATAACTCCCTGAGGTATATGCTCGAACGTACCATGAATTACGTAGTAGGCTCTAATACAATGGCTGAACGAAGCCTATGCGATTTCCTGATCGAATCAAACGAAGTCTCCACCTATTCCATCTTCGATTTCAAACACGTATCCTATATCTACCAAAAAGGCTATGAAACCTCTACCACTTACTTAGATCAGCATCAGGAGGCTATCAAGAAAGAAATACAAGTAACTCCCTTGCCCCTGAAACGAAAAATAGCCTTGCTCTTCAAAGGCTTACGGAAGAAGAAATCTACAAAATAGGGGAGAAGAGGCGCATGATGGATTGGACGATCTTTTTCCACCAGGGGCGTTGGAGCCATTCTTCGAGGGTTACTTCTTTGCATTTTTTAAGGTCTTCCATGAATATGTTGTAGTTTTGGCGGGCGATGTCGGGGTCGTACATGTAGGTGTTTACCTCGAAGTTGATCTCCAGGCTGCGCAGGTCCATATTGGTTGAGCCGATTACGGAGAGGTAATCGTCTACTACCATCGTCTTGGCATGCAGGAAGGCGGCTTGGTATTCGTATATCTTTATGCCTGCCAGCAAGGATTCTTCGTAATAGGAGTGAACGGCTGGGTCCATGAAGAAGAGGTCGGCTTTGGAGGGCAGCATTACGCGCACATCCACACCGCTGAGCGCCGCAGCCTTTAGTGCTTGCATCAGCGAATCCGGTGGCAGGTAATAAGGGGTTTGGATATAGATGTACTTTCTGGCTCCGCTTACGAGGTGGCTCGAAGCCAGCAGCAAATAAGGCCAGGGCGAGTTGGGGGCTTCCGGTACTACTTGCATCAGGTTGGCTGAATACTCCTCGTAGTCGGGGAAGTAGTCTTCTACCTTCTCCGGGATGCCACCTCCCGATTCATACCAGATATGCAGGAAATTATATTGCAGGCCGTATACCCCTTTTCCTTTGATACGCAGGTGGGTATCCCGCCATTCGTAGGCATATTCGTCGCCGATATTCATGCCGCCGGTATAGCCTGTTTTCCCGTCAATAATCACAATTTTGCGATGATCCCGGTTGTTCAGTTTCCGCCTGATAAAGGGAAGCGAGCTTTTGCTGAAAGGCAGCACTTCTACTCCGGCCTCTTTCATCTTGTAAAAGAAGCTGGGGCTGACGTCTATATTGGCGATATTCTCATAAATAAAACGTACAATGACCCCCTCCCGGGCTTTTTTCATCAAGAGGTCGCGGATCATATACCCGGTTTTGTCTTTCCTGAACGAGAAATACTCGATATGGATATGATGCGTAGCTTTGTTGAGGTCGTCTATCAGAGCTTCAAACTTCTGCTTTCCGGTCGTTAGTATCTCTACCTTGCTGCCATACAGTACGTTTGAGTCGTTGCTTTGCCTGAGCAAGTCGGTCAGTCTGCGGTAAGAGGGCTCTATCTTTTCTCTGTGTGGATTCTCTGATAAGCGGATTTTGTCGGGCGCTTTTGCCACAAGTTCATCCCGAAAGATGTTGTAAATGAACGACGAATGCCTTCTCTTTCGTGGATTATACCCGAAGGCGTAATAGATAATAAGCCCCAAAGCTGGTATAGCCAGCAATACCAGTAGCCAGGACATTGTTTTGGTGGGATTAGTGTCTTCCGTAAGGATGGCGTAAAACGTACCTATAATCAATAATGCGTAAACAGAAGAAAGAATCCATACAATCAGCGATGTAGACTCCATATAAATTTTTGATAATTAAGGAATATATTTTAGATAAAACGTCCCTTTCACCGGCTCGGCATGTCCGGAACTTAAGAAGTAATTAGGCTGGCCTTGCGGGCCAACTTCTTTTGTTTCTTTGAATTTAGTTCCTACCGGGCTTATAGCATTCAAGATAGACAACTGTCCGTCCGGAGATTTACCCATTGTATTGTCGTTATTCCGCTTCACGGGATTATCGGGTGTAAAAAGAAATCCCATAACACGGTGTTATCGCTTCCTGTACCAGACAGATACATTCGCTCAGTCTGCTGCGCGAAGCAGGTAAAGGAAGTATAGAGCAAAAAGAGAATCAATCGTTTTTTCATTCCCAGATGAGTTAGTATTCATTTGGGAACGAAAATAGTGATTTTTTTATGTTTATTTCTGTAAAGATGCGTAATATTCAACAAATGCGTCTATCTTTTCCGTGAGTTCCGGTACGAAACTGTATCCGTCAGCCGACTCCTCTTCGCCATTATTCCATATCTCTGTTCCGTTCAGTATCACCTTTTTTACTAAATTACTTTTGATATGTAGCGTGAGTTTTTCGTTGGATGTTTCCTTCTGCGGTTTTCCGATAATCAGGGTTTTACCTTCTTCGCGAATGCTCGGAAGGTAGTTTTTCGTCCCCTTGTAATAGATAGAGGTATATTTGTTGAATATGGAGGTATTGTCGATTTTAATTTCAAAAGGCTCCGTCGTATCATCGAATTGTTCAATTTTCACATTTTCAGCACTTAATTCATTGTTTTCAATGATATAGATGTGATGTTTACTTCCCAATCCGGTCAGTTTTGTTTCTTTGGGCGTAAGGTAGAATATACCCATTATCACCAGAGGTGTGATAAACAGTATGCCAATGAAAATGAAGAATATGAGGTTACTACGTTTCATGATTTTAGTTGATTAGAAGTTGATAAATAGTTGTTATAGGCATTTGTCAGTTCCTGCATGCTGACGTCCAGAAGGATCATCTCTTTAAAGACAGAAGGAAGCACTTCGTCAATAAAGTGATTATGACGCATTTCCCTGATTTTATCTTTTGCAGCAGGCGAGATAAAGTACCCGATGCCCCGTTTGTTGTATATAATTTCTTTGTCTTGCAATTTCTCAAACGAACGCATCACGGTATTGGGGTTCACTTCCATCTCTACAGCCAGCTCCCTGACAGAGGGGATACGGTTGTCCGACTGGTATTCTCCGCTCAATACCCGATCGCAAATCTGGTCTGCGATCTGCATAAAAATGGATTGATTTGTATTATAGTTCATCGCAGTTCCTTTTCTTTAAGTTTTAAATATCCGATACATAGCATGATAACAGAGAATAGGATCATCAAAGGGGTATAAAGCGTGGCTCCAAACTCGAATGAATCAAATAGGAAAGAAGATTTGAAAAAGCCTTGATTATTGTCGTGAATCGCTTTTAAAATCCTGACATAAAACCCGGCAAAAACTGCGATATAGGTAGCCAATCCGGCAATGGCGATCAGGAAAGCATGCTTTCTGAATGTCATGTACGACAGGAAGATAAGGGATGTAAGAAAAAATATCCCACTTTCGCTACCATTCTTGAAAGTGATGTCTTTCAGTGTTATAATGGGTGCCTCCGGTGTGATCAACTTCCAGACTAATAGTCCACTATAAAAGATCACCAGGTAAGTAATAAAGAATATACAGCCTTCTATCAATAAGGTAAGATATTTCTCTAATGTGCTGGCCGGCAGTGTGTAGTAACGACTAATCGATTTATGTACTTTATTTCCCACGTGGCGGCAATAAAAGAGAAACGTAACAAGCCCTCCGAACACAAAAACTGCGGCCTGCTGCCCTACATCGGTAGTTTTTAGCTTTAAAATGAATATGATAAACAACCATACCAGCAATAATGCACCCATGCTGAACAGATAGTTTTTCCGATGTTCAATCCAATCTGCTTTTAGTAGTAATAAGATTCTATGTAAACTGAAATTAGTATCCATGATGTTCGTGTGTTTAGTGATTGATAATATCCTTGATCTTACTTCTGGAAGCAGAAGAGGTGGCAGCATTGAACAGCAATTCAAGCGAAACGATACTCTTTTCTGCTGTGTCATTAACTACTACGCCAACGGTTCCTGAAGGCGAAGGCTCGGAGTAGAAAGAAGCCTCTTCTGTCTCCACTTTGCGGAAGTCTAGTTTGCGGCTGATTTCATCCAGCGGTTTATTGAAAAGTATCTCTTTTCTGTCCAGGATAATGACTGAATCTATCAGGCTTTCCAAGTCGCGCACCTGATGGGTTGAGATGATAACAGTCTGTTCTTCTGAGATATGACTTGCCAGAAGCTTGCGGAAGATACTCTTAGAAGGTATGTCCAACCCATTGGTCGGCTCGTCCATCAGTAGGAGAGGGGTATTGGCCGATAACGCCAACATAATAGCAGCCTTTTTCTTTTGTCCGAGCGACATTTTGCGCAAAGGGGCCGTTAAGTCTATATCAAACGACTCCTTGCAGGCTTCGAATATTTCATTGCTAAACGTGGGGTAGAAGGGAGCAAACATCTTAATATATTCCTGTCCTGTTACATCCGGAAGGTTGATTTCTTCCGGCAATAAGAATATATTTTGAAGAAAATGCGCCTTGCGTTTCTCTGGCATCTCATTGAATACCAAACACTCGCCCTTATCCGGAAAAAGTAAACCACTCATTATATTAAGAAGTGTCGTTTTCCCTTCTCCGTTTTTGCCAAGCAATCCATAGATGTTACCCGGTTTAATCTCCAGGTTGATCTCCTGTAATACCGGTTTCTGCCTGCGGTATCCAAAACTTACATTCGTTAATTGAATCATATAGTTTAATTTATCAGTGTATTAGTTTAATAGTGCACGACAAATGTAGGGTGTTTTTTTAAATAACCAAGCGTGTTAAGCTATTTTAACTTATAATGATTGTCTATCAGAGTTATATTGTTGCTGGAAATACTTGGTGAAACAACAAAAAGAGTAGGATTACTGCCTGATTTTAAGCAAATAACGTCTTATTTTGTACGCTTATTTTTGGTTGCCGATATATATCGGCAAGCCTGCTGACAATTGTCGGCAGAATTGTTGATAGTTATCGGCAATATTGCCCATATATATCGGCAACAAATAAAATTCGATGTTTTTTTGAGGGTAAGCCGCTTTTAAAAAAGTTTGTTTTGATTGTTTGCGTAAGAAGTGCAGTTCATTTTTCCTTATAGATAATAATATGTACGCGCAACATTTTTCCGGTTGCATTTTTTCAGAAAAAAGTTGCAATAATATTTGGAATATGCGAAGTGTTGTTTTACCTTTGCACCCGCGTTCGAGAAAAACGAGCGTTAGAAAAGAAGAGTTCTTTGAAAGATTTACATAACGACTAAAGTAGTACAAGGGAAGCATTGAGGATGCTTTTATTGTGTATATACATTGTATATATAGAGTGATAGTTTCTTAATGTTTTTTATAGAATATGTAACAAGTGTATTAATTGACTTATACCGTTAATTTTTATATCAGATGTAACTACAATAATACGGTTCATGAGCTAAGGAAAAAAATAGAAAACAATTTTAACAACGAAGAGTTTGATCCTGGCTCAGGATGAACGCTAGCGACAGGCTTAACACATGCAAGTCGAGGGGCAGCGGGGGCTAGC
>NZ_JARXXA010000005.1 GCF_029892785.1 Parabacteroides sp. PH5-46
AAATACAAACAAAAAATTGCCTATATCATTTTACGGATACAGACAATTTTATTAAGTGAAAAACTTAAAGCCGCTTTTTAAGGGGTGACTAATTAATTTCCTGACTGAGCTGATCGGTACATTTGTACTGATGTTTGTTGTCTTCTATATTACCGGAGGAGAGATTACATGGCATGATACAAACAGCACATTGCCGGTAGGATTAGGCTCGGTTGGCGCTATCCCGGTTGCCTTTACGGTTTGGGTGATAGGCCTGTCTTTAGGAGGGCCTACGGGCTATGCCATCAACCCGGCACGCGATCTGGCGCCTCGCATTATGCATGCCATTTTGCCTATCAAAGGAAAAGGCAGCAGCCATTGGGAATATGCCTGGATACCCGTATTGGCACCCATTGCCGGAGCAGCCATTGCCGCAGCTCTTTACTACGCGCTGAAATAGTTCACAAGCCAATAAAAATAGCTCACGAGCCGATAAAAACAGCTCACGAGCTATTTTTATTAGGACACGTCCCATCGATTGGTTGAAAACGTGCAAAATGTAAACAAAAAAGCCTAAAAACAGCCCAAAAATGGATAATTATACTATATTTGTAGCTCTAATTACCATTTAAAACAGTCAAAACGTTATGATCAATCGAGAATTAATAAATCCGCAAAGTATCGTTGTTGTTGGAGGGTCTAATAATGTACATAAACCGGGTGGTAGAACTGTCAGAAACCTATTGGACGGAAAGTACAAAGGCGAATTATATGTTGTAAACGCCAAAGAAACAGAAGTACAAGGGTTGAAATCATACAAGCACGTAAAAGATATCCCCGAAACAGAGTTGGCCATTATATCCATACCGAACACCGCCTGTCCGGAAGTGATGGAGGTACTGGCAAACGAGAAGAATGTAAAGGCCTTTATCGTAGTATCTGCCGGCTTTGGCGAAGAAACAAAAGAGGGAGCCATCCTGGAAGATAAAATCCTGAAGATAGCTAACGATGCCGGGGCATCACTGATTGGCCCGAACTGCATCGGGGTAATGAACATGAACTACCACGGCGTATTTACACAGCCTATACCTGAATTTCATCCCGACGGAGTAGACTTTATATCCAGTTCCGGAGGTACCGCCTTGTTTATCATGGAATCGGCACTGACTAAAGGTTTGCGCTTCTCATCTGTCTGGACAGTGGGGAACTCCAAGCAAATCGGTGTAGAAGACATCCTGGAATATATGGATCAGCGCTTCGACCCGGTATTCGACTCAAAAATAAAGATGATTTATGTGGAAAGTATTAAAGATCCGGATAAATTACTCTATCACGCCTCTTCCCTGATTCGCAAAGGATGTCGCATAGCAGCCATTAAAGCAGGAAGTACAGAATCCGGCAAGCGAGCTGCCTCTTCTCACACAGGAGCTATGGCCAGTTCAGACTCGGCAGTAGAAGCCTTGTTCCGCAAAGCCGGAATCGTTCGCTGCTTCAGCCGCGAAGAACTGACGACTGTTGCCAGTATCTTTACCCTGAAAGAAGTAAAAGGAAAGAACTGCGCAATTGTTACACACGCCGGAGGACCAGCCGTAATGCTAGCTGACGCCCTATCAAAAGGACGCATCAACGTTCCGGACCTGAACGGTCCGATTGCCGACGAATTAAAAACAAAACTATACCCAGGAGCTGCCGTAGGAAACCCGATCGACATTATCGGCACAGGTACTCCCGAGCATCTGGCAACTGCCATCGACTACTGCGAGAACCACTTTGAGAACATAGACCTGATGATGGTTATCTTCGGAAGCCCGGGGCTGGTTAAACTTTATGACGCATACGAAGTCTTACATAAGAAGATGGAAGAATGTGAGAAACCTATTTTCCCGGTTCTGCCATCTATTGTAACGGCTAGCCCGGAGGTAAAAAGTTTTATAAAGAAAGGACACGTGAATTTCTCGGACGAAGTAACATTAGGTACAGCCCTGTCGCGCGTGATCAACACGCCAACACCGGCCAATGCAGACATTCAGTTATATGGAGTGAATGTACCTGAGATTCGCCGTCTGGTAGAATCACTGCCTGATGGATTCCTGAGTCCGGATGATGTGCGAAAAGTTCTTGCTATGGCCAATATACCAATGGCAGAAGAGATTGCTTCAGCAGACAAGAAAGATCTGATAAACTTTGCCAAAAGGGTAAAATACCCGGTAGTAGCCAAGGTAGTAGGCCCTGTACACAAAAGTGATATAGGTGGAGTAGCCCTGAATATCCAAAGCGAAGAACATCTGGTTTTTGAATATCAGCGAATGATGAAGTTACCAGACGTTACAGCCGTACTAGTGCAGCCGATGCTGAAAGGACAAGAGTTGTTCATCGGCGCAAAATACGAAGACCGTTTTGGTCACATTGTACTCTGCGGTCTGGGAGGTATCTTTGTTGAAGTATTGCAAGACGTATCATACGGCTTGGCTCCGCTTTCTTATGAAGAGTCATTCTCCATGATCCGGTCGCTACGCGGTTATCCGATCATCAAAGGCACGCGCGGACAAAAGGGCATCGACGAGCAGCAGTATGCCGATATCATCGTACGCCTGTCCACCCTATTGCGCTTCTCTCCGGAAATAAAAGAAATAGATATCAATCCGATCGTAGCAACCGAAAGAGGATTATTTGCTGTTGATGCACGAATCAGAATCGAAAAGTAATTGTATATTTGCAGCATATTTATAACCAATAAACAGAGGCTTTATGAGCGAAAAAGAAGATTTGTTTGATTACGACGAAGACGATGCGGTAAGGTTTATTCAAAATTATCTTCCTCTGGATCTGAAAGAAAAGTTCAGTGACGACGATATTGTCTATATACTGGATTTGGTCTACGATTTCTATGAGTCAAAAGGTTATATCAATGATGAAGAGCAAGATGATGACACTGATGTAGAAATAGATGAAGAAGAGTTGATCAATTATGTAGTAAAGAATGCACAGAAAGACGGTATAGGGAAATTTGAGCCCGACGACATCACGTTTATCGTGCAGGGAGAACTGGAATATTGCGATTCACTCAACATATTTGACTAAATTTTGTTATATAGTAAACAACATCGTTTTAAAATTAAGAGAAGTTATGAGAAATTTGAAAGTATTGGCTGTTCTAGCCCTTTGTATGGCCGTATTGTTCTCCGGTTGCGGAGCGAGTAACACAGTTAAAGGAACCGCGATTGGTGTAGGCGGTGGTGCCGCTGTAGGCGCTGGCGTTGGTGCATTAGCAGGTAACACGGCATTAGGTAGTATTATTGGTGCTGCTGTAGGTGGTGCTGCAGGTGCTTTAATTGGTAAAAAGATGGACAACCAGAAAAAAGAACTGGAAGCTGCTATCCCTGAAGCTACTGTTGAGTCAGTAAATGATGGAGAAGCATTAAAAGTTACCTTTGATTCAGGTATCCTGTTTGCTACTAACTCAAGTACCGTTAGCGAAGCTTCAAAAACTGCCTTGCGCAATTTCGGAAGCAGCTTAAAAGGTAATCCTGATACGTATATCAAGGTTATCGGTCACACAGACAACACAGGCCGCGTAGACTATAACCAGACATTGTCTGAAAAACGCGCTCAAAGTGTTTACGATTATCTGATGAACCAAGGCGTTCGTAGCGACCGTATGACATACGAAGGAAAAGGAATTCACGATCCTGTTGCCGACAACAGCACAGCTGAAGGACGTTCTTTGAACCGTCGCGTTGAAATCATGATCATGGCAAACGAAAAAATGATTCAGGAAGCTCAACAAGGAACTCTGAGATAATTTATAATCAAATCTAAAATAGAAAGGCTACTTCAATTATGAGGTGGCCTTTTTTTATTTCTATTCTGAAATTAGTTTAAGCAAATTTTCAGCTAATTTACTTTTATGAACGAGGTATTGGCTCCAGTAATTGTCTTTATTATCTTCAAATGAGATATTTAATTTATATTTAGCATTGATAGGTTGAGGAGCTTTGTTATTTACCTCCCATGAAGGGATCACTAATAGTTTATCTTCAATATCCAGTGTTTTTTTATTGAAAATAAGTCCTATAATATAAAGGCTTTCATGTGCATGGAACGTATTTGCTGAAATTGTCAAATAGGTTTCATTACCCTCTCTGTTTATGCTACGTGACTTGATCTGTAGATATACCGGATGAAATACTCCTTTGTGCATCACGATTAAATCAATCCCATTATCATCTATCACCGGTTTAAATACAGATAACAGCCCTTGCCCCCGGAGGAGGATATACTCTTTAACTCGATCTTCAGCTATATTCCCTTTTACGTAATTAGATATTTTATCAAAACAGGAATCATTATTATCTTCCGTTAGATCCGGATCTTCATTTGTTTCATCAACGATATCAACTTGGTTTTCATAACGAAAAATATTAATATTTCCTTCTTCATCGCAACGGCCTAAATTTATTTTATCATCAATAATTGCCAGCCAAACCATATCATAAACCAAAAGGTCCAGTGTGTCATAAAGATCAGAGAGTCCATACAGCCAATTGCGAGTGGCATTATATTTTATCTTTATTTCTTCCTTTTCAAAATAGACTACTAACTCACTGTTTTCCTTTGGAAAAAAATTGCGTAAACCTATAGGCACATATAATAAGCCATTTTCCCTTTCGAATGGAATAATCTTACGTTTAAAAAAATCATCAAACTCCATAATCACTCTCTCTAACAGATAGATTCAGCAAATTTATAATTCATTAGTAGATTAACAAATAAAATACACCCGAAAAACAGAAAAACAACTGTTCTCGGGTGTAAGTCTTCTATCAAAACCTAAAAAATTACGGCCCAACGCTAAATCGTCCTGTCAAATAGCCGTAAAAATGACTAATTACTATTGTGTAATCCCGTGGTTGATCATCTAAATATATAGGATGAGTATATCCAGGCGCATTAGACGATATGCAATCCTGATACACAATATTTCCATTACTGTCTGACACCACAATCGTCAGATTTTGCAAAGGATCTGCCATATAAACAGACAATACATTATCAAAAAGATAAATCCTCGGACGAACCGGGTCTATAGAACGAGTTCTATTATCCCCCCACTCACCTTCAACTGGTATATCTTTTTCTTTTTCATCCGCCAGTAAGGTCATAGGAAATAACATGAGGAATAATACCAATACACGAACAAAACTTTTCATATTGAATTAATTATGTTTAATCAGCAAAGTAAAAAGATTAAATTTGAATTTATACACAAATCAAAGTGACAAAAAGTGACAAATTTAAAAATGATTTGTTTTCTGCCATTCAAACATATCAGACAGGAAACTGTCAAGATCTTTAGCGCTTCCCTTTTTTCCAGTGAGTCTTTCATATAGTCGCTCTTTTCGCTTTGAGATAGCAGAGCTTGTTTTATTAAGTAAAAGAGCAATTCGCTTTACTGGTACTCCAATCATGACTAAACAACAAACCTTCAATTTCTCATCATCTATTGTAGGTATAACATTTCTCAAATAAGATACCATATTAGGGTAAATACGATCTATCCATATTTCTAATTGTATCCAGTCATTGCTTGTTATTCTTTCGTTTCCAGAAATAAATAATTGACGAATTGGGCTTTTACGAAATTCTTCATTCCATTTTTTTTGCAAACTCCGCTTTTCTTTATCTTGTTTAATTTCACTATCCAGTATTTTTCGTTGAGCAGCTAATAATTCTCTACTCAACTTATCTGTTTCCTCAGTCAAAGCTTCTTTCAATTTCTGAATCTCCTGTTCTTTGGTTAGAATATACTCTTGACTATGCCTATATTTTTGTTCCCGAATACGTAACTCTTTTTCATTACGCTCCCGTTCAAACTGTCTTTTTCTCCATAAATAGAAAAATAACATAAGTAGAACAGCAAAAGAAGCTATAGTAAATATTCCAAGTCGATAAAACCAAACTGTTTTCCGATACGCTTCCTTTTCATGAAAAGCCCGTTCTTCCTCAATCAATCGATAATCAAAAACACTTTGAATGCGTTGTATATTTTCTGTCTGCTTAATCCTATCTAAAGAATCTTGCAGAGCTCTATATTGTTGATGATAAACTGCATATTGCAACCAATTATGTTTCTGTTCCTCAAGATAAGATAAACTTTGATAAGCACCTGTTTTCGAGTGAATATTTGGAGATTGTATACATAAATTTAGATAATAGTATGCAGAATCTTGTAATCTAATTCTACGATATAAGTCGCCCAAATTAAGATATATAGGAGTCATATCATCTTGGAAAAAGCTCGAATTATAAGCTAATTGAATATATTCTAAAGCCTTATCAAAAACCCCTATCCGTTTATACAAACTCCCTATTTCATTACAAATTGCTACTCTATTTCGTTGTGTCAAAAAAGGCAATGTTTGTTCATAATAAATAATAGCACTATCTAGCTGAGCATTCTTAACATAAATTCGAGCTATATTTTGCAAAGTTCGTCCTGTATTAGTCGAATCTTTAAGATATAAAAAATGTTCTGCTGCTTTCTTTTGAAATATAAGAGCTGTAGGATAAAGATTTTGATAAATGTAAATCAGCCCTAAATTGCTGTAAATCCGTCCCAATAAGGCATGATCTTTTGAGTCTTTGCCGGCTTCTAGTGCTTTTAAATAGTAGTCCTGGGCACGTGGGGAATCGCCTAGATCGTAGCAAATTACGGCGTTATAATACCAGGCTTTCATTAAGCGGGGTTTGTCGTTTGTGTTTTCAAAGTGTTTGACGGCTATCCGGATTAAGGAATCAGACTCATGTTTGACATAGTTTTTGTCTTGCGCCTGTGTGTACAATAAGCACCATAGAGCATATTGTTTGTCAGAAAGTTTTTCTGGAGCTTCTATTCGCTTCAAAATGGCTAGTGCTGTATCGGGCTGCTGTTCCATCAGAACTTCAGCCTTGTCTAATTGAGAATCAATATACTTATCATCATTACAAGCAATGATATAACACAGTATGAATAAGGGTAATATTAACTTTGTAAAAGGTTTCAAGCTTTTTCTTATTTTAATGGACAGGCAAAAATAAGAAAAAATTGTTAAGAAAGAGAACATTAGACTTCGTGTATTCTTTAGAGCATACGAAACTTAATATCTTGAAGTATGCATAGTTTTTTTGAAAAGTATTAATACTTTTTCAGAAAACTATTAATACTTTTCAAAAATCATATGTATAGAAGAGAATGTTAAATTGCAGCTTTTAGGGATGAAAAGATTAGGGCTTGTTATTGTTTTTCCTTATTTTTGCACTTTAAGTATATATCCAGCGATTAATAATCAAGTATTCTTAATGATGATGAAAAGGTATTGTGTAGGTATTGCTTTATATTTATTTGCTACATTCTATTCCGGAGCTCAGGATATTAACTCTTCTCTTGGTAGAACAGGCGAGGCTTCGGCTATTGATACAATCCCGGAAATTATATTTGACGAATCCAGTCTGGATAACGTAATAGACTTAAATAAGCAGTTTGAGAAGCAAAACAAAACCTATTCCATCCCTAAACACAGTAGTAGTTCCAACCTGTTAAGATTCGTAAAGAAAGACGAGCTAAATATCTCTGACGAAGCACTATATTGGGCGAGATTGGTAAGAGATGCATCCAATGCTTTTCACAATTACATGACTTTCAGGGATACAATTATTATCAACGACCTTTTTCTGACTCCTTTGTTCAGAGGTAATATTTTACCAGCCGATTTAACGTTTTATAATAAAGATATAGTCAAACATAAAAGTCCATACGACTTTATGTACAAACCAGACACGACCTTGTTTGCTGACTATTTCAGAAAAAAAGCGATAAATGATTCAACACTCCAGCGTATTGAAATAAACCATCTGGACTATTTCCGCTATTCGGAACGGGATTTGCCAGGAGAAACTGTAGTCACGGAATATATCAGAAAGCCTATCCAGAAAGAAATGCCCATCTTGGTTAAATCTGATGTTAGCTTTGATGATGTAGATGCCCCACAGAAGTTTATTCCCGACAGGCAATACTGGATGTCTTCTTTTGAAAGCGCCCTGCAATTCTCACAAAACTATGTTTCCAAAAACTGGCATAAAGGAGGAAGTAGCAACCTTAATATATATAGCAAAAACTATCTTCGCTATGATTATAAAAAGGATAAAGTACAGATTACCAATGAAGCGGAAATTACCGCCAATATCTATAATGCCCCAAATGATACATTGCGTGATTATAAAATAGGAAATGATATTTTCAAATTCCATAACAATATTGGGTATAAAGCATTCAGCAAATGGTATTATACTCTAGATACTGAGTTTATTACTCAATTATTTACAAATCATGAAGAAAATACACATAAAGTATATTCAGCATTCCTTTCGCCATTCATGTTCAATGCCGGGCTTGGTATGAAATATGATCTGGAGAAGAAATTTACTAAACGTCACAAAAATCTCAAACTAAGTGTCAATCTGGCTCCATTGGCCTATACCTTTAAATATAGTACTAAAAAAGGTCCGGATATGGATTTAGGCAGACATGGATTCGACAAAAAAGACAATCCGGAAGAAGGAGAAAACGCCTATAAAAACGTACAACACATATTCGGTCCGTCTGTACGCGTAGAGATGCTAATGAACTTTAACAGAAACATCTCGTGGCAATCCCGTCTGTATTTCAAAACCAATCTGGACGAAAACTTAATAGAATTTGAAAACACCCTGACATTGGCTATCAGTCGCTTTTTCTCTACTCGTATCTATTTCTATCCAAGGTATGACGATAAGAAAACTGGGAATGAAGACAGAAGTAATTTCCAGTTGAACGAACTCCTGAGTTTCGGATTCAATTACAAATGGTAAGTTAAATATACTTATTGGCTAAATATTATTTGGAAATAATGACATAATTTCCAAATAATACTTACTTTTGCCTTGATTTTGCAATGTCGAGATTACAAACATGAAAGATACAATATGTCATAGCGGGGTAATAGAGAAAATTAGCGATCATACAGTCTTCGTCAAAATTATACAACAATCAGCCTGTGCAGGATGCCATGCCAAATCAATGTGTATGGCTGCCGACAGTAAAGATAAAATCATAGAGATACCTGATACCACAGGTTCTTTCCATGTAAACGAACAAGTTGTTATAAGCGGACAAAGCTCTATGGGGCTTCAGGCTGTTTTCCTGGCCTTTGTACTTCCCCTATTTCTGATCATCTTTGGTATTGCTTTAACAGTTAACATCTACCAAAGTGAGCTTATTGGCGCACTGACAGGTTTATCAATCTTGTTATTTTATTATGGAGTGTTATATATTACACGCGATAAACTAAAAAAGAAATTCATTTTCACCCTTAAAAAACAGAAAACTAATTTATCAATAGCATGATTCTAATCGCCATTATTTCCTTAGGAGGAATCGGAGTTGTAGGCGCGGTTCTTTTGTATGCTGCTTCAAAAAAGTTTGAAGTATATGAAGATCCCCGTATTGCACAGGTTCAGGATGTTTTACCGGCAGCCAACTGCGGAGGTTGCGGGTATCCCGGATGTTCAGGTTTTGCCGCTGCTTGCGTAAAAGCAGAGTCGTTGGATAGTTTATTCTGTCCGGTAGGTGGAGCTGATGTGATGAATAATGTAGCCTCCATATTAGGAAAAGAAGCCAGTACTTCCGACCCGATGGTAGCTGTAGTACGTTGTAATGGAACTTGCGAAGCCCGCCCGCGTACTAACCAATACGATGGAGCCAAAAATTGTGCCATTGCAGCATCCTTGTACGGAGGAGAAACCGGCTGTTCGTATGGCTGCTTCGGATATGGAGATTGTGTTTCGGCCTGTACGTTTGATGCTATTCATATAAATCCGGAAACACTTCTTCCTGAAGTGATTGACGATAAATGTACTGCTTGCGGCGCCTGCGTAAAAGCATGTCCTAAAAACATTATCGAACTGAGGAAAAAAGGACCAAAATCACGCCGTATTTTCGTTAGCTGTATAAACAAAGACAAAGGAGGTATAGCTAAGAAAGCATGCGACAATGCCTGTATAGGATGTAGTAAATGCCAGAAAGAATGTCCGTTTGAAGCGATAACTATCGAAAACAATCTGGCTTATATTGACTACCAGAAATGTCGCTTATGCAGGAAGTGTGTTCCCGTTTGTCCTACCAACGCCATTCACGAACTCAATTTCCCACCCCGTAAGGAAGCTGTCGAGACTAAAGAAACCCAAGAAGAAACAAAATAAAACAAATCTATAATATGCTAAGGACATTTCGAATAGGAGGCATACATCCACCTGAAAACAAACTGTCTGCAGGAAAGAAAATCACGCCTCTTGCTATACCGGAGCAGGTAATTATCCCCTTGAGCCAACATATCGGAGCGCCCGCTCAGGCAGTGGTAAAAAAGGGAGACGTTGTGAAGGTAGGTACCCTAATCGGTAAATCCGGTGGTTTTGTATCTGCCAATATCCACTCTTCCGTATCCGGCAAAGTAAACAAGATTGATAATGCCATAGATGCCAGCGGATACAAACGTTCGGCCATCTATATCGACGTAGAAGGTGACGAATGGGAAGAATCCATTGATCGTAGCAACCAACTGGCAAAAACCTGTGCCCTTTCTGCCAAAGAAATTATCGACAAAATAACAGAAGCCGGTATCGTAGGCATGGGAGGTGCCACATTCCCTACGCAAGTAAAGCTAATGCCCCCTCCCGGAAATAAAGCAGAAGTATTAATCATCAATGCTGCCGAATGCGAGCCCTACCTTACTTCAGACCACTCCCTGATGATGGAAAAAGGAGAAGAGACTCTTTGCGGTATTTCTATCCTGATGAAAGCGATTGAAGTTGACAAGGCTGTTATTGGCATTGAAAAGAATAAACCCGACGCTATCAGCCATTTTGAAAATCTGGCAAAAGAGTATAAAGGTATCGAAGTTATGCCTTTAAAATCAAGATATCCGCAAGGTGGTGAAAAGCAATTGATTGATGCCGTTATTCGCCGTCAGGTGAAAAGCGGATCACTCCCCATATCTGTAGGAGCTGTTGTGCAGAACGTAGGAACAGCCTATGCCGTATACGAAGCTGTACAAAAGAACAAACCTTTGATTGAACGGGTAGTCACTGTTACCGGAAAAAACGTATCCAACGCGTCTAACCTGTTAGTTCGCATTGGTACTCCTATCAGTAAGTTGATTGATGCAGCCGGTGGATTACCAGTAAACACCGGAAAGATCATCGGTGGAGGTCCCATGATGGGGAAAGCACTTATCAGTACGGAAGTCCCGGTAACAAAAGGTAGTTCAGGAATACTACTCCTGTCTGAGGCTGAAGCTGTGCGCAAACCAATGTACAACTGCATCCGCTGTGCCAAGTGTGTAAACGTATGTCCGATGGGATTAAACCCTACCTTATTAATGGATGCGACAGAATTCTCCAACTGGGAATTGGCTGAGAAAAATAATATTGTAGACTGTATCGAATGTGGTTCATGCAGTTATACTTGTCCGGCCAACCGCGTCCTGTTGGATTATATTCGTTTGGGTAAAGGAAAAGTAATGGGTATCATACGTGCCAGAAAGTCTTAAAAACAGCTCTATATGGAAAATAAATTAATTATATCTCCTTCGCCTCACATACACGGGGGCGATAGTATAAGCAAAAATATGTATGGCGTGCTGATCGCCCTCGTTCCAGCCTTTCTGGTATCTTTGTACTACTTTGGGCTGGGAGCCTTGATTGTCACTGCCGTATCGGTGCTATCCTGTGTGATCATCGAATATCTTATTCAAAAATTCCTGCGCAAGCAAGAGCCTACGATCTGGGATGGGTCAGCCATTCTCACAGGTGTTCTTCTAGCGTTTAACCTTCCGTCTAATCTTCCTGTATGGATTGTTATTATCGGTGCATTAGCGGCTATTGGTATCGGAAAAATGCCTTTTGGCGGATTAGGTTCCAACATCTTTAACCCAGCACTGATCGGGCGTGTTTTCCTGCTGATCTCTTTTCCGGCTCAAATGACTACCTGGCCGGTTCCGGAAGCTCTGTCTACGCACTACATGGATGCCGAAACAGGTGCCACCGTTCTTTCCCTGATAAAAGGGGGAACAAACAATCTGCCCTCGTATGCCGACATGGCATTGGGTAACATGGGAGGAAGCCTTGGCGAGGTAAGTGCTATTGCTCTTTTATTAGGCTTAGTATATATGTTGGTACGGAAGATTATTACCTGGCATATTCCAGTTGCTATCATTGGTACAGTTGCCATATTCACCGGTATTATGCACGGAGTAGCTCCATATACGTACGCCAATCCGGCGGTACATCTGCTATCCGGCGGTTTGTTACTGGGAGCCATCTTTATGGCGACTGATTATGTGACTTCGCCCATGAGTAAAGCAGGAATGATCGTGTATGGCATAGGGATAGGAGTACTAACAACTGTTATCCGCCTGTTTGGTTCATATCCGGAAGGTGTATCATTTGCCATCATTATAATGAATGCTCTTACGCCCCTTATCAACAGTTATATCAAACCTAAACACTTCGGAGGGAAATAAGCATGGAAAAATTAAGATCAACATTACCCAATATGCTCCTTTCACTGACCATTATATGTGTGTCTGCCGGAGCTATCCTGGCCGGAGTGAATATGTATACTTCCGGTCCTATCGCCCTCTCTAAAGCGGCTGCTTTGGAAGCGGCAGTAAAAGAAGTAACTCCCGCATTTGACAACAACCCTATAAATGAATGTTATAAAGCTGTTACCTCAGATGGCGACTCCCTACTGATTTATCCGGCTATAAAGGACGGGAAACCGGTTGGCGTTGCTGTAGAAAGTAATACAAAAAACGGGTTTAGCGGAGAGATTAGAGTGATTGTAGGCTTTGACACAGAAGGAAAGATTATCAATTACTCGGTACTCCAACATGCTGAAACACCCGGACTGGGCTCTAAAATGCAAGAGTGGTTCAAAACGGATAAAAACAACCAGAGCGTAATTGGCCGCTCACTTGCTTCAGGCAATCTGCAAGTAAGTAAAGACGGCGGAGAGATTGATGCCATTACAGCGTCAACTATTACCAGCCGGGCATTTCTGAATGCTATCAACAGAGCATATAGCGCGTACAAAGGAACAGACAGCAGTACAGGTGCTACCGAATCAGCACCCGAAGCAACTACCTCATCAGAAACAAAGGAAGGAGGCAACCATGAGTAAGATAAAAGTATTGACAAACGGTATCATTAAAGAAAACCCAATCTTCGTATTATTGCTGGGAATGTGTCCTACATTGGGGACTACTTCTTCTGCCATCAACGGACTGGGTATGGGACTGGCTACAACCTTTGTGCTGGTATGTTCTAATATTGCTATTTCAGCCCTAAAGAATCTGATTCCCGATCAGGTGCGTATTCCGGGGTATATCGTTGTGATTGCCACTTTCGTTACGGTTGTCCAGATGTGTATGGAAGCGTTTGTCCCGGCATTGTATGCCAGTCTGGGATTATTCATTCCGTTGATTGTTGTAAACTGTATTGTATTGGGACGTGCAGAGGCTTTTGCCGCTAAAAACGGCATTATCGCTTCTTCCTTTGACGGCTTGGGAATGGGATTAGGCTTTACTCTGGCGCTCACCTTGCTGGGTACTGTCCGCGAATTACTGGGTACCGGTAAATTCTTCGGATTGACAATCATGCCGGAAGAATACGGTTCACTGATCTTCGTATTAGCCCCCGGAGCTTTTATTGCCTTGGGATTCCTCATCGCTCTTGTAAACAAACTACGTAAAGCCTGAAAATACTTCATATTATGGAATATATATTAATCTTTATAGCTGCGGTTTTCGTTAATAACATTGTATTAGCGCAATTCCTGGGTATCTGTCCTTTTTTAGGTGTATCCAAAAAAGTAGAAACAGCTGTAGGCATGGGAGCCGCCGTTACCTTTGTACTTACTATCGCTACAATTGTAACCTTCCTTGTTCAGAAATACGTATTGGATGCTTTCGGCCTTGGTTTTATGCAGACCATTACGTTTATTCTTATTATCGCGGCATTGGTGCAAATGGTAGAAATTGTATTAAAGAAGGTATCCCCTGCCCTATACCAAGCGTTGGGTGTATTTCTTCCGCTGATTACCACCAACTGCTGCATTCTCGGGGTAGCCATTCTTGTTATCCAAAAAGATTATAATTTGTTACAGGCAATCGTATATGCAGTGTCTACAGCCATTGGATTTGCCCTAGCTTTGATTATCTTTGCAGGTATCCGAGAACAACTCGCTATGACGCGTATACCGGAAGGAATGAAAGGAACGCCAATCGCATTGATTACAGCCGGACTGCTGGCCATGGCCTTTATGGGTTTCTCGGGAATTGTATAACCTGACATTAAAAAGGGAAAATGAAGAAAAAAATCTTAGTAACGGGAGGAACCGGATACATCGGTTCGCACACGGTAGTAGAACTCCAGGCTGCAGGCTATGAAGTAGTAATTGTAGATAATTTATCCAATTCCAATAAGGATGTGATAGACGGTATAGAGAAAATATCCGGTATCCGCCCTATATTCTATGAAATGGATTGTAACGACAAAATCGGTTTACAAAATATATTTGTAGAACATAAAGGAATCAAAGGAATCATTCACTTTGCAGCCAGTAAAGCCGTAGGTGAATCGGTTCATAAGCCTTTGGAATACTATCGTAACAATATCGTTACATTACTCAATCTTTTGGAAATTATGCCCGAATACAATGTAGAAGGAATTGTGTTCTCTTCTTCTTGTACGGTTTACGGACAGCCCGACATTCTTCCTGTAACAGAAGATGCTCCTATCAAGCCAGCATTATCTCCTTATGGGAATACCAAGCAGATAAACGAAGAAATTATCCGTGACGCGATCTATGCCGGATTACCTTTCAAAAGTATTATTCTTCGTTACTTCAACCCGATAGGTGCTCATCCAAGTGCAGAGATCGGCGAGTTACCCAACGGTGTACCTCAGAACCTGGTTCCTTTTGTAACGCAAACGGCTATGGGTATCCGCCAGGAGCTAAGCGTTTTCGGCGATGATTATGATACTCCCGACGGCTCATGTATCCGTGACTACATAAATGTAGTAGACTTAGCCAAAGCGCATGTGATAGCTATCAACCGTATGCTGGAAAACAAATCAAAAGACAATATGGAGATATTCAATCTCGGTACCGGACGTGGCGTATCTGTTCTCGAACTGATCCAAGCCTTTGAGAAAGGAACAGGCGTAAAAGTCCCCTACAAGATTGTAGCACGCCGCGAAGGGGATATAGAAAAAGTCTGGGCAAACCCCGAACATGCCAACAATGTATTAGGCTGGACAGCCAAAGAAACGGTAGAAGACACCCTAATCACTGCCTGGAACTGGCAACTGAAACTCCGCGAACGCGGTATACAATAAAACAGGAAGCGTCTCAATACAAAACGAAACCTGTCTGATAAAAAATAACTCCCGTCTGAAATAAAATCAGACGGGAGTTATTTTTATCGGGTCTCCTGAAGGATT
This sequence comes from Parabacteroides sp. PH5-46, assembly GCF_029892785.1. Taxonomy (GTDB): domain Bacteria; phylum Bacteroidota; class Bacteroidia; order Bacteroidales; family Tannerellaceae; genus DFXE01. The sequence continues at coordinate 15,556 of NZ_JARXXA010000005.1, forward strand.
TTATCGATTGGATTTCGCCAGTCTTCACCGTTTAGCGGTTGATAAGTATACATGCCTAATGATTTTCCAACTTCAATGTTCTTGGCTCCATCGTCAACAAACAAAGTTTCCGAAGGCAGCATTCCGCTGTCTTTTATCATATATTCAAATATTCTTGAGCTTGGTTTCGTAACACCTACTTCATAAGAGGTGTACATCTTGTCGAAATAATCATTTATCGGGCGTCCGGCTTCCGAGAATTTGTTGGTTCGTGCCCATTGCTCCTGAATGATAGGGTTCGTATTGCTTAGCAAATAAACCTTGTACTTTTCTCGTAATTGGGTGATGAAATCCAGTTTATATTGAGGTACGTCTACCACAAATCCCAGCCATGCCCAAGCGATCTGCTCAAAAGTCAAGTCTTTTCCGGCATGCGCCCTCAACTTCTCACAAAACTCTTCTACACTAATCTTCCCGTCTTCTATCTCCAGGAAGATACCTTTTTGCTCATATGCGTCCAGTAGTTCGTCCGCATCTTTTACACCTATTTCTTTAAAACGACGGATAGGTTCCTGACTGTCGAGGTCTATAATCACACCTCCCAAGTCAAACACAACATTCTTTATTGCCATAATTTGATTATTATTCGGGCATAAAGGTACGAAATTAAAGAGAGGTGTGTCAGAAGGTAGACCATTATTTCAATGACCCACATTGCATTTGAAAGCAAACATCAGCTATCACATTCTCAAATTTATTATTTTTACGCATATTTGTGCAATTTTACCATTATTATTTATGCAATTAGAAATATTCACATCCTTTTTTTATATATTTGCTCAATATTTCTATTTCGAAAAAGTATAATAATTAGAGACTAACTAAAAAAGGATAAGGTATATGACCGATAAAAATGAGCCCTCAATATTAACAGGAAGTTAAACCTGTATTATTTATTGCACTTTCAACAAAAGCTTCTTAAATGTGTTTTACTTCTATTGGGAAAGAAGAAAATCCCATTATTGAAGCATATCTTTTTATTCCAAACTAATCTATATAAAATGTAATATGAAAAAATATTTGATAGCTAAAACAACCCTATTATTCTTTGCCCTTACTTTTACAATCTTTCAGGTAGGAGCGAGGGATATATATGTTTCGCAGAACGGAACAGGAAATGGTTCAAGCGACACTAGCCCAATGAGCTACAGTACGTTTTATTCTGATATAATAATGTCATCAACTTCTGTTACGTCAGATGCAAATGTGAACATCTATTTTCAACGAGGCGCACCGTATTCTATAACTGCTTCATTTACTCCAAGCGTTTCAACAGGATTTAACAATTCGATATGGAATAGCAAAAAGGTTACTTTTGATGCATACGGTTCAGGGGATCCAGTAACATTTACAAGTGATTCCGGAATCTCTTTTCTTAATTTATATCTTAGGCGTACTGACGGAACGCGCCTGACGCTTACGTTAAAAAATATCTTTATTGATAATTTTAGTAGTGGCAGTAATAATTTGATTATACTACAAAACGGATATAATACTCTGAACTTAAATGGTGTTACGATAAGAAATATTAATAATAGCGGGCAACGCTTGTTTCACGTAAATTATGCAGGTTCTATCTTAAATATTTCTAATAGTAGTATTATTTCCAATAATATAGGTGCATCAACGAATCTTATCTATGTTCAGTTAGGGACTGCTACTATATACAATAATACTTTTTCAGGTAATACAACCGGAGGTTTTTTTATAGCCCAATCTTCCGTGAAATTCTTTAACAATACAGTATATAATTCAGGTGTAATTACTTTAGGAGCTGCAGCTGTACTCATTAATAATATTATAGTTAGATATCCATTTACCACCGACAACACATATACTGTTTATAATAACAATACAGCCTATTATGCAAACTCTTATAGAAATACACAAACCTATAGTGGATTTTTGTATTTTAATGCTAAAGGTAATTCTGGAGGAACAGATATTTCAACGATGTTTAACCAACAGTTTAATACAACATTAAGCACCGATACAGAACCTGGCAAACAGGTTCATCGTTTTCTTACTATTGGGGCTTCTGAAGATGTGATATTAGGGAAAGGGGGGAGTTTAACTTCTTTATATTCAGACACAGGTGTATCAGATCGTGACATAGATATGTCTATTGACCAAGATAGCGAAACAAGATATAGTCCAATCTCAATAGGTTCGATAGATTTACTTAGATTTCAAGTTAATATATTGGGAGTTATTTCCAGTATATACGACAGTAATGGAAACCCTTCTGCACCACAAACTGTCAATTACGATTTGTCTCAGTTAATTGCCCAATACCCTAAAGGGATATCAAAAACAAACGTAACTTTTTCAGTATCTACAAATAGTTTGAGTAACGGTACGATTTCAAATCCTGTAGGCTCGATGGTTACTTTTACTCCTAATACTTCTCGTAATGCAGAGTATTTTGAATTTGATGTTACTGTCTCCGGAATCGACCAGTATGGTTGTACGCATACTAAAACATTCTCTGTAAAAACATTAGTGTATGACAAAAGCACATATCAACCATCTACTTTATTGCCTCCACCTGGATTGAATGATCCACTTGATTATCCGCAAACCTGCTTTGATGAAATGGGACAAATAGAGTTTAAATCAAGGCGAATATTTTATGGCAGCGATAATTCATCTACACCAATACATACGTATATGATTCCCTTGGTGGGAAGTATTGATGGTGATGAATACCCTGAGATTGTAGCGATGGAAACCACAGGAAGCTCAAACCCAACTATGAGAGGTATACGTATCTATAATGGGCAAAATGGACAATTGATATCAGCTATATCATTTGGATTTACATTTGCTCGTGGAGAAGGATATCATACGCCTCCATCCTATATGGCTTTAGTGAATACAAGAAGAGCCGGGAAAAATTTAGCTACTGGTGAAACAAAACATGCGGAGTTGATTCTTGCAACATCATATGATGTAAGCCCATCTTCCTCTTCAGGTTATTCAAGTTCAGTCATTTCATATGATATAATAAAAAAAACTGATGGAACATATAGGTTAGAAAGGGTCTGGAATAGCAAATACCATTCTTCGAATGAGACTCAATTATCTAAACCTATACCTCAAGTATTAGATTTTGATGGAGATGGTAGAGCAGAAGTTTTAGTTTATAATAAGATTTTTGATGCGGAAACTGGAGATTTATTAGTAACGTTAGGGACTTTAACTACTTCAGCAGGTACATCTGTACATGTTGGGAAAGACTATGGAGCAACCCGAGGACCTGGAGGTGACAGAGCTATTAATTTTAGTAGTACCTATGATATGAACTTTGATGGAAAGTATGATTATATAGCGGGTGGAAACCTTTACTATGACATTAACTTATCTGATGGAACTTCAAGCCTTGTTAATGCTGCTTCTGCCTTGAGTATTCCCGATGGTCGTACGGGTATTGCAGACATAAATGGTGATGACATACCTGATGTTGTAGTAGTAAAAAGGACAGATGACAGCGCATCCTCAGGTACAGTTCGTATTATTGTTTGGAATCCTGGTTTTTTCCAGATGACAGAATATACGCATAAAGGAAAACCAATATTGGATGCTCAAGGAAAACTACAAAGAAGCGCCCAACCAACGCCATATATAATGGCTGATATAACAGCACCCTTAAGTGCTGGTAGTAGTAGTTGGGGTAATAATTCTTATGTGCACATTGGTGATATTGATGGAAGAGAACAACGTGTTGTTGAGAATGGGGTAACCAAAGTATATCGTTTACCGGAAATAGCGGTGTTAGGTGGAAGTTATAATTACGCCTCAACCACTGTTGCACGTCATCCTAACTTGAATGGAACAAGTGGTATTCCCACCACCGGAGGTACTCGCGAGGGAGATATGGTTGCCTTTACATGGGATGAAACAGCAACAACAACTAATCAACGGCTCAAATTATCTTTTGCTTTGGAACACCATGACAGATCTGCAGACACCGGATTTACTCTATTCGATTTTGATAATGATGGGGTTCAGGAGATATGTTATAAAGATGAAGAAACAATTCGTATTATAAAGGGAAATGTACCTAAAGCAAATGCAGCTTCCACTGTATTTTCTCAAGGGGCTAGAACTACTACAGGTTTCGAATATCCTGTGATAGTTGATGTAAATAATGATGCTTCCGCCGAAATTATTACAATTGCAGCATCTGCAGGTGTCAGTTATTCTGACTCATATGATGGATATATACAAGTTTTTGGGACAAATGGAGATAAATTTGCTCCGGCTTGGCCTGTATGGAACCAGTTTATGTATTCTCCGTTTAAAATAAAACCGGATCTAACAGTTCCCACACCTGCAGAGCGGATTACTAACCCACTTCAATATAAATACAGCAGAAAGGCGTATAATGATAAGGGGGATATGAAGGTAATGTACGATTATCAACCTTTTAATGGGAATATATTTCAGGCCGCTGATTTTATGGTAACCCAAGATGCTGGTGATCCGCTAAATAATTATTATGAACCGATTGTTTTCCTTACCGAAGCTTATATTGTCGATAGCGACGATCCTGATGTAAGTAAAAGGCCCAAATTGATGACTGGATATATAGATGTAACTATAGGAAATCATTCGACTGCTCAAACAGATATATCAACCAATACGCCTGTTATGGTGTATAAAGGCTCTATAGCTAAGGCGAATATCGTTGGAAAATATGAGTTAGCAGGATTATATGAAGTGATTAATAACAATACAGTTGCTTTAGTAGATGAAGCTATTCCTGCAGGCCAGGAAATCCGCATTAGAGTTTCGGATGTAGGGATTGATGATCCTGAGGTAGTGTACTATATAAGGTTAGGCGATGATAGTGATACAAACTTGAATGATACCTGGAAATTCGGATTAAATTCATTAAAAGACGGATCCCCCGATCCTAGTCAAGGGATAGGTGTTGCTAGTCGTGCTTTCAGGGATTGTTCCTGGGATGATCAAACGGCACGTGCGGCTAAGTCTAATGTATTTCCTGATGCAGCAACTGTACAGGAGTATATGGCAGTGATAATTGATCTACTTAGTAATGATATTCTTCCTGATAATGTATTTTCAACAGGCTTTAGTTTATGTGACTCAATCGTGCCGGGTTCAGGACCTCAATCAGGACAAATCACTTGTGTAGGGCAAGGGCGAAATTCAAAAATTATATACAGCAATAATGGAGCAAGTGGTTTGACAGATGGCGTTGTAGATAAGTTTCAATATCGATTTAGATTTACAGATCCTGCATCCGGAGAATACCGAGATAGAACTACAACTGTTTATATCTATGTATTACAAAGTGCAACAGGTTCATTTGCGACTTGTTATTCCACAGGACAGTATCCTATAAAATTAAGAGTGAAGCCTACCGGTACACAATTTTATTGGTATGATAGTAAGGGTAATTACTTGGAAGGTCCAACTCCAACATATATTGTCCCTAATTTAACAGCAAATGTTACATACTATGTTCAACCAAGGATACCCAGCACGAATACAGAGTATGAGAGCTTGAGTTTCCCCAAAGGAAAGTTGACCGTCTCACTACTCACTCAATCCCCAACGGATTATATTTCAATGAAATGGACAGGCAATGTTGATAGAAACTGGCATGATCCTCGTAACTGGGTAAAGCTAAAGAATGGAGTGGAAACACCTGTTACATATGTACCTACTACTTGTGTAGATGTTATTATCCCTTCAGGATTAACCAATTATCCGGAGCTGACAAGTGATGCTTTCTGTAACAATATCATCATAGATGACCGTGCGATGATTGCTAAAATTAATTATCTCGACTACAAAGGTAATGCTCACATTAATCTGAAGCTGAAAGCTACTGAACGAAACAGGTTCGTAATGTGGTCTGCTCCGTTATTGGATATGTATTCGGGTGACTATCATTTTAAGAAGAGTGACGGCAGAACTCCTCAGTGGGGAGATGTATATATGAACTTTTTCCAAAATACGAATCCTGATAATAATGGAGCTGCTGTAGGTAATTATTTTACAACAACCTTCAAACATCTTGGAACGCGACTGTCACTTGGACAAGCATTTAATATTAAAGTAATCAATACTACAGCCAATAAGGATAGTGTTTTTACTTTCCCACGGACTGAAACAGAATATACGGCTAGTGATAACACACCGTATGTTGGACTTACCCGAGCATATAGTGGACGTTTTATTTCGGATAGTGTAATTATAAGAAATAATAAAATTCCAGTATCAGGCGATATATCAGGGTACAATTACGTACAGGTAGTCAATCCGTTTATGGCCTATTTGGATATTAGGAAATTTCTTAATAATAACACCGATCTGGAGCAATCTATTAAGATATGGAGTGGAGGAACAAGTTCCGATCCGAATAGTAGTACAGGTGATCTGATCACGATTAAGCCCGATTTAACCGAAGGTCAACGATATATCATTGATAATGCTGATGAGTGGTTTAACACAAATACTAAAAATGCAGGTCTGATTGCTCCGCTACAATCATTCTTTGTCAAAAAGAACAATGCAAATACTACACTTGGAACATTGAATATGAACCCCGACTGGACAACTACAGTTAATTCCTCAAACACTGGCGATTATGTATTACGTGCTGCAACGGAAGAAACAAACACTCTTCGTATCAAGGCTACACAGAATGGCGTCTCCAGTGCTACGGCATTGTTCTATCATCCGGAATCGTCGCCTAACTATAATAGCAAAGAGGATGCCGGCAAGTTGTTCTATTCGAATGCCTCTGTTGCCGTTTATTCTTTCTCTCCGACGAAAGATCCTTTGGCTATCAACTCAAGCAACGACTTCCAGAGCACAACAACTAAATTGGGGCTTCGGGTGAAAAATGCAGGGCAGGTAACATTTGATTTCTCCGGTATGGCTACGTTTGGATATGATGTGTACCTAATTGACCATGCACTGAATAATAAACAGATTGATATTAAGGCGAATCCGTCATATACTTTCATGGTAACGAAGGCTTCGGCTAATGATAAGGTAATTGAGTTGAACGATCGTTTCAGCCTGAGTGCAGTGTACACAGGTATTGGTGTGGGTAACGAAGCTATTTCTATAAGTGAATTGAATGTTACTTCAACAGACGGATATATCCATATCCAGTCGAAAAGTTCCATCAGCAGTTTGCAGATATACAATATCTCGGGGGCATTAGTTTATAGCAGCAACAAGCTATCTAATAACTTCCGTATAGCCGTTGACGGACAACAAATATATGTTGTAAAAGCCAAAATAGGCAGCAGCTATCACGTTGAAAAGGTATTTGTAAGGATGTGTCAAAAGTGACACATCCTTCTCTTTTTCGATTAATTGTCCAGCTTATGGACTACCAGGCCCGAACGGAGTTTGGGTTCAAACCAGGTTGTTTTTGGGGGCATGATGTTATCTGTATCGGCAATGTCGATCAATTGCTTCATCGATACGGGATATAGTGCCAGGGCTACCTTCATTTCGCCGCTATCCACGCGTCGTTTCAGCTCGCCCAAGCCACGGATACCACCTACAAAGTCAATCCGCTTGTCCGAGCGCAGGTCTTTAATACCCAGTATCTCGTCTAAGATCAGATTGGAGGAGATCGTTACATCCAGCACTCCGATAGGATCATTATCATTATACGTTCCCGGTTTGGCAGTCAAGGAATACCACTTTCCGCCCAGGTAGAGGGAGAAGTTGTGCAGAGCTTTCGGTTTATATATTTCGGCTCCTTTTTCTTCTATTGTAAAGTTTTGCTCTAATTTAGTCAGGAATTCCTGCTCCGACAAACCGTTCAAATCCTGTACTACACGGTTGTAGTCAATGATTGTCAACTGATTGGCGGGGAAGCAAACGGCCATAAAGTAGTTGTATTCCTCGTCTCCTTTATGGTTGGGATTCTGCTTGGCTTTCTCTGCACCTACCAAGGCAGCAGCAGCCGAGCGGTGATGTCCATCAGCAATATACATAGCCGGAATCTGAGCAAACAATTCTGTGATATGAGCAATATCTGCTTCATTATCAATCAACCAAAGTGTATGTCCAAAACCATCTAGCTCTGCAACGAAGTCATACTCAGGAGTTTTTCCTGCATATTTCTTCACGATAGCATCCAGTTCCGGATTGTCCGGATAGGCAAAGAATACCGGTTCTATATTGGCATTGTTCACCCGAACGTGTTTCATACGGTCTTCTTCCTTATCCCGGCGGGTCAGTTCGTGCTTTTTGATTTTACCCGTCATGTAATCATCTACATATGCGCAAATCACCAGTCCATACTGTGTATGTCCGTTCATGGTTTGTGCATAGACGTAATACATCTCTTTAGGGTCCTGAACCAGCCAGCCCTTATCCTGAAATTTTTGGAAATTTTCGGCTGCTTTTTCATATACCTCCGGAGCATGCTCGTCGGTTCCAACCGGAAAGTCTATCTCCGGCTTAATGATATGATAAAGAGACTTCTCATTATTCCCTGCTTCTGCCCTCGCCTCTTCCGAGTTCAATACATCGTAAGGACGTGAAGCTACTTGTTCAATTAGTTCTTTTGGCGGACGTAATCCTTTAAAAGGCTTTATAATCATAATTATTAATTGTTAATGATTAATTATTAATACTTTTTGTCTTTTTAATTATTGCTGTTATTAGTTTCATAAGCTCCTCTGCATCATTATAAATACTAGAATATGCTTTTTCTGAAATATAATCAGTTTTATATAATAGTTCTAACCAATAAAGACTTTCATTACATTCTTTCTGAGCAATAGATAATTTATGAATAAAATCAGGTTTACTTTCCGCATGTTCGCTCTCTCTTTGCATCGCGCCTATGGATGTTCCTGACCGAAGAAGTTGTTTTGATAATACAAACTCTTTTTCTTCTGTATTCAAATATTTATATAGCTTCACTATCCGTAAAGCAAAACGAAAGCTTTTTTCTTTTAAGGGATTTGGTTTCATTTTTAAATTGCCAATTATCAATTGTTAATGGTTAATCGAGTATTAATTAACCATTAACAATTTATCATTAATCATTAAATTTTGTTTACACAAAATTTAGTATTTCCATTTTGAATGAAATCGGCGATTTGGTTGGCGGCGGCGATACCGGCGTTGATGTTTGCTTCGGCTGTTTGAGCACCCATTTTCTTGGGGGTAGCGAAGTAACGGTCGGGGTATTTTTCTGCCAATTCCGCATCATTCGATGGTTTGATATCGCTGATGTATTTGAAGTCCGGACGTTCTTCAAACATCTTTGCCAAGCCTGCATCATCCATTACTTCCTTGCGGGCTGTATTGATGATGGTAGCTCCTTTGGGCATGGAGTTCATCAACTCAAAGTTGATCGAACCTTTTGTTTCAGCTGTTGCAGGGATATGCAGTGATACGATATCGCATGTCTTGAACAATTCAGCAGTAGAGGCTAATGCCTTCACGCCATCGTTCTCAATAGTAATCGTTGGGGTGTACGCATCATAGGCATACAGCTCCATATCAAAGCCTTTGGCTATGCGAGCTACATTCCGGCCTACATTACCATACGCCAGAATACCCAGCTTCTTGCCTTTCAGCTCCCATCCCGAAGTGCCATTGAAGAAGCCACGGGCTCCGTACACCAACATGCCCAGTACCAGCTCGGCTACGGCATTGGAATTTTGTCCCGGAGTATTCATTACCACTACCTTATGAGCGGTAGCTGCTTCCAGGTCTACATTGTCGTATCCGGCTCCGGCACGTACTACAATCTTCAGTTGCTTGGCGGCATCCAATACCTCTTTATCAATGATATCGCTACGAATGATGATGGCATCTACATCCTTTACGGCATCCAGCAACTGGGCTTTTTCTGTATATTTTTCCAGCAGCTGAAGTTCCATACCGGCACCTTCTATTACTTCACGGATACCTTTCACAGCTATCGCTGCGAAAGGTTTATCTGTTGCTACTAATACTTTTGTCATAATTAATGCTGTTTTTCAAATTCTTTCATGCAAGCTATCAGAGCTTCTACACTACTCTTTGGCATTGCGTTATACAAAGAGGCACGGAATCCACCTACCGAGCGGTGACCTTTAATTCCCACCATTCCGGCAGCAGAAGCGTAAGCGCCAAAGTCTCCTTCCAATTCTTTGTACTCTTCGTTCATTACAAAACATACGTTCATAATAGAGCGGTCTTCTACAGCTACAGTTCCTTTAAACAGCTTGTTACGATCTATTTCATCATACAGGATAGCTGCCTTTTCCAGGTTTCTCTTTTCCATTTCTTTGATACCGCCCTGTTCTTTATACCACTTCAATGTCTGCAAGGCAGCAAAGATAGGGAATACGGGAGGTGTATTGAACATGGATTCTTTCTTGATATGCGTACGATAGTCCAGCATTGTAGGGATGGCACGATCTACATGTCCCAGAGCGTCTTCCTTCACGATAGCCAGTGTTACGCCGGCAGGTGCCAGGTTCTTCTGTGCTCCAGCATAGATGATATCGTATTTGGAAACATCCACCGGACGGGAGAAGATGTCTGATGACATGTCGCACACCAGGCGAACCTTCATATCCGGATCATAGCGCATCTCCGTTCCATAGATAGTATTGTTCGATGTAAAGTGGAAGTAATCAACATCTTCCGGCACATTATATCCTTTCGGGATGTAAGTATAGTTTGCTGCTTCTGAAGAGCCTACTACGTCTACTTCACCAAACAGCTTAGCCTCTTTAATGGCATTATGCGCCCAGGTACCTGTATCCAGGTAGGCGGCTTTCTTTTTCAACAAGTTATAAGGTACCATACAAAACTGTAAACTTGCGCCTCCACCCAGGAACACTACGTCGTAACCTGCCGGCACTTCCAGTAGTTCTTTAATCATAGCCCGTGCTTCTTCACAAACAGCAACAAATTCTTTCCCTCTGTGGGATACTTCAAGGATTGATAATCCTGTCCCTGCGAAATTCTCTACTGCTGCGGCAGAATTCTTGATAGTGTACTCGCTTAAAATAGAAGGTCCTGCAGAAAAATTGTGCTTCTTCATACCTGTTGTTTTTTTAATTAAAAAGTTAATATATTTTTAAATACGCTTTAATATCTGTCTCCCCATAAGCGCTTCATCTGATCAATCAGCTTTTGCTCGGCGGGGTTGGGCTGACCTAGCCAGATCCTTTCGTCCTGCAACTCTGGTGGCAGGAAGTCTTGCTTAACAAAGTTGTTCTCATAACTATGAGCATACTTGTAATCTTTTCCATAATTTAATTCTTTCATTAATTTAGTTGGCGCATTCCTTAAGTGAAGCGGAACAGGCAAATTCCCGGTTTTTTCCACTAATTCTATCGCCCCGTCTATCGCCATATAGGCTGAGTTACTTTTGGGGCTTGTTGCCAGGTAGATGGTCGTTTCCGCCAGGATGATCCTTCCTTCAGGCCATCCGATTTTTTTCAAGGCTTCAAAACAAGCATTAGCCAGTAATAGAGCATTCGGATTCGCTAATCCGATATCTTCCGCTGCCGATATAAGCAACCTGCGGGCTATAAACTCCGGGTCTTCCCCACCGGCAACCATTCGTGCCAGCCAGTAAATCGCTGCATCCGGATCGCTTCCCCTTATCGACTTGATAAATGCAGATATGATATCGTAATGCATCTCTCCGCCTTTATCGTAAGCCGCCGGGTTCTCCTGCAAGCGTTCTACTACTTTAGCATCCGTTATTTCAATGGTATTATTTCCTTCTTCAGCGCCTACTACAAGCTCCAGAATATTCAGTAGCTTGCGTGCATCCCCTCCTGAGTAGCGTAGTATGGCGTCTGTTTCCGTTAAAATAATCTCTCTTTCTTTCAGTAAGACATCTTCCTTCAGCACTTTGTGCAACAATGCCAGCAGGTCTTCCTTGTCTAGTGACTTTAATGTATATACCTGGCAGCGAGACAATAGCGGCCTGATCACTTCAAAGGAGGGATTCTCCGTAGTAGCGCCGATCAGGGTAACTACTCCCGTCTCTACAGCTCCCAGCAACGAATCCTGCTGTGACTTACTAAACCGATGAATCTCATCTATAAACAAGATAGGCGATACCGTATTAAAAAAACGGTTAGACTTGGCCTTGTCTATCACCTCTCTCACATCCTTTACACCAGAGCTAATGGCACTTAACGTATAGAAGGGGGCTTCCAGCTTATGGGAGATTATCTGTGCCAGGGTAGTTTTCCCTACTCCCGGAGGTCCCCACAATATAAAAGAAAGAACCCGCCCTGCATCAATCATTTTACGTAATACTGCCCCCTGTCCTACCAAATGCTTTTGTCCGATATAATCATCCAGAGTCTTCGGACGCATTCTCTCCGCTAAAGGTTGACTCATCATGCTACAAAAATCGTTTATTTTATTTAGTTTTCAAAGGATATATTCGGGAATTTTCACATGAAACGAATGTTTTAACAAATCGCATCTATCATATAGTCACCACATCATGCAAACTAAACACAAAACAAACTGAAATATAAAAATTTTAACGCAATTCAACCATCTATAATTGACATTTTGACACCTCGACATTACACTATTAAGCTTATCATGAGTGCCTTTGCCTTGCAACAGAGCACATAAGTAAGTTGCTGGGTCACAACTGTAACCCACGTGGTTCACAGCTGTCGACCAGCTGGGTCACAACCGTCGACCAGCTGGGTCACAGCTGTCGACCACCAAATTCACAGTTGTGACCCAGCAAAAATATGTCGCAGTTTATTTTTAACGACTACCTTCTCATGTAAGAAAAGATATTATCTTTGCCGTTATCTGTTTACCAATCTTTGCCAATGAGAATTACTTGCATCATTATACTACTATTCTATATACTCAACGCGCAAGCTGCCCAGCCGGTGGATACGCTGCTTGCCGAATTGGACCATTATATTTACTTAAATGATTCTTACACTGAGGAAAAAGAACAGAAAATAGCCGATATTAAAAAGAACCTCGACCAGCCGTTTTCCACTCAGGATAATTTGTTTGAGACATATATACAGTTGTTCGACGAATATAAATCCTACAAATACGACTCGGCTTACAGCTATGCCAACCGCTCATTGGAAATTGCCTTACAGGTAAAGAATCCCGTTTACAAGATTAAGTCGAACGAGGCTCTGGTGTTCTGCTTTCTCTCTTCGGGCTTGTTTAAAGAAGCCTTCGACATGATGTCGTCTACAGACGTATCTACCGCCTCAACCGCCATCAAGCGAGAGCATTACAACCTATGGGCCCGCCTCTATTACGACATTGCCGATTATAATAATGAAGACCCCTTTCGCAGCGAATATATAGCGAAGGGGAATTTATACAGCGACTCGGTTTTACATATCCAGTCGATGCAGGATATAGACTGGTGGTACGCCTACGGTTTGCAGCAACTGAAAAAAGAAAACTACCAACGCGCCATCGAAGCCTTTACTACATTAATTAATATAAAGGATATAGACGACCACCTGTATGCCATCACGGCATCTACGATGGGTCATGCCTATTCGGCGGTAGGAAACAGGGAGCAGTCTAAGATATGCCTGATACAGGCGGCGATTGGCGACATTAAATCGGTAACAAAGGAAACAACAGCCCTTCGCAACCTAGCGGTATTATTATACGAAGACGGGGATATACAACGGGCCAATAAATACATCAAGCTGGCACTGGATGATGCCAACTTCTACAATGCCAGGCATCGCAAACTAGAGATTGGCTCCATACTCCCGATCATTGAGCAGGAACGCTTTGAAGCCGTTGAGAAACAACGGAATGTACTTATACTGTCGGTTATCTCCATCTCGCTATTATTCGTACTACTACTGGTGGCAACTGTTATTATCTACAAGCAAATCAAGCGGGTACGAAAGGCACGTAAAACCATTGGAGAGCAGAATGAGCAGTTGATACTGACAAACAATCAGCTAACGGAAGTAAGTAACATTAAAGACGAATACATCGGCTATTCCTTCTACATGAACTCTGGATATATAGACAAACTGGAAGGACTATACAAGCTGGTAAACAGGAAAATAGCCGCCCGTCAGTATGAAGACCTCCGTTCGTCCTTCAAGGAATCAGACCTGCAAAAAGAACGGAAAAACATGTATTCATCCTTTGACGAAACCTTCCTGAAGCTATTCCCCAGCTTCATCCAAGCCTACAACAACCTCTTCCAGCCGGACGACCGGGTGATACCCGAAAACAGCAAAAGCCTGACCGCCGAAATGCGCATCTTCGCCCTGATCCGCTTAGGCATTTACGAAAGTGAACGAATCGCCCAATTTTTAAACTATTCTGTCAATACCATCAACACTTACAAGACAAAAGTGAAAAACAAATCCATCGTCCCCAACGAACAATTTGAACAAAAAATAATGGAAATCCGCTCCGGGAAACAGTAAACATTTAACAGCACGTACGCTGCGTCATATACGTGCCATTAAATACGAATTTATTATTTTTGTAGATATCTATATCTGTGAAAAAAACGATGTAATATGGCAACAATTGCGATTTTTCTGCGTCCTTCAGCGAAGGGGGCAGCTTTTCCGGGAAGTGTATATATCCGTGTAATTCATAGGCGGAAAGTATTAACTGTTACAACGCCTTACAGGCTGTATGTGGGGGAATGGGATGTTGGAAAAAGCCGGGTGGTGTTTCCGCCAGGGACAGAGGCATCCCGCAAAGCGTATCTGCGCGAGGCAGTCGAGAAGATCCGACAGGATTGGAAACACCTGCAGGAACATATCCTTCTGCTTGATTCAAAGGAAATTGCCTATACCGTATGTGATGTACTGGATATCCTGAGATATCGAAGTAGCAGGTGTATGTTGAAAGCTTATGCTAGCTGTAAGGCTACCGAACTTCAATTGCAAGGACGTGAGCGAACCGGTGAAGCCTACCTATCCGCCGCCCGCTCCCTACTAAGGTTCAACAATGGACGGGACATCCCCTTGTCAAACCTAGACGCCTCCCTGATGCGTCACTACGAAGCCTGGCTGAAAGGGGGCGGACGCTCGCTCAACACCGTCTCCTTTTACATGAGAAACCTCCGTGTATTATTGAACCGGGCAGTCAGTGAGGGATTGATTGAAAGCCCTGTCATAAACCCCTTCTCCCAAGTCTACACCGGGGTACAAACTACCCGCAAACGAGCCTTGAGTAAAGAAGAAATCAGGATATTAGACAAACTGGACTTTACACGTGATAATAAGGCTGAAAAGAATAGCGGTTTACGTCAGGCCTTGGATATCTTCTTGTTCTGCTTCCATGCAAGGGGCATGTCCTTTGTGGATGTGGCCTATCTGAAGAAGTCCGATGTGCGCGAAGGGCTTATCTCGTATATTAGGCGTAAGACAGGACAATTGCTCGAAATCCGCATCACCCCTGCCATGCAAGCGCTTATCAACCGCTATACGGAAGTAACAGCAGGCAGCCCCTTCCTTTTCCCCCTGATACGGGAAGCGGACAAGCCTCTGAGGCGGCAGTATCTGTCGGCTCTGAGGCTACAGAACAGCCACCTCGACCGGATCGCCCGCATGGCAGGCCTGCAAAAGAAGCTCACAACGCATTGCAGCCGACACTCATGGGCAACGATAGCCAAAGGCGAACACCTCCCCCTCTGGGTTATCAGTGAGGGATTGGGGCATTCCAACGAGAAAACAACTTATGCTTACCTCGCCTCCTTCGAGCAAACAGTGCTTGATAAAGCGGTAGAAAAGGTATCACGCGCCATAAAAAAAGCGGGCTAAAAAAGGCCCGCTAATTGACAATTATTCGTACGTTCTACAAGTATTTCTTAATCTCCCTCACTTGGTAAGTGATGGGGCTACAGGGGAAGTAATCCCGTAATCTGCTGCAAACGTAGCCCTTTCTTTCCGTACGGTTGTTAACAAAACCGTCCCATTGTTTAACAATAAGGTCTTTTGCATCAAAGACGCACAACCTTGATGAATTCCACGTAGAGGTAAAGCCGGAACGTGGGGAAGGAGAATATAACCTCCAAGTCCGCCCTCATCGAGGGCAGAGGAGAAGGACTGCATCCTATCCCCCACGTTCCGGCCTATGGCCTGCACATGGGGTTAATCAACATCATACGTCTTCGACGCAGACATGCCATCCATTCAGAACGCGTATGTTTATAAGAAAGCTATTTTTACATACACAGAATATTCTTTTAGTTTATATATAAATAACTGTAAAACAGATAAAAGCACACACTACTTTCTCCGTCCCCCATCACTTACCAAGTGAGGGAAGAGGGGAAGGCTTGTAAAAGCCGGATGGATAGAGGGGTTTGCCCTCCTCCGGTTTGTGATAAATGTTATATTGATTATAAACCATTGACTATTAACACCAATGAGAGAATGGAATGTTTTTCTATGTATTGTGCTGTGTAGCCTGCTATTCATGATGCCGGGCTGTAGCAGCGATGAAACCGTATTTTCTTCATCTCCCGAACAGGAAGGCGAAGGAATAGTGACCTTTACACTACCCTTTACACAAAAAGGAGCTGTGTCTTACGCGATAGCCGGAGAGAGTGAGAATGAGCTTTCCGACCTTAGTATTTATATGTTTAATAATGACACCAAAACACTGGATCAAGTGTTTCGTACGAGTAAGAGCGAGATTGCGCTTGAAGGTTCGGGTGCAAACCAAACGGCCAAGATTAATGTAACAGGCAAAACGGGTACAAAAATCTTCTACTTTGTAGGTAATGGCGAAGGGCGCTCTGATGACCTGGCAAAGCTCAATGCAGGCGCCACCAAGGAATCGGACTTTATCGAGGCAATCACCGACAAACATGCCGATCCTCTGGCTACGCCGCTGCTGATGTCGGGCAAAACAACCATCACGGAAATAGCCACCCCCGGCAATGTGCCCCTGGAGTTGGAAGTGAAACTCTTCCGCCGTGTAGTACGTTTGGATATAGACAACGACCCAAAAGAGTCCAACTTCGATGTAAAGAAGATCCTGGTTTCCAATGCCAAGCTGCGGGGTTACATCTTCGGCAATGCTACATCTAGCCCTGCAAAGACCATCGAGGAAGCCAACTATGAGCCTATCGAGATTTCGACCAAAACGCCTCTGCCCCCCGAACGCCTGGATAGCGTCTTCTACCTCTACCCAACGACCATAGGAGCAGGCAAGACAGAGATCGCTCTGGAAGGTATCTTCAACGGCGAAACAAAGGTATACAACCTCAATATCGCTGACCTTCAAACCGTAGCCAACAAACGCTACATAATAAAGATAAAGAAAGTAGAACTGAACAAAATCGATGCAGCAATAACAGTAGTAGAGTGGGAAGAAGGAGGTGAACAGACAGCCAATCCCGAAACCGACCTGGTTACCTTCTCAGCCATAGACCATAGCGCAGTACCCGGAATCGTATGGACGGGAGATGAAACCTACGACCTGACAGGCGTAACCGCTGCAGGCAAACTGACCTTCACCACTACCTCTTTCAACGAAAAAGGTACAATAGCTGAAGTAAAATACAATCACGGAAACGCCTCTACCTACAGCGATTTAAAGATAAACACCCCAACTCCCGTATTAACCTACAGCAGCGCCTCCTACCAACAGGAATATGAAATAGATATCCCCAATATAAACGGAAGCAAAGTCCCTGTAGAAATGGAGATTACGCTTCGTAACGGAGCCAACCCCGACCAGAAAAAGATTATTACACTGTATGTGAATCGCTATGCAGATACCAAGTTATATCCGGTAATGGTAGGGGGACTCTACTGGGCTCCAATCAATGTAGGTGCTACGGAGATAGGAACTACAACGGATGTAAAACATCATGGCTTATTATACCAATGGGGAAGAAGCTATATCGGCTTTATTTACGAATCAGGTATAAACCCAACAGATACTATAACAGGTCCGATGAGTGCAACAGATGCCATGTCGGGTAAAGGAAAGGGTAAGTTTATCACAGGAGCAGCTGCTACAAACTACGATTGGTTGACTCCTAAGAACAATAATCTTTGGAATGGAACGAATGCGCAAGGTCCTTGCCCCCAAGGTTGGCATGTTCCTACCAAGGCAGAGTTTGAAGGAATATTTGAATTGTTTAAAAACAATAAGTTTGAGGACAGTCCTCGTTTATCATTGGTTAACGGAGGTCTGGAAGTGAAAGGCGACAATGGAACGGATATTCTCTACCTACCTACTGTAGGGGTAAGGAGCAGCAATGGTCTGTCGATCAACCAAGGTGTTGACGGTGTATATTGGTCGTCTGATCATGAAGGTGTTCTCACCGTACGGTTCCACTTCCTTTCGTCAGGCATGAATCTGGCAGGCAACTACCATACAATGGCTTACCCTGTACGCTGCGTGCAAGATTAGAAATAAAAACATTGAATATCAAATTTTAAACATAAAAAAATGAAAACAAAACATACAAAACTAACAATATTATTAGCTGCTCTGGTGCTGATGTTGGCACCCTCTTGCAGCCAGGAAGAAGGTTATATAGACACACCTCCCAGAGTTGAACATGAAGGATTTATCACCTTCCGTCTTCAGGGAAAAAGACAACCGGTAAGCTATGCAACAATAGCTACGCAGCAAGAGAATGTGGTAGACTCGCTGGAGATCTATATGTTTAATGACCGCTCGGCTGAAAGCAAACCAAACTTGTTGCAGAGTGTCTTTCGCATAGGCAGTACGGATCTGAACCAAACGAATGCAGACCTGGAGACTACCATAGATGTAACCGGACGTACGGGTAAACATATCTTTTACTTCGTAGCCAATGGCAAGGACAATGCTTCGTCTTTGGCAAACATCAATGTAGGGGCTACTACGGAAGAGGACTTCCGCGAGCGGCTGACGAACATACAGGCAGACCTTATCAAGTCGCCACTCTTGATGACAACCCGTCAGGAAATCGTGGATATCGAAAACCCTACGGATGACGAGAAAAAGGTAAAACTCTATCGCCGCGTAGCACGTTTTGATGTAGAAAATGATGCTTCCGATACCAACTTTACCATTGACAACATATTGGTAGAGAACATAAAACAGCAAGGCTATGCCTTCGGAGACGCTACAGGCACTCCCGCACAAACCCTCACCACCGGAAAGCTCCCGATGATCAAAAACAATGATCCGTCAGACTTCAACAGCGGTACCCCGGTAGCCAGTGCATTCTACCTCTACCCAACCAAATTGGAAGACGGGCAGACTGTAATCTCCTTCGAGGGTGAGTTTATGGGCGAACGCCGCATCTACAGCCTGAAAGGCGGCACAGAGATAGAAGCCAATAAGCGCTACATATTGAGGGTAAAGAAAGTAACCCCGAACACCCCCTCCCTGACCATAGAAAGAGAGGATTGGACCGACGCCGGCGGCACCTACGAAGCTGAAGCCGAAGAAGATGATATGGAAATAGTCACTTTTGAGCTGACACCCAACACCGGTATCAAAGTAACAGGCAAAACCTACGACATCACCGATGCCACAGCCAACGCCACCCTTACCATCCCCGTAAAAACCTACAACAAATCAGGTACCCGCGCGGATGTAACTTTCCTGGTGGGTAGCTTAAGTGATTTGAATGGTTTCAAGGTAGAAAGCACAGAACCTACCCTGACCTACAGTGCCGGTTACGAGCAGATACATACAATAACCATTCCAAAACAGACTCCTCCCATGGAAGTCCGTTTGATGGTTGAAATCGTAAATGAAAGTAGCCCCGAACAACGAGATACCATCCACATCTACAATACGTATTACCCGGGCACAGGCCTGAAACCAGTAGTATTCAAAGGTGTAACCTGGGCTCCTGTGAACGTGGGTGCCACGGAGATTGGTAATAGTGCAGAACTGAAGCATACTGGCTACTACTACCAGTGGGGACGCAACAAGAGCTTCGTCTATGGTTCAACAGGTGATACCCAGCCAGGCCCAGTCACTTATGCACAGGCTATGGATATCTATAAGGACAAGTTCATCACAACAGACGCCGTGCCCAGTGACTGGTTAAACACCAAAAACGACGAGTTATGGAGGGGCGACAACCACCGGGGACCCTGTCCCGAAGGCTGGCGCGTACCGACTGGGGATGAGTTCAAACTTATCCAAACGGCCTACGGCAACACCTATAACAGTACGGTAGCTTTTAGGAGCAACCGCCTAGAGATCAAAGGTGAAAATCCGGGAGAAACGCTATTTATTCCTACCACGGGTATTCGACACGTGAATGGTCCTTGGGAGCGCCAGGGCACGCACGGTTACTATTGGGGGTCGGAGTCTGACGGTCCGAATGTCTCGAGACTGAGATTCGACGCTTCGGTACTGTCCGCAGAAGCGGGCATCCGTGGGCTCGCCTTGCCGGTGCGCTGCGTACAAGAATAAAGAAATTAATCATTGATCGTTAAACGTTAATCGTTAATGATAAAGATTCGTTTTAATAGTATAATGTTTTTGGTTAATTAGAGTCGTGTGGACAGGGATGTTAGCACGACTCGCAATAATAATTCAATAATTGAATGACTGGATAACTGATAGCTGAATAACTCAGCAACTCAGTTATTCGGTTTTTCATTTTATAAAATTACATCATTCATTGTAAAATACAAAATCGCTATGCGATTTCATATACAGCCATTTATTTCGGTTATATTTTTTAGGTTACAACAAAATAACAAACATTTTATAAACAACAACTTAGCAATAATACTTTGCGTAAAATCATTATATTTTTCATTAGTAAATTTGTTCCGGCTGTCGGGTCGGGTAGTTTTGCAATCATTAGAGTTAATACTTATTTACTAATTTTAAAACTACAGACCCATGAAAGCATTGAGATCTTTGTATGCCTTTCTGCCATTCCTGTTTTTTGTTATGTGCTTTGCCGCATGTAATGATACAGACGATGGTTCGTATGTAGCCCCTATTACCACGTATGAAAAGATAAAAGGTACCTGGGCGCTGAAATCACTCAAACAAGTAGACGAGATTGCTGCTGCAAACTCGCAAAAACCAAGCGAAATGACCTTAACAGACCAGTTTGGTTTCTCATCCTTTACGATTGCATTGAATGTAGACGGAAACAATGAGCCAACAAACTACAGCGTAGGCGGAAACGCCCCTCAGCTGTTTGCCAAAGAAGGCTATTGGGAGCTGGATTATCCTTTCCCTAATACCGATGCCACTCCGAACAACATTATACTGTATTCGGATGCCGGGAAAACCCAGGTAACCGGTAGATTGGCTATTACGGCTACTCCCGGCGGGACCCAAACGTTAGAATTTAAATATACACGCAAAACAAAAGGGGTAGCCTTTGTATCTTACGTGTATCAGTTATCACCGGCTAATTAATAAGAACCATGAGAAAACTAATATCTATATTATTGACTTTTACGGCTGTATTACTACCGCTAAAAGCATTTGCAGCCGACGAAATGGGAGCACCTGCCAAGGTATGGACATATCCCGTAATATATGCTTTAGACCAGGAAGTAAGCTGGTATTTCGACATGAACGGAACAGGCTTCGGCGAGGGTGAAGACCTTTATTTATGGGCTTGGTCGCCTTCTGAACCGGATGCCGGCAACTGGGAAAACTCTTCTGAATTTGCCAAGTTGGATTATGTAGGCAATGGGGTATATAAGAAAACCCTCACTCCTACAGCATATTTCGGTGTACCGGTAGCAGACATCGAAAGCTCTGCCGGATTCTGGATGCGCCTCAAAAACAAGAGCGGAGCAGGACAGAGTGATGTAATCAGCGCCCCCTGGTCGGTAGCCGAAATCAGAGGCTTTAAAGAATCAGGCAATCTGGTACAGATATTCCCCGAAAAATTCTATCTGGACGAACCCCTTTCACTTCTGATCAATGCAGAGAAGGTATGGACCGGAGGCGTGCAGGGAGGCTTAGTGGATATGCCATCTATTCACCTGCATAGCGGTTTGAATAACTTTGATGGAGCTGCGCTTGTTGAATACCAGGCATGGGTACCCGAAATGATAGAAAAAACCAAGTTCACACTCATTGGCGACAATATCTACAAAATCGACTTTATTCCAAGAGAATACTATGGTGTAGATGAAGACTACGTGATGGAAAACATTCAATTCGTACTTCCCGGAACAGATTGGGGCAAAGTAGGAACAGATGAAGGAGGAAAAGACTTTCTGATCCTTGCTCCCGGTGTACCTATTCCGCTGGATCCTGAATTTTATTTCTTCCCCAGAAGGATCTCTTCTCTGGATATCCTGACACTGGTACGTACCAATAACGAAAAGAACAGCAAGGGTTTAGTATATACAATCACAGCCGGAAGCAAAACAATCAAAGGTGAATTTACCGGAGCGAAAACAGAGATGAAGGCTCATATCAACCTGCTGCAGGAACTATCAAGCATCAGCAATCTGTCTAAGATAACCCTTAAGTTGCAACATCTGGAAGGGGCTGACATACTGACAACTGATATCCCTTTAATTCCTATCTCGGAACTTGAATAACATTAATAATGCTGTAAAATGAAAATACATATCAAACATACAAGCCTTATTTACTTCTTTATCATGCTTTTCGTGATAGGAGTAAGTCAACATATACAGGCACAAGACATCACTGTAAATGGTGTTGTAACAGATAAAAAACAGGAGCCGCTACCGGGCGCCAACATCCGTGTAGCCGGTAGTAATACAGGTACAATCACTGATTTCGACGGAAAATTCTCCTTGTCTTGCCCGGCCGGAAGCAATCTTGAAATATCATACATAGGCTACGTGACTCAAACAGTCAGAGCAGCAAGCAACCTGAAAGTAGAATTAGACGAAGATGCCGTAGCACTGGGTGAAGCAGTAGTAGTAGGTATCGGATACGGAACCATGCGTAAATCGGACCTGACAGGAGCCATTGCTTCTGTAAACAGCGACGACCTGAAAAAGGGGATCGTTACATCAGCCGAGCAACTCCTGCAAGGTAAGGTAGCCGGTCTGAGCGTAGTACAAGGTTCGGGAGACCCGGCTTCGGGAGCTACCGTACGCCTAAGAGGGGGTACGTCACTCTCTGCCAGCAACTCGCCTTTGGTAGTAGTAGACGGTATACCGGGGGTAGACTTTAACACCGTTCAGCCTTCTGAAATCGTGTCTATCGACATCTTGAAAGATGCCTCTTCTGCCGCTATCTACGGTTCACGCGGAGCCAATGGTGTTATCATCGTAACCACCAACCGCTCTACCAGCAATGTAGAAAGACGCAGTATTGAATATAACGGATATGTAGCCGTAGGACAGGTAGCGAATCACATGGACCTGCTATCTGCCAACCAATGGAGACAGTATGTACGCGGCAATAATATCGCCAATGCCACCGATTACGGAGGCGATACCGACTGGCAGAAAGAGCTGGAACGTACAGCTGTATCTCATTCGCATAACCTATTTATCAACAACGTAACAGCCAACAGCGGATTAAGCGCTTCCATTACATATCAGGACAACCAGGGAGTAATCAAAAGAAGCAATATGGACAGGCTATCAGGTAGTGTTTCCGGCCATCAATACGCACTAGACAAGCGCTTAAAAGTAGAGATTGGCGTAAGTGGTACCGTTGACAACTGGAACCCCATTGACACGCGTATCTTTGAACGTGCGGCCAACCTGAACCCGACCGTTCCCGTAACAGACAGAAACGGCGAATACACCTCTATCGGTGGTACAAACACCGAAAACCCTGTGGAGTTACTCAACAATCGTACATTTGATGATTCCCGCCACCGCTTCTTAGGATACGGAAAAATCGAATTTGAAATCATCAAAGGCTTGAAAGCTGCCGCTAACGGTTCGTATGAATATAACTCACATCAGAGAAGAACATACGTCCCTACTTACGCCGTAATGGAAGGTAAAGCAGAGAAAGGACGCGGAGAGCGCCATCTGGGAGACTACAAGAACTACCAACTGGAAGCCTATCTAACCTACGATGTGACATTCAACGATATTCACAAGCTGAATGTAATGGGTGGATATTCATATCTGCGCAATACGTATGAAGGCTTCGGAGCAACCCGCAGAGGCTTTGATACAGACCTGTTTGAGTACAACAACCTGGCTGCCGGTTCCGACTATCGCGCAGGAGACGTATACTCGTACAAAGGACAAGCCGACCTGATCTCTTTCTACGGACGTGTAAACTACAACCTGATGGGTAAATATATGTTTACAGCTACCTTACGTGATGACGGTTCGTCTCGTTTCGGAAAAAACAACAAATGGGGTTTATTCCCTTCTGCCTCTGTGGCATGGCGTGTATCTGACGAAGACTTTATGGCTTCTACCTCCTCTTGGTTAGACAACCTGAAACTCCGCTTTGGTTATGGGGTAACCGGTAACCAGGACGGTATCGGCGAATACAAATCATTGGCTATCCTGGCTGCCGACGGAGCTTCTTACTATGACGCAACCACCGGTACCTGGAAGAAATCTTATGCTCCGAACCAGAACACCAACCCTGACCTGAAATGGGAATCTACTGCTCAGCTTAACCTGGGGATAGACTTCGGCCTGTTCAGCAGAGTAAACGGTAGCTTGGAGTTCTACCACAAGAAAACAACCGACCTGCTCTGGACATACCCGGTAGCACAACCTCCGTACTTAGTAGGTACCATGTTGGCAAACGTAGGTGATTTGACAAACAAAGGAGTTGAATTAACCCTGAATGGCAACATAATGGAGACGAAAGATTTCACTTGGGATGCCAACTTTAACGTATCCTATAACGACCAGAATATCGACAAATTATCCAATGAAGCCTTCCAGGAATCAGGCTTGAAGACCGGATCATTGCACGGCTTACGTGGTATGTCAGGACAATACGCACAGATCGTAAAAGAAGGTTATCCTGCCGGTGCATTCTATGGACCTAAATGTCAGGGGATAGACGAGAACGGAGCCTATATCATTAACAGAGACGAAAACGGCAACCCCGTAGACGAATACTTAGGAAGCGCTCAGCCCAAAGTGAACATAGGCTTTGGTATGAACTTCACATACAAAGATTTCGACTTAGGCTTCTCGACCTATGGTATGTTCGGACAAAAAGTGTTGAATGCAACAGGTATGAGTATGTATGACCCTACCCGCTTGCCTTCACAGAATGTTCCCGACGACTTCCTGAGCAGCGGCATTAAAACAGATCCTTTGTTCTCTGACTATTGGGTAGAAAATGGTTCTTTCTTCCGTTTACAATCCGCTACATTGGGCTATACTATCCCTAATACAAAGAAGTTTGGAATGCAGAAAATAAGAGTTTATCTGACAGGTGAAAACTTATTTGTTATAACCGGATACAGCGGTGTTGATCCTGAAGTAAATATCAACGGATTAGATGATCCCGGTATCGAACGCTTCAACGCGTATCCACGCCCCAGAACATTCTCTTTCGGACTAAATGTAACTTTCTAATCTCCTAAGATATAACATATATGAAAACAAAAATATTTTCAACAATAATAGCCTCATCCCTCTTATTCGGTGCTTGTACCGACCTGGATGAAAAGTTGTATGATAAAGTTCCTATGGACGACTATGGGCAAACATCGTCTGAAATTCAAACAATCGTAGGTGGCGCTTATGCTACTTTGAGAGGCTTCAGCGACTCTGACCAAGGAGGCACAAATTGCTATCCTACTTGCGAATATGTGTTCTTCCTGGACGAATGTGTGTCCGACGAAGCCTGTATCCCTACTCGCGGTACAGACTGGTACGATGGCGGACGCTATCAACAGGCTCAGTCCCATACCTGGGATGCCAATAATGTGATGATATTAGGTACCTGGAAATATAGCTTCCAGGGTATTGCAAACGTTAATTCAATTATCTATCAGGTAAATAAATCGGGATTAACAGATCATGATAAAGAGGTAGTAAATGCAGAGTTACGTGGTATACGTGCTTACTATTACCTGCTGTTGCTGGATCAGTTTGGAGATGTGCCTATTGTCACTGATTTTGAACAGGTAGGACTTCCTGAGAAGTCAAGCCGCAAGGAAGTTTTCCAGTTTGTAGAAAGCGAACTGAAACAAATTATGGACAACCTGCCTACCGGTATTATCTATGCCCGTTTCACACAAAATGTAGCCAACAGTTTACTGGCTCGTCTGTATCTGAATGCAGAAGTGTATGTAGGAACGCCTCGTTGGCAAGACTGTCTGGATGCCTGTGATAAGATTAGTGGTTATGTGTTGGAAACCGATTATTTCGAAAGTTTCAAGACTGCTAACGAAAAATCAAGAGAAATTATCTTCTCTATTCCTTATGATCACAAAGAAGGAACTGTAGGGAACTACCTTCATTCTATGACCTTCCATTACAATCAGAAATATGCCTTCTCTCCTACCGGAACCTACCAATGGTGCGGTAACGGAATCAGCGCTCAGCCGGGACTTTACTCCTCTTTTGATGAGAATGATATTCGTCGCAAATCGCTGTTGATCGGTGAGCAAATCAATCTGGCAACAGGTTCGGTTGTGATGATGGATAACGGCAACCCGTTGATCTACACAGAAGAAATAGAAAACTATACCAACGCCCTCCAAAACGAAGGAGCTAGACTATACAAATATGAAGTATTGGCTGACGAACAGTGGGAACGCGACCACGACTGGGTAGTGATACGCTATGCCGAAATATTGATGATGAAAGCCGAAGCTAATTTCCGTTTAGGATTCCAGGCTAACGCTATTCCATACGTGAATGAGATCAGAAGCAGAGCCGGACTTCCCGCTGTAGATACAGTAAATGAAGAAGTGTTGGACAACGAATGGAAACATGAGTTTGTATTTGAAGGACTACGTCGTACCACCAATATCCGCTTCGGTACATTCTTTGAGCCTTGGTGGGAAAAAGGAGCTACTCCTGCATACAGAAGTGTATATCCGATTCCACAAACAGTGCTCGACCTGAATCCTGCCCTGAAGCAAAATCCGAACTATTAATTGAGATCAATGAAAACTGTATTGCTATATCTGTTGGGTTTGCTTTTCCTCCTACTTTCCATATCCTGCGGAGATGGAGACAAAGACGACGATCCGGGTAAAGGAGAAGAGGAGTTCGTCTTACAGGAGTTCGACCCGAAAGCTGTGAGTAAAAGCAACCCGATGAAGCTGTATGTCCATTACATGCCTTGGTTTGAAACCAAAGAAAGCAACCAAGGCAGTTGGGGACAACACTGGACGATGGGTAACAAAAACCCCGACAATATAGACAGTAACGGAAAGCGGGAAATTGCCGCTCATTATTATCCGCTGATTGGCCCTTACGCATCCGGCGACCCGCACGTAATCGAGTATCATCTGTTATTGATAAAATATGCAGGGATAGACGGTTTGCTGATCGACTGGTACGGAGTACGCGACTTATGGGACTATCCGGCCAACAAACGAAACACAGAAGCCTTGGTGAAGGCTCTGGATAAGGTAGGACTGGGTTTTGCCATCGTTTACGAAGACCAGACACTGCGGGAAGGGCTTGATGCCAACGGAAAAGTATCACAGGCTAAAGCAGATATGCAGTATCTGGAGACAAATTTCTTTGGCAAAAGCAACTACATCCGGGTAGACGGTAAACCTTTGTTACTCGTCTTTGGACCACAGGAGCTAAAGACTCCGGCTGAATGGACATCCGTTTTCAGTATCCTGAAGACTAAGCCGACATTCCTTACCCTGTATGCCCACTCGGGAGCAAGCAACAATGCAACAGATAAAAATGCAGCAGGCGAATACATCTGGGTAGACGCAACTTCTATGGAGAAAAAATATGCTAGTAAGAATAGTTTTGACGTGTTTATCGGTGGAGCGTACCCCGGCTTTAACGCCTTCTATGATGAAGGCGGCTGGGGTAGCGACCCGCTAAGCCCTATCAACCATGAAAGCGGAGCCTTATTCAAACGGTTGCTCGACATGGCTAAAACCGAAAACATGGATTACCTGCAACTGATCACCTGGAACGACTTTGGCGAAGGTACGATGATAGAACCCACACAGGAGTTTGGCTATACCTTCCTCACCGGATTGCAGCAGTTTGCCGGGATACCGTATAACGAAGCAAACCTAAAAGGGATACATACCCTGTATGAACTGAGGAAGAAAAGCGGCACAGACCAGCTTACCAAAGATAAAATCTCGCAGGTTTTCTACTATCTGGTATCACTCCAAACTGATAAAGCTACCCAGCTAATCAATAGTTTGACAAATGAATAAGTAATATGAAACAACTTTTAAATATTGTATATCTGCTATTCCTACTCATCGCATTTGCCGGATGTGGCAAAGAGCAGAGTTACATAGTCAGTTCCCCGGAC
This sequence comes from Parabacteroides sp. PH5-46, assembly GCF_029892785.1. Classification (GTDB taxonomy): domain Bacteria; phylum Bacteroidota; class Bacteroidia; order Bacteroidales; family Tannerellaceae; genus DFXE01. Next base: position 43,957 of record NZ_JARXXA010000005.1, read on the forward strand.
GGGAGTATACAACTGTCTGCTGAGATAGAAGATGGAAAAATCTATTACAGCATCAGCAGGCACTCCCTCCGTATTATAGACAAATCGCAGTTGGGATTTGTCTTTAAGGAAGGGAACTTTGACAGGAATTTCCGTTTGGATGAGGTACAGTACGGCTCTTTCAGTGAAACATGGGAACAGCCCTGGGGAGAAGAGCTTACAGCAGATAATACATACAACCAAATGACAGTCTGTCTGGAGGAAAAAGACGGACTTAAACGGAAGTTGTCGGTCATCTTCAGAGCATTCGACGATGGTATTGGGTTTCGCTACCACTTCCCGGAACAGGAAAACCTGGCAGAGTTCATCATCCTGGATGAGCTGACGGAATTTGCTGTATCAAAAGAAGGGAAAGCCTGGTCTATACCCGCCTATCATACCGAGTATTATGAAGGATTGTACAAGGCTTCAGACATCAGTAGCTTAGATACGGTATGTACCCCTCTCACCATCGAATTGGGAGATAGCCTGTACATCAGCATCCATGAGGCAAACCTGAAGGATTATGCCGCTATGAACCTAACACCTATGGGTAAGACAAGCCGCTTAAAAGCAGATCTGACTCCCTGGTCTACCGGAGAGAAGGTATTTGCTAAAGCACCTTTCTCTACACCCTGGCGCACAATCATACTGGCAGATAAACCGGGCGACCTGATCGTATCACGTCTGATGCTGAACCTAAATGAGCCGAACGAGATAGAAGATATCTCCTGGATACAACCCGGACGATATATCGGTATATGGTGGGGCATGCACATGGAAAAGTACACTTGGGGGCAAGGTCCTAAACATGGTGCTACTACTAAAAACACCAAGTTGTATCTTGACTTTGCTGCTAAGCACGGATTCTCCGGCGTATTGGTGGAAGGATGGAACTACGGATGGGATGGTAGTTGGAGCCAGCATGGCGATCAGTTCAGCTTTACCAAGCCCTACCCCGACTTCAATCTGGACGAGCTGTCCAAGTATGCAACCATCAAGAATACGCATCTGATCGGACATCACGAAACCGGTGGCGCTACCATCAACTACGAAGCACAATTGGATTCGGCATTTTCCCTCTATCAGAAATATGGGATAAATGTTGTAAAAACGGGCTATGTAAACCCCTTACTCGACAAAAAGGAACGACATAGCAGCCAGTATGGGGTTCGCCATTTCCGCAAGGTAATAGAAACAGCCGCTAAATACCGCATCATGATCGACAATCATGAACCGGTAATGCCTACCGGACTTCAACGTACCTATCCGAACCTGATGACGCAGGAAGGCGTTCGCGGACAGGAATACGATGCCTGGTCTGCGGACGGAGGAAACCCGCCGGAACATACAACGATCATCCCCTTTACGCGGGGATTGGCCGGTCCGATGGACTTTACTCCGGGAACTTTCAACTTTGACAATCCGGTTTTCCCCAACACACGGGTGCAGACTACCATCGCCAAGCAACTGGCACTGAATGTCATTATCTTCAGCCCGTTACAAATGGCGTCGGATATGATCGAGAACTACGAGAACAGACCTGAGTTCAGCTTCATAACCTCTTGTCCGAGCAATTGGAGCAAGACTGTTGTTCCCGAGGCAAAGATAGGCGAATACGTCACCATCGCCCGCAAAGATAGATCTACAGAAAACTGGTTTGTCGGAAGCATCACCAATGCGAAAGAGCGAATGCTGAACCTTCCTCTTTCTTTCCTGGATGAAGGAGCCAAGTATAAGGCTATCATCTATAAAGACGCTCCGGATACACATTACAAAACAAACCCGTACCCGGTAAGCATCGAAGAAGCGGAAGTTACTTCACAAATGCAACTCAACATCCGGCAGGCCGCAGGAGGTGGTACAGCTATTATGCTTATTAAACAATAACCTTTTACTCAAATAATAGACCAAAAATAAAGTAGCAGGCAGAAAAGGCCTGCTATTTTGCTTTTAATAAAGAATTTTATACATACATTTGTGAATCTGATATTATTAACAAAACAACTCCAAACGTTATGTATAAGCAATTTTTATTCTTCACTATTCTGATAACCTGCTTCCTTTCCTGTAATAACAAAAGTGGTTCAACGGCCGGTAGTACCGTTTACGAAGTAGAGTCGTTGCTATCCGTAGCCGAACAGCAAGTAGACAAAGATATCATGATACAGGGTATGGTAACGCACGTATGCAAACATTCCGGTAAAAGGTGTTTTATTGCTGCCGAAAACGGAGAAGAGTCCATCCGGATAGAAGCCGGCGGAGAGATCACAGCTTTCGACAAAAACCTGATAGGTTCAAGCATTAAGGTAAAAGGTACTCTGAAAGAAAACCGTTTGTCTAAAGAGTATATCGACAATATGGAGAAAGATGCTCAGGAGAAGCTGGATAAGGAAGAAGTAACATCCGAACAATGCGAAGCCGAACTGAGCAATGTAAGCGAAATGCGCAACTGGATGAAGGAACATAACAAAGATCATTACGCGATCTACTATATTAACGGAGAAACGTATGAAGTGGTCGATTGACAGCAAGGGGCTTGTCCGCTGGCTAAGAATATTGCACCGCGACATTGGTTTTCTAGCTGTAGGCTTATGTCTTGTATATGCTATTTCCGGTATACTGCTCAATCATCTGGACGGAACAGATCCGGCTTTTAAAACCCGGAGCGGAACACTTTCGTTCCCTCCCGAACTAGATAATGAAGCATTAACCCAGCAATGGAACCGGCATGAAACACTTCCTCCCGCCAAAAAGGTCATGCCGGTAGACGAGGCGCATGTACGAATCTTCTTTGAAGGAGGCATAGGCGTATACAATCTTCCCCTGGGAACCGTAGAGTATGAAACATATACCAAACGTCCGTTTATCTACTGGATCAACAAACTTCATTATAACCTGGTAAAAGGGTGGACTCCTGTAGCCGATATATTCTCTATAGTCCTCATCTTTCTTGCTATCTCCGGGCTATTCCTCACCAAAGGAAAGAAAGGGTTAGCAGGCAGCGGAAAGTGGTATCTGCTGGCAGGTCTGCTCATCCCCATCATCTATATCCTGTTTATTTAGCAGAAACTTTCTTTCTCACCTATTTGCATATAAAAATAAAAACGCTACCTTTGCACCGAAATTAAAGGCCGGTCGGGTAGCTCAGTTGGATAGAGCAACAGCCTTCTAAGCTGTGGGTCTTGGGTTCGAATCCCAACCTGATCACGTTGAAACCCGCTTCAATAGCGGGTTTTCTTATTTTATGCAGGTTTGATCAGGGTTTAACCAATCCGCAATTTTGGCTATTCTGGCTGTTTTGGCTGTTTTTTCGCACTATTTCTACTTCAAGTGCGAAAAGTAGTGCGAAAATCTTTATATTTGAAAATCAAACACTCTGAAATCATGGATAACATTCAATTACGATACGTATTTGACAGGAGAAATGTATCTAATAATGATACAAAAAGAGGCTTGCTCCAAGTGGAAGTAAGGCTGACTGGCAAAAATGAACGGATACTTATTTCTACAGGAGTATATCTTTACAAAAACCAATTTTCAGAAAAAAACGGATTCACATGTAAGAATCACGAAAATGCAATACTTGTAACAGCGAACGTCAGAAATATATTTCAGAAAATAGAATCTTTCGTCTTATCTGATAAATGCAAAACACTAAAGGATGCCAAAAATTGGAATGTTGAAAAGGCAAGTACCTATTCTCTTATAGAATTTATCAGATCGGAGCTGTTAAAAAAGGACATTACCTTAGATACAGCAAAACACCACAAGGTTTTAATGAGGCAACTAGAGGCTTTCGGTAAAATAAAGACATTCCAGGATTTAACATTTGAAAATATACACGATTTTGATGCTTTCCTCAGGAAGACCATAAAGGCGTCCTCTACATTGAATAAAAGGCATTCCAACCTTAAGCATTACGTTCAGCTTGCTTTAAACAAAGGGTTAATCACAACTAATCCGTACAACAATTTCAAGATGCCGTCTAAAAAAAGCAAGGATCCTACTTTTTTAACAGAGGAAGAAATGCAAAAAATAAAGAACTGGGAGCCTGTAAATGAAAAACTAAGCTATGTGAAGGATCTTTTTTTATTCCAGATGCTCACCGGCCTCGCATTCGTAGACCTGTCGAATTTTGACAAATCAATGATATCAGAAATGGACGGGTATAAGATAATCAGGTCTAACCGGCATAAGACGGATGAATCCTTTATCTCCCTATTCCTTCCGGAGGCAGAACAGATCGCAGAGAAATATGACTACGTACTTCCGAAATTAAGCAATCAAAAGTATAACGACTACTTAAAACTACTCGGAGTTGGCGCAGGGATAGCTAAAACCATCACATCGCACGTTGCAAGGCATACCTATGCCACCTATTTGCTGAATAAGGGAATACCAATAGAAACCGTCAGCCGGGCTATGGGGCATAGTAGCATAAAAATGACAGCCCATTATGCGAGATTGTTAGGAAAAACCGTAATAAAAGACATGTCTATTTTGCTTGAGAAAAAGACATGATACCAGAAAGTTATTGATGATATGAGGAAGCTATTATAAAAAGCCCCCAGTCCAAAGACCAGGGGCAAGCTGTAAAAAGTTCAAATGTCAATTAAAAACTTATAGTTCTACAGCCAATAATTCTTTCCCTAAATCATGCAAGGCCTGCTCAATCTTTTTCGCCTGTGATTCTCTTGGCTTGCTTATACCGGAGGCGTAGCGTTGTATTTGCCTTTGATTAATTCCCGTAAGTCTCTCTATGGCTGCATTTGTAAATATACCACTATAATGCCTTAACAAACTTTCCGGGTCGAAATGATATACTAATTCGTGTTCTGAATTAAAAACTTCCGGTATTTCGTCACCATCTTCACGCATTCCTTCCAGATGAAAACATACAGCTTCCGCCATTTGATCTTTAAGCTCCTCAAATGTTTTTCCTGTAGCAACTGCAATTCCATCACCAACATTGACATGTGCAGAATAATTTTTCTCTGTCATTCCTACTGTAACTACTACCTTTTCCATATTCGTTTTGTTTTGGCAGGGCTTATTTAAGCCCCGCCTGTTTTAAAATACTTTTTGCCGTATTTGGGTCTAAATCATCACTTAGTTTCCCGGGAACGGTTACTTTCCCTTTTTTTGTCGGGTGTTTGAATTGTCGATGATCACCCCTTGTTTTTGAGAGAAACCATCCATCCGATTCAATAAGATTGATTATCTCTCTAACTTTCCAGATTTTCATGATGTAAAGAACTATTTGTTTTTAATTGACACAGTAAAGATAGTTGTAATATTACAACTATGCAAGTGTTTGAACAATTATTTTTACTGGAAATGAAATATTTAACATTTATGACAAAATAAATTCGCCCGAATCTCACGATCCAGGCGAATATAACCAATCCCTTAACATAAAGTTACGTTTTTATGGTGCAAAGGTAGTGGTTAGCTGTGACTTATAAAGCAACTGTGGATTTATTTTGATTCTATTTTCGTCAAATAACCGTCAAATAAAACAAAACCGCCCCACTTTCCCAAGCAAGGCGGCTAAGACTAACCATAAAAATCATGGACAAAAAGTTATTGTTTCAAAAACCTAAATCCAAGATAACCTAATCCTATAATCAATAAAACAAGTGAAATTTCTCCTATTCTTATCCTCGCAGACTGCCACCAGGATAGTTCTTTTTCTACCTTTTTAATAACTTCTACCGGATAAGGAGCCGGAATACTGTCTATTCTGTGTCGTTCGATGTATTGTATTTCAACCGGGATTAAGACCGGAAGCATAGATAAGCTATGATTAAGCCGCCCTTCCTTTATTTCAGCCCAACTGTAGGCGTATTTGTTAGCAAGGTAAGACATAGAGTCAGGAACAGAAACAGAGTCTCTAATAAGTTCCAGTTTCGTTTCTACGATGGTATCCTTTACAGTAACGGTTTCGGTTGTTACCCTCTCTACCGGTACATACACGGTCTTTGTCTTGCATCCTATTGCTAGAGCGACAAAAATAGCAGCTAGTATTATAATTTGTTTCATCTGATAGTTTTTTTATTAACGTGCTATAAAAGATTCCACCCGGCATAAATATCAGCCATATCAGGCTCTCTTCCATTCTCCACAAATGCCATAGCATAGACAATATTACACATGACATCCCGACTGAATGATATCTTCTGATAAGCGTCCAGACCCGTTTTTGCACTTACTGTTTTTATGTAGACATCCGTATGGTTCTCGTTTGCCGGAGCCCAGCGGCTTATGATCTTGTCAATCGTATCGAGCTTGTAGTTGTTTATATAGTTCTTTAGGATCCGGAACATAGCCCGGTATCCGTAAGCCATGTTCTCGAATTGCTTGAATGACGTATCTTGAGACGGGACTATTTCGCCAATAAACTTATCGCTGTTTATCCGTATGTTTCCCGGATTGCAATTCCTGAATCCCCTTGGTATTCCTTTTGTAGACATTATTCTCTATTTTTTTGTTATATCTTCCCGTAATAACTGAACCATCCCAGGTGTTCGTACTCTTTCCCGCCGCTTTCGAGGTCGTATGCCTGCATCTCCATAGCGTTAGTGTAATATGCCCCGTTCCATTCTTTCTTTCCTGTAAGCGCACGTATAATAGTGGATACGATGTATTCAAGTAGATACATAACATAGAATAGCGAGGACGGTAGCAATAGCCAGCCTATTCCGTACATGATTGTAAGATAAACAGCCGGGATAAGGCTTACGAAAAAGCAATCTAAATATTGAAACTGGTGTATTTTTTCATGCCGTTTCATCCTTCCGGACACTTCGCCTTCTTTCTTTTTGAAAAAGACAGCTCCGAGCAGCATTATAGCTGTTTTGCTTTTAGGTAGAAGAATCTTTGCGATCCTGCTGTTATAAAACATTGTTTTCATTTTTATTTTTTTTGGTGATTCCTAAATATTCTGCTACTTCCGGAAGCTTCTTAATCATCTGTAGTCCGAGGAAGTAATCAAGAAAAGCTATGATATTGTTTCCCGGTGCAAGCTCGTGTAGGTTGCGAAGGATATTGCTTGTGTAGAAGTAGATAAATACGTATGTCAGTACCTTCACGATATACAGCGCTTCATCAAGGTCGTCCATTCTTTCCCCTATAAAGAATGCGCTCGCTATTATAAGGAGATAGAGCGCAAGGAATGCGACAGATAATAGCAGCTTCCTTAACCTCAGGCGGTCGTTGTTTCGGATTATGTCGGTCAGTATCCCGAAGAAGATATCAAGCACGAACATATATCCTAAAACTATGATCGGGTTATATACAGGTTGTAGATAGTTGATTATGCTTCCTATCATTCCGGCTACTGTTATCTTTATTAAGTCCCACATATTGATTTATCTTTTCAAAAAACTTCAAATCGTTCCCAAATTTAGCTAATTCCCAATTCTGCATTAAATACGCCATCATCAATAGCCTGTTGATATATGAGAGTTGTTGCATGTCCATCCGTGTCGGTAACCCCGACTTGTTTTACGATAGTATAAACCCCTGCATTCAACAGGGCGTTTGCAATCTCTTCGTATTGAGCGACACCGCCAAATTCCGCCCGAAACGTATTGTCAGACCCGTAATACATATAAGTATTAGGAAATCCGACTTTCACTTTATCATCTCCTATTGTGAGCATTCCCATCTTATACCAATCATTCCCTTTAATGTATTCAAGTAAATTAGCATCATCCGAGCCGTCAGCAGCCATCCCGTAAGAATTGCGAATTATTGCTCTTCGTGCAGGTGAATTATTCCAAATTATTTCAATACCGGGGACTGGACCAACGCCAAGACCAAATACTATTGGGAATGGCTTCCTATATAATAGTTGCCCCATTGTAAGCCCTCCCATACTTGCACCCGACAATATCACAGATTGATGTAAGTTATAAGTAGATTGTAGGTAATTATAGAGTTTTATCACCCTTGTAACAGTTTCACCATTGCCCCAACCGGTATTTCCGGCAAAAGGTTCTTGATAAGAATCCTGAATCTGAATCGAAGCCAAAGTAATACGATGTTCTCGAAACCATTGTAAGGCACTTGCTGTCGGCATAGCACCGTTATTTGTAACATTAGAACTATTTCCAAGAATGAGAATAAACAACCAGTCAGGTGTATTGTCAGTTTGAAATCCATTTGATGTAATCAGTCTACAATTTATCCCTTCCAATTGAAACACTGTATCGGAATACCCGGACGGTTTAGCATCAGCAGGAGATTTAAATACTTTATCAGACAGTAGGGTGTCAAATCCGTAAAATGTATTATAATTTGAATTAGTTGTAAGTTTATCTGGAACGGCATTCCAATCTACAGTTATGTAGCCTGTAACACCACTTCCGTCCCGTTCTGTAAATGATAGGGTTTCCAACGCTCTACCTCTAACTGTTTCCGGCTTTTGCCAGTTTGATTTAAGAATATAACATACTTGATTAGCACTCGCGGAACTGACAAGGGCATTAATATCAGTTACCTTACAGACTGTAATTACGGTATTGCCTCCAACATTTATATTTACGCTTCCAATCGCAAGCCTATCAGCTACTGGTTTGCCGTCAGATGTGATCAATACTAAATCAATAATGAAGTCTTTTATCCATAAATTCTTGCCAAATGTGGTAAGTGAGTGAAATACGCTTTCGTTAGAAGGTATAGATTTCAATGCTAATTCTTGAGAAGCAAGACTATTTATTATTGCTGATTCAATTTGTAGTGGATTAACAGAGTCGTAAGAACTAAAGCAAATATATTTAGTACCTATTGGTGCAACAATTAGTTCTCGACTAATTATATCATTTACACCATTCTTACCTGCATGTTGATTTCCAAGAATAGTCTCATTCGCATCAAGGAATATAGCGGCGTAGTGATTTGCACCTCGCATACAGCCGCTATATAGTAAACTTTCATCATTATAAGCTATCTTTATTGATGTAAATCCAGTAGCATCTATTTGGGTAGTGCCTTCAAATACTTTACCAACATCAGGCGTTAAATCAACCACGGTCGATGGTGTTTTAATTCTTTCAACTGCGTTAAACACAACATCAGCCTGGATAGGTAAATTAGTGCGTTTTAATTCCGATTCCTTTTTTATATTGTCGTTTTTAACATAAAAAGAAACTACCTTATCAGATGGTGTAGTTTGGGTGTCTGCTACTTCTTCAATGCATAAATCATCAGGCATTGGAAGAATATAATTGGAAGAGATATAGACTGTATTAGATGTCGTTTTGAAGGATACCCAGCTTCCATAATTTGAGCCGCCGGAATTTATTGCAGTAATAAATGAAATGAAGTTTTTGTTTGAATCGTATAAACCTACTCTGTAAGCCTGTCCTATTCGTGAGATAATATATTTTTGATTTGCTTTAACAGGAAACATATAAACACAGCCTTGTGATGCGTTATCCGCTAATATGCCAGATGGATTAATATATTTGCCATCAATGCAATATTTTCTTCGTAAAATATTATTCCCATTCTCAAAGGTGGTTTCAATATCATTCAAATCGCGACCTAATTGAACTATTTCATCCTTAGATACTACATCTGTAGGAATTATAGATCCAATATCATTCCATGATGTTCCATCAAATGTCCAGTAGCTCCCAGTATCAATAGCCTTCCAGGTGTCTCCCCTTGATGGATTTTCAATTATCTTGATGTAATACAAGCTGCCCTTCTCTCCTTTAAGAATTATTCCTAATAGTATGTTTTGCAAATAGTATACAATATCTCTAAACAGACTTCCTACGCGTGTCGACGTATTCATTTCTCTCGACATCTCGTTCATTATAGTTACAGCTCGAGATAATAGTTCATTAAAATTAGCCATTCTATTTTTATTTAATTAAATGTATTATCATAAGTTGTATCAAAAACACGATATGATTTACTTGAATATATTCTGTCTTCATCTGGCTGTTCAACATCAAACTTGAATACATATAATGGATAATAGTCTGCAATGTGTTCTATGGTGGGGATTGAAGCCTCGCTTCTCACAGTCTCTACCCCATCTATTGCGATATCTGATAAATTAAATATGTGATTTATTTTATTCCCCACCCATACTGGAACTCCTTGTTTTGTTCCAATAGTTAATATGGATATCTCATATGCATTAGAGGATAATTGATGCGGATAGTATCGCTGGTCTCTGAACATTTCGTTATCTACTGCTTGTTTTTTATCACCCGGATAAAATCCTCCATCTACTCTGAAATTAAATATCTTTCTATCTCCGTTGTTTCCGTAAAAAAATGTATTATACTCGTTGTGCCTATGTGTGTAACTTATAAGAACAGTATTTTCTAATTCCTCTTTTTTGAGAATGAATAATTCAGTAGACGCTTCTTCGTATCCGTTTGTAAGCGTAAATATGTATAATCCTTCCTTATTAATCGAAAAAACCACTTCATATATTCTTTCGCTATCATTCCCAGGCATTATATATATCAATTCTACATTTACTATAGTTTCTATACCATCATAGTTTATATATTTAGCCGAGAAATTAGACGATAACCCTTTGAATTGAATACGGATCTCTTCATTTATAGCGAATTTTTGTATATAACAAACATCTTGTTCGAATGGCGTCTTCCAGTACTCTTTTCTTCCAAGATACAAGCTGCTAAATTTTGAATTCACTATCATGTTTTTTTTTACAAAGCTATCGAGACGAAGATTATCATATATTTTTATTCCAGTTTAGTTTTCTACATGTCGAAAACTTTCTATATGAGCTTAGTCCGTTTATATTGCAAAGCTACCGGAGGTGTGTTTTGGTTTTGATGGTTTTGCGGTTAGTTTTTGGCGGATGTAGTAAAAGTTTTCCCCGCCGACCTTCACAGGGGAGCGAGGAAATACGGATGCCTATTGTGGAAGTTTGCGTCCGTAGATTCGTATGGATTATTTTATACCCATCAATAACCTGTTTGCAGCCGCAATAGCATGAGGAGTTCTATGTAATTCTTTCTTTTCATCCTCAAACAAAACTCTCGCCGCTTCAATTTTCGCCTTAAGTCTAAATTCAGGGAACGCATTACCTATGAGTTCTTCTTCCAGGTATTCAGCTACCGCCTTGAATATAGATTGAAGATAAGGATTGTCCATCGCCGATTCTGGGAATAAAAACTCGCTTGTTTTTACTTCTTCTACTTTTGCCAGTTTGTTGTTTGTATTTACAAAACCGATTTGCTTTCTTGTTGCCATAATTTTTAAATTTATATGATTGTTTTTGTGCTAATTCCGAAAAAGTTGACATAGGTTTCCCCGTGACTGAAAATCAGTTTTTAAAAAAATATTAAGCGATCAGCTCTTTAGGCTGCCACTTCTTTTGCCATAAAGTCCTTAGGTAATCTATCAGGTGGTCGTAAGATTTAATAAACCCATCTCCAACAAGCTGGGCGATCCTTCTTTCAAGTTCAAAAAGTTCCTTCATCTTTGCTTCGTCAGCCTGCTTATTGCGTATGTCTGATTCATGCAGATTGTAAACAATGTAGTTGACAGCCCTTGCTACTCTTTTTATTGATTCGGCTGTCATGTTCTTTTCGACAAGCGTAGCGATAGCACCGGACATTTCTTTGTAAGCGTCTCCAGCTTCATTTCGGAATAGTATTAGTTGGTCGTAAACGAAGCGAAGTACTTTTACTTTGAATGTTGGATTAAGCCACATGGCGAAGTCAATGAATAATAATGGGTGCATCCAAGTGCCAGCATTTGAGCCTCTTGATGCTCTTGATTTTACATAGGCGGAATTTTGCGTATGTAAATTTTCCTCTGATATTAAGGCTTTTATAAACTCTTTCGTGGAATCATTATCAAAGAATTTGGTTATCTCTTTTTGTTGCCCGCTAAAATTATTCCATTGCTTTAGTAATGTCGTGGCATTGAACATTCCGTCTGATGTTCTTTGCAAAACATCAAATTCGCCCATTTTTCTTGTTAAAACCTGATTTGTTTTCATATATTTGTACTGTATTTGTATCCGCTTTAGGTAATCCGTCCAAAGATTAATGCCTATTGCGGATTTGTAATTCAGAAGAGAGGTTCGGTGCCGTCTAAAGCTTGAGCCTCTTTTCCTGTTAATAAATAATTCAACGATCTCATAATCTTTAGTTATATGTTTTCGGATTAAGAAAGCTTCAGTCGACGCTTGTTATTCGGAAAACCGAACGAAAGCGCTTCTCCTTTGTCTACAAATTCAAGGCTTAGCTGACGGAAGTCCATGCGGTCGATGAAATTTATGTCTTTAACCAGTTCTTTCCGCTCTTTTAGAAGACTGCTCAGGGTAGCGTCTATTTCTCGAATGCGATTCGATTTGATAAAACGCCTCTGCGCGCTTTCCTGTGCTTGGCGTAGTTGATTGTTAAAAATCTGCTTAAGCGCTTTCTCGCAGGCAATAAAGTAACGACGAGCCTGTTTCCCCTTAGAGCTTCCTTCGACCATAGATAATTCTTTTGCCATGTCAATAGTAATTTCGTATTCTATCTGGGTCGTCGCTCCAATTTCTCGTTTCATAATTTTATGAAGCGAGACGTAGTCCTGTCCTTCAATAAACCCATACTTCTTGATTCGCTCCTTTATCCAGTCTGCGAATTGTTGTTTGCTTCCAAGAAAATCAGTTTTAAAAAAAATATTAATACAATGGTTGATTGAATTTATTAAATTGAAATTCTCTTATATTTCATCAAAGCATCCTTAACGACATTCGCCGCATTCCGCGCGGAAACCTCACATTGAGCATCTCCATGGCGATCATTCTTTTCAATGTCATCAGATGCCAACGCCTCAGAAAAACTAATTGCCTGCAATTCAAGCATAGGGAGGTTGTCACGGATGCTTTTACTTTTTTCAATACCATATTTTTGCCTTACAACGTTGCTTGTCCCGCCAAATAAAGGTTGGTAGATTGCATTTGTACAATTACGATAGCCTTCTTTTCCGCATCCGTGAGCGGCCAGTATTGATGTGAAAGTATTTCTAATACCCTTTCCTTCCAGGCGTTTTGCTATCCATTTATCTGTTCGTCCCTGTCTTTTGTATCCTCTTATACCTCTGTCAATAGCGAGGTCGGGGTTATTCTCTTCCTCTATGCGCTGGAAGAATACTTCGTTGACGAGGACACCTAAATCTTGATCAAGATATTGCGCATATTCCAACGCTATTTGTTTGTGTCCGTAAGAACCACCTGATTTTCCACGTTTTATTTTTATAAGGTAACTGTCGGTTACCTTTAAAAACTTCGACAGGGCATGGATGAATCCTTTTGTCTGTTCATTTCCCAACCAATGCTTAGGGGCTTTAGACTCAACACTCCCTGCCGCTTTCCACAGGTCGGTAAGGCTTAACATTTCGCCTTCTTTTCCAATATTGCTTAAAATATTGGCGTCATACTTTCTAATCTCATTTTTCTTTGCCATATTTGTACTGTATTTGTATCCGCTTTAGGTCGACTGCCAAGAAGAACCTATTGCGGATTTGTTTTTTAAAGGCGAAAGGCAAAGGGTTTTTGATGTCCTAAGGTGGCAACCTACATCTAAACCCAATGCCTTTCTAAATTTCTTCTCTTCGGTGGTTGCCACACTCCCGATTTGTTATTTCTGATGCAAGTGTAATTAATAGTTTAGTCATATAAAAATCAAATTGTTAACGTTGTTAAAGGTCAAAATGAGCATAATTCACATATTTGCCATTTAACACATTTTTATCATGTTATTTTCTAATAATTAGCATTTGTAAATGAAGATTAACTACGTTCTTTGTTTGCATGCCCAAATCAGATAATAAGATTTAACTTCCTAAATATTCTCTCGTTGTTTTTATCGTTTGTATCACCCATGCTGTGCGCGGTATTGGTCTACCTCTGGCCAGAAAGGCTACCGGCTATTGCGCACGTCAAAGACTACCACTGTAGCAAGAGTGACGCTATAATTAATCTCCTGAATAAACTCCGGTGGAATAAAGGCTTGCCATGAACGCTAACTTTGCTTGATAGCAGGCTTCCTTTTGTTCTTTCGTCAATTCAACTTTTACTTTCGGGCGGTTTTCCCATTCCTTAGCAGCAGCTTGTTTAGCTTCGTACTCAATAGATTCCTTTGCAATATCCCAAGCTCTTTTCAGACACATTGAGAAATTTGAAGCGTATTGCCATTTGCTTCTATGGATCGCCCAGGCTTTCTTCATTATCTCGCTTTTGTTGTATTTTGTTTTCATTGCTTTGTGATATTAATTGTTACTCTTATGATGCAAATGTAACGAATAATATCAAATACGCAATACTGTTATGATATTAAATTTGATATTTAACGTTAATTAATACTTTTCAATGTAACAAATAAGGTCACAATCTATATTTTTGCATAGTAACATATAATATCACAATAATATGCCATTAAGAATAAAAGAGATTGCTAAAATCAAGGGCATTACGATAGGAGAGATTGCCGATAGAATGGATATAAAGAGAGAGAGTTTGAGTAGGGCTATAAATGGAAAGCCTAATCTTGAAACCCTTGAAAAAATTGCATCTGCTCTAAATGTTGAATTATGGGAGTTGTTTACAGATTCAACTTCAAAGGATGAATTAACAGCCCTTATAAACCACAAAGGAGAGTTTTATAAGGCGAATACGTTAGAGGAGCTTGAAAAAATAGTAAAAAAAATCAAGGGAAATGAATAGTATGTAATATGGCTATACTACGAATCGAGGAGATAATGAAAGAACTGATAGCTTAACACTGCTCTTCCAGCTTAATGTCCTCCTTCAAATCAATTTGTGCAAGTATTGTTGTCTTCGTTTAAATAGGGGCTAAAGAGTTTGCGATATCATGCTTTACCAAACTACCAGCAGTATTGATATATTCCTTTAGAAGATTCAGTCTGTCTTTTGTGGGTATATCAATTTGTCCATGACAGCCATTTTTTGGGTAGGCAAAAAGGAATACCACCTCCTTCCTGTCTTTCCTTACTAAAAAGAAAAGTCGGAATCCGTCCCTTTTACTTAATTTCAAGTGTGAATTTCCAATCCTAATCTTTTTTATCTTGAAGGTCTCTTCTTCCCATATTGTTGTGCTGAGCTGCACAATGTCCTCATGTTTTAATGACGAAAAAACAGAACAAACATCCTCATTTATTGACGAATACCCGTCTTTTGCTTTCTTGGTTAGTTTGGATATTTGTGTTCTAAATGACTCCGTAGATAGGTAAGTACACACGATTACAGGTCATTTATTTGTTTAGCTAAAGACTTAAAGTCTTCATCATTTTCAAGTTCAATCTTGGAGACTTCAAGGTCGGTAGCTATTTCAGTTAAATCAAGTATGCTACATTTGAACTCCCTGATAACCTCTTTAGAAGAAGAATAAACCGTTTCGTTCTTTCTAAATATCAGATAGGAAGCATTTAACCTTTTAATGACGTCTTGCAATTTAGCCCTGAACTGCAAATAGCCATCCTTATCAACGTTATCAAACCCTTCGTATATGTAATCAGACAAGTCATTAGCCAGCTTTGAGATATTCCTAACCTCGTTTTGAAAGCTTATAACACTGTCAAGAAACCTATTAGCAACCTGCTCAAAGGATTCAATAGATTTTCCAGACTCAACTTGCACATCATTTATCTTTATGACTATTTCTTCTACTACGCTCATATCCACATTATTTATAACAACCTTGTTATAATACAACAGCAAATATATGACAAAAGTCTGTATAATAAATATAAAATATATTTATTATTTATATCACAGGCACAAAGAAGGGTCAAGCCGCCCTTCTTTGTCATTATTCTTTTGCATACAATATCAGTTGCTTTTCAGAATTGAACAATACATTTTGAACGCCGCTTTTTAAATATCCCTGATAATTTTTCTTTTTATACCTAAATTTCACAAGCCCGTTAATATCATCACCAACAGGTAAGACTATCCGTCCGCTTGTGGCAAAATTATAAACAAAAGGCTCAAACAGCTTCCCGAATATCGGTACATCTACATAAATCAGATCAGAAGTATATCCCTGCAAAGTAGCCTCCCTGTAATTCGTTGTACCTTTGAAATATAATTTATTTGTGACAATGCCAAACCTTGTCATATTCGCCAATGCTAGGAAAAATGGGTTTAGTGTGGCATTAAACAATTTTATTCCTCCGGACATAAGGTAAACTGCATCATAAGTGTAATAGTTATTTCCGGGTAATGCGTCCGATTTATAAACAACCAACTCAAAGATATCGTTGTCAGACTTGTTAGAGGCGCTTTCTTTTGATTCCTCTGGCGTTTTCCAGCATAATAGATCAATACCTATCGGGTCTGCCCTGAATGGAGAAATAAGACTTAAAACGTTATCCTTTTGCGTGATATATCCCGTATCATAGCTGAATGTTCCGTTAGTTTCATATCGAGAGTTTAACCCATCATCGTCATAATTTTGCTCTTTGTAGCCTATTTCAACAGATGTGTATAAATGATCCTGATCCGCCTCGATAATTAGATCGCTTACTTCGCTCTCAGACAGTTCCAGCACAACGTCACTTTTGTACATTTGTCCTCTCGGCTTGAAAACTACTTCGTTATCCTGATACTCCCTTTCGTATCCCTTTACTCCCATCCAATCTTTGAAATCATCAAATGATATATGCATAGTTGCATTGTCGAGCTGCCGGATTGATTCAGCCGCTATCAGTTTGCTTTCGGATTGGCTTATTGAATCGTTAAGCCATTCTATTCTCCCTGAGAAATCACGTCCGTTAGTCATAAGGGCTACCAGCTTATTCAAGAGGGCTTCAGGATCAATCACGTCTATTGTTCTCGAAATTCCTTTAGCCCAAAATGTTAGTTCCATATCCTGGAAAGAGTCTATAGTCAGCTGGTACGGATTGGATGTATTGTGGTGGTATGATACGACTAGAGATAATGTGTCTGATTCATTAAGTTCTATTTCTTCATTGCAATCCACGGTAACATCTTGAATGTCTTCAACAGTATGTACATAGAACGGCCATTCCTTAATTACAGTTTCGCCATTTTTACATAATAAAAGTTTTGCCGGATCGTACCCCTTTCTATTGATCGTAAACCTTGTTATAAATGATAGGTTCACGGTTACATGATTGTCCGCCTTGAAAAAATGTAGTAAAATCTTCTCCCCTTCCTTGTTTAATCCTCCAACTTCACTAGAAGATTTATCTTGTGTTCTAAATTCATGTTTTACATTCTCCAGCACATTTGACCCGCTTAGGTATATGTATGGGTAAAACCATTCCGCCCCTACCCATCCCGTTACATTTTCTTCCATCGCCACCGGAACCCACTTTACTGACTGACGTAAATTCATCCGGTTGTACTGCCATTTCTTGCTTTCCGCAATCTCTGACACAGGAATATCATACTTTGTCTTACCGGCACTCTTGATATACGAATTAAGATCGCTGTTTTCTGCTTCGATCGTTACCCGGTTGTCGTCTATCTTGATAGTGCTAAAGTCAAGGCTGAATGTACGAATTAGCGTATATTGGTTTACCTTTACCTTATCACGAAGGTAGATTCTAAGCTGACAGTAGGCGTTTTGACGGTATGTTTCGTATAGTTCCTTTAGGAAGTCCTTCGCCTCTAAAACAAAACCTCCGCTTATCATGCCGGTTTCTACCTCTATGCCGGAAAGCCCGTCACGGTCAAACGACACCTCGAAACCTTCCCCTGTTTCCACGAGGTCGGTAACATCCAGTTCACGGGTGTCTAATTCTTCCGATTCCCGCTTCCTGTACCCGAAATTTATAAGGGCTATCTTCACTTTTGGCGGAAATACCTTCTGCTTAATGTGATTAGGTATTCTCTTTTCTAATATGTCTGCTGTTTTCACGATAGTTTATTTTTATTTCTGTTTGAAAGATTGCTGATAGCGGAAGAGTAGATAGTGTTTTGTCTGATCCTGTTAATACTAACAGTCATCCGGTCTATCTTCTTCCCCACTTCCTTCTGCTCATTTATCATCCCCTTCATGTCTATGCTTGCGCTAATCGGCTTCTCTTCCTTCCTTTCCGGTATCCGCGCGTTCTCTTTTGCGAGATACGAAGTCATGTCTGGGAACACTTCCGTTCCCCTTGGCATATTGACGAGCGTCGGATAGTCAGGAGTGATGAATCTTTCTCCGGTTGGGAGTATGGCTACTTCAGGGCGCCCACCATCACCGACTATTGCCAGGCCTCCGGGGTGTTTAGGTGTTCCTGTTCCTTCTGCGTATTCAGGTATCTTCTGTGCGGCTATAGTAGCTATTTGCGCCGCTCCCAGTGCGCTTGTTATTGCCACTAGTGCAAGGTTTGGAAGTGCTGCTGTAACTCCCCTTGCTGTATAAATTGCTGCCTGCACAATAGAGTTTGCCTTCTCCCATCGGGCTTGTTTGAGTTGCATTTCCCTTTTTTTAGCCTCGATCTCTTCTTCACGAGCCTGGGCTTGCTGTTCTATGTATGCTTTCTGTGCATCGGCATGCGCTGCCGAGATAACACCAGCTTGCTCTTTCTCTTCGATACGGCTTATCTCGTTATCACGCCATTCCTGGTTTATATCGGACTCCTTACTAAGAACGTCTAATTGGTGGCTGAAACGGTTGTTTATAGCGTCAAAAACTATGTCGCTCGCTTCGTTTGTGTAATGTATTATCTTCCTTGCGAGTTCTTTTGCGCTCATCTCTCGTTTTTTGGCAGCCGCATCAGAGGCTTTTGCCACATCTTCATACCCTTTGATTGCGACTGCACTTGCTTCTTTGGCATACGCAGCACGCACAGCAGCTATCTTCTTCTCTATCTTCTCAATTTCTTCATCCAACAGTCCGGATATTTCCAGAATATCTTCGAGCCTGGCAAGTTCGGCTTCCATGCGTAGATTAGCGTATTTTTCTATAATGGAAAGTTTGCGCTTTTCGTACACTTCTTTCTCGAAAGCATCGTTTGCGTATTGTTCAGCGAGTCTTTCTAGCGCATCCTGCTCTTTCTGTGCCATAGAGGACAGCCTTTCCTCGTGAGCATCATTGATTACACTTTGTTGTTGTTCAACATAATCCTTCGTAATATCAAGCTGCATTTTTTCAGACTCTTGCTGGAGTTTCAAAAGCTCTGCCACCTCTTTGTCCTTTATAAGCGCTCTTTGCGAAGAAGTCAGCTTGTCGTTTGAAAGCTGGAATTTAGCGGACTGGCTTATTGATTCCATTTGCTTTTCAACGAAGGAATTTAAAGCGGCCGTCCGTTCATCGAAAGTCTTTTTGTTATCTTGAAGGACGAGCTTGTTTGCCTCCGCTTCCTGGTTGATTCTGAATAACGCTAAGTCTTGGTAAGCTTTCTTTTCGGATTCAGCCAATCTCTCCCTCTCTTTCTCAATTTTTTCTGCTGCTTTTTTAGATGCTAATTCTTCCGATTTAGTATCATTCTTTCCAAAATCACTTCCAAGAAGATCGGTCACGTTTATTTTAGAAATGAACGTCTCTGCAGTTTCTGATAGATTTTTCATTTTATCGTCCAGCGCTCCAATTTTAGCCTCAAATACTCTAAACGTTTCGCTTCCCCTTATTGTCCTTGAGATGGCTTCTTCCAATTCTATCTTTTTAATCTCAAGCTCCGCCATTTGCTTATATATATTCTCTACGACAGCGGAGTACGCCTTCGCCTTGGCAGTTGCCAATATGGATTTTGTCAAATCTTCATACGCCGCCTGGGATTTTCCAGCGAGTATTTCCTCTTGTGTGAAATTATTAAATACAGATGGGTATTGTTTTATTAGTTCATCCGCTGCTTTTTTTCTCTCCTCTAAACTTTTATTCAAGTCTTGAGTAGCGCTATATAAAATTTTTAATTGCACGGTTTCTTTTGAGTAGTTTTCGAGTGCCTCTAATTCGGCTTGATTTATTAAATCTCTTTCATTTTTCCACTCTTTGAATGCTTTTATGGCAAGCATTATCCCTCCAGCAACAAGACCTACTATTGCAAATTGAAGTGCTGATGCTATTCTTGATGTAACCCCAAGAGATTTTACCAACTGATCGTTTACCTTTATCCATGCCCCCTTCAACGGAGTAAGCTGCTGTACTCTTCCAACTATCGCCCCGATCCTCGGGTCGACAAGGCGAAGAGTTGTTGTCAGGTCTTTAACGGCTAAATCGTAATTCCCGACTTGTAGCTGATGTTTCCCTGTGGCCTTTTGGAGTTCATTCATCTTTCCGTATAGGGCTTGTGCGTGAGATTCTAATTCTTGCTTTGATTTTCCGTTAAGCTTTTCAGCATCGCTCATTCCATTGGTTGCTATTTTTAAGCGGGAATATTGAGCAGAAAGATTATCATAGCTACCTATAGAAGTTCTTATGATCTGGTTGTTGTATTTTATAGTATCCCCAAGAGTTTTGATTGATGCTTTTTGGTCTTGCTCTTTATCTATAAGAAGAGCCTTCCTCTCTATGTACTGATCGTATGTAACAGACTGTGCTTTATATTCTTTGTCAAGCGATTTTATTGAGTTTTGTGTTCCTTTTAATTCTTGCTGAAGGGCAACATATTGCCTCTGTTGTTCTTCAATCTTTTTTGTGGCTTCATCGTATGCCTTCTTTGAAAGATCCATCAAGGTTTTCTCTTCCATTCGAGCCGAAGTAGTCTGCTCTAAATTCTTACGGAAATTCTCAGTAGCTTTCGCTTCCGCGCTCGTGGATTCAATTACTTTACGCGTTACCTTATCCTTCTCGTCCATGACCGACAAGTGCTCTTTTTGAGCCGTCAGTATCTTATTTTCAATTCCATTGTAAGCCGTTATTGCAGCTGCGAGCTCCTTGTATGTGATAGCCTGGTTTTTAAGAACAGAATTTAAACTACCAGCCTCTTTTAGTACGGAGTTCATTTTCACTTGTGCTTCGGCAAGTTTTTCGTCTAACTTGCTGAGTTCCGTTATCGCTGATTGTGGTACTAAATCATTTGTATCCATTTTATTTAATTTCTAAGGATTTGTTAAACTGTTTCACATACGCCGCATATTCTGACAGCGTGATAGTCATTCTATTAATATGGAAGCCTGAAAACTTCGATACCAAAGCAATCTGTTCGTTGTAATCCTGAACGGTAACCTTTCCAGACTCCTCTTCTTTGGATGTGTTTTCCAACCGGGATAACTCTTCTTTCAAAGAAACAGACTTACTCCTGGCCTTGCTGTCTATCAGTTTTAATAGCTTCGCCTTCTCCGCATCCGTTTTAGGCTCTTTCGCTTTAATCCCGAATCTAGAAAGCACCTCAAGACATGAATAATCACCAACGGAAATTAGCGTCATGCATGCACTATAAGCCGTGATCGTATTCCGTAGCATATAGATCTTCCTTATTGAGTTATTTACCGAGCTTGCGCGCCCATTCCCGCACAGGGCTGAAAATTCAGCCGTGAGAATTGATAGGCTTTCTTTTAGCGCCTCTTCGGTCGGATTTCCACTAACTACCAGCCCCTTTAAATTGCCATCACAGACCGCATCTATGTAAGCGTAGAGAGGACATGTATTAATGCTGTGTATAGCAAATGAACTCGATAGGATTTCCAGGTCTTCCCGCTTTTTCCCAGCAGCTTTTCTTTTCGTGATATTTTTTACCTTCATATTCATAAATAATAACGTCTGTTTTTTCTGAATTTGACTCTATAATTGCAGTTCTGCGCACATCAACAGATGCCTTTAGCTTTACTTTTCCACATCCACATCCCATAATTATCCGTATTTTTGAATTATTCCACTTAGTCTCCTTGCGAACTCAGGAGCTATGTAATTATTGAAAAAGAACACCTTTGATTCAGGGCTGATTCCGAACACCTTGTCGTTATATTTATGCGAAATATCAGGTGTATCTATGTAGGTAGAACTGATATTGTAAGTCCTCCCGGATACGTTTATAAACATGTTCCCCTGAAACGGACCGGTAACAATCAAGTTCGGGGTGTTCTTTGGCTTGTTTGGATATATTGAAGGGTTCTGAATCCTTGCATTGTGCTGTGATTCCAGCTTAGACTTCATATCAGCGTACGCTTTAGCCGCTTCCGGAGTCTTAAAATGAGGGTCGCTCAAATAGTCAGGCGAAAGTAAATCTCCGTCCGTATTCCGACCTAAAAGCATCTGGTCTCGATTGAGAGAAAGAAGTGTATCCTGGTTATCTGCCGCTACCTTGGAAGCGATATCGTATATCCCAGCACACTCTTTCCGAAACGCCTCAAATCTGTCTATCATCCCCCTGATTGATATCATAATGCCAATATTTTACGCCAATAATGATAGTGCCACACCGTACATGTAAATCAAAGTGTCAACAAAAAGGGAGGAAACGCCAGCCCCCTCCCTTTACCAAATTGTTTTCTTTTTACTTCTCCTTCTTCTTTTGCTCTGGAGCCTCTTTCGTTTCAGCCGGAGGCGCAAGAAGATCGTATACTTCTCCCAGCTTACCCGAAAGTAGACCTACATCCAATCCGTTTGCCTTGGCAATCACTTCGGCATTTTCTTTCACGAACGCCTCTTTGCTCTTTGATCCCTTGATAAGGGAATCGCTAATGTCGATAGACTTTAATCCTATTTTTATCTTCATACCGCTTAGAATTAAATTGAAGTAAATTCGTCTACGCCGTCCAATCCAAAGATTCCGCCTTCGTCAAGAGCCAAAGCGTTTCTTACACGATAGTTGGCTGTAGGAGTGAATGTGAGTTCATTCGTCTCAGCATCGTATGTTACAGAGGTTGGCTGCTGTCCACCGTCATTTAAGAACATGGTAGCCGCCCATTGCTCGCCAAAGATTGAGGTGTAGTCTGTTCCTGAGCATGCAGAAACTACCAATGCCTTTCCTGAATCAGAACCTTTTGCCAGTTTTACGCCTACAATCCCTTCTGGTAACTCGTCCAGCTCAAACCCATGCAATGTCTTTAGCTCTTTTTCGTAGTTTGCTGAGTAATACACATCAATATATAAAGCGTATGGGTCATTTCCATTTCCTTCAATTCGGGTGATCTTTATCGTAGCATCAAATCCACGGAACATTTCCGCATCTGATCCTCCAGACTTTCTAATGATTGCAGTCCCGTATATATATCCTTCCTGATCAACACGGAATACTCGAACTTGAAGTTTATCAAGCTCCATCAATTCTTTATACAGGCAATCTCCAGCATCAATCCTATATTTTACACCACGAGGATTTATTCCTACTGGCTTCGGACCCGAAAATCCGACATCAGATGTTTTAGAATCCCCTCCGGAACCTTCGTTGTTAATGATATTCATTATAGGCCACATCTTGTCTACCCCGTTGGATATGATATGAGCCTGAATCTCATCCTTAAATGTGTCCGGGTCTGTAGAATACGTAGCTGATAGCTTTGTAATTATAAGTCCCGCCGTTCCGTCTTCTTTTTTCGGGCAGTTATCGCGCCCTGTGCGGGCGTTTCTTGCCGAGCAATCTGCTATAACAGTTCCCAGCGCCATTGCTACGTTAATGCTTCCTCCGGCGAACATACCAGCTAAATCTCCAGTCAAATAACAGAGAGCGGATACAATGAGCAAAATAAGCATGGAAAAACCCATGAACTTAGCTCTGTCCCGGTTACGGCAGCCGATAAGGCCGCCCTTCTTACAATCTTTCAGTATCTTTTTCATTTTTTTCTAACATTTATCGTAAATAATATTCATGTTTATCCTAAAACAGTGGAAAGGGTGCATGTCTGTGAATTTTATTACATCCTGACTAAACTCCCTGAACACATTTTTTATCCCTACCTGTATGGAAGAAACGGTAAATCCGTACATGTTGCAAAGGCTTACAACATCCATCCTTACTTCTTCATCTGCACGGTGCAGAACTTTACTTTTAAGCCTCTCAAGATTTACGCAGAAAATAAGGGAACCCGTTGTTCTCATAGAGGTTGATTCAAACTTCACCGTTTCATCCATGACAAAAAAGCTCGTAGCGTAAACTTTATCATCAAAGAACGTTTCTCGGTATTCGTTTCTACCCATGTAGAACTCCGGAATATATCCTCCGTCTTTACGGTTGATATACACCCGGCAAAAGGAGTTGTAATCACTCTCTGCGATTCCCCATGCCTTCAATAAACCGCTCCAAATTCTGTTTTGAAGCTTCTGGATCGGCTTGTCTATTCCTGTCGGATTCTCTTTTACGTAAAGCATGGTGTGAGCGTTTTTACTTTCCCTTTTGGAAGAAGGTTCTCTTTCAGTCTTTTTATTTCCCGTGCAATCTGATTTCTGATTCCAGTTGTATAAGGAAATTCAGGAGAAGAATAAGCAATATTCAAGTCGTTATACAGCTTATCAAGCATATTCTTAGATATCCTTTCCGTTTTGTTTGACCGGGTGGAATTAAGAATGAGCTCAATCACGTTGGCGGCCATTTGTAAACCAATAATCGTGTCGAAAACATACTCATTTCGTTTTATTACCTCTGTAAAATCCCGATAAGAACATATTTCTGCGTTGAGTCCGTATGTCTTGTTTGAAAAAGACAAGTCTTCCAGGCTTTCGCCTTCTGACGGTTCGGCGCGAAACATATATGTCTTATTGAATCCAGGAGATGTAAAGTCGATTGGAACAAGGCTGCTTTCGTAGTATAGATAAAAGAAACCTCCCTTATACTTGTCACATGTGTAATACAAAGGCCAATCTACACTAACGACCACCTCCTTACCATCTTCAACTTCAACAGTTTTCTCGTACAGAATGCTAGCCGTATTATGTTGTAAAACCACATTGATAGTCCCCGTCCCCGCAAAAAGCAAGGACAGGGTTCTTATCATGCAGCTATAACTGGCATCCTTTGAAACGGATATCTTATACCCCACCTTTCCCACAGGATTACTCTTCGGATTTTCCCGTCTTTCAGAGTCCCGGTTAAAAATAAGGGATTGCTCAATAAGTGTATTTTCGTTGAATACCCCATTTAAGCTGTTCAATATGGCTGAATATTGTAAATCCTCAAGATACTTGTTGAAGCTGTCTTCTCTTGCGTTCACCTCCTCTATATTATCATAGATATTAGTGAGCGTTATAGCTCCATGCGTATCTTGAAAGTATCTGCTTGACCTGGCTTCTTTATTCTTTTCAGACAAAGAAACCGGGGAAAGCGAATCGCGCCACCCCATCCGGCCAAACAGCACTTCTTTTATTTCAGCATTATTGAACATTATGCCTGGGCTACTTCAAATACTACCGTTTCATTTGCCGTAGAGAGAGGTGCGAGATTTGGAGAAATATCAACAGATACTTCAAATTCGATCACAACATCCTGCTCGTTTCCATTTGTCGCAGAAGTATCGGCTCTCTGCGAATATCCATGAACGGCCATCACAAGTCCGCTTACCGGGTCTGTCATTGAGCCAAAACCTCCCACATAGGTATTATAATCACCTTCGCCCTGTCGGTTTTGTTTTGGTATCCAATCAAGTACACCGAAGGTGTTTGCAGGCAAGAACAGCGAAACGCCATTCGTGTAATTCGCATCATCAAGGTCTACGCTTTGAGCTATATTCATTCCATTAAATTGGAATCCGAAGTTCGTAGCGTTTGATTTTCCTTGTGCCGCATGGAACTCTGCATTTGCATAAGCTACCGGGTCGGCAATCACGTCATACAGTCCACTGTAATAGTTTTGCGCCATCATTGACTTCGCAAGCTGCCAATACCTTCCGTTAATTGGAGATGCAATCTCGAAAGCGAAATTTGCTGCATTCCAAGTACCGTTCTTAGTGGCGATATTCACCTGTGTCCTTTCGGCATATAGGTAATCCACTAAGAATTTTTCGATATCGTTGCGGATATTCTGGAAAGCCTGAGAGAACTGGTTTGCAAGTACACGATTGGCATCAAACATATTGTTATCCAGCCATTTTAACGTAAACTTGAACTTATCCACAAAGGGAGTCCAGCTGAGATCAACGGAAAGGGAATCCCCTAAATCACCTTGGTGGTCATGGGCTCTCCCGCTCCCGGTAGTCGTTCGCAGATTGCGCTTTATGATATAAGCCTGTATAGGGCGGTCTTCACGTGTGCGCAGCTGCATGTGGCCTGGAATAAGTATCTGGCTATTCTTTTGGCCTAATGTAAGAACCGGAGATGGTGCTTGTCTTAATTCAGGAGCTTGAAAGTCCTGATTAAGCAATGCCTGAGCCATCACAAGGTTCGACGCATTAAAATTTGGCATAATAATTATTCGTTTTTAAAATGACTCCCTGTAACCTGGGATAATAACCTCGCACTGTATCCTGTGCTAATTGTTGAAAAAATCTTTATTATCTTTTGCGTATTCCTGGGCTTTAGCCAGGTACTCCGCTGAATTTGTACTTTTCCCTTCTCCTGTCCATTGTTTTTCAAACTCTGATAGCGATGAAGGAACGCCTAAATTATTTTTTGTACTGTAGGATCCTCTACCTTTCCGAGGGTCTTCTGTTCCTTTCGCCCATCCTTTTTCTGCCGCGTAAGTATCGAACACCTTGTCTATAGAAACTGGTGCTTGCGTCATGTTGTCTCGGACGATCTCCCCGTTTAATTTGGCCACTATTGACCCATTCTCTTCTTCTATGGAATATCCGTTCAGTTTCATAACTGAAAGCATGTCATTTTTTGAAAGAAGATAATCCTTCGTCACCATAGAGAGCGCTTTCGATGTCATATCCTTTGTTCGGATATCTGATTTCAACGTGTCATTCTCCGCCTGAAGTGTAGAAACATTCACTTTCAACTTTTCTATGACGCCGCTAAGCTCATTTACCTTTTCATCCGGCTTAATGTTGGCGTCTTTCTCGATCTTAGCTTTAAGCGCCTCTATGAATTTATGAGGGTCTTTTCCTTCTAATTCAATCCCGTGTTTCTCTTTCAGTTCTTTTACAAGGATTTCAACACCGACCGCCTTCCCGCTGTCGTAATGCTGTTTCTGAATGTTCTGATCCCTCGTTTTTAAATCTTCCTGAGTAAAAACGGAAAGATCCGGAATATCCACCTTTGTTTCCTTTTCGGACTTAATGGCCTCCTCTAAGGTTTTCGGATCAACCTTGATTAAACCGGCAATCTTGTCTATATTTTCCTTTGATAACATGCTGTTTATTTTTTAATGTAATAAATCGTTCCTTTTATCCCTCTGGAAGACGCTTTATTAAGCGATTCTGCCACATGGTCAGGTATGTTTACGTCTTTAACCTTTTTGATCTTATCTTTCACAACCCCATCCTTCCTGAGAGCAACAACCCACTTTTCGTAATTACATCCACTTTTAGCATCTGCCTTCTTGGGCGACGCTTCTGTTTCTACTTCGTCCAGGTTTTTCTCTGCGATACTTTCATTCTTGTCATCAACGCTCACGGCTTCTTCTGGAAAAAGAGATTCTACGAATACTTCTGTCGGGGTGTTATTCCCGATCTTTTCCTGAGACATAAGGATTTCTTTTATCTCTTCTTTTGAAGTTCCTTTTTCAAGTTCACTCTTGATTAGGTCTAATGCTTCCTGTTTCTTCATTTTGATTCACTATTAATTTATCTTTAACATATTCGTCAAATTTCTGCTGTAACACCTTTGTTTGAGTAAATATTATTTCATTATCACTCAGTGTTTTAACAAATTCGGTAAAATAAACCTTTTTCGTATAATCCATGCCTGACACATTGAGAGCCTTAACTTGAGATGCTGTAATATGCGGGAATGGCTCTAATTCTAAAGACTTGATCTGCTTTTGAAGTTCGATAGAGTTGTTCTCGTACTTAGACTGTATGTATTCCATTAGGAGATCATCAAGCATCGTATCAGGAGCTCCGCTCTTCCTGGCAGATTCATATTTATTCCATATCGCATCTGGTGTCTCTATCTGAAACCGTCTTCCGTAATTCACGGACGAACCTTTATATGAGTTTCCAAAATAGAATGCACCCATTTGGTCGGTTATAAACTTCTCAATCGTTTCGGCCGCCTCTGAGAATTTTGTTAATCTGTCGTTTATGGGCTGAGTGTCTATGAACTTTCCGGTTGCAGTTTCGTTTTCCGTATCTTCCAGCTCTTTTGTTCCCCAGATCGTTTTAAACATGAGTGTTTCGAGGTCTTTTAACTCCTCAGACATTTTGTCCCACGCGTCTATATCCGGAGCAACATATCCAGCTACATCCGGAGCTATCTTCGTATCTCCGCTTTCTGGGACAGGAAGATGTTTTACGTCTGAAACATCCCATTTTAGTTTATATCCTGTTCCCTTACATGTGCTACACTCACTTCCTTCAACATATCCGGTGCCAAGGCATTTCGGGCACTGACTTTGGTATTCCCAGTATTTAGGGAATCCGTGTAAAAGTTTATATACAGACTTTACGGAACATTCCCTCAAGTATTCGTCTGCCAGCTCTACCACTTTTTCAAACGGGCTGCAAAAATAATCTGTACCTAAAATCGGAAGGTCTGAGTTGATAATAGCTGGAACAATTCCGAAGTAGTTAGGATATGATTCTTCCTTTATTATTTTTATATGCTCATTTTCATATTCAACAATCAGGTCGTTTAAATCATCTACTACCCGGTATCTTTTCTTTCCTGAACTTACGCTTTTCGGAAGTTTTGGCTGGCTATCACAAGGAACTTGCTCCTTACCAACATTGAAAATCACATAATCAAGGTTTCTACCATTAAGTTTATAAGAAAACACCTCGTTGCTTCCTTTATATGTCGGATAAGCGTCTCCATTTCCGTCTACCTCCATAAATACCAATCCCATAGGATCAGCAAGATATGCAGGCTTCCAATACTGTTCCACCCATTTACGAAGTGTAAGCCCGTTTTCAGTATTTCTTAGTTTGTCCCGGAATATCTGATTTTGTCTATCTGGAAGATCATAAAACGTTGATCCTCCAGTAGCAGAGAATATCTTGTCTATTGGGCGGGATACCCTCTCCATTATATCCTTGTTGGAGCGCGCATATTTTTTTCTCGCTATATACTGATCGTTGTTTTCAAAACTGTTGATCTTTTGAATATACTCATCCATACCTACCCCGTATATATGGACAAAAAGATTCTTTCGCATCTTTTGCGCCAATCCGACAACATTCTTTCCCGGATTTTCTTTTATTATATTCAATATGTCATTTGTAGACAAGATCATAATACCACGTATTTTTTTCTTCTTTGTTTGAACTCTTTATACTCCTTCTCCAAAACCCTGCATATAAAGTACCTCTTCGCGTCTGAAATGTGTCCGTTCTTTTCGTAAGACACTCCAGTTACAGAATCCTTTACCTTCTCCTTTACCATCTCTCCGTCCTTTCCTTCTTTCACTGTATTATAGTCTACCTTTGAAAGGGAGCAGTTATCACCAATCACGATAGAGAAAGGCGTTAATCCTTCATATATGTCATTGATAAAAGCCGCGCTCATGGATATTGACGGATTAGCTTTCATTATGCGATCGTTTACTATGTAATGCTTTCTGAACTCCCGTAGATACACTCCGAAGAAACTATCGTTATCCGTTGCTGATTTATTCTTTCCTGAGGCGTCACCGTAGATGTAAACCACTCCTGTGTAATCAATATCATCCAGATACTTTGCTACTTTCCTGGCCGCCTTTACAGCGGTGTTTTCCGGGTCTTTAGCACACAGCTCCTCGAACTGTCTTATCTCTTTATCGTTGATCTGCCATAGCGTCTGGGATATGTAAGGAATCCTATTGATGTCTATTGTCAGGTGTACCGTCTTTTCGGGCAAAAATTGAACCGGCTGAACGTGTTTGTCAATATCAAATGATTTCCAGAACTCACCTCCTACGCGGTAACTTCCCCAGTTTCCGAGTCCATATACCTGGTACTGGTTTGGTTTCTTTAGGCGCATCTTCTCGAAGTTGGCTATCGTATGGCTATCTACAAATCCGTATTCGCCACATGGACTCCCAGTCACCCAGTAATTATCCCTGTATGTTGTTTTTATAAGGATTGCATCCCCCGCTTTGTTTATCCACTTTTGAGACTGATTATCTAATCTGCTTTGTGGCTTTCCATCCAGAATTAAAGGTTGCTCAACCCATTCATCTCCATCAATCAGTGAGGTTTTTATCCAGTGGGTTTCCTCTATTGGATTCCAGTCTGCGTATATCTTCTGATTTGGTCTTCCCCTGAGTCGGCGACTAATCTCGTCAAAGTCTGCCTCGTCAAACTTTGTAAGCTCATTCAGGTAGACAATATTGAACGATTCAAGCCCCTTTACCTTTTCGGAGTCGTCAAGCCCTTTAAATACGAAGCGATTCCCGTTCAGACATTGGATTTTGAAATTAAAGAAGTCAAAGAACTCGGATTCTTTATTTATTCTTTGCTGCACATCTTTGAAAGTCTCATACACAGTAGTCATAACTGTTACGCTTTCTTTCCGAAGCACCAAAGCATTTAAATCACTCTCAAGCGCGTTTACAGACTGGCATTGGGCGATTGAATAAGTTTTAGCTGCCGAACTTCCTCCGTAAACCAGGATATATCTAATCCTGTGATCCTTTTGCGCATCTTCAATATGCCAATAAAGAGGATTGAAGCATTTTTTACTGAATCTGAATATAGTTTGATCCATTTACTCATACTCCACCTTTATTACATTTGATTTAACCTCTGTCTTTTCCGAAAGACCAAGTTTCCTCGCTATTATATTAGCATTGAAAGCCCCAACCGTAGCCCCTTCAAATTGTTGGGTTTCGATTACTCCCTCTATACGTGTTATGACAGTGAAAAAATCTTTATGATCTTCATCTTTGAATTTTCGCCAAAAAGATTGACTGGCATCACAATACAACATTAGTCCAGAAATAGTGTACGGCCTTTGGGTAGGCGTTTCCTCTGTTTCGGTCTTATCCTCTTTCTTTTTTGTCTTACTTACAGCCCACGGATGATCGTCACACCATTGAAAATACTCTGATGCAGCCTCCCATAAAAGCTCAGGCGTGGCAAAGAGTTTATCTCTACCATGCTTGCTTCTTAGTTTCCAGAACTGATTTCCTTTCGGTGCTGCGCACATATTCTTCACTTTTTAGCGAAGTTAGGCAGTGTATAGAAATGATCTTGATTTATCAATGCGTAGTTTTCTACATGTCGAAAACTTTTACTATTTCAAGCATTTTTTCATCCTTGATATCCAGAAAATCAGACACGCGGCCTACTCCGTGAATTATTGTAGGGCGTGACTTCCCGAAGAATAATTCTATTTCCTGGATTTTATACTTCTCTCTCTTTCTAAGTATGTACCATATAACTTGCCTTCTGTCGTTTATATACGATTCCCGGCTTTTGGACATTACAGAACTATACTCAACCCCCAGCCTTTCGCAATATTCTCTTACTTTATCTTCCATACGTTTTAATTTATTACCTTTGTTTTGTCACATTCAAAGGTTGCTAAGGCTGCCTTTCTATTCAAAGCCGATCGGTTGCGAGCCTTTCGGCTTTGAATGGGATTAAACGAGTTTATAATAATAAGAAAACACAAACGGGTTGCTATCCCATGTACCCTTACCGTTTATCGCATCTATTTCGGCTGCATAAGTATTTTTGGGTGTATCATAAAAGGTTTCGCATCCCGGATAACGGTAAGATTCTAAAGGAACACCATCTTTCGGTATCCAATATTCCATTATTCCTTCTCTCAAACAATCTTCATCTGATATATCCTGTAACCTCTGGCACTTGACGTCTGTTATTTCAATGAAGTACCTGGCAGCCGACCCAGGCATGAACATTTTATTGTTCCATTTGACTAAATCCCCGTATATTGAATCCAATATTTCCGTGTCGTTACCATACCGGTACAGTATATCGCTTCCCTTGTTGCACATAGTTTCCCTGATAGGAAAGGCGGTAAAAAGCATATCTTCATCGTTGATGTATGGTTCCTTTAGATAAACCTTTTCTCCTATATTGTATCGAGGTTTTATCAGATAATCATCCCCATTGTCATTATAAGGCCTCTCGTTTTCGTCCATGCCCCTGAAATACAGTATTTCTCCATTCTTTGATACGGCCTGTATTCCATGTAGCCCTTTTGGCGCTTTAACCAATCGCCGGGTATTTGTCTTGTGGCCTTCTATCGTTAAGATAAAATTCGGCTCTGTAAATAATATTCCTTTCATTGTAGTTATATTTTATAGTTCTATCTCCAGTTCTTTCTTCTCAAACAAATAGTAATAATTCTGTAGCTCATGCAGAAATGCAATCTTTCCGTATCCATGAATGAAGAATTTATTTCTATGTTCCTCTACCTTTACATTCTTCCAATACTCTATAGTCCATTTTACTTCCATTCGTCTTTTAAAACATGAAATGTCGGACCATATTTATTTCTTGCTTTAAGGAATGAAGGACTTTTTGACAGCAGATCCTCTGTTAATGGAATAGGCTCAAAATCTTCACATGGCAACATCCAGCTTCCTCCTTCGTGCTCTACAGTCACAAATTTTTCGCTTATCGCTTTTACAGAGAGAAGAAACGCTCCATTTTCGTTTGAGTGTTTTATCCAATTCCCTATTCTTAATTCGTTTGATTTAATCATCTTATTTTCAGTTTTATTTTCGATTTATTTATTTTTAGCAACTATTCGGGATTTCCGAATAGTTCAAGCTGGAATTTTATAGCATCTCGATTGGGCGCCATTCAGGAACGTTTTCAATACCAACAATTTTATTGGTTTCGTTGAGTGTAAACGTCAATCTTCCGTCATCCATTAATGACAGCCAAGCCGTATTATACCTGTATGTTCCGTCTGATAATGTTCTCTTAATCAAAACTACGCTGTAATAGTCCGGCAACTCCTCCTCTACGCTTATCCAATCCTGAGCAGCCTTAAAGCCATTCTCGAACGCTGTTTCCAAATCCAGCCTTCCGATCAGATTACTATCGAAACCGGAGGCGTATTCTTTTGCTTGTTGGTTTATTGATTTCATGTTTCGTTAATCTTTTAACACATCCAATTTATCCTTCATAAAGTCTATGAGATTTTGAGCTTCCTTCTTGCATAGCCTAACACCGAAAATCAAGTGAAAGTCCTGAATCGTAATCTCTAATTTGTTTCCTTTCCCTACTTTTACCCTGAACTCTTTATCAGAATCAAAATCGTATTTTTCAAACGCTCTCATTTTTCGTTAATCTCAATTAATTTTTCTTTTACCACAAATTCTACCAAAAGCCTACGTTTATTAGTACTTAGCTTGCTTTTCTTTTCTTGAATAAGATTATATTCTGTTATAATATTTTGAACATTACTTAGGCCAGCATCTCTCATCCATAGAGGTACTTGATGCCATGCTAAACTTTTTTTCGGTTTGTTTTGTATAGCAATAACCTGCGATTGTTTATTGCGCGCTAACAATAATTCTTCTATTCCAACATCTTCCCCAACTCCTACTATTCCTATATTCATGCTTGGCTGTTGTTTCTTTGATAGCATAGCCAAATGAATCTCTGAGTCTAAAACTAATCCTCCATTGAGGACATGCTCTATTGATACATCTGATAGCATTAATAACTGATCCAACGTAGGTCTTCTCCACTTCGATACACGAATATAATCCGGTACGCTTCTGAAAGATTTTGTATGTTGCATAAAATCACCGCACTCACACCTTATCATAAAAGGTGTTACGCCTTTATCTTCATACAAGGTGATTTGTTGATGCCCGCATTTCTCACATTCGTATAAATCATATACTCCACGCCCATCATAGATTTTGGCATCTTCAATGGTAGATAGCATTTCTTCATATCTATTTGTTATATTTTCATTTTTCATCTTTTGTTATTTTTATTCATCCCAGCGCCTTAAACAACGCTTCGTTACTCGTTTTAAAACTCCCTGACTCGTGGTTTAGGTAATCAATCCTGATATACCCATCAACCGTAATTTTAATTTGATATCCGCACATGATGTTTGTTTTTTCAGTTATAATAAATCCGACTTCTTAACCCTAAACACTTCCCCTTCAACCTCTTTTGTTTTAAAGTCCGAGAAATCCGCTTCGCCCTTCATTACAAGCCTGCATACTTCTCCGTAGGTGTACAGTTTAGCTCGCCTGTCGAACCGAATAATATCGGAAACATTCAGCTCTTTGTAGGCAAAATTGTCGATAGTATGATTGACAGCATCTCTTAGCCTTTCCGGGGAAAAATTGTTTTTCAATACCCTTTCGGCAAGAAGATTAAAAAACTCCTGGCTTTGCTTTGGAAATGCAGTTCGTAGGCGAGCCATCTCGACGGCAATCTCATTCGGCTTTAACTCTCCAGCTCCATAAAGGCTGATCTCGCATCCGTTATCAGTCCGGAGTAAGCCCCCTGGCGATTCCTTCTGCAACGTTCCGGAAGAACTCTTCGTTAACTCCGGTAGAATTGTTGATAGTTTTTTTACCTCCATTTGCTTTTGATTTCGCGTTTGATACAATCTCGTTGAATTTTGAATTGATATTTGGAACGCTGAAGTTTTCAAACATCCATCCTTCTGTAATAGACCCTAAGAGAGCTTTAAGAGCAAATAATACTCCTTCGTCTGTCAGGTCAAGCCCTTTTTCTTTTCGCTGGTGTTTCAGCTTGTTTAGGATAGACGACATTCCGCCTGCGTCTTTTGCGGACCAGTAGTAATCGCTTTGGAAAACATCTCTGTAATGATCCTCGAATACCTCCCTGGCCTGCTTATTAAGAGGCGATGCCGGTTTTTGGGGCTTTCTTGGATTAGCAGTATCCGGCATCTTCCCCTCAAGTTCCTTTATCTGATTGTCCTTTTCCTGCAGTTTTTTTTCTAACTCAATCAATTTGGATTCTATTTTCTCAAACCCCTTGGGGGGTGTGGGGGGTATATTATTATTCTTAGTCTTAGTCTTTATATTATATGCTCCTGGTTTAGCTCCCGAGTTAGGTGGCAGTTTAGCTCCCGAGTTAGCACCCGAGTTAGCTATCAATATTTGATACCTACTTTTATTTCCGTACTTCTTTCCGCCTAATTCAACTGATATTAATCCTGATTTGATAAGTTTCTTTTGGGAGTTTTTAAACGTGTTTATTGACACACCTACTAAGCCAGCCAATCTGGAATCGGTATTTTCAAATTCCGCTGCACTGTTGGAAGTTGTTTTGGTGTTATCATCCCAGCCTACCGTGTTCGCTATCTTTAACAATAAAAAGTATAGCCTCGTATCCGTGCCGTCAAATTGCCAAACCTCGTCTACTTTCCAAAAATTATTAATCAAATTAAGATAACTCATATCAGCTTTACAAACTTTCCATTAATCGTATTACCTACCTCTATCTTACCCTCAAGATAGAGCCTGTTTAACTCACTCTTTACATCTATATCCTCGCAGAGCCTTGATATCTCAAGTAGCGTTGCATGAGTCGGATGTATCTTCCTTTTCTTCTTATCCTCCTCTATCTGGTTGATGATTTCTGTTATGTTCATGTTTTAAGGTATTTGAAGATTTCTCTCCACTGTTTCTATTGCTTTAAATATCTCATAAGCCACCTGAGGTACTATGGCGTTTCCGTACCCTTTGACTGATTCGCTTCTCCATTTAGAAAAGGTAATACCGTCCAATGAGTCGGAAAACCCATCATTTCCGCCAAGTACAGGGGATTGAGTTGGAAATTCGCTCCATCCTGGCATTTGGAATATTCCGGACGTTTTGAGCTGTGGAATTTCGCTTGTACAAAATCCGCCATCGTTACCATTGAATTTGTAGGCGTCGGCAACAATCCCAGAGTTGCCAAATCGTTCAGTCCAATAGTCCAACCTTGATTTATCTTTCTCTCTATTCTCGGAGATACCTTCCTGTGTCCGTTCTTGTAATTGCTCGCTTCCGGAGTGGGTAGTAATCCTTTTTTCGCCAGTTCGTTCAAGGATGCTCCGAACCCGTTCCCGTTTTTCTTGTTCGCCTTGACCTTTTCTCTTCTTTTGTCCAGCTTTTCTAAATCTACGTCTCCCGGCATCATTGCGGTCGGAGTGGGCAATAATGAAGCATCTGTATCTTTGGTGGGGCGCTCCGACGCTGCAAGCTGGAATAATATACGGTTGGACTTGATATCCTTCTCGCTCAAGATCTCTACAGATAACACCAAGGGTGTATTCTTGTTCGAGTATCGTTTCCGTGTCAGGCGCTTCAAATAAAGAGGCTTGACTTTCCACTTGAGTCTCCGTACCGGGCTGTACCATGCTGGCGATTCCATCAACGTTTTCGCCAATAAACCAAGGCGGTCGGATTTCTCGCACATCCTTATACACCCACGGCCAGAGGTAACGGTAATCATTCGCTCCTTTTCGCTTTCCTGCGTTACTGAATGGTTGGCATGGGAATCCGGCCGTAAGTATATCAATCCGGTATCGCCATTCTCGAAAAGATTGTTTTGTAATGTCTCCATATCCTATACTTTTAGGGAACCAAAATTTTAATACCTCTCTACAGAAATCATCATTTTCGCACCAGAAAGCATTTTCCCAGTTCATCCATAAGGCTGCTAATTCAGCTGCTCCAAATCCTGTACATAAAGAGGCGTGCGTCATATAACTTCTTGTTATTTTTAAATAATCTCACTTTCTAATCTTCATCCGTCTAAACTTATACACCAGCATACCCGCATCCCTTTCATCTTGGTTTATCCGTCCTTCTACTTTAGTGATTAACCGGAAGGTCTTAGCGTCAATACTCTTAGTCCCTAAAGGTTTCACGAGCTCATAAGGGATATTTAGGCGCTCACACATCTCAACCAGCTTACGCCCTGTCTCGTGGTTCGCTCCTACATTCTTGGCTATCCTTTCCCCGGCACTCTTTGACTGGAGATACTTTCCGTGAAAGTTTGACTTCTTATTAAGCCATCCAGCTTCAATACGCACAAGGAGTATACAGCCTTGTAATTCGGAAAGCCTATCAAATACCTCGAAGAAAGTAAGGCTCTCAACTTCCAGCTTTTCAGTTTCAACATCGAAGGATGCGAACCCGGATTTAATCGTATCCGGGTCTATGCCGATCAGCAAGCCCATCAGTCAGGTAGTTTGTAGTCTTTGTTTATACCTTCAATCTCTTTCCGTTTGATAGAAACCGGCTCCCCAGTATCTTCATCGTGGAACTCTTCTGTCCAGACACGGGTAAGTACGGCCTTCTGCTCTTCAAGCTGGGAGAACAGCTTTTCTACTCTTCTTTCTCCAATCTGTAATTTCGCCATGAGGAAACGAGGTGAAGCGTTATCATGTTTTTGTACCAGTTTGACGGCTTCACAGAATAGCGGATCCATTTCCGGGAATAGTTCTGTTTGGATAGGTTTTTCTTCCCCTTCTTTCGGAACGTATGGGTAAACATCCATAATCAGCGTCTCTTTAATCTCTACCAGTTCCCAGTCGGCAAGAGTACCCTCCATTCCTTTTTCGATTACTTCCATAGCTTCACGAATCGTAGAGGCCTGCGCTAACACCTTGATAGGTTTCTTCTTTTCCTGGTAAGAGTTTTCATCCAAAAGGATAAGGTTTACCTTTCCTGAATACCAGCGGTCGCCAGATTCATTAAAGAATATTTCTGATATCCGTGGTTGTTTGATATCAATAATCTCAAACTCTCCAAAGGGCGTTAATTCCTTGTTGGTACGCGCTTCTGCTTCCGTGTAATTTATGGCATCAAAGAGGTATACTTCTGTAACCTTACTCTGCATACCATTTTCGAGCGTCCTCTCAAAACTTGCTTTTACTTCAAAATACTTCATAGGATTTATGTTTTATATGGTTTTATATTTCTTCTTCCAGTTCATCAAACAGGGTGGGGATATATTCCTCCGCAAATCTCTCTTTCACGTTTTGCATGTTTTTTACCGTCTGTTTGAAATAGCTTGTTTTAAGTTCTATTCCAATAGCTTTGCGTCCAAGTGATACAGGGCTGTAAACCTCGCTACCTACTCCCATGAATGGAGTGAACACCGTTTCTCCTTTGTTGGAATACAACTCTACCAGACGGTCTATAACGTCCAGTTGTAGAGGGTGTACGTGCTTTTCATCATCTTCCTCTTTGCTTTTCTTATACGGAAGCACATTGTCTATTCTGATATCATCCCAGACAGATGATGCGTAGCGCTGCCAGATAATATGACTCAGTTTGTTTGTCTTTGGATCTTCCCAATCTTTATATTTCCGCTGTAATGCCTCAAAATTTCCATACTTTTTCTCCATATCCGGCAGCATGGGTGTTGCTCCGGCATAATAGGATAATCCTTTCGGGTGTACTACCGGTATTTCGTTTATCCCTTTTTTCTTGAAAATAAGTATGTAGTCCGGCATTGCGGTAAAGCATTCGGTAGAATCTTCTACTATAAGTTTGTGCATCAGAGACCGGACCATTGTTCTCATGCGGACCTTTAGGGGTTCTTTCCATATCGTTATGCGGTTCTTATAGTAAAATCCGTGCTTCTCGTACAACTTTATGATCTCATGTGGAAAATCCCAGTTGCTGCCGTTCTGATTCACTATTTCCTCGCAATGAACCGCCGATATTCTTCCCGGTTTCGTTATCCGTGAAATCTCTTTTATGAGAAATTCGTATTGTTCAAGGAATTGTTCCTTTGTCTCACAATTAGAGAAGTCGTTTGGGGAGCTGGAATAATTGTATAACCCAGCAAAAGGAGGGCTGTAAACGGATAAGTCTATACTATGTGCCGGTAATCCGGAAGTGACATACATACAATCACTTTCGTATATCGCATAGTCTTCTGTTATGATCTGATCTTTTGTCATGCTGTTAAAAATTTAGGAAGTATTATTTCTTTATTAAATTCTTTCGAGTGGATGTGAAAATTTCGGTGTACGTTATCATTTAGCTTTGTGAATAGTTGGTTTGCTTTTTCTGCTTTAGCCAGAAGAGAATCCAATACACGTTTTTGGCCATCTGAATAAACCAGGTCTGCAAATACCGGTCGCTTTTGTCCAAATCTCCAGAAGCGGCGTATAGCTTGGTAGTATTGCTCGTATGAGAATGTAGGAAAATATACCGTATGGTTACAGTGTTGCCAGTTTAGTCCAAAGGCTGTCATAGAGGCCTTTGTTATCAGTTTCTTTATTTCGCCTTTTGAAAACGCTATTAGTATTTCTTCTTTTTCGTCAATAGACATGCTGCCTTTTACCTGGTGGGCGTCTTTATCTATCTGCTGTAGTAAATCTCCTTCAGGATTAAGATTGCACCAATAGACAGATGATTCATGAAGGGATGCTAATTCTACCGCCTTTTCGCACCGTTTACGGATTGTTATCTTTTGCTCCTGTCGAACTTCTGTTTGCGTTCTCGCTATTATTGGGAATAGCGCCATTTGGCCATTGATTATTAGATTTTCTTCGTTCTCAACCGGGATGTAATTCGTTATAAGTTCCGGAAGTATATGTTTATCATCACTAAATCCAAGGTCGGACGGCTTTCGCATAGATATACTCCAGCTATTTACCCAATCAAAGAAATCATTTTCAGCATGCGATTTTAGTATCCACTTCGTGCCAATATTCTGCGGCCTTATTGTGTCTTCATTGTTATGGAAAAACCTTGTCAGCATATCGGTATATCCCATATATCCCAATGCTTCCGAACTTGTTCCCAATTCTATAAAGTCGTTAGGGGATGGGGTGGCTGTGAATAAAAAGCGGTACTTTACTTTCTTTATAAACGAATTAATGAGATTCTTTATCTTTCCTTGGAAGTTTTTCAATATGGAGCTTTCATCCAGTATCACACAATCAAAATCTGAAGGATTAAACTTGCTTAGACGCTCATAATTGGTTATAACTATCTTTGTATTAAACTTTCCGTCCTTGGAATACATAATATCATCTATTCCGAATTTCACTGATTCTGTTAGGAACTGGAAAGCAACCGCAAGAGGGGTTATAATAAGAACCGGACGGTTTGTTGTGATAGCGTAATTGTAAGCCGTAACAAGTTCTATAATCGTCTTTCCAAGTCCAGTATCAAT
Organism: Parabacteroides sp. PH5-46; assembly: GCF_029892785.1. GTDB lineage: Bacteria > Bacteroidota > Bacteroidia > Bacteroidales > Tannerellaceae > DFXE01. The sequence continues at coordinate 83,999 of NZ_JARXXA010000005.1, forward strand.
AAAATCTGCACAACGCCCTTTGAGTATTGAAAACTCAGCAATATGACGCTGAAAGTCAAACATACAGTCAGGAAGGAATGAAGGGAATATTCCATGATTTCCTTCCAAATGTTTCTTGTTCTCAATGAATAAATTATAGTTTTCCATATCTTAAATAAAGTGCTTATAGTATTCCTCAAATTCTTTCCAGTATAAATCGCCTGGATCGGGTAGTTTTATTCCAAACTCTGTCAGAGCATCTGCCTGAACTTTGTCGAGAAAGTCTTTCATTCCAAGCGTGCTTAGCTTGCTTGTTCCGGAAGTGATAGTCTGTTCGATACCGTTTATGACTGTTTTCCTTGACAGGAATTTCATGCAGTAGTAATCATGCACATCTTCTTTCGGAGTCTCGGTTTCTTTCTCGATGCAAGCATAACGTAGCCACATTAGCCTGTTTTGATCCAGTGTTCGCTTTTTGACAATCCTTGATATTGTAAGTGAATACTCGCCGTTTGAGAGCATGCTCAACATGCTTTCCAAGCGTTCAGCCGCAATCTCCTTATTCAGTAAGATTCCGTTTTGTTTTACTATCTTGATTGTCTTAGCCATATACTTTGTTTTAAAATGCCGGTCTTTCCCGGCCGTCAGGAGTAAACTCATCATACAGATTCTGCAATTACTAAACCCTCGTGTGTCTTTCCACTGTCACAGTCTATGTACCGATACTGTCCGGCAAATTGCGTCTTATATGCCTATTGTTTACCCCGTTTCTCTCTATCTATAGGGGTTTGTGTGGGAGACAGGACTCGAACCTGTACGTTGAGATATTCGGGTTTCTTTGCACGTGTCATTGAGGTTGCGCGTCTCATTAATACCTCACACTTCGTGTATAACTCAACACCCCGTGTCTACCAATTCCACCACTCCCGCAGTTGGGGTGTTATACCCCGAACTTTACTTTTATCACATTAATGATTGCCTTATATTCTTTTCCGTACTGATTGTCTCCATGAGTGGATTCAACTTGTTTCTCAAATTCCTCCAGTGTGCCAGAAAAACACCCACATCGAACTTTCAACTTGTTCTCTTTTTCACGAAAAACTGTTGTTGTTCGGCCAGCGGACCCGAAAGATTGAAAACAACAGTAATCCGCATTGCCGTATACCTCCGCATTGCCGTATACCTTCGCATCGCCGTATACCTCCGCATTGCCGTATACCTTCGCATTGCCGGATACCTCCGCATTGCCGGATACCCACGCATTGCCGGATACCCACGCATTGCCGGATAGGTTGTCTTCTTTTTCCACCCACCCTCCGAGATCCCCAACCTCGATTTCTCTTACTTTTCTGGTACACTTTATTCGGAATACTTTAACGCCAAATACGTTCACCTTAAATTCGTCTGTCAGACAAAAATGTTTTTCTTTATTTTCCATGATGTTTATTTGATTATATGCTCCTTGAATCTTTTCGGGATATTTGTTACAGTTCTTTATGCTTTGCTAATTGATAATTCTTCTTTTCTTCCTTATCCATATCGCTATAGCAATCCTTACAGACTACTGGATATCCATGTTCTTCTTTGAAATACACACAGCATAACTGACAGCAACGTCCTTTTATAATATCTTTAGCTATTTGTCCCATCTTTGTGTTTGTTGAATATTTTAGAATGGTAAATCACTACCTGTCTCTTTTGTATTGTCCGCGTATGGACTTCCAGATACATACGGATCATCTGTGTTGTCTTTTACGTAAGGCTCTTTAATCGACACATTAAATCCTTTCACCTTGTCACTCTTTGGAATCCAGAGGGCGGCCTCCCATTCTTTACCATCAGGCGTTTTTACCTTTCCCCTGCAATAAGGTTGTATGCCTCCTGCTTCGTATTTGTCATTCTTGAACAGTGTTCCCTGTCCGGGTTTAATTTCGTATGCCATATTCTTAGTTTTTGAAATAATCTTTTATATGCTGAAAGAAAGCTGCCCTTTCCTTTATTTTCTCTATTACTTCGCTATCCCTTTTGATTCTGAATTTTATTACTTCATCTGGAAGAATGATTCTTTTTTTGTTTTCTTCATCATCGTATGTCTGTACTTCCAGATAGGCAAGGTTCGCCTCTTCAAGTCCTGTTACATAAAGCTGATGCTGAACCTGTTCATAATTCTGTTTGTATTTGCTTACTTTTTTAAGAAATGATACATATTCGTCATACTCTGAATCTTTATAGTCCTGCATAATCAGAAAGTCAGTACAAAAGCAAGTTTTCAGTTCGTCAAAATCCACCACCTTGCCACTCTCAATCTTCGCAAAATCCAGTGTAGCCAAAAGCACACTCATTTCTTCAGAAGAAACTTTATATTGCGGGTAATAGCCATCTGGAAGCATTTGGAAGTACTTCTCTTCCAGGATAGCGCCCGTCCGAAGGGCGTCTATTGGAGAGTTAAAGGAATTGTAATAAGGTATTTCGTCGCTGAAAAACTTCCGGCAAAAGTTTTGAAACCCTTTCGTGTGCTTCCCTTTCAGAATATCCTTTATATCTCCACTTCCTATATACATACTTTTCATAACACACCTTTTTGATGGAATCCATTATAGACTGTATTCACCTGTGATTCGCTAAGCTCATTCAGTTCTCCAACGTTGAAGCGTTTTAACACCTGATGCAGGGTGTCTATATTTTTAAACAAGTAGTTTGTAATCACTACGCGCCTCTCTGATGGCTTTATTGCGGTCTTTTCTTCGTTGCTTGGCTGATTGTCTGCATCTTCTCCGGTCGCTATCTTGTAAGCGTTCAGAAGGGCGTATTTACGCGCATAGGTAGAAGCCTTCCCGAAGCCTTTATCTCCAGAATCCAGGCCGTGTCCGAATGATTCTATGTTTATTTGTATTTCCGGGTTATCCAGGTCTACAAACAGTGTGGTCAATTTGATTACAAAAGAATATTTGATACTTTCGTAGCCGTCTTTTGATACCGATCTGATAGTTTCTTGTGATATCAGTTCCTGTTTTTGAGGGATAGACATTAAACGATGCCGGCTTTCCGCTTCTTTTACCTTTTTCACGACTGATTTGTCTGATACAGCCCGGTAAGAACTCTTTCCCACGCCCACCTCCATATCCTTTCCAATGGTCTTTATGTCGTTAGCGACAGCCTGTATCTTTTCAAAGAGGTTTAACTTTTTTGCTTCCATTTTTACTTGATTTTTTGATTGGTTCTACTATTATCAGTACCTTATTTCCTATAGGCTCTACCGTTACAAGAGATCGCTCTTTAGGCTTTAGATTCCTTAGTATGTTTCTTATGCTTACCATACCTTTTCCCTGTAAGAAACTATTGCTAGGATAATCGACATGAAGCACATAAAGGCGTGAATCGGATTATAGAGTGATCCTATTAGGAAGATTATAGCCATAAGGGAAAAGGTCGCCGTAATGGCTATGTGCGTGCATGTCATAAAACGCAGCTTCCAGAGTTTATAGGGGCGTATTGTTTTCATACGTGCGTGTTTTAAGATGCTTTCTTTGTTAATCTGTAGCAAGCAAGTGTATTACATAGCTTTTCAATCATACTGTCATTTACTGTATCATCGAAATAGTCTATGTTTTCAAGGTATATTGCTTTTTCGCAATTCGGATCAATAACAGCAACCATAAGGACGTCTTCCTTTGTTACGATGTTAGTAGACAGCCCTAATCCTATGGCTACGAGCTGCAACTCTTGTACTTTTTTCAGATATTTAGTTTTCATGGATTATAGATTGTATTCATGTTCTACTATGGCATATCTCATAGCCTCTTCTCTCGTATCGACATTGTACGTAAGACACACAATGCTCTCAGGGGCGGATGTGATAAAAGCTATCTCTTCGCTTAGATCGCTTTCGGCTTCTCTTTGCTTGAGAGCTTTTAGGGCTTCCGATCCCTCGTCTTCCTGGTCGAAACGGGTGAATATTTGGGATAAGGTTGTCATGCGAGATTTACTTTGATTGATTCTAGGTAGTTAATTATCGTTTCCTCTTTAAATAAGGCAACCGTTCCTCTTTTATAGTCGTAAGCCAGATCACCCCGCAGTATTATCCTATCTATCTCGGATCGGCTGCATTTGATAATGCGGCAAACCTCTTTCTTTGTATATAGCACCGGGAGTTCCATATCGCTTATTTAATCCGGGTTACTTTCATTTCATCAATAAGTCCTACTTCGGTAGGCTTAAACAAATACCCTTCTTGGTTTAAGTATCTGGCTATTGACCTGATATTGTTTGCCTTAATATCCTTCGTTTTGAAAATTACAGACTCTCCAGGCTTGATATTCAGTAGAGTTCCCTTTACATCAACTTTTGTTATCAATTTTGCTTTTGTTGCCATAGTTTTATTATATTTACATTTTGTATTTTGTTTATGAAAAACAACGTTTGTTGCGATTATCATAATGCAAATATACAAACTGTTTGTGTTTATACAAACTATTTGCTAACTGTATTTTGATTTTCGTGTTATTTATACTTATTCTAAATAATAAATCGTATATATGATTTTAAATCAATTGATTATGGGAAATGTTGAGTCTTTATTCAAAGAAGAAGATATTCAGGTCTTAGACTATATACTTGATAGGTTGAAAGATAATAAGACCGTAGAGGCTGACGATCTTATTTCGGGAGGTATGCTTCCTAAAACAATAAAGCTGAGTGAGGCGTATAAGGAACTTGAAAGACACGCGCCTGCGATCATAAAATATTGCGGTCTATACCATAAATTCAATGTTGCTGGCGGTCATTTCTATAGCGACGAAAGGACGGTTTCTTTTTGGGATAACGGAGGATTTGAGATTGAATACAAAAGATCAAAAGAAAGAAGGGAAAAGGACGAAGAAAGAGAAAGCCTGAAAATGGAGATTGACAGGCTTACGAAGCTGAATTTGGAAAAAGATAATGAAGCAAAGGATTATCAGAAGATGATAAGGTATCAAAAATCTATAATAAGGTATCGTGACCTCATTATAGCCGTATTGTTTATAATAAGCCTTGTTCTTTCAATCTTTCTGTTCTTTTGGAAATAATTCGTCTATGCTGTTAAACATTATGACTCGCGAGTCATCAGCGCATGAATTGTTTCCATTGCGTAGCGCGTGTTCATTAACATTTCCTATAATCAAATTATTGGACAGCATATATTCCCCAAGATAAAGGCAGATATCTCTCGCTAAATCCCTTTTGGATAGATCATTTTCGTTGACAGCGAGAGCTATTAAGATAATCTCTTCCGGCTGCGGGATTGCTTTGTTTCCATCACGATAAGGTAGTTTTAACATGATTGTAAATTTAAAATGTGATTAATATATGACAATATTCAAAAAACATCATTCATCTGGAGAGTCTCGTTGCAGTTTAGATAAACATTCGCAAAGAGATAAATACAATGCATCCTTTGTTTTAGAGATAAACTTTTCAGCGTCCTGTTCAATTAATTCTTTTACGCGTTTCTTTATATGTGGAGATATTTTAAAATTAGGATCAGGTTTAACAAATCCCTCCCCCTTTATAAAATTGTATATTTGAATGGCTTCATTAGTTATGCCAATGGGCTCGCTTGGATGTATGCTTGCGTACTTTACGCATCGCTCCCTGAGCCTACGCTCCCTGTGCAGATTTATTTTTTTGATTAGTGATTTCATAACAAAAATTTAATATTAATATGTATGGAAAATGAACTATTATTAAAACAATTTCGCGAGTTTTGCGAATCCATTAAAACTCTTTCTGATTCAAACTCTGATAGCATAAAAGGGCTAATAGAGCATTTTGAGAACAAAAGGACAGATTCGTTCATCATAAAAGAAAAGATCGTTCCAGAAATCAATAGGCTCATATCTGAATACGATGGTGATAACTCCTGGCTGAAAGACGAATTGCTTAAAATAGAACGGGAGGTATTCTTTGGATCATGACTTATCTCCTGCCTCTAATTCGCCTTTAAGTAATTGAATACTCAACTGGTTTATTTCCTCTATGGCGCTTATCAAATTTTTGCAGCACTCTGATGCTTTCTCCAGCCTGCTGTCATAATAATTTAAATTATTGATAAATTCCTGGGAAATGTAATTTTTGTTTTCTGATTGTCCCATAACATAATATATAAAGAAAGCCAGCCATACGTATAGGGGCGTACAACCGGCTTTCAGATTAAAAATATAATATTACAAGTACTAACAATGTCGTGCGCCCTATCGCATCGCAAATATACAAACTATTTACAAACCATGCAGCCATACGAAAGAATTATTAAAGTAATGGATTATTTCGGATTGAACAAAAACAGCTTTAGCGAAGCTATCGGAATATCAAACAACGTTACTATTGGAAGGATTATTAACGAAAAAAGGAGTCCGAGCAGGTCGACTTTGGAGAAAATCGTTAAAAGATTCCCTGAAATAAGTTATGATTGGCTTCTAACAGGGAAAGACCCTATGTTAAAAAGCTCATCACAGTCCAGCGAAAATCTTCTTACGCCAGTCAAGCCTGCGAAAGTTATACCGCTTTATGATGATGCAATGACTATTGGTGGAGCAAACGACTATGTGGCTGAAACGGGATCCGCTTACGCTCCTACTGAGTACATAGATGCTGGAGATTGGTTTAGAGATGCTACATCTGCTATTAGGCATTATGGAGACAGCATGATCGAATATCCTCCGGGGTGTATTCTTGCCTTAAAAGAAGTGCAAGATCGTAGACTGATAATACCAGGCAGGGATTACGTAATAGAGACAAGTGAATATCGGGTGACGAAACGTGTTCAGAAAGGAAAGGACACTGAGCATATCGCAGCGTATAGTACAAATATGGAAACATACCCGGACGGAAGACAAATACACGAGCCGTTTGATATTCCATACAAGTCTATAACGCATATATCTTTAGTTCTTGGGTATGTGGTAAAGGCGAATGGCGGAACTATGGTTTATAGTAAAGGGAAGGAGTGATACCTAATTTTAAATACAAAGTACTAAAGTACTAACAATGTCGTGCGCCCTATCGCATCGCAAATATAAGAATTATAATTCTAACATCATGGATACAATAGACAGAATTAAAAAATATATTTCCGAAAAGGGAATATCAGAAAATGACTTTGCCTCTAAACTTGGTATTTTGCAAAGATCGGTGAATTATTATCTCAAAAGAACACAGAAGCCCAGCTTTGAGTTTATTGAAAAAACAATTAGTGTTTTTAATGTTAATCCCAACTGGCTACTAACTGGTGAAGGCGAAATGGAAAAATCCGAAATAAAAGCCGATTACTCGGACTTTAGAAAGAACGGATACACCCCTTACTATTCTGAACTATTAGTTAGTGCTGGGGATTACGATCTGGCTGCGATAGAGCAAAAGGAAGAGCCGAGCAGTTATTTAAAAATCCCTGGTGTTGTGGCTAATTATTGGTTTCCTATAATCGGATGCAGCATGGAGCCTAAGATATTTCCGGGCGATACAATCGGGGCTGTGCTTATGGAGAAATGGGATAGAGTAGAGCCGGATAAAACATATTTGGTGATAACAAGGGATCAGAGAATGGTAAAACATCTTGTAGTAGACGAAGAAAGCACGGACTTCCTTTGGGCTGTTTCGGAGAACTACCCGAAGTTTAAGGTTTACAAAGATGAAATACTAAGGATATTCCGTGTTGTTTGGGCGGGGAGATTGGTTTGATAACTTAATATACTAATTAATATGATGCCAACAGATATTATTATCGCAACTTGGATAGGCTTATCCATAGGGATAGGTATTTTAGGAATAAATAAAGAATGTGGCTTTTGGCTTTCTTTTTTCTGTTCTTTGTTTTTTTCTCCTTTCATTGGTGCTTTATATGTTTTGATTTCAGAAAAAGAGTCGGATATTGATATGAAAAATACAATCTCCCAAATGGCTGACATGTCCATACTGAAGGATGCCAGCGATATGCTTATGGATGACACCATAACGCAAGATGAATTTGATGAGATAAAGGCTAAAATACTTCGCAAGAAAGAGGCGAGAATTATTGATCCTGTGAGGAAAAATTGAATAATTCGGCATTTTATACTGTTTGCATTTTGCCAATCATTTCGCAAATTATTTTGTTTGAGTACTTTTTCCACTATATTTGTATTCGTAAAAGGCATAAAACTAACTTATATCTTTGTTAAAGGCGTGAACATTTCAATCTTTTCTATGTTTTATGAGTATAGGAGGTTGTGATCATGGCTAGGAAAAAGAAAATCGCAATGGACAAAACAAGAGTTACTGGCAAAACTGCCAAGAAGGCGACAACAGAGCGGTATGTGAAGGAAAATTCTTTCTCGGCAGATCAGCTAATTGACGCATGGTCTAAAGGAATACAGCAAGGAAGCGGCATTCCTAACATGTTCAACGAGGCCTTCTCTTTATTAATGAGTTCTACAAGCATAATCGTTGATTTTTATAATAAAAATCTGACAAAAGCAGATTGCTCCTCATTATTCATGAGGGTTCTTCCTTGTAAGGTTAATTTCATAGCGGCAATCAGTAAGGATTTATACTTTGACGACGAAAGGAGCAAGCCCATCTATCTAGCGTCTGCTAAAATAACACAGCAAAATCCCGCAATATCAATATCGTTTATGCCATATACGGATGATAAATCGATTAATATTGCCAGCCTGAATGCTGATGATTATGTCAAAATAATGTAATTCGTCTATGGGAAAGAAGAACCACGTTGAACACGCCGCCCATAACGAGAAGGTATGTAATTATTTAAAAAAAAGCCCACAATACTCAGACTGGGTCATTACTGTCGCGTTTTACTCCGCAATGCACTATATAAGACATTTGATAGTTCCTCAAAAAATAGAAGGTTCTACTTATAATGATTTTGAGGAAATTTTCAAATTAAAAAAATCACCTGGAGATGGAAGGCATGGGTTCCAAAAGACATACGTAGCTATCCATCATATGGATATTTACCACGATTACAGCAAACTACATGAAATGTCTGAATTTTCACGGTACCATACATATGAATACACGAGAGAAGATTCTAAGAAAGCATGCGAATACCTTGAAAATATTAAAATTTACACAAAAGAAAAAAAGGTTTTTTGAATCGTCTTTGTTTACAAAAAAACTAACCAATGAAAAAGATTGTAATATTATTCGTTTTAACGGCTATGCTTTCAAGCTGTGTGACACATCAAAAGTATAGGGAATATTCAGCTTTTATTGATTACTCTCAGTATATGAAAGAAGGATTCTTTTTAACTGAATCAAACTCTGTTAATTTTGATTACATTCCAGTAGGGAATGTTTCCTCCTTAATTGTAGGAGGAAAATCAGGAAAGAAAACTATATATGTCAGCCATGACGACGCTTTATGGCTATTATATTCAAAAGCAAAAGAAATGAAGGCAAATGGAATAATCAATCTAAAATTTACCTATATATCCGGAAATTCATATTCTGATGGATACACAAGTCATGTGGGATACTCTTCTATTTCAGTTTCCGGCATGGCAATCAGGAGAAGCGCGGCTAAGACAAGATAGAATACGACTGGTCGATAAATTTGCACTATTTTCGCACTGTTATCGTAAACTGCTAATATGCAAGGTGAAATGGAATCCCAATAGATCACCGAATAAACAAGCAGTTAAACCCAAGCGTTTAGCTGCTTTTTTCTTGCTTTCACATTTCGTTGCCAACTATAAATTAATAAACAGGATGGAGTATCGATTAAATAAATATATCAGTAGTTCAGGGTTTTGCTCCCGTCGTGAGGCCGACCGTTTTATAGAAGATGGAAGAGTTACGATTAATGGTAAGCGGGCGACCGTAGGCATGCGTGTTCTTCCGGGGCAGAAAGTAAAGGTGAACGGCGAACTGATTGAGAATGCCATTGAGCCGGTTTACATTGCATTTAATAAACCGGTAGGGGTGGTCAGTACAACCGATCTTCAAGAAAGAGACAATATTGTCAAATTTATTAGCCATGAGCAGCGCATATTCCCTATCGGACGTTTAGATAAAGATTCGCAGGGATTGATTTTGTTGACTAATGACGGCGATATTGTGAACAAGATACTCCGGGCCGGCAATAACCATAAAAAAGAATACCTGGTAAGAGTCAACAAACCGATAACTCAAGAGTTTTTAACCCACATGGCGCAGGGAGTCCCCATATTGGATAGAGTAACCCGCCGATGTGAGATTGTTGAGATAAACCCACACGTCTTCAGAATAACCCTTATCCAAGGCCTGAACAGACAGATCAGACGTATGTGTGAATATTTTGGTTACGAGGTAACTAAGTTGGAGCGTATCCAAGTTATGAACATCAAACTAGGCAATCTGGGACAGGGCAACTGGCGGAATCTTACCGAAGCGGAGTTAGAGAAACTCTTCTCTATGCTTGAAGAGTCGGAGAAAACCGCACCTAAGAAAGGTTTTCCCAATAGTAATAAAAAAATCAACAGAGCCCTTGAGCAATCAGATATAAAGCGCGATTACCGTAAGGCCAACAATGTCTTCAAAAACGAAAAAAAGGCTTCTAAGCCCAAACGAGGAAACACAGGAAGAAGACAAAGATAAAACCCGTGATTTTGTCGATATAATTACACAAACCAGACAACACAAACATCTTATTGTTATAGTTTATTTACCCAAATAAACCTGAAATTTGCCCAAGGAGAAAACAAATCTTTGATAGTGAAATAAAAACGAATGCCAAGACTTTCACAAGCCCTGGCACTCTTTAACCTTTTTGTGTAAAAAATCTCTATAATGGACAAAGATACGCTACTCAATCGAAACTGCCATTGATTTATATCAAAAAATTAATTTTGCATGTTTTTTTAGCATTTTATATAAAACAACAACTCTCAATACACAGGTATCTAAACCACAGTTATTGTATTTCTTTTACATTTTCCAAACAGCACAACAACAGCAGCACATCACATTGTATACCAAAGCATTAAAGCACATTAAAAATCGCATGTGTGCAATTTAGAAAACGCATGCATGCTTTTTGCAAATCGCATACATGCGTTTTCTAAATCGTACGCATACGATTTTTTCTCAGTTCATATTTAAAGATTAAAAAAGAAACTCGTCCTATACTAGTCTTTTGAGTATTTCGTCGTGGAGCAAGCCGTTGGTGGCTATTACCTGATGGCCGGATTGCCAGGTGTCGGCTCCTTGGAAGTCGCTTAACTTTCCACCGGCTTGTTGTAGGATCAGGCCTCCAGCGGCTACGTCCCAAGGGCCTAAGTAGGCTTCGATGCGTGCTTCAAAGCGTCCGCAGGCTACATAACATAACTCTGCGGCGGCAGAGCCTAACAAACGCAAACCTCCGGCTGTTCCGTATAACTGCTCTACCAGGTCGACGGCTAGAGGTCGGTATTCGTCAAAAGAGTATGGGAAGCCTAAGGCTATAAAGGCATCATTAATAGTAGAAACCGAAGATACTGTAATTTCTTCTCCGTTCAGAAAAGCTTTCCCTCCCTTTATCGCATAAAAACATTCATCCCGGCAAACTTCATATACAACACCCAGAAGTATCTCCTGCTCAGTTCGCAGGGCAATACTTACACAATACGGGGCCATATTATGAATATAGTTGGAGGTTCCGTCTAAAGGATCCACTACCCAGCAATAGGTTTCGTTGGTATGCGTGGCAGAGCCTTCTTCGGTAATAAAGCCTGCGCCGGGCAATAAAGCCGAAAGCCTCTCCACCAGATATTGCTCACAGCCTTTATCTACATAGCTCACATAATTATGAGCGCTTTTTTCTTCCACGCGTGATGCATCAAACTTCCTTCGTTCTTCTTTCAGAAATTCTCCTGCACTTCTTGCTATCTTTTGTACTTCCTTACAAAGTTGGTTTAGTTCCATTATTCCTCTGATACTAAATTCGCAGCCACAATATTGTTGGTTGTAAAAATCATTCTCTTTCAGTAGTATACGGCGGCGTTCGCTTAAGCCATCTTTCCGCCAGTTTTTATCCCAAAATTCTACATTTTCAAACTGTCCGGCAGCCCAATGTCCGGCTTCGGCAATTTGCTCCAGGCTCTTCCAGCGCGAAGAAGCCAGGGTAGTAGTAAAGCGCCGGATACCTGTTTTCTCGGCCAAAGCTGCCGTAGCCAGCATACGTACTTTAAAGCATTGCAGACATCGCTTTCCCCGTTCCGGTTCCCGCTCTAATCCGGCAATATCCGCCCGCCACTTATCATGATCATAATCCCCGTCTATAATCTCAATCCCCTTGGACAGAGCAAATCGGCTACATTCTGCCTTCCGGATATCATACTCCTCCCGGGGAAATATATTCGGATTATAATAAAACAACACCGGAGTCATCCCCTCCCCTAGCAACCATTCAATAATAGCCGCCGAGCAGGGAGCACAACAGGTATGTAACAATATCTTTTCCATCTCCAGAGACAAAGATACGCATAAAAAAGGCTTGAATTAAAATTTCATCCGTAAAACCCTGATTGCGTTTAGTATTGCCAGCAATGATACTCCTACGTCTGCAAAGACAGCTCCCCACAAAGAAGCAATACCTATTGCACCCAGCATTAACACTGCAAGCTTTATACCAATGGCCAGACTTATGTTCTGCATGACAATCCGGCGGGTTGCCTTTCCTATTCTGATTGCTGTTGCTATCCGGCTGGGTTGATCGGTCTGTATGATTACGTCTGCTGTTTCGATGGCCACATCGCTACCCAATCCACCCATAGCTATACCTATGTCGCTCATAGCAAGAACGGGAGCATCATTTATTCCGTCGCCCACAAATGCAATGTTGTTTGACAAATCAGATTTCAATCGCTCTACATAGTCTACCTTCCCTTCAGGAAGCAGATCACCATAAGCCTGAGTGATATTTAGTTTTGCGGCCAACTCTGATACGATAGCCTGTTTATCACCGGATAGCATCACGATATTTTTGATACCCGTCTCCCTCAAAGCAGCTACAGCTATAGCAGCATCTACCTTAGGAGCATCCGCCACAAGGATATACCCGGCATATATCCCTTCGATTGCACATACAACAGTTGTTTCAGGTATAGCGGCTATTTCAGGCGGGAACTCAACCTTGTTCTGCATTAATAATTGAAGATTGCCCACCAATACTGTTTTATTATTAATGGATGCCTGCAATCCCTGTCCTGCGATTTCATTTACATGCTCTGGCTTACTAACTTCAATATTTTGCTGATTGGCATATTCTACAATGGCTTTAGCTATGGGGTGCGTACTTTGGGATTCTGCTGATACAACCGTATGTATCAGGTCTGTTTCATTCATATGATTGGCTGACACCACCTTCTGAACGCTGAATACGCCTTGTGTCAATGTACCTGTTTTATCCATCACTACTGTATTTACTTTCGTAATGGCTTCCAGATAGTTACTTCCCTTAAACAGAATACCTTTCCTTGATGCAGCCCCGATACCGCCAAAATACCCAAGAGGAATATTAATTACCAATGCACACGGACAGGATATGACCAAAAATACAAGTCCACGATAAATCCAATCATAAAAAACATAATTGAATGTAGGGTTAATAGCTGAATAAACGTAGGGTAACAAGACGATCAGGACCGCCAACACAGCTACTATCGGAGTATATATCCGGGCGAATTTTCGTATGAAACGTTCTGTGGGAGCCTTCTTCTCTGTGGCATTCTGAACAAGATCTAGAATGCGGGATAAAGCGCTCATCCCAAACGGTTTTGTCACTTCAATTCTTGATACATTATTTGTCAGGATCATTCCGGCAAGGACTTCTTCACCTTTCCGTATTGTTCGGGGAACACTCTCTCCGGTTAATGCCGAAGTGTTGAAAGAGGCCGACTCATTCTGCAAAATCCCGTCAAGAGGCACTCTTTCACCTACCTTTACTTCTACTATATCGCCTATATTTACAAGCTCCGGCGAAAGCGTTTCGGTTTTATCATCCTTAATAACTGTCGCTGTTTCAGGCCGTACGTCAAGTAAGGCACTGATACTCTTTTGCGCACGGTTCACTGCACTATCCTGAAATAGCTCACCAACCGTATAAAATAGCATTACAGCAACTCCTTCGGGGTATTCTCCGATAAGAAATGCTCCGATAGTTGCTATACCCATTAAGCTGAACTCGTTGAAAAAATCTTTCTTAATCGACTCCCTAAATGCCTCTTTCAAAACAGGTAAGCCTACAGGTATGTAAGCTGCCAGATACCATATCAGACGTATATAACCGCTAAACAACTCTAACTTAAATACATTATCAAGTAATAGCCCTGTTACAAGAAGAATAAAACTGACGGATGCAGGAAAATACTTTCCCCATGCAGATGATTGAGCACCCGGATGTGAATGACCGCAACAGCCGCTTGTATGCTCTGCTGCTGGGCTGCATTGAGATATCTTTGCCATAACTGAATACAAGTTAAATCGTTATTATTTACAGCAAAGGTAGAGGGGTATTTCTGCAACCAGGTTGCAAAGATTGAAATCAATTACTCCGCAAACTTGGAACAGTTGTCACACAAGCCTTTCATAACGAAATTCACACTCTCCAGAAGAAACTTGTCCGGGAGTTTCACAGATGGGACAGGGATACTCTCCAAACAGAATGTTTTCTGGCAGCGGCTGCATTTAAAATGAACATGCAGTTCACCAATGGAGCACATGCATTCGTCACTGCAAACAGAGTATTTTATGGAGCCGGAACCATCGTCAATACTATGTATCAACAAGTTTTCGTGAAATAAGGTTATTGTCCTGAAAAGAGTCGATTTATCTACGGTTTCCAATACCGTTTCAAGATCAGTCAAGCTAAAAGCTTGCGGATAATCAAGCATAGCTCTGAATATAAGTAATCGAACTGCCGTTGGCTTTATATTTCTTGCTAATAATCTCTCTTCTAATGTCTTCATCTCAATCAAAACAATAATTATACAACAAAGATAACATCCAACAAGCAATTATACCCAATCTTCACTGAAGAAAGCATATTTTTTCAGACCTTATCGGTGAAGCCGTGCCGCAACAAACTGGCTGACAAATAAAAGAATTCGCTATTAATATGCAATTTATTGGTAAAAAAATATACCTTTGCAGCCGATTAAAGAATCGCGCCACATATGTCACGCGATCGATTCACAATTGTGGTTCGATCCTTTTACATTTGTGGTTTGATCGCGTGACATATGTGGCGCGATTCTCTGATGATGATTTCAATAGATAGTTATTATAATACATATTAAAACTGAACGCTATGAGTTTAAAATTTACGTTACACGAAACACCTGCTCCCAAGGGCAGGGAAGAGAAGCCGGGAAGACATGCCCGGGTGGTTCACGACGAAACGGTAGGGATGGAAAAGTTATGTAAGCTGGTGTCTGCCAGCAGTTCTTTTTCGTCGGCCGATGTCAAAGGGATACTGGAAGCCTTTAATTTCTGGATGGGTTTTTACATGAAAGGGGGAAGCATCATCAAACTAGAGGGGCTGGGGCATTTTTATCCTACCCTGAAAAGCAAAGCGTATAAAGACGAAAAGGGTCGGAAAAGAATCCGGATAGAGGTTGATACAGTGGGCTTCCGCTGCGCTCCCGAGTTAAAAGATAAAATTCGCCTGGCAACACTTGAACAAGAAAGGCGTCCGAGGGTAAAGAAGTTTACTCCCGAAGAGCGGCAGAAACGCATCCTGAAATACTTGGAATCAAATCATTATGCTAATTGTCGCACCATTATGGGGCTAAACACCTGCGGACAGCAGATAGCTCTGAGAGACCTCCGCACCCTAGCCGCCAAGGGGGATATAACCCGGATCGGAAACGCGCGGCAAACACTCTATGTACTACCCTTTGCAGCTACGGTACAAACAAATTCACTTTTTTAGTGAATTTGTTAAATAAAAGCATTATCTTTGGAACAGCAAACATGAGGTTATGATTGTGAAATTCGGTAAAAAATATCTTTCAGAGTTATATTATAACGGAAAGTGTAGAGAGAAGAAATACCGCTTTCAGCCTAATGTTATAACAAGCTACAAAAGGCGCATTGACACATTGAATGACTCTTCGGGAATTGAGGCTCTATATCGTATTAATTCACTTCATTATGAGGTATTACAGGGCGACAAAAAGGGGTTGTCTTCTATACGCGTCAATGATCAATACCGGATAGAGTTTGAAGTATCAAAAAACGAAGAAGACGAGATAATCGTTACTGTTTGTACTATAATTGAATTGTCGAATCATTATAAATAAAGGCTATGGGAAATTTAGGATATCCATTCACACCTACACATCCGGGTGAAATACTGAAAGAAGAGATAGAATACAGGGGAATTTCTCAAAAAGAACTGGCCCGGCAAATAGGCGTGTCATACACTATGTTTAACGAAATATTAAACGCAAAGCGCCCTGTAACGGCGAGTATTGCTTTAATGTTTGAGGCTTCCTTAGGAATTGAAGCCGAGATGTTAGTCAATATGCAGGCACGGTATAACATGCAATTAGCTAGAAAAGACAAAAAATTACTCTCTCGTTTTGAAGAAATAAGAAAAGCAACCGCTATCCTGTAAAATTCAATTAAACGATAATAAAGAAACTGAAATAGGGTATTAATAAGCCGAAAACTACTTTCTTTGTGGGGAATAGTTGAATGATAACTTATATGGGTGCTTTTACTTCGGAGGAGTTTGAACAGTGTTTTAAGGATTTTTATCAGCCTTTATGCCTGTTTGCTCTTCGTTATACGGACCAGGTAGATGATGCAGAGGATGTTGTACAACAAACCTTTGCTGATATATGGGACAAGCGTACCACCATAGGGCAGATCAATAACCTGAAGGCCTATCTCTACCGCTCAGTAAGGAATCGTTCGCTCTCTCTTTCTGTCAAGCAGCAAGATCATCAAATAATAGATACTCTTCCCGATGTGGAGGATACTTCCCTCGACGAACAGATACATTGCGCCGAGCGGGATGCCCGTTTGTGGAATGAGATAGACAGGCTTCCCCCCGAGCGGAAGAAGATATTTCTGCTATCTAAGCGGGATGGGCTTAAATATAAGGAGATTGCCGAAGAGCTGAATATCTCTGTCAAAACGGTGGAAAACCAGATAGGGAAAGCCCTTAAATCGCTGAAGGAAACAGCGATTCGCATTTATACTTTCTTTTTCGGATAAAAAAAATAATATCCGGATAGGGGTTTTTTGACGTTTCCGAGTCTTACTAGTGAAACGAAATTAAAATCATTAACAAAGAAAGTAGAGATGAAAAAAGTTACAGTAGTGTGCATGTTGATAATGAGTTCTTTAACAGTGCTTCACGCACAATGGTCTTTAACTCCGGAAGCGGGTATTACAGCTATAAACAGAGCAGGTAATGATGATTGGACTGCCGGGTGGAAGTTGGGTGTAGGCCTTGAATATGAGTTTAATAATCGGTTCTCGCTAAAATCCGGACTACATTACTCACAACGCGGGTATTCATACAATTATTTGATGCCCTTTTATTTTTCAGATCCCGCTATGGAATATGGTTCGCTTGACTATGTATATAGTCATGGGGATATGAACAGGCATTTTTTGCAGATACCACTTATGGCAAAGTTTTCGTTTGACCTGACGAAGGATGCGCGTTTCAACTTTGCAGCAGGTCCTTACATTGGCTTCTGCATCAATGAATCCTGGGGGTACGGAACATGGGTTTTAGGTGAAGAGCCTCAGAACCCAAACCCATATCATGGTTATTATGGTAATTATGGATATGGGGGTTATGGCGGTTATGGCAGCTACTACTATAGTAGTAATAACAACAACCGGAAGACATTCGACTGGGGTTTGAGTTTCTCGATGGGTGTTGAAGTGAAGAACTGGGTGATGAACCTGGGTTATGAGTTGGATCTGGGTAAAGAATACCGCTGGGATTCTATGAACCCCAAGTATCACACCTTCAGCCTGTCGGTAGGATATAAATTTAAATTAGGAAAATAAAATAAATGCATAACGAGCAGGAACATAAATGGGAAGAGCGGATTCGCTTTGTAGCCAAACACTACGAAGAAGGACGTCTTGATACGGATAAAGCCTGGAAGCAGTTTGCTTCGGAAAAGGGCATCCGGCGGACGATCCCGCTTCGCAGGTACCTATTGGCTATTGCCTCTGTAGCTTTGCTGCTCGTTGGTATTACCTCCCTTTATCTATGGGAGAGAAGCAAGCCGGAATGGGTGATGGTTTCTACCCTTCCGGATCAACTGAAAGATGTATATCTACCGGATAGTACGCTGATTAGTATGAGCGGAAATTCGTGGATCAGATATAATGTAAAAGAATATGGAAAAACCAGGCGTGAAGTGGAGATGAAAGGGAAAGCTTTTTATGAAGTAACACATGATGAATCACGCCCCTTTTCCGTACAAACCAACTATACGGAAGTAGAAGTGCTGGGTACAGCTTTTCAGGTACACGAGCGGTCTGCTTCTGTAGAGGTACATGTAGCTACCGGAAAGGTAAAATTTACAGCCGGTCAGGATCAGGAAAAAAAGAGTATAATATTAACAAAAGGAATGTCGGCAAATTATTCTATGGAAACACAAGATATAGAACTACAGACAAAAGAAAAACCTAATTATCTATCGTGGAAAACAGGTATCATTCACTTCCATGGCACACCTCTGGAAGAAGTTATAGACGATTTAACAGACCATTATAACCAACCGGTAAGAAGCCGCACAAGCATACGGGGCGAGCGGTTAACAGCCACCTTTGAATCTTTACCGCTAGATCAAATACTGATGATAATCAACCAAACTTTAGATGTGCGTTTGTACGTTGAGAAATAAGACAAAAAATTGTGGTATGTGGTACGTGATATGTGGCAAGTTACTTACCCCTTACCCCTTACTGCTTACCTCTCTTTTGCTGCTTTTTTGCTCCTTCACACCTATACCATTAGTCACTATTGACATGAAACAGGTAGATGTAGAGGATGTCTTTCTGGAGCTGGAAAAGCAGACAGGTCTATTTTTCTCTTACGAGTCCTCCTTACTGGATGAGTTCCCGAAAGTATCGCTGACGGTGAAAGACGAATCGCTGTCTTCCTGCCTGAAAAAACTGTTTGCCAATCTGCCGGTAGTGTATAAGGTAGCAAACGGGTACATCATCCTGAAAAGAAAACCCCGGCAATATACAATCAGTGGCTTTGTCAGAGATTCGGTTTCTTACGAAAGCCTGATCAATGCTACGGTGATAGATTGCTTATCGGGTAAAGGAGGTGTTTCCAATAATTACGGTTTCTACAGCATTACGCTTCCAGCCGGAAAAGTAGTTCTGCGTTCTTCATATGTTGGATACCAAACAAAAGAGATACCTCTCTATTTAGACCGGGATACCTTGATAGATATACCACTCTGTCTGTTGGGGGCGCTACAGGAGGTTGTAGTCCGGGGCAATAACCCCCATTCGGAAGTAATGAGCAGCCGGATGGGGAATATAGAGCTCTCGTCGGGACACCTGTCTAAAGTGCCATCTTTGTTTGGCGAACCCGATCTGATACGAACTTTCCAGCAGATGCCGGGGGTAGCTTCAGGGACTGAAATTCTGGGTGGTATGTTCGTAAGAGGAGGAAACGGGGATGACAACCTCTTCCTGATAGACGGGATTCCGGTGTACAACGTCAACCATGTAGCGGGGCTCTTTTCCACCTTCAATCCCGATGTAGTAAAGAATGTGGATTTTTATAAAGGAGGCTTTCCGGCACGATACGGCGGAAGGCTTTCGTCTGTTGTAGACGTCCGCCTGAAAGACGGAGATATGCAACAGTATCACGGCAATGTATCGATAGGTCTACTGGCGGCCAAAGCCAATATTGAAGGGCCGATCGTCAAAGACCGGACCTCTTTCAACGTGGCCTTCAGGCGTACCTGGCTGGATGCCCTGAGCGCTCCGGCCTTCGCCATTATAAATAATACCCGGAAAAACGAGGACGTGTTTGTAGGCTATTCGTTTTACGACCTGAATGCCAAGATCAATCATATCTTTACACCTAAAAGCCGCTTGTATGCTAATTTCTACATGGGGCAAGATCGCCTGAGGTATACATATTGGCACAATATAACCAAATTGAAACAGGGAACGGAAACGATCTGGCGCTGGGGCAACCTGGTAACCTCTCTCAACTGGACCTATATATTCAACCAAAAGCTGTTCGGGAATTTCAATACTTCCTACTCGCGCTACCGTTCCAAGATGCAGGAAGAAGAAAAGACACCAATATACTGGGGATCAAACATGATAAAAGATATTTATTCGTCGCACAATTCCGGGATAGAAGACCTGGGCTATCGTTTCGACATGGATTACTCCCCCACCCCCAATCACCGGATCCGCTTTGGTGCAGACTACCTGTACCATATCTACCGGCCGGAAGATAAAACAATGCATGCAATGATCCTCGATTTATCTACCACCTATGCCTATAACCAATTATATAACAACCCAATAATCTATGCACATGAATGGAGTATATATGCCGAAGACGACTGGCTGCTGCACGACAAATGGAAAGCAAACATGGGAGCCCGCCTGAATGGCTATCAGGTAGATGGGAAAACCTACCTGTCGCTTCAGCCCCGTATCTCCTTGCGCTACCTGATAACCCATGATTTATCCTTAAAGGCCTCCTACGTAAAAATGGATCAGTATGTACACCAGTTGTCCAACACATACGCTAATTTGCCCTCGGATATATGGGTGCCGGTAACGGCTAATGTAAAGCCTCAGAACTCCCATCTGTTCTCCTTTGGCGCCTATTATAAGCTAAAAAAGACATATGACCTGTCGGTTGAAGGTTACTATAAAAGAATGGATAACCTGATAGAGTATCAGGATAACGCCTTACTATTCCCTGATTATGTAGATTGGGACAAGAAAATATCCATGGGAGAAGGACGCTCTTACGGGGCGGAGTTCATGGCACGAAAGAGCGAAGGCCGGACATCCGGTTGGGTATCCTATACGCTTTCCTGGTCAGACCGCATCTTTCATGACCGGCTGGTAAACGAAGGCAGGCGCTTCCCTGCCAAGTACGATAACCGCCACAAGCTGAATGTAACAGTCATTCATAAATTCAGCCCCAAAGTAGACCTGAGCGCTTCGTGGACATACGCCAGCGGCAACCGGGTAACAGTTGTTATAGACAGCTATTTATCTCACCAGACAGGCAATTCCTATCCCGGCTATATCCATGATGAAGCAGGGTACTACCTACCTGTTAATACCTTTGAAGGCATACTAGGCCGGAATGCCGCCAAGCTGGGAGACTATCACCGGCTCGACCTGAGCCTGAACATTTATCGCCCCAAGAAGAAAGGGCGGATGGGTATCTGGAACGTCAGCCTGTATAACGTCTACAGCCGCATGAACCCCTTCTATATAGAGGATACCTACCTGAATCAGGACGGACGGTTTACCATCCGTCAGAAGGGGATTATTCCGGTTATTCCCTCGGTTTCATATACCTATAAATTCTAAGCCTATGAAAAGAACAGCCTTGCAAATACTTGTGATCTTGCTGACAATATCGGTTACTTCCTGCACGTCGGATATTGAGCTGGATATTGAGCTTCCGCCTCCTTCTCTGGTACTGAACGCTTCCCTGTGTGAAGACTCCGTTATCGTAGCCCATGTGTCGCGTACGGTAAGCAACCTCTTAGTAGGTAACAGGTATTCTGATTTTGTAGATAGCATATCCATAGATAATGCGGACGTAGAACTCTATATCAATGATGTAAGCCATGGCGCCATGCAAAAAGCGGTAGCCAAAGGGATGTATCTGATGCCGGGCTGTTACCCTTCGCCGGGCGATCAGGTCCGCATAGAAGCAAAATCAGACAATTATAAGCCGATATCAGCCTCTGTACAGCTACAGGAACGTCCGGAGATTACAAAGATTGATACACAAATGATCTATACGGGCTATAGCCATATTATGCAGTTGGGAGTCAGTTTTAAAGAAAGGAGAAACGAGCAGAACTTCTATATGCTATCAATCTACGGCAAAAGTATAATAGAGTTAGAGGATAGTACAGTAGTAGGGCTATTTACCGTTTATAGCAAACATAATAACGAATTGGTGCTGGAAGAAATGGTTCCTGAATATTTTACGCGCTACTATAACTATTCTTCTTATGGCAGCTATTATTATCCCGGCAGCGTATATGCCACTTCGTATATTTTTTCAGACGAACTGATTAACAGGGAGGAATATACGATAGACCTGACATTAGAAAACATATATCTTTCCTATGCAAGTGATACCCTGTCTATTTCCACCAGCTATGAGATAGAGCTGTCATCTATATCGGAGTCTTATTATTTATATTGCCGATCCAAGACTTTGCAATACAAGCAGAAAGAAGATCTATTCGGAAGCGTAGGCCTACGCGAACCCATCCCTACCTATACAAATGTAATAAACGGATATGGCCTATTATCTGCCAAGCAAATCTCTGCTGAATCAGTTGAATTGCCCTTGAGTGAGACGCCTCCTCCTTACGTCTGGTGGTAGCTTAAGAGCTTGCGTTATCAAAAACCCCTCTATTATGAAACAAATATCCCCCTACTATTAACTGTACTGTGCACACATCTAAAACATTCGATGCTTACTAAGTGAACAAAATACCATATTTTTGTCATGTGATAAATATCGCTAAGTGCAAACTTAAATCTAGGATCCTAAATAAAACAAGAATATCATGAAACGATTCATTCTACAAGCATTTGTATTGATTTTCCTCTCTATTCCCTGTCTTGCACAGAAAGGTTATAACAATCCTGTAATACCGGGATTTTACCCCGATCCCAGCGTATGCCGGGTAGGCGATGATTATTATCTGGTAAACAGTACATTTGAATACTTCCCGGGGGTTCCCATCTTTCACAGTAAGGACCTTGTAAACTGGAAACAGATCGGGAACTGTCTGACACGGGAATCGCAACTGAACCTAAAAAAATGTGCTCCTTCAGGTGGTATATACGCTCCTACAATTCGCTATCACGAGGGGACTTTCTATATGATAACCACGAATGTATGCGACAAAGCAAACTTCATCGTACATACCGAAGACCCTGCCGGAGAGTGGTCGGAACCCGTTTGGTTAAAGCAAGGCGGCATCGACCCGTCTCTCTATTTTGAAAATGGAAAATGCTATATGCTTTCCATTCCTAACCAAATCACCTTGTGCGAAATCAACCCCAAAACCGGAGAACAGCTGACCGAGTCGAAACAGATCTGGAACGGTACAGGCGGACGCTACCCCGAAGCGCCGCACATCTACAAAAAAGACGGTTGGTACTACCTGCTGATCGCTGAAGGAGGAACAGAATACGGACACAAAATAACCATCGCTCGTAGCCGCAAGATCGATGGGCCTTACGATTCCAACCCAGCCAATCCGATCCTGACACACATCAATCAAAATGCACAAATGAACCCAATCCAGGGATTGGGACATGGAGATTTTGTTCAGGCACACGATGATAGCTGGTGGATCGTTTTCCTAGGCTTCCGTCCACAATCGGGACAGCACCATATGCTCGGAAGAGAAACATTCCTGGCTCCTGTAAGATGGGATAAAAACGCATGGCCTGTAATTAACGGAAACGGCACTGCACATCTACAGATGGATTGCGAAACACTTCCGTTGAAGCCCCATACACCGGCTCCCGTACGCACAGACTTCGATACTCCGAAAATGGGACTGGAATGGAACTACCTGTACAACCCGATAACGTCTAACTACTCACTGAAAGAGCGTCCGGGATACCTGCGGCTAAAAACTTCAACTATACAATTAGACGATCCGAACGTTACTCCTACTTTCGTAGGCAGACGGCAACAACATATCGACTGCACCGTTACTACAGCCATCGAGCTCGACAAAGCTTCACAGAATGATGAAGGCGGCATCACGGTATATATGACCAATCAACACCACTATGACCTATTCGTGCGTCAGGGAGATAAAGACAAGCAAATCATCACCTTGCGCTACCGTTTGGGTAATATGAAACATATCGAGAAAGAAGTAGAACTTCCGAAAGGCAAATTCTATCTGCGGGTAGAGGCTAGCAAAGACTATTACAGCTTCTCCTACTCTACCGACAATAACAAGTTCCAGCCGGTAGGAAAAATGGATGTACGTTACCTAAGTAGCGAAACCGTAGGTGGATTTACAGGTATCTACTTCTCCCTTTTTGCTGCTTCACAGAAGAAATCCAAAGGAGTTGCAGATTTTGAGTGGTTCGATTATTCATACTAAACCGGTTCCTATATATCTGATAATATGATATTGTAAAGAAAATTAGGGCAGAAGAATAAGATAAAAACATCCTCATTTATTTGCTATAATCAGCAATTAAAGGTAGTTTTACACTTCTGTTATGAAAACTACATAATAGTATATGAGGAAAGAATTTATAATAGTTTTTCTATGCATTTGCATCTCTTTATTGGGTCATGCTCAGTCTGTGAAATTATTTTCCGTAGATAAAGAGTTGTCAAACAGCTTGATTTATAATATTTACCAGGATAAAAACGGAATCATCTGGATTGCTACGGAAGACGGACTGAACCGGTATGACGGATCCAAATTCACTATTTACAAACACGACAAGAATGATACGCTCTCTTTGGGGCATAACTTTGTGCGTATCCTCTTTGAAGACAGCAAAGAGCATTTCTTTGTAGGGCTTTTCAAAGGGTTGCAACTCTATGATTATGCTACCGATACCTTTAATGATATCCCGATGATCCTGGAGAACGGAGAGATTGCCAAATCTCACGTTACATCCATCATTGAAAGAAAGAACGGAGATATTATTATCGGAACTTCCGGAGAAGGCCTTTACCAACTGACACAAGAAGACGGTAAGCTGTATGCCAAGCAGGAAAGCTGGATTGTTCCCAGTTTACATATCATCTGTGTGTATGAAGATAAAGCTGAAAACTTGTGGGTTTCAACAGAAGATAAAGGTCTTTATCTGCTGACTAAAAACAATAACCTGATCAGTTTTTTCAGGCATAACAACATTGTATTACATAACATATCAAGCATTTGCGAAGACAAGGATGGCAATCTTTTGGTTGGCAGTATGACTCGTGGCCTCTTTGGTTTCAACAAAAATGCTATGTCTTTCTTCCCGATTGAATACCCGGAAAATCCGAACCTTCCCATAAAAAAGTTGTATACAGACGGATCTAATGATATTTATATCGGTACAGACGGCTGCGGCATAAAGGTATATGATTCGGACAGTAAAAAGATTATCGATAATTCGTTCAACGTCACGATATTCGACCTGGAAAAATCCAAAGCACATACCATGATCAAAGATAATGCCGGAAACATCTGGCTGGGTATTTACCAAAAAGGGGTTATCATGGTGCCGGTTCAAACCAATAAGTTCAGCTATATCGGATATAAATCGATGAAATACAACAAGATTGGATCTAATTGCATTATGTCCGTATACGAAGACAGTGAAGGTATCTTATGGGTAGGAACCGACAATGACGGGCTTTATGGGCTGCATCCGGATGGTAGGTCGGTACACTTTGCCCATTCCTCAAAAGAAACTTCTATTCCGCCTACTATTCTCTGTATTTTTGAAGACTCCAATAAGAATCTTTGGCTGGGTTCTTACTTGAATGGTATGGCAAAGGTGAACAAAAGAACAGGAGAATGTACCTATGTTACCAACCTTCTTGATCAAAACCAAAACCCGGTTCAGCGGGTCTATGCTTTTCAGGAAGATGCCAATAAACAACTTTGGATCGGAACCATGGGATTTGGTCTGTACTGTATGGATCTGAACACCGGAGAAATAACGAACCATAACCGGATAAATACGCCTGAATTATCCGGAGAGGAGAATTATCTGTTCAACAACTGGATCGACTGCTTGCTGCTGACCAAAGAGCAGAAATTATACATAGGAACTTATAATGGCTTGATCTGCCTGGATCTGAAAACCAAAAGTTATCTTTCTACTTTTGACACATTAGTATTGTTCCCCGGACTTGTTATATATACCTTGTACGAAGATAAACAAGGAAATCTATATGCCGGTACATCCGAAGGCTTGATTTGCATTGACAAGAACACCAATCAAACCTCTATCTACACTACGGAAGACGGGCTCCCGAACAATGTAGTCTGTGGAATAAAAAGAGACGGGAACAACAATCTTTGGATCAGTACAAATTATGGAATGTCACAATTTAACCTGATTAACAAAACGTTTGTAAACTATTATGCCAGTGATGGTTTGCAAGGTAATGAATTTTCAAAAAGCGCCTCTCTGATTAACTTCAAAGGGCAGTTTATATTCGGAGGTATCAGCGGTATAACCTTTTTCAACCCTCAGGATATATGTTTTCAGGAAAAGAAGCTACAAATACACATAACCGATTTTTATATACACGACAAGCCTGTAAGGAAAAACACGAAATCCGGCAGTTACACAATCATTGATACATCAGTGATGAGTGCCGAAAATTTCAACCTTTCCCATAGCGATAATTCGTTCAGTATTGAATTTTCAACCATGGAATTCAATACTCCCGAAAGGATCTCTTATATGTACAGTATAAATGGGGAAAACTGGGTTACTTTGCTTCCCGGAGTCAACCGGATCTCATTCAGCAATCTGGCTCCCGGAAAATACAACTTCAAAGTAAAAGCAAGAGATTATGATTCCTATTCGGATGAACGGAATATATCTGTAACCATACACCCACCCTGGTATCTTACCGCTTGGGCAAAACTGGTTTATTTGCTTATAGCTCTTCTGCTTATCTATCTGTCAATCCTGGAAACACGGCAACGATATCGTTCGCGCCAGAAAATGGTTGAACATCAACATGCCGAAGAAATCAATGAAGCTAAATTGCAATTCTTTATGAATATTGCTCACGAAATCAGGACTCCTATGTCGCTCGTTATCAGTCCGCTTAAACGCCTGATGACATCCGACAAGAACAACGAACGGCAGGCAAGCTATAAAATAATACACCGTAATGCCGAACGTATCTTAAGCTTGATCAATCAGTTGATGGATATCCGGAAGATTGATAAGGGGATTATGACGCTTACATTCCAAGAGGTGGAAATTGTAGGTTTCGTTGGCGATCTCTATTCCTATTTCGAATACCAGGCGAAAGCAAAAAATATAGATTTCAATCTTCGTACAGAGCTGAAACAGTTGAAGGTATGGGTAGACCCCAAGAACTTTGACAAGATTATTCTGAATGTGCTTTCCAATGCTTTCAAATTTACACCGGAAAACGGAAAAATAGATATCTATCTGAGTATCATAGATGAGAAAACAGTATACAACAACATAGAGCAGTATTTTGAGATCATCATCTCAGACAATGGTATCGGAATAAATGATGAAGAGAAAGAACGTGTTTTTGAACGTTTTTACCAGATACGTAACAGCCACAACAGTTCCAATGTCAGTACAGGAATTGGGCTTCATCTTACCCGCTCATTAGTAGAATTACATCATGGTTCGATATGGATGGAAAATAACGAAGAGGGAGGCTCCAGCTTCATTATACGCATCCCTATGGGAAAAGACCATCTGAAACCCGAAGAAATAGAAGATAGCCCTGAACAGACAGCTGTTCCGGCAGAGAAAATAGAGATTTCTTCCGATTTACCAACCGACACTGATAAAGTAAAAGTGAAATCGAAAACCAAGCACCGGATCATGATTGTAGAAGACGATGAAGAAATCCGGAAGTACATCTGCGAGGAGTTGGCAGGCGAATATCATACGGTTGAATACGCCAATGGCAAAGAGGCGCTGAGTGCCATCTTGAAGAAAGCACCTGACCTGGTAATTAGTGATGTTATGATGCCTGAAATGGACGGAATCACCCTTTGCCGTAAAATAAAACAGAATATCAATATCAACCACATCCCGGTTGTTTTAGTCACTGCAAAGTCAAGGGAAGAAGACAATCTGGAAGGTCTGAGTATCGGGGCAGACGCTTATATTGTTAAGCCTTTCAATATAGACCTGTTGAAGAAAACCATCGAAAATATCATTCGCAACAGGGAACTGCTTCGTAATACATACGAGGGGAATCAACTACAGGAAGATAAAGTAAAGAAAATACAGATCAAATCAGCAGATGAAAAGCTGATGGAAAGGATCATGAAAGTCATCAATAATAACCTTTCAAATCCGGAATTAAGTGTAGAATCAATAGCAGATCAGGTAGGTATCAGCAGAGTACATTTGCACCGGAAATTAAAAGAGTTGACGAATCAAACTACGCGTGATTTTATCCGCAATATCCGCTTAAAACAGGCCGCAGACCTGCTAGCCGGTAAAAACCTTTCCATCTCTGAAGTAGCAGAAGCTACCGGCTTTACAAACCTGGGGCACTTCTCCAATGCCTTTAAAGAACTATACGGAGTACCCCCAAGCACCTATATGGAAGAGCACAGAAACAATTCTTGAATATCGTCCCACAATTGTAGAACTTATGTTCAACATATGTAGAACATGAGTTCAACAGTTGTTGAACATGTGTTCTACATATGTGGGATTTCAAAAATATCAGTAAAAAGCTTATACGCCACTGAAAGAAGAGAAACCTCCGTCTACGGGGAGTACTACTCCAGTGATGAAGGAGGCAGCTTCCGAGCAGAGGAACTGTACAGCCCCGTTCAATTCTGTGATGTCTCCGAAACGGCCCATAGGTGTTTTGGCCAATACTTTTTTGCTTCGTTCAGTCAGGCTTCCATCGGGGTTGATTAAAACCGCCCGGTTCTGATCGCCTATAAAGAAACCGGGAGCAATGGCATTTACACGGACTTTATCTCCGAATTTCATGGCCATTTCCATAGCCATCCACTGGGTAAAGTTGCTCACTCCGGTTTTGGCCACCGAATAGCCCGCTACACGGGTAATGGCAGAATAGGCAGCCATGGAAGATACATTGACAATACTTCCGCTTTTCTGCCGGGCCATCACCTCGCCGAAAACAAGGGAGGGGAATACCGTACCGTTCAGGTTCAGGTTGGTTACTTTGTCCCAGTCTTCAATTTTCATGTCGAATATAGTCTGACTCTCCGTCAGGGTAGCTCCCGGCATATTTCCTCCGGCAATGTTGAGCAGGATGTCTATCTGTCCCCATTTGGCAAGTATCTCATCTGCTACCTTCTTCAGGCTGTCGATGTCTAATACATTGCCTGCAATGCCTATTATTTCTCCGCCTTTTCCGCTTAGTTCTTTCATTAAGGCATCCAGGTTTTCCTTGCGGATATCAAGAGCTGCTACTTTAGCTCCTTGTGCAATGAAACTACGGGCAATGCTTCCGCCCAATACGCCGCCTGCACCTGTGATGACAGCTACTTTTCCGGCTATACTGAATAAATTATTATTTTCCATTTTCAACTTTCAATTTTCCATTTTTAATTGATGACGTACAGCGGCCATTACACCATCCATCTGAGCCAGGGCAAACATCCGGCCATAAAAGGAATAACCCGGATTATAGCCTTTGGAGGCATCATCAAGCATCAGTTTGCCATGATCCACACGCATGGGCAGAAAGGGCTTTTGCTTCTCGAAGATGCGCACCAGCTCGATCAGATGGCCTCTGCCTTCCAGGTGCGAGGCTTCAATAAAGTCGCCGTTCGGAAGGATATCCGTACTTCGCAAATGCACAAAATGCGTACGAGGGGCAAACAAAGCCGCTAGTTCCGGCACAGAATTATGCGCTCCCGAGCTTAAAGAACCGGCACAGAAGGTGATCCCGTTGTGCGGGTTATCCACAGCCTGAAGGATCCAGGCTATATCTTCGGCTCCTGTTACGATACGGGGCAAGCCCAATACAGGAACAGGAGGGTCATCGGGATGCACACACATATTGATCCCATATTCATCACATACCGGCATAATCCGCTTCAGAAAATAGCTCATATTCTCGCGTAGCTGCTCTTTCCCGATGCCGTCGTATAAATGCAACAAGCCTTTGAAGATGGCTACCGGATTTTGATCTCCTTCTTTAATATTTCCATTGATAAACCCCTGTGTTTTAACTATAATCGTATCTACCAGGGCTTCTTTTTCTGCTTTCGAGATGGTTTTGTCCAGCTCCAGCACCTTGTCTACTATCGCTTCCGGATAATCATCAACGGCATCCTCGCGTTGTAATATACAGATATCGAAATAGGCAAAGCGAACCTGATCGAAGTACAGGGTAGATGTTCCATCGGGTAGTTTGTTACAGAGATCGGTTCGTATCCAGTCTATTACGGGCATAAAATTATAGCAGACGGTTTGAATGCCTGCCTTTCCCAGGTTTTCGAGACTGATGATATAGTTGTCTATCAACTTATCTCGCTCTGAACCTGCGTATTTGATCTCTTCACTAACAGGAAGACTTTCTACTACCGACCAACGCAGACCTGCTCTTTCTATATACGTTCTCAAGTCCACTATTTCCGCTAGCGGCCATATCTCACCATTCGGAATATGGTGTAAAGCGGTAACAATTCCTTCCACTCCGATTTGCCGGAGCATAGCCAGAGTGATCGTGTCTTTCCGGCCGAACCAACGCCAGGTCTTTTCCATTTTCAGTTATGATGTTTCATGTCTAATTTGATCTTTTTCAGCTCTTCCAGCTCATTCACCGGTCGCTCTAGTTCGTAAGGGATCGGCATTTGAGAGAACGTCTGGAAATAAAGCAGGCAGGCATCATGCCACCATACGGCATCACGCGCCTGTATCTTTAGCTTAGACTGCACTTCGGAAAAACGTTGTTTGTCTACATATGGCTCCATCCGGTCCCATATCTGCTGAAACTCCCGGGTCTTCTTCATGCCCCGGTCATAGCTGTAGCAAAGATTATCCCAAAGTGTTTTATTATTCCGCATCCGGTAGTCCCAAGGTAGGTGATGAAACCAAAGTAAGTATTTATCAGGGCAGCTTGCCGGATCGGCATAGATTTCTTTTAAGGGGCTGTAATACTGGCTTACCGCATGACTGCCGGAAGCAGTCCTGTTAAAGCCTATTCCCGAAGTGTCTGCTTTGTGGTAATACACACAAGTCCAGTCCGGGCGTGGAGCCTTGTCGTACCAGGGCTGAGGTCCGTAGTGATGCCCCTCGGCAAAGATATGATGTAAGCCCAAAGGCATCATGTAATTAACGGCTGCTTCGTGTGATTCAAGCATCATTTGTTTGATCGGCTGGACAAATTCAGGCTCAGAAGTAAAAGTCATCCGAATCCACTCATCAGCAATCTGATCGGAGGATAGTTTGTTGTTCCATGCCAGACGGCCAAAAGCATACCAGTTGGCCTGTGCAAAATGATGTCCGTTCCAGTTGACATCTTCACCGATATTCGCAACACCCGCAATAGCACTCAGTTTGTGTTTGAAAAGCGTTCCGTCTGTTGTAGCTGCCACGGTAGACCCTTCCCCTTTGCAATAGGTATCAGTATTCAGGAACTCCTCCCATAAGGAGGCTAAGAATACCAGATGGTTTGAGAAGCCCAGATACTCCTGCGTAATCTGAAGCTCGGCCATCACCGGTGTTTTCTGCATAGCGCCGAAAAGCGGAGTAAAGGGCTCCCTTGGCTGGAAGTCTACCGGCCCGTTTTTAACCTGTATGATTACATTATCACGGAATTGCCCATCGAAGGGTGTAAATTCAAGATACGCCTGTTTCGCCCGATCGTCACTGGATGGGTTATACACAAACGCCCTCCACATCACAATCCCACCATAAGGCTTCAGGGCATCTGCCAGCATATTAGCGCCATCTACATGCGTACGCCCATAGTCGTGCGGCCCGGGCTGCCCTTCGGAATTGGCTTTGACTAGGAAACCTCCAAAGTCGGGAATATATTGATAAATCTCTTTCGCTTTATTCTTCCACCATTTTTGCACTTCCGGGTTTAAGGGATCCGAATCGGCTAAACCACTCAATACCTTAGGCGAAGAAAAGTTTACAGATAAATAAACCTTGATACCATACGGACGGAAGATATCGGCCAAGACCTTTACTTTCAGCAGATAATCTTCCTTTAATATGTCAGGCGAAGCATTTACGTTATTCAAT
Organism: Parabacteroides sp. PH5-46; assembly: GCF_029892785.1. Taxonomy (GTDB): domain Bacteria; phylum Bacteroidota; class Bacteroidia; order Bacteroidales; family Tannerellaceae; genus DFXE01. The sequence continues at coordinate 116,159 of NZ_JARXXA010000005.1, forward strand.
ACTGTAGCGTTGATCCCTATGGATGCATTTGCACGAGCATATGCCTCATAGCGGGGAGATACCTCATCGGGCAGTTGTTCCCATTGCCAGAGGGAATAGCCGGCATAGCCCCGTTCTATTGTACGGTTCAGGTTGTCCCAGTGGTTCAGTATCCGGATATCATAGTCAGGTGACTCTTCCACGAGGATCTTTCCATTGGCTTTCCCTGTTTCCTGCAAGCGGAGCAGATGATAGGCGGCATAGAGCAAACCCTGTTCACGAGAGGCACGGATAGTCACCCCGTTCCAGTTGCCTTCTATGCGGAAACCATCATTCCCCAACTTACGGATATCATCAGAGGAGGCAAGCTGTAGTTTCACCTCCCCTCCTTTCCAATGGATTTGCAGTTCTTTTTGAGCTATACCCCCCGGCCCCCTAAAGGGGGGGCTAACATTGCGGACATTGCTCTTCTCCCCCCCTTTAGGGGGTTGGGGGGTGGGTTGGTGTTTTGGCAGCCAAAGGCGGCTACCATCTTCCTGTTGAGCATAGGCCGTTCCTATGATCAAAGCTGAAAGTATGAATAAAAAATACTTCATTTCACTTTTGCTGTCCTTCTATTGTCTTTATTGTTCCATCCGGATTGTATTCCAACTCTATGACTTTCAGGCTACGAAGCCAGGTTCTTCCTCCGGAAGGTACACTGTCGTGATGGAAAAGATACCATTTGCCTTTGAATTCTGCAATCGCATGGTGAGTAGTCCATCCTACAACAGGGGTAAGAATCACTCCCTGATAGGTAAACGGGCCATAGGGATTATCGCCAATCGCGTAACACAGCAGGTGGGTATCTCCCGTTGAATAAGAGAAATAATACTTGCCGTTGTATTTATGTACCCAGGAAGCTTCGAAGAAGCGGCGTTCGGTATCACCGGCTGTCAGAGGCTTTCCGTTTTCATCCAGGATCACAACATCCCGGGGTTCTTCGGCAAACTCCAGCATATCATCCCGTAATTTGGCGATTTTCCCGCAAAGTGCAAGTTCATCTCCTTCAGGAAGAATGGCGCATTCAAGAGCCTTGTTGTTGCGGTAGCGCTGAAGCTGTCCTCCCCAAAGGCCGCCAAAATACATGTAATATTCGCCATTTTCTTCCAGGATAGCAGGGTCCATGCTGTAGCTTCCTTTTATCGGATCGGGTTGCGGAATGAAAGGTCCTTCGGGCTTATCGCTGATAGCTACCCCTATGCGGAAAATGTCATTTTTATCTTTCAATGGAAAATACATATAGTATTTCCCGTCTTTACAAGCTACGTCACAATCCCACAACTGACGACCTGCCCAGGGGATATCCTTTGTATCCAGTACCACGCCATGATCTACTACTTCTCCTTCTATATCTTCCATAGAGAATACATGGTAGTCTTTCATATTGAAGTGATCCCCATTATCGTTTTCTTCGATACCGCTTTCCCAGTCATGTGAGGGATAGATAAACAATTTACCGTTGAATACATGTACCGCCGGATCTGCCATATAATCGCCCGGCACTAAATATCTTGCCTTTTTCATGTTTGTATCTGTTTTATTATTTATTCATTTCTGTTGCTTCATCTATAATCATCTGAACCACCGCTTTAGACTGATGGTTACGGTCGAATAATAAGGGGTAATCGGTACGTCCTCTAACCGGGAAATTATTCTTCCAGGAGTCGCTGTCGGATATCCCCCACAAGGTAACACGTGATACAACATCAGAGTGTTTGAGGAATAGTTTGAAGAAATCATTCATCCGGTTGTCCCAGGCAGCCATGACCTCTTTGGGAACACCTTCGGTATAGGGGTTCAACTCTTTCTGATAGTCGAAATTAGTAGATAAATCGGCACCTACATCCTGACGGGGAGAAGGTAAGATAGACAGATCCAACTCTGTCACCATCACTTTTACCCCTTCGGCGGCATATTCCAGAATGGTTTCCTCGTATTCCTGAATGGATGGGCTATCCATGTTGAAATGCCCCTGCATCCCGATACCGTCGATACGGATGCCCCTTTCTTTCAGGGTTCTTATCAAGCGAACCACGGTCTTACGTTTCTCCGGATACCATTCGTTGTAGTCGTTGTAATACAGTTCGGCTTCAGGGTCTGCTTCCTGTGCATATTGGAACGCCAGGGGGATAAACTCTTCGCTCAGTATCTCATAAAACTTACTATTCCGGTAAGAGCCGTCTTCCATGATCGCCTCATTTACTACATCCCAGCCTTTAACGCGTCCTTTATAGCGGTTGATGAAAGTAGTGATATGCTCTTTCATCCGGCTTTTCAACACTTCCGCAGAAACGTTCTCGCCTTGTTCATCCACATAAAACCAAGCGGGTAACTGAGAGTGCCAGATCAGGGTATGTCCGGTAATAAACATATTGTATTTTTCTCCCAGTGCCACAAACTGATCCGGGTAGGTAAAGTCATACCGATCCTCTTCGGGATGTATTTCCATACTTTTCATGCAGTTTTCGGCTACAATGGCATTAAAGTGTTTTTCAAGGACAGCCACACCTTGACGGTCTTTCCCTGTAATCTGATCCAGATTCAGGGCTGTCCCAATATAAAACGCACCTTTTAATCCCTCTTTCAACGTTTTTTTCTCCTCTATAACTGGAGACGTACAGGCAAATTGCGCTACAGTCAGAGAAGCCAATAAGATTCTAATAACGATTTTCATATACTTCTACTTTTACTCATTTATTACATTGCGACGTTCGGTTAGTTCTGCTTGTATTTGTTCATTCTTTTTCTTGGATATCGGATAGAATAATAAGGTTATAGCCCCTATAAAGAAAGTAATGGCAGGTATAATACCGGAAGTAAGCCGGATTCCTTCTATAGCTGCCGACGACTGTACGGCATTTGCCACGAAACCAAAGGAGTCTATAATACCGCCACAGATAGCACCTCCGAGGCCTAATCCCGTTTTCAGAGCAAATACAATACCGGCAAACACAAAGCCTGTTGCCCGTCTATGATTCACCCATTCGGAATGATCTGCCACATCTCCCATCATAGCCCACAATAAAGGAACAGTCGGAGCATACGACAAACTTTTCAGTATATTAAGAATAAATATTCCGGTGATATTATCCGGTGAAACCACATAAAACAAACCTGTAAAGATAGCAGTCAGCGCCAGGCAGATGACAAAGACATTCCGTTTGCCGAATATACCCGACAGGAAGCCGGATAAAAGGATAACTCCCAACAGCTGGATGACAGAGCCAATCATATTAAACAAACTGAATCCGACAGCAAATACGTTTTCAGCATCATATACAATCAAACCGAAAGCATCCAGAATGCTTCCCCAGAAGCCCAGGTTGCCGGCATTTCCTGTCAGCCCCATATTCCCGAGGAATGCAAACAGGGCGTCTTTATCTACCACATAATTAAAGTAATAAGACATACTACTGCCCCACATGGCTAGTGTAGTGAAAAGAAATAAAGTAAGGATAAACATCGCCAACCATGGACGGCTGGAAAGAATGTCTTTAAAATCCTGCTTAACGGACGTTTTCTGATTGGGCGGTGGAGCAATACGTTCTTTTGTAGAAAAGAAGGTAATGACCATTAAAACGAGCCCTATAGCTGCAAACAAGGTAATTGTCCATAACCAGCCGGATGAAGAAGTGGTGCTGCCTCCAAACTTCGTAACCAAAGGCAATGTAAGCCCCTGTACAACGAAAGTAGCGATCGTAGCCGTAACAAAACGTATGGAAGAAATACTTGTTCTTTCTTTTATATCACTGGTCATTACCCCTCCTAAAGAGGAATAAGGGGTATTGTTGAATGAATAGATCGACATCAAAAGCGTATACGTAATCCCGGCATAAATGATCTTCCCCCTTTCAGACAAGTCGGGAGTAGTAAATGCCAACACGAAAAATACGGCAAACGGAAGAGCTGTCCATATCAGCCAGGGACGGTATTTTCCCCATTTGGTATTTGTCCGGTCGGAAAGTATACCTACCAGCGGATCAACAAATGCGTCAAAAAAACGGGCGAATAAGAGGATCATTCCTGCTGCTGTTGCTTTTATACCAAATACGTCGGTATAGAAGAAAAGCTGGAACATCATCATCATCTGGAAGATCAGGTTCGCCGAACCATCACCTAAGCTATAGCCTACCTTTTCTCCGAAGGATACTTTCTGTGAATTTGCTTTCATATTCATATTTTTTATTTGTTTTTCATGTATTATTCTGTCCGGAAAGGTGAGGCCGGAAGCCTCGTTCTATTCCGCAAGTTGGCCTCTTCCGGATTGTTCGCCCAGGCATATCTTACCTGAACAGGGTCAGCTATTCCGTCGTTCCAAACTATTATTTTTCCATTTTCTATCCGGGCTTTTGCTTCCTGGAATTCACCATCCCTTCCAGCAATAGCAAAGCCTTTTAACTCTTCCATTGGCATAAAGTCGTCAGTCCCTTTGCGGAACGTCAGAATTATTTTATTTCCTGCAATTTCTTTCGACTCATATAGAGGTCCGTCGACTATAATCGTATTCTCACCATACACCAAACGCCGTGCCTGCAATGACAGCCTGTATCCTACATCTTTCTTATTCAGCGGATGAATATCATTCCATTCGCCGACATCTATCGTTACGGCCAAGCCGGTATTCGGTGTATTCATACAAAGCTCCCGTTGTACATTCCGAAGTTCGGCCCATTCGCTCTCTCCCGGATAATTCCGCTGGAAGTTGGGTAATTGCACCAGCAAAAAGGGTAAATCCGGCTGCTTCCACAGCTCACGCCAATTATTGATCAGGGCAGAGAGAAGTGCGTTATATTCTTTATAACGGCTGGTGTTTGATTCGCCCTGATACCAAACGACTCCTTTTATCACATAATTTTGCAGAGGCGCAATCATCGCATTATATAATCCAACCGGTTTATACTGAAAAGATATACCTTCCGACATAGACGGCATGCGGTTAGCAAGCCGGTATTTCCACTCTCCTTCCAGGCTTATTTCTTCTTCCTCAAAGACTATTTTATACGGTTTTTCTTCTACAAAATGAGGAGTATCGCTATGGCTGATTAAGCGGATTGTGATTGTATTTTTTCCTTCTTTCAACAAGGTTTCGGGTATCGGGTATTTCCGGGGCGGATATTGATAGGAAGTAGCTCCTATAAAAACACCGTTTACAAATACAGAGTCGGCATCAACGATACAGCCCAGTCTCAGAGTTGCTTTCTTTCCTGCCAGGCGGACAGGTATATCCACGGCTTTACGAAACCAAAAAGAGCCGTTGATGGGTGATTGTTTTTCATCTCTTCCCCAGGAGTCAAACAGATCAGTCGTATCCCAGTTGCTGTCATTATAAGCCGGATCAATCCATTTTTCCAGCAATCCGCTGTCTCCTTCATTCAATACCTGATACCACAGCTTTCTGTTTGTATCCTGAAGTTGTTGGGCTTGCCGGATGTACTCGTCTGATTCGGCTATTTTCTTATCATTGAGGTAATAAGGAAATTCCCGAAGGTTTTCCTCATTCACCCAGGCTTCGGCGGGTGAACCTCCTACACTGGCGTTTATTAATCCTATGGGAACTTGGATCGTTTCATACAGGAAACGAGCAAAGAAATAAGGTACGGCTGCATAAGTCATTATTCCTTCAGGAGTTACAGGCATCCATGCTGCCGGACGTATATCGTCTTGCGGGCCATGAAAGTTATAACTCAGCGGAATCTTGATATGGCGGATATGTGTGTTAGTGTATGAACGTATTTCTTTTTCATATAGGTCCATCACCCGGGAGACGGGTGTTTCCATATTCGATTGTCCCGAACAGAGCCAGACATCGCCGAACAGGACATCTTTCAATACGATATCATTAATTGTGATTGTATAAGGGCCACCGGCTTTCGTAGGTGGAAGTTGTATCTGCCACTTTCCATCCATGCCGGTCTGTGTATGATACTTCTTTTTAAGGAATTGGATTTTTATTTCTTCTCCGGGATCGGCAAAACCCCAGATCAGAACAGGTTGTTCGCGTTGCAGAACCATTCCGTCGGAAACCAATACCGGTAGCTTCACCTTTGCTCCGGCATTAATTGCAAAGCAAAGGATACATCCCAATATAAGTATTACATATACGATTCTTTTTCTCATGGTTTCCTGTATTTTGAGAATGCAACACAACAACGATTCGTAAAAGAAGGCCATACCAGAAGGGTACCTTTTGATATGGCCTTGCCAAATAACTATTATATCAACAAAAAAATATACTATTTACAAATACGCACATTATCTATATGCCTCATTCTGATCGCAAAGCGGGTTCTTAATCAACTCGTCTGACGGAATTGGCATATCCATTCTGCGTTCATCAAATTCAAAGGTACGTACGGTTTGCCAGTCACTTTCCGGATCACCTGTTTGACTGTGTTTCGGATAGTTTACAGCCACGTGTTCTGCCATGAATCCAGACTTCAACATATCAGGACATAAGCACCATTCAGCACTGAACTCTTTACGACGTTCCATGTTTATAGCCACTTTCCATGCGGGAGAAGAGAAGCCCTTTGTTGATTTCAATTGACCGTAATAAGTTTGAGCATCAGGCACTTTTGCAGCTTCTGTGGCAAACGGAATAGGATAATAGTCACTAATAGAAACATAATAACCGAAACCACCATCTTGATAGAAAGAAGCCATATTGTCGCTGTAGTATTTTGAATACATACTAGTCAGAGATGTGGCATTACCTACTTCAAGGTTACCAAAAGCACGTTCACGTAGTTTATTGATTTGAGCCCAACCTTCAGCATCACCCTCTCCGTAAAGAATGAAACGGCATTCTGCATAGTCTAACATTACATTTGGCAGACGTTTTCTATAGATTTGAGCAGGAGCATGTTGGTCATTATTCCAGTGGCAACGACCCAAACGCCAGTATTTTGTAGTGTACACTGCCGGAGCATATTCACCACCGGTATCAAACTTATAGTTGTCATAAGCCACATATTCCTGAACAAACGGATTGAATCCATTAGGAGAAGCCAATGTTTTTTCAACATATCCTGCATTTTCAGGAGCATCCAACCATGCTTGTGGCACAGGGATTGTGCTCTTCCATTCGGGTTTTGCCAATTTATTTTCCGGAACGCTGGCAGTAACCAAAGAGCCGTCACGACGTTTGTCACCCGGTTCGAAAGAATCGTAAAGTTCCCATGATAAAGCGATAGTACCCCAACCTCCGTTGGCAGGAGCTGCAGAATAGTAGATAGTCCAACCATTAGCACCACTCAAAGCGTTGCCATCCCAGCTACCCCATTTGTCACCTTCATTCAATACTTGTTCGTAGATGGTTTCTTTGCTCCAAACGCCTGTAGCATCCCACAAAGTAGTAAATGATTTGTTCAATTCATATTCACCTGAATCCAGTACTTGCTTCAAAGCTGTTTCTGCTTTCTTGTAGCATTCGTTGGCCTGGTCGGGGCAACGATAGGCTTTCCACATATAAGCGTCACCCAGATAAGCCAACGCCATACCTTTGGTGCAACGTCCATACTGTCCGTTATAAGGCTTCCAGCTCAGCAAAGCAGCTGCTGCTTCCAGGTCTTCAATAATGAAATCCCACATTTCTTCATACGATTCTGCTCTTGCTTTGTAAGGAGTATTCACATATGTTTCACCGGTAGCCAACATTGGTACACGACCAAAGGTTGTTGCCAACCAGAAGTAGTGGAACGCACGAATTACACGGGCTTCACCTTCTGCCGTAGCAGCCACTTCGCTTGAGAAGTTCGCGGTATTCCCTGATAAATTCTGCAAAAAGTCATTACAGCGGGTAATACCATTATAAGCATGGTTCCAACCACTTTTCAACTCGTCTTTGTCAGCTGTCCAGCTCTGTGTCATAAAGTCCTTATCCCAACCGGTAGCTTGTGTATCCATCGTAGGATGGCAACCTGTGAAAATATAAGGTTTGAATGGGTCTTCATTTAACTTGTTATCCTCAGACGGAAGCATAGAGTCGTAGCATCCGTTCAAGCTTCTGAGTGCATGTTCGTCATTATCGTATCCTGAATTCAAATCCAAAATAGAATAATGGTCTACTGTCAGGAATTTGTCATTGTCACAAGAGGTAGTTCCTGCCAAGAGAACCGTACCTGCCAACAAACTGTATAATATATTTTTGACTTTCATATTATTTTTCATTTAAATTGTTAGAATTGTACATTCAGACCGAATGAATAAGTACGGGGAGAAGGATAACGACCTGTATCCAGACCTGTTACGAGTACACTACCCTGACCAACCTCGGGATCACCATATTTGTTATACGGAGAAATGGTTGCTAAATTAGCTACAGATAAGTAAAGACGTACATTCTCAATCAACAGTTTGCTTGCGATCGATTTCGGCAATGTATATCCTACCTGAATATTGCTAATTTTCAAGAAATTACCATTCTTTACCCACATATCAGAAGCACGCATATTGTAGTTGGCATCCAGTAAAGAAAGACGGGATAATGAACCATTGGTATTTTCCGGTGACCAAGCGTTTTTGGCAGCCTCTCTCAAGATGTTAGGAGTAGGGTCGTCAGCTGTAAACATGTTAGACAAGCGCATAGCTGAATAAGAGAATATATCCTGTCCCAATACACCGTAAGTGTAAAGAGAGAAATCCCAGTTCTTATAAGTCGCACCTAAATTCAAACCGAAGTTCAGATCAGGGAAACCATCTCCCAATACTTCCATATCGTTTTCGTCGATGAAACCATTACCGTCCAAATCTTTGAACTTGTAGTCACCGGCTTGTGTCTTATCATTCTGATAGTAACCACTATTACTTCCATTGGTAGCAGCATTAGCAGCGTCTACTTCGGCTTGATTTTTGAACACACCTTCCACACGGTAGCCATAGAAAGAACCTACAGCAGCTCCTTCTTTGGATACAGAGTGATTACCCCAGTGGTAACCGGCAGCTGCACCCACAGCTCCTGTGTTAGAACCATCGTCTGTTCCTTTACCGCTAGCATCGGAGTTGGTATAATAAACAGGTTCACCCATCTTCTTGATTTTGTTCTTCAAGGTAGAACCGGTCAAAGTAGCATTAATGCTCCAGTCTTTGTTCAAACGTTTGTTATAGCTGATGCTCATTTCAAACCCTTTGTTTTCAATCTCACCATAGTTTGTATAAACTTGTTGGTAACCGGTAGAAGGACGTACCTGGCGATAAAGCAATAAGTCTTTAGACTTACGGATAAAGTAGTCAGCCGTAATATTCAGTTCGCCTTGCAGCAAGCCGAAGTCAAGACCGATATTGGTCTGTTCGTTGGTTTCCCATTTCAGGTTGCTATCTACCAGTCCTTGGTATGTACCACCGGTAGCAGAAGGAGTAGAGCCCAAGCCCATATTTCCATTTTGGCTATAGAAGTTGTACTTTATACCTGCTAGAGTTAATGCAGCTACAGACAAGTCTGTGGCACCACCTGAGTTACCGGTCTGTCCCCAACCAACACGCAGTTTCAGGTTAGAAAAGATGTCCTGATCTTGCATGAAAGCTTCTTCAGAAATACGCCATGCAGCAGCGGCTGAAGGGAAAGTACCCCAACGGTTGCCAGCACCGAAATTAGAAGAACCGTCACGACGTATAGTACCGGTAAGGATATAACGATCCATGAGGCTATAAGATGCACGGGCAAAATAAGAGATAGCGCGTGATTCAAGATTCAAGGCGCCATTTGCACTTAATGTACTGATATCGGAAGTCAAAGAAACCTCTCTGATATTGTCACCAGGGAAGCTCTTAGCACCGGCATTTACCCACTGACCATAGTAGCGAGAAACTTCATTACCTGCCATAAGAGTAACATTGTGCATGTCATTCTTCCAGTTATATGTAAAATAGTTGGAGATAGAGAGTGTCTGACCTTCGTTGTTGCTCAGGTTGAACGTATTGGTGTAATCCAGCTTGTTCAAAGTAACTTCCACCATCTCACCGTTTATACTATTGAAACGTCGGTTGTTGTCACTTCCTACAAAGTTCTGGTGTGAACCTGAACTGTAATTATACGAAGCCAATGTTTTGAAACTCAGCCCTTCGAAGAAGGTTATATCTAAATAGGCACTAGCCAAAACACGGTTGTTACGATTACGTGAACGGTTGTTCATCTGGCTTGCATAGATATTATTGTATGCATCCAGAACCGCTTCGTTGGCATTTTTACCTAAAGCGGCACTACCGTATGTACCGTCAGGGTTCTCTACGTTGGGAGAAACATGTACTCCTTCAGCAGTAACATAGTCCAAAGTAGGAGAAAAAGTCTCCAAGTCACGGAAAGAAGACATGTTACCAAAGTTACCTACCGTGTTGTTTGAACCGTGAGAGTCTGTGTGAACATAGCTCAGGTCACCACCAAACTCCAAATACTTGTTAACTTTAGTCTTCACATTAGCACGAGCTGTAATACGTTGATACTGTGAGTTAACAATCAAACCTTTATTATCCAAATAACCGGCAGAGAAGTTAAACTGGCTCTTGTCGTTACCTCCGGAAGTAGAAAGGTTATAGTTTTGACGCAAGGCTGGGTTGGTCATTTGATCCATCCAGTCGATAGTTTTACGTTTGCCATCGTATTTTGCATCCCAAATCTGGTTGTAAAGACCGGAAGCATCGTTGATGTGCGCCTGGCGAATGTTGGCTGCATATTGGTCTAGGCTACCTACATCCATACGGCTTGAAATCGTTTGAATACCGAAATCGGCAGTCAGGTTCACTGTAGAACGGCCTTTGATCCCGTGCTTAGTGGTAATCATGATTACCCCGTTAGCACCTGCAGAACCGTAGATAGCAGTAGCAGAAGCATCCTTCAGGATCTCCATGCTTTCGATATCCGATGGGTTCAGGTGGTTAACATTGGTACCTACCTGCACACCGTCTACTACGTAAAGAGGATCGGCAGTACCGTTGATGGTGGCAACACCACGAATACGGATAGCTGCCTTGGCTTCCGGAGAACCGTCTTGTGAGGTTACCATCACCCCTGCAGCAGCACCTTGCAAACCTTGTGCAATGTTTATAGGAGTCTTACGCATCATGGCTTCACGATCGACAGATGCTACAGAACCAGAGATATCACTCTTTTTCATCGCACCATAACCTACTACCACAACTTCATCCAACGCCTGTGTGTCATCATTCAATATAACGTTGATTGTTGATTTACCAGCTACAGGTATAGTTTGAGTAATATAGCCGATAAAAGAAAACGATAACGTAGCATTAGAAGGGACATTAATCTGATAATTACCGTCAATGTCCGTAATAATACCGTTTGTCGTTCCTACTTGCAGAACGTTTACACCCGGTATACCATCACCGAAGGAATCCTTGACGGTTCCTTTTACTGTCACATTTTGGGCACATACCCAAACAGGTATCATCAACAATAGTGACAATAGCCCGATACTTTTCTTTAGATTAGTGATTTTCATATAAAAATATTAATAGGTAATATAAAAATGAATTCTACTTTCAAAGACGTAAATACTATGTCTTACATCTTTATAGGGGAAAAGGATACAATTTTTTATGTTTTCATTGCTGTATTTGATTTTTGGGGTTAAATAATTTATTCAGTTATTTATCTACTTTTAATGAATACAAAACTACTGTTTAAATGTTAATTGTTGCAAAAATATGATACATTTTGTTTTGCAAACGTTACATCATTGCTTACAAATGTTACAAAAACTATCACGCACGTTACATAATAACCGCAACACCATGTGTTATACGCTGTTAGATAATACCAAATGATGTTATAGAATGTTACAACAGCCCCCTGAATAAAAGACATCTGATAAGCAGGACGTTGAAAAGTTTCACTTATTTTTACCTAGTGAAACTAAAAGTTTCACCTAGGTGAGACTTTTTTCTCACCCGCATGAGAATTTTTTCTCATCGGCATGAGAATCTTTTCTCAACCGGATGAAATTTTCTCATTTTGGGTGAATTCTTAATCTTTGTTCCAGATAATTACAATGAGATATGAAACAAACAACAAGGCTATGGATGGGAATATATATTTTGCTTCTTTGTCTGACTGCATGCGGACAGAAGCAAATCCCTTTGGTTTACAATCATGAGAATACAGCCAATAGCTATTCGCGGCTGGACATGCTTCCGATGGATGAATTGCCCGAAATATATACACTGCCCGATCCTTTTGCATGGGCAGATGGTAGTGGCAAGTCTACAAGCTTTAAGGATTGGGAACGGCATCGTTCTGAGATTATTCAACAGTTGCAGCATTATGAGTTAGGAATAAAGCCTGTAGTATCGAAAGACAGTATAGAAGCTGTTCTGACAGATGATACATTACGGGTTACAGTGCATGAAAAGGGAGAAAGCCTGGTGTTGGTTGCACCGATCAAATATCCTGAAGGCGATGGGCCATTTCCTGCTGTTATCGGAATAGGGTTTCCTACAGGCTCTCTTCCTACTGAGTTGTTTGATACAAGGGGGATCGCACAAATTGCATTTGATTTTAGCCAGGTTATGTCGCATACGCAGACGCGTGGCAGCGAACCGATCAATCGTTTATATCCCGAACATACAGCCATAGGTGCCTATAGTGCCTGGCCATGGGGAGTAAGCCGTTTGATTGATGGATTGGAGATTATCGGCAAGAAATCGAATATTGATCTTTCCCACCTGGCAATAACCGGATGTTCGTTTGCCGGAAAAATGGCTTTATATGCAGGCGCTTTTGATGAGCGTATTGCACTGACCATTGCTCAGGAACCGGGCGGTGGCGGAGTGGATGCCTGGAGGGTTTCTGAAACGCTGGGGCATGTGGAGACTTTAGGCAATACCAGCCGTGCCTGGTTTCTGGAGAGTATGTTTCAGTTTGCCGGAGAGAACGTGAGTCGCCTGCCTGTCGATCATCATGAGCTGGCGGCATTGGTTGCTCCCCGTGCGTTGCTAGTGTTGGGAAATACAGACTATGAATGGTTGGCAGAGGAGTCTAATTACGTTTCCTGTCAGGCTGCCAGAATGGTGTGGAAAGTATTTGGCATAGAGGATCGTATGGGGTTTTCTATTCAGGGCGGGCATCAGCATTGCGCACTTCCTGAGAGCCAATATCCGGAAGTAGAGGCTTTTATAGACAAGTTCTTATTAGGTAAGCAAGAGGTCAACACCTCTGTTACGAAAGCAGAAATATTCAGGGATGTGGATTACCTGAAGTGGATGCCTTGGGCTGAATAACAGCTTTATTGAGGGGAGTAAGTGATGTCTGTTCCCCTCTCCTCTTTTGCTATCCGGCTAATCTCGTAGGCACTTGCGTTTACTTTTCCTGAGATAAACTCAGGGATGTTGTACGATTTCATCAGAAAATCATAATAATCTGTCTTCTTTTGCAGCAACAGGAAAGGCTTGTGTGCTTTTCCTGCTTCATCTACATAGGCTATGAAGGGGCGGGTATATAATCCGTCTATCCGGCGGCTGCTGAACACTACCCAACGGCTGTTACTGCTCCATGAATGGTAACTATCTACATCATCACTATTTAATACGGATAAGGGCTGCGTCTCGCTTGTTTGCAGGTTGGTTAGGTATAAGTCCGCATCTTTATGCCAGATAGAGAAATTGCCATAGGCGGAAAGGGTGAACATGAGGAATTTGCCGTCAGGTGATACGCGGGGGAAAGATACGCTTTTCCCCTCCTGGCAGGCATTGTACAAGGTATCTACCCGGTTACCGAACGAACGGGTGCTTGCGTCATAATTGATGGCGCAGAGGCTATATCGTACCTGGTCGTATTGGGCGGGTATATCCACACTGTCTGCCGAACAGAAATAGAGTGTTTTCCCGTCGGGAGAGAAGGTGGGGAATGTTTCAAAGGCTGTTGCCGAGGATAAAAGGGGGGAACTGACAATCTGTTCCCGCTTTACGTCATAGACCACTACATCCGACTTATAGTCCATGACCTCCACTCTGTTTCTGTCTGTAGTATGAAACATCTGCTTGGTATCGTTTACCGAGAAGGCCACAAAGTCGCCGGAAGGATGCCATGAGGGGTAAACTAATGCAGAGATGGTTTGTGGTGTTTTGGTATTCAGTTTCTGTATCTGTCCCTCTTGTATCAGATAGGTTCCTCCGTAATCGGAACGAAGATGGAACAGCATTTTATCCGGGTTTTGCTGACAGAAGGAATGACAATTCATACAACCATATCCCGTCATTTTATTGGTGATAATAGCTGTTTCTTCGTAGTTCTCCAGACAGCGTTGGTAGATACCCATTTCGTTCCAGGTTTCATATCCCGGTTCTATTAAGCGGTAGGCAATATAAGGATCTATTTTCTCTTCGGCAATGTAGAGATGGAAGGGGACATATTCTTCCCATTTCCCTCCCCTCCTGGCTTGTAGACAGACACTGATAGGTGACGAAGTGCTTACAAGTTTCTTCCATTGAGACGGGGAAATGCTTATCTGTCCATTTCGGGCTTTAATGAGGATTTCCTCATTGCCGGCCTTGCATATCGCGCGCAGCTCGGAAACCTGGCAGCTATCCGGCATACTGAAGCTGGGCGGAGCGATATTTGGAGGGAGCGTAACTTCTGTATAGTCGGGCCATATAGGAGGTAGCTGCCCTATGTGACGCTCAATCTGTACATCTTTTGAGCATCCTACCCATAATAGACAGCTGATTAGAAGCGATATATATCTTAAGATTCTCATTTTAGTTTCTGCTTTTATTTTCTGTATTTCAGGAAATGCCATAGGTTGCGGGTGTTTTTGGATGGCTCTTGCTTAAAGGCCTCGAAGCGCTGTACGGCAGATGCTTGTATGTTGTATTGCTTTATGACTTCCTGGTCTCCATCGGCAAAGACAAGTACCCCTTCCTGAAAACAGACAGGCAATACAGCGGGTAATGCAGCTGTATCATAGAAGGTTTCGAGAGTTGCCTTAAAACGTGGAATGTCTTTAGACAGCAAATACAATGAACCCAGGTATTGGATAGTAGCCTTGTGTTCAGGATTTTGAAGAACGATCTGTTTCAAATCATCATCCAGTCCTTTGATGCCCGAGAAGCGGTTATCAGGGAAGAGGCATCTTCGTTTGGCTCCTAAGACAGGATCGGCCTCTACAGCCGGATCATTCCACAGGAAAGGCTTGTGAGATGCCGCCCAATCTTTGTAGAAAAGACTCTCTTCAAGTATGTTAAGATACTTCTGCGCTGTTCCATACTGACCGTAAATGAGGTTGGTTTGAACCAGGCGCTGAAGCATACGCGGAGAGAAGTTGTTCATGGCTTCATTGGCCTCAAAGGCGTACCGCTGGGAAAAAGCGATGTGCCCCATCGAAAAGTATATATCACTGAGTAATGCAGAGATATAGGGCGTCTTGTTTGCTACCACATAAATGGTTTGTATATCTATGCAAGGCTGTTCAAACAGTTGATCTGCCAGCCTTCCTTTTTCGGCCAGTGCAAGGTTCAGATTGTTCTGAAAGAGCAGGTTATTCATAGGTAGTTGCTTGCATTTCCCGATGATATTTTCCCATTGACTGAGCCTTGCGTAATAGCTTAGTTCCTTGAAGCTTTCATTGTTTGCGTCTATATACCAGGATGCACCGATGAACGTGAATGCAATTGCACCTATAAGCAAGATTGCACAACAGCTTCTTTCTATCCATTCCTTCTTGATACGAAGCAACTTATATATCCCACCGATTGTAAAAACAGACAGTATCAGCCCCCAGGGTAAGTAAATGATGGATCCTGCCTGTAGCCTTAATGTAAAATAGCCATCAGGCAACAGAAGGTGTTTCCATTCACCGGAAAGTCCCAGCAACAAGCAAACCCAGGCAGCCAAACACACCATGAGTGGAAGCGAAATAAACCAAAGTGCCTGCCGTTTAAGACTGAACAACTCTATAATCAACAAGAGGCAACTATACAAAAAGGCAATCGGCCCGGCTACAACAAATAACAAAAAAGCACTTATCAGAGAATAAGTAAGTCGGGCAATAAGCTTATGCCATAAAAAATACAAGCGAAGACAAACCAGCATCAGCCAAAAGGCAATGGTTCCGGCATATAGATAATTGGTATTGTAGTGCAGAAACATCAATGCAGCAATAGGGAAAAGAGCTAAAGGGAAGATGAATCGACTACCTGTCCAACAGTATAGAATATCGGTAATCAGCAAAGCGATCCATGTAAGGAGCAAGGCTGTTATCAATATGCCGGTTATGGGATAAATAAAGAACTGAGTCAGAAAGCTGGAAGCAAGCTGTACACACCCACCGGGTTGTGCCAGGACATTGCTGATGTAGTTGGCATCATAAATGAAAGTATTCCATTGTTCCAGATAGCAAAAGTTGTAATAGCCCATTGTGTAGAGCAAAAAAGCAAGTAAGGCGAATAAGATGCTTCCCCCAATGGCGTATAAGGCTTTGCTATTATGGAATATCGTCTTGCTCATGTTATATAGATTTACTTACAAAAGTAAATAGAATAAGCGATAACAGAAAATTACTGTCTCTGATTTATTGAGCACTTGCAGCTGGATGTAACATGGACGAAAGCTTTTGTAACACCGGATACACCCGGGTAATGATAACAACATTTTGTGTTACAAAATTGTACCAACCACAAGAAGTGAATCTTTTACATTTGTAATAGAGATGTCTATTGATTTTGTTAACTAATATAATATCAAAAAAATGATTGGAATTATTAAAAAATTATCTACTGTTGCTTACTTTGCTTTTCTATTTTGTGCAATAACACAGGCACAGGGCAATCCCTGGAATAACCCGGTAGTTTCTCCTGAAGTATCCTCTGATGGTAATGTAACCTTTTCTATTCAGGCACCACTGGCTAAAGCAGTGGAACTGGAAGGACAGTTTATGGCTGAAAAAAAAGCACTCATCAAAGATGAAAAGGGTATTTGGCGTATCACTGTTAAAATAGAAAAACCGGATATCTATCCTTATTCTTTCTTTGTAGATGGAGTGCAGGTTTCGGATCCGAGCAATATACTCCTTTTCCCTAACGAACGTTTCAAAGCCAGTTTGCTCGAAATGCCGGATGCTGCTGCACTTTACACAGTGAACGATGTGCCCCATGGACGAGTGACTTATTGCACCTATTCGTCTGATGTATTGGGTATGAATCGCCCATTATTAGTCTATACCCCTGCGGGATACGAAAAGGAAAACAAATCGTATCCGGTATTATACTTGGTGAGCGGTACTACTGACACAGAAGAAACATGGTTTAAAGTAGGCCGTGTGAACACAATTCTAGACAACCTGATAGCAAGCGGAAAAGCCGAACCAATGATTGTAGTGATGCCCTACGGCTATATGATGAACGGTACACCCATGCCGTCATCCCCTTCGGCTGCTGATATGTATGCTGTGTTTGCAAAAGAATTGACAGGCTGTATTATTCCTTTCGTGGAAGCTAACTACCGGGTGAAGGCGGAGGCCGAAAGCCGTGCGATTGCCGGATTTTCAAGAGGAGGAGGACAATCGCTGTTTACAGCTTTCTCACATCTGGACAAGTTTGCCTGGCTGGCTTCATATAGCGCCCACCTCACCCCTCAGGTAATGGATACTCATTTTAGTGAATACATGAACAATCCCTCGTTACTGAAACAGCGTCTGAACCTGTTATGGTTCGGGATAGGAAAAGATGATTTTCTTTATCAAGACGTAGTGCGTAACCTGAACTATTTTGACGAAAAGAAAATTCAGTATAAGAGTCTACTGACAGAAGGTGGACATACCTGGATGAACGCCCGAACGTATCTAGCTGAAACTTTGCAGCTTTTCTTTAAGAAATAGTGATTATCTATTAGCAATCTATTCTAGAATCTTTGTAAAATCTATAAATAAATATGGTATGAAGAAATTAGTTTTATTCTCTGTCTTTCTTTGTTTTATTACCGGTGTAATACACGCACAAAACCCTATTATCCGCGACCAGTTCACGGCTGACCCTACGGCCAGAGTCTTTGACGGTAAGATGTATGTCTACTCCTCTCACGACATACCAAGCCCTATCGAACGGCTGAAAGAGTGGTTCTGTATGGCTGATTATCATGTATTCTCTTCCGACAACCTGACAGACTGGAAAGACCACGGGGTCATTCTCAGCCAGGAACGTGTACCCTGGGTACAACCGGACTCCTACTCTATGTGGGCACCCGATTGTGTTTATAAAGATGGTACGTATTATTTTTATTTCCCTTCCGCTCCTCGTGGCGTAGAGAAGGGCTTTGCCATTGGAGTAGCTACCTCAGACAAGCCTGAAGGCCCCTTTATGCCGCAAATGCGTGCCATAGAAGGTGTGCAAGGTATTGATCCCTGTGTATTAATCGATAGGGACGGACAAGCCTATATCTACTGGTCGGGACGTGGCATGTTTATGGCAAAGCTAAAAGATAATATGCTGGAACTGGCTTCCGAGCCTGTGTCTGTAACTGGACTGCCAGAAGGATTCAAGGAAGGTCCTTTTGTCTTCGAACGGAAAGGAAAGTACTATTACACCTTCCCTTGGGTGGAAGATAAGACCGAAACCTTGGCTTATGCTATGGGAGATAGTCCAATGGGGCCTTTTGAGTTTAAAGGACTCATCATGGATCAGTGGCCTTCGGAATGTTGGACGAACCATCATTCGATTGTAGAGTACCAGGGGCAATGGTATCTTTTCTACCACCACAACGATTATTCGCCTCAATTCGACAAGAATCGCTCTGTACGCATCGACTCTCTCTTTTTCAATGCCGACGGTACGATCCGCAAGGTAACCCCTACCCTACGTGGAGTGGGCATTACGGATGCACGTACACGCATTCAGATAGACCGCTATAGCAGCATCGACGCTTCGGGAGCTTCCATTGCTTTCCTAGACGAGAATGATACGTTCCAAGGCTGGAAAACCATCTTCGGTAAAAAGAATGCCTGGGTACAATACAATCAGGTAGACTTTGGCAAGGAAAAAGTAGAGGAAATAACAGTACGCGCCCGTTCTACATCCGGCGGAACGCTGCAAGTTCGTACAGGCGGAAAGAACGGCACACTGATAGCAACCGTCAACATACCCGCCAGCAAAGACTGGACGGAGAAACGTGTGCAGGTTACATCGGCTCCGGTAGGTGTACAAGACTTGTATATTTCGCTTCAGAAAGGCTCGAAGGTAGAGGTAGACTGGATCGGTTTTGATGCCCTTCCGTGGGAAGCAGGCGCTTTCCAAACCGATAAATACCGTAACATGTTCGCTGAGATGGGCTATAAGCAAGCTGACATTGATGCCAAATTGAAAGAAATATTCGACGGCTTATTCTACGGGCCTGACAAGGTTTACTTTGAAGTAGGAGACTCTATGGCATATATCAGTGATATTAAGAATAATGATGTACGCACCGAGGGTGTCTCTTACGGAATGATGATTGCTGTGCAGTTCGACCGGAAAGACATCTTCGACCGCTTGTGGCGTTGGGGGAAAAAGTACATGCAACATCAGGACGGCCCGTTAAAAGGCTACTTTGCCTGGAGCTGTAAGACGGATGGCACACGCAACTCTCAGGGAGCCGCTTCGGATGGAGAACTATACTACGTTACTTCTCTGATCTTCGCTTCCAACCGCTGGGGCAATGATACAGATATCAATTACCTGGCTGAGGCTCAACATATCTTAAATTGCTCTATGCAGAAGTCAGGAATGGATCGTTCGGCTCCTTTCATTAATCTGGAGCACAAACTGATAACATTTACACCTGACCCTTGGGGAGGACGCTTTACCGACCCTTCTTATCATTTACCTGCCTTCTACGAGGTATGGGCAAGATGGGCAGATGATGGCAGAACCGGCTTCTGGAGAGAATGTGCCAAAGAGAGTAGAGAGTATTTACATCGCAGTATCCATCCGGTAACAGGACTTAATCCGGATTACAACAACTACGATGGAACGTTACTTGGCAGTAACCGGATTATCGGTGACGCTTTCCGCTATGATTCCTGGCGTGTGCCTATGAACATGGCTTTGGATTATTCCTGGGCCTGCGAAGATGCCAAATGGCAGCAGAATTACGGAAATACAATACAGAACTTCCTGTACAACCAGGGCATAGATACCTTCGTAGATCAGTACAATGTAGACGGCACACAGGTGAAGGAAATTCTGGATGCCGGAGGCTATAGAAAACTTCGCCACTCCCTGGGACTGGTGTCTACTGCTGCGGCAGCATCTCTTATCTCTACGCATTGCAAGAACCGCGAGTTTATCGACCGGCTCTGGAATGCAAAGCATGTTCCTTACGAAGACGGGTATTTTGATGCGTATTACGACGGACTGCTTTACTTGTTTGCTTTTATGCACCTAAGCGGAAATTATCAGATTATTTTCCCTCAAAAAAATTAAACTACCATGAAACGATTTTTATCTTTAGGATTCGTATTATTGAGTTTGCTGCTGTTGAACATAACAGCTTTTGCACAGGATCCTAATTTCCATATTTATTTATGTTTAGGGCAATCCAATATGGAAGGAAATGCCCCTTATGAAGCACAAGATACGATAGTGAATCCACGCTTCCAAGTGCTATCTGCTGTTGATAACAAAGCGCTGGGCAGGGTAAAGGGTGAATGGTATCCGGCTCGTGCTCCGCTGTGCCGCCCCAACACGGGGCTAACGCCTGCGGACTATTTTGGGCGGACCATGATAGAGAACCTGCCGGAAAACGTACGGGTGGGAGTAGTACACGTAGCTATAGGAGGTTGCAAAATAGAACTGTTTCAGAAAGACAAACGCGAAGAATACGTTAAAACCGCTCCCCAGTGGATGCTCGGCATGCTGAAAGAGTATGACAACGACCCTTATGCACGTTTGGTAGAGATGGCGCGGATAGCACAGAAAGAGGGCGTGATAAAAGGTATCCTACTTCATCAGGGCGAATCAAACACCGGTGAAGAAGATTGGCCACTAAAGGTGAAAAACGTATACGAAAGCCTGTTGGCCGACCTGAACCTGAAAGCCGAAGACGTAACCTTGCTGGCCGGAGAGGTAGTGAATGCAGATCACGGTGGCACCTGTGCAAGTATGAACCCGATCATCGCCACACTGCCAAAGGTGATAGAAAATTCTGCTGTCGTGTCGTCTGCCGGACTGAGCTGTGCGAACGATCATCTGCACTTCGATGCTGCGGGCTATCGCGTATTAGGCCGTCGCTATGCCGAACAGATGCTCAACCGGATGGGTATAAAACTTCCTACAACGGAAGATGTATTGAAGCATACGGTTGAGGCATCGTCCAACATGCATGGCAGCAATTTCCCCCGATTGGATAAAGAAAACCGGGCGTACTTCCGGATCTATTCGCCGGATGTAAAGCGTCTTCAGGTGGATGTATGCGGCAAGAAATATGACATGAGCAAAGACGAAAACGGCTGGTGGACAGCAAAGACTGACCCGCTGGTGGTAGGCTTCCACTACTACTTTTTGTTAGTAGACGGATTTTCAGTTATTGATCCTATGAGCTGTACATTCTTTGGATGCAGTCGCATGGCCAGTGGCATTGAAGTGCCCGAAGGTAAGGAAGGAGATTATTATCGTACGCAGAACGTGCCTCACGGACAAGTACGTACTTGCACTTACTACTCCGAGAGTCAGCAGCGCTTCCGTCGTTGCCTGGTTTACACACCCGCAGAGTATGAAACAAACACGAAAAAGCGTTATCCGGTACTCTATCTGCAACACGGCATGGGTGAAGATGAAACAGGTTGGAGCACACAGGGCTTTATGTATAACATTCTTGATAATCAGATAGCCGCAGGCAAGTGCGAGCCGATGATTGTCGTAATGGAAAGCGGAGATATAGAAGTAGGCTTCCGCCCTCGTCCCGGAAAAGATGTGAATGCAGAGCGCGAATTGTATGGCGCTTCTTTCGCTACGCTGATGGTAAACGATCTCATCCCCATGATAGACAAAACATTCCGCACGTATACCGACCGGGAACATCGTGCCATGGCGGGATTGTCATGGGGTGGCAAACAGACATTCGACATTACACTTACCAATCTGGATAAGTTTTCATATATTGGAGGTTTCAGCGGAGCTATCTTTGGGCTGGATGTGAAAGATGCTTTCAATGGGGTATTTACAGATGCAGCCGCCTTCAACAAGAAAGTGCATTACCTGTTCCTGGGTAGCGGCACAGAAGAAAACATGGGTACTGAGCAACTGATTAAAAACCTTCGGGATATGGGCATCCGTGTTGCTTCGTACGAATCACAAGGAACAGCACATGAGTGGCTCACCTGGCGGAGATGCCTGAATGAGTTTATACCTAATCTTTTCAAAAAACAAAACAAATAAATAAAGATACTTATGAAAACATTTATTATTCACTTAATTCTCATGGGTATGGTATCGATTGCATATGCGCAATCGATGAAACCGGCTGACACAGATTTGCCCGGTAATCGTTCTGCACTGAACGTGAGAAGAGCTGAATATCCGCGCATACTGCCTGACAACCGTGCAGAATTCAAGGTGAAAGCACCGGAAGCTGCAAAGGTACAGATTGATTTAGGGCGCAAATATGATATGATAAAAAACAAGGAAGGCGAATGGAGTTGCACCACCGATCCGTTAGGTCCCGGCTTTCATTATTATTTCCTGATAGTGGATGGTGTTTCGATAGCTGATCCTGCAAGCGAGTCGTTTTTCGGCTGTGGCATGATGGCGAGTGGAATAGAAATCCCTTACCCGGAAGGTACTAAGCAGTTTTACTTGTCGGATGTTCCTCACGGGGATATCCGGATGAAACGTTATTATTCGACAACAGCTAAGGATTGGCGGAGAATGTTCGTGTATACGCCTCCTTGTTATGAAAAGAGCAATACCACTTACCCCGTGCTTTATCTTTTACATGGAGGTGGAGAAGATGAAAGAGGTTGGTCACAGCAGGGATTAACAGACATTATCATGGATAATCTGATAGCGAAAGGAGAAGCTCTTCCTATGGTTATTGTCATGACAGATGGCAACTCAGCAGACTTTACATCTGAGCTTCTGAACGATTGCATTCCTTTTGTAGAGAAAAACTTCCGGGTAAAAACCGAACGGGAACACCGGGCATTAGCTGGCCTTTCTATGGGAGGAATCCAGACACTAAATGCCGGAATTACGCATCCTGAACTATTCTCTTATTTGGGTGTATTTAGCTCCGGCTGGTGGGCAACGCCTCCTCAAGGGTTCCGGAATACTGATGATACGGAAAAGTATTATTCGCTCTTAAAAGAGAAAAAAGAGTTGTACAATCATAATTTCAAAAAGTTCTGGATCTCCATGGGCGGGCAAGAAGACATTGCTTATAACAATTGCCAGATCATGATGAAACGTTTTGACGAAATAGGAATAGCATATACGTATTATGAAACTCCGGGAGGACATACATGGCCTGTATGGAGAGAAAGTTTATATCGTTTTGCTCCTTTATTATTCAAGTAAAGGGCTAAAATAAATATTGAAAATGAAAAGAATATTAGTATCGCTTTGTTTACTTTCCGGTATATTATCGTTTGTACAGGCTCAGGAGAAAGCTTCTAATCCGCTGATTTACGCAGATGTGCCGGATATGTCAATGATCCGTGTGGGTGATACGTACTATATGAGTAGTACCACGATGCACATGGCGCCGGGTGTGCCGATTATGAAATCAAAGGACCTGGCAAACTGGGAACTGGTGAGTTATGTATATGATACCTTGTGCGATGATGTTCCTTCCATGAACCTGGACAACGGACAAAGTACGTACGGACGGGGCTCGTGGGCCAGCTGCATTCGCTTTCATAAGGGAACATACTACGTATCTACCTTTGCACAAACGACCAACAAGACATATTTCTTTACTACTAAGGATATTGAGAAGGGGCCGTGGAAGCGCATAGAGTTCTCGCCTTCCTATCATGATCATACGTTTTTCTTCGATGACGATGGGCGTATCTATATGATTTACGGCAACGGGAAGTTGTTTATAGTAGAGTTGAAAGATGATTTGTCGGGAGTGAAACAAGGCACGGAACGGGTGTTGCTGGAAAACGCCAGTGCCCCGGCAGGTGATAAGATAATGCTGGGAGCTGAAGGCTCGCAACTGTTCAAGATTAACGGGCAGTATTATATGTTTAACATTACTTGGCCTACCAACGGCATGCGTACGGTATTGGTATACCGTGCCGACAAGATTACAGGCCCTTATGAAGGAAGAGTTGCTTTTCAGGATCGCGGCATTGCCCAAGGCGGACTGGTGGATACACCGGACGGACGTTGGTTTGCTTACTTGTTTCAGGATTGCGGTTCCGTGGGACGCATTCCCTATCTGGTGCCTGTGCAGTGGCAGGAGGGTTGGCCTGTATTGGGGATAAACGGTGTGGCTCCTGATAAATTGGACCTTCCGGCAAGCAAAGGGCTTATTCCGGGAATTGTTAATTCGGATGATTTTACACGTAAGTCGGGAGAAGCGGCTTTGCCTCTTGTATGGCAGTGGAACCATAATCCGGATAATTCCCTCTGGTCTGTGTCTGCCCGTAAAGGGTATTTGCGTCTTACTACCGGGCGTGTGGAGTCTTCTTTCATGCAAGCTAAAAACACCTTGACGCAACGCACCATAGGCCCGGTTTGTTCGGGTTCTGTTTGTATGGACGTCTCCAAAATGAAGGAAGGAGACTTTGCTGGTCTTTCGCTCCTCCAAAGCAAGTTTGGACAGGTGGGTGTGAAGATCATAGATGGAAAGAAGTACATCGTGATGGTGAACGGGGAATCGAAAGAACCAGTAGAAGTAGAGAAAGTACCTTTGAACAAGAATAAGATTTATTTCAAGGCAGCATGCGACTTCAGAGACCGGATAGATATCGGCTATTTCTATTACAGCCTGAATGGTAAGGAATGGAAGCCGATTGGCAATTCTCTGAAGATGCAGTACACCCTTGTGCATTTCATGGGCTATCGCTTTGCGTTGTTCAACTACGCTACGAAAGAAACAGGCGGGTATGCCGATTTTGACTATTTCAGAATAGAAGATAAAATGTAGTCTGTGTTTAGGGTTTAAGGGACTTATAAAACATTAATCGTTCATCATTGAACATTAGACCTTAAACCCTAAACTTCTTCCCTGATTTGCAACAAAAGGAAAAGCAGCCCGGGAATAAAGATAACGAGAGAGGAGACCAATAGAGCGGTCTGAAGGGAGTAAGCGTCGTTGAGCCAGCCGATAAAGGGGGCGATAGCGGCAAACATCAGGCGGATGACAAAATTGCGGATAGACAAGACCGTTGCCCGCATATCCGAGAAAGTAAGTTGATTGATGTATCCTTTGAGGATAGGAGTAGCAAATCCGCGAAAAATATAGAAGACCCACAATACAGCAAGCCCCAGGTAGCTGAGATTATACGCCAGAGCCACATACCCACCTACAATAAAAACTAAGATCAGGATGTTCGACCGCTTCATGCCCAGCCGTTCTTCTATCCTGTCGGAATACAGCGCGGCGATACCGACCGTGAGGTTCAGGACGGTCCAGATAATCCCAAAATAAGAGGTAGGCGTCTCCAGATAAATAAGCAGGGGCTGTACAAACCAGGCCATCGTAAGGGTGGCAGCGCCTATGACTCCCGAAAACATGATATTGTAGCACAGTTTCCGGTTCGTAAACAAGGAATATTTGATGATGCGAAGAATTTCGGAGAGTGGGTTTTGCGTTTTATCCGCCAGCCGGATCTCTTTCAATGCAAAAGCAGCCGGAATACCTGTAAAGGCTATGACTGCCTGCCCGTAAAAAGGCAAGCGCAGGGAGTAAGCAGCCAGCAGTCCGCCAATGATACCGGCTACGGCTTCCGCAAAGTTGCCGATCATCGTGATCCGTCCCTCGTAGCGCAGATACAGGTTCTCTTTTTTGTAATGTACAGTGGTATCATATAATAGAGCCGAGTCTGCTCCATTCACTAAGGTTTGCCCGGCGCCCAGTAATACCTCAGCTACTAAGAATGCCGCAAAAGTGAAGGTAAACGAGTAACAAAGATATCCGCAGAAGAACAAAATACAGCCCAGGATGAGGCATTTGCGCCGCCCCCACACGTCTGCCAGATAGCCGGAAGGTATCTCCAAAGTGACGGCAACAATCGAATA
The DNA here is from genome assembly GCF_029892785.1 of Parabacteroides sp. PH5-46. Classification (GTDB taxonomy): domain Bacteria; phylum Bacteroidota; class Bacteroidia; order Bacteroidales; family Tannerellaceae; genus DFXE01. The sequence continues at coordinate 142,343 of NZ_JARXXA010000005.1, forward strand.
GACACTTTTCAGTATAAAAACATCCTGCAAGCCCAGTCCATGCTCTCCGTAAAAGAGCACGATAATAGGCATCACCAGTGTAAACCACTTGGAAAGCTTTATCAGATAAAGCGACAGGATATTCCTTCTCATTCAGACGTTATTAAATTTTAATGGCTCACGAGCGAAAATAAATAGCTCACGTGCCATATGTATTGGCTCACGAGCGGTTGCTCACCAGGTCGCAGACGGTAGCTTTTGTAATGCTGATCAGGTCGGATGAGGCAAGGAATAGCTGGAGTCCGCGCTGTCCGGCGCTGATGTAAATCTGCTCGAATTGCCCGGCGCTCTGGTGGATGTACGTTGGGAAAGGCTTCTTCATCCCGATGGGAGAACAACCGCCCCGGATGTATCCGGTAAGCGGCAGCAATTCCTTCATGGGGATCATTTCGCAGCTCTTGTTTCCGGAGGCTTTGGCTGCCTTCTTCAGGTCTACTTCTTCGTCACCCGGTATGATGCAAACGAAATACCCGCTTTTGTCGCCGTGAAGGATGAGCGTTTTAAACACCTGCTCTACGTTTTCGCCCAATTGGTCGGCTACGTGGGTGGCACTTAAATCGCTCTCGTCTACTTCGTAGGGAACAAGCTGATAGGCTATTTTCGCCTTGTCCAGCAAGCGGGCGGCATTCGTTTTACTTACTTTCATATCAGAGTCCTTTCATGGATAGCTGTACGCGCTTCCTTTGCAGGTCTACACTCAGTACTTTTACCTTTACATGCTGATGGATAGACACTACCTCGGTTGGGTCGGAGATAAACCTATCGGCCAGTTCGGAAATATGTACCAGCCCGTTTTCTTTGATACCTATATCTACGAAGCAGCCGAAGTTGGTAATATTCGTTACAATGCCGGGCAATACCTGTCCGCTCTTCAGGTCTTCAATGGTTTTAATGGTCGGATCGAAGGAGAATACCTGGATGGCCTGGCGTGGGTCGCGTCCCGGTTTGTCCAATTCTTCCATGATGTCGAGCAAGGTAGGCATCCCTACCGTCTCCGTCATATATTTTTCTAATTTGAGCTTCTTTTTCAGTCCTTTGTCTACAATCAAATCTTCTACGGAGCAGTCTAAGTCTTTGGCCATAAGCTCTACTATCGGATAGCTTTCGGGGTGAACGGCTGAGTTGTCCAGCGGATTCTTTCCACCCTGTATGCGTAGGAACCCAGCGCTTTGTTCAAAGGCTTTCTCGCCCATGCGCGGCACTTTTTTCAACTCTTTACGCGTTTTAAACGGCCCGTTCTCTGTACGATAGTCTACGATGTTTTGTGCCAAGGTAGGGCCCAGTCCCGAAATATAGGTGAGCAAATGCTTACTGGCGGTATTGACGTTTACACCCACTAAGTTTACGCAGCTTTCTACTGTCGTGTCGAGGCTTTTCTTAAGCAAGCTCTGGTCTACGTCGTGTTGGTATTGTCCTACGCCGATGCTTTTCGCGTCAATCTTTACCAGCTCTGCCAAGGGATCCATCAGGCGGCGCCCGATGCTGATTGCCCCGCGCACGGTGACGTCATACTCGGGAAATTCATCGCGAGCCGTTTTAGAGGCCGAATAGATGGAAGCCCCGTTTTCGCTGACAACGAACACCTGTACTTTGCGGTCGTAGCGGATTTCGGTGATGAAGCGCTCGGTTTCGCGGCTGGCCGTCCCGTTTCCGATAGCTATGGCATCAATGGCGTACATAGACACCAACTGAGCCACTTTGGCGGCAGCCTTTCCTTTTTCATTCTGCGGCGGATGCGGATAGATGGTTTCGTTGTGTAACAGGCTTCCCTGTGCATCCAGGCAAACCAACTTACAACCGGTACGGTAGCCGGGATCTACACCCAATACCCTCTTTTGTCCCAAAGGAGGAGCCAGGAGCAACTGGCGAAGGTTCTCGGCAAATACGCGAATGGCCTCTTCGTCTGCTTTGGCCTTGCTGAGGTTGGCATATTCAGTCTCGATGGAAGGCTTGAGCAAACGTTTGAACGAATCATCCACTGCCTCTTCCACCTGATCGGCTGAGGCATTCCGTCCCTTTACAAACTTGCGGTGCAACCTGTCGAGGCAAGATTCCGTATCCGGTGAGATGCTAACCCTCAATACCCCCTCTGCCTCGCCCCGGCGCAAGGCCAATAGGCGGTGCGAACTGGCACGGTTCAGCGGTTCGTTGAAGTCGAAATAGTCCTGGTACTTGGCGCCCTCTTCTTCTTTGCCTTTCACCACTTTGGAAGTAATGATAGCCGTATGCTGGAAGGAGTTACGCACGGCATTACGAGCCTCTTCGTTTTCATTTACCCATTCGGCAATGATGTCCCGCGCGCCTTGCAGTGCCTCTTTCTCGTCTTTTACCTCGTCGTTGATAAAGGCCTGTACGCGAATGTCCAGGTCTCGTTCGTTTTGTTTTAGTATGATTTCTGCCAGCGGTTCCAAGCCCTTTTTGCGGGCTATCTCCGCTTTTGTCACCCGTTTGGGTTTGTACGGCAGGTAGATGTCTTCTATTTCTGTACTATCCCACGATTCTTCAATCCGCTTCTTTAGTTCGGGTGTCAGCTTGCCTTGCTCTTCGATGGAAGACAGGATGGTTTCTTTCCGCTTGGCCAGCTCCGTCAACTTGTCATACTGATCTTTGATATTGCCTATCTGTATTTCGTCGAGCCCGCCTGTTACTTCTTTACGATAGCGGCTGATGAAGGGGATGGTTGCTCCTTCGCTAAGCAATCCGACAGTCCTCTCAACTTGTCCGGAAGGAATACCCAATGTGCGTGATATCAGGGTATGGAATAATGTAGTCATATTATTGTTATTTCTTTTTCAGCCCAAAGATACTTATTTTGGGAAATAAATAAGTTCATCCGCTAATAGTTCCAACTCTTCTTTTTTGTGGGAAGTAAAGATAAGCAACTGATTTTTCGTCTGCTGCCTTGCTTTTATATAATCAGTAATTATGTATATCAGTTCTTTATCCAGCCCTTTAAAAGGCTCATCCATCAATAGGAAAGGAGAAGGGAAGGCCAGCGCGCGGACCATGGCTACCCGTTGTTGTTGTCCGTAGCTTAATTCGTCCGGCATACGATCGACATATTCTTCCATCTGAAACCTGGATAATATCTCCCTCACCCTACCCGTGGCCTTCTCTTTGGAATAGCAAGCGGACAAGGGAAGCAAACAATTCTCTAACACAGACAAATCCGGGAGTAACAAAGGCTCCTGAAACAGAGAGGCAATCCCCCGGGATCGGTCTATACAGAATATTCCTTTGTCGGGTATCAGGATGCCGTTTATCAGGTTCAACAAGGTTGTTTTCCCTGCCCCCGAAGGAGCTGATACACCATAGATTTTCCCTGAATGGAAGGTAAATGTAAAATGGTCTATCACCTTTTTATCGTTGTAGGAGAAGGCGATATCCTCCATCTGTATATCCGAATGAATCAAAGGTATCTCCCTGTCGATAGCCGGGAAAGAAAGCGGAAGTCTTAGCTTTTCAAGCCTGGCGATCCCTTTATCAAAGATGAAGCTGATCACGATAGCTATAATGGTCCAGGCCAGCAATTCGGGCACTTCTATGAACACTTGCGCCCGCTTCATTTCGCTACCGATTCCCCAGGTGCATTGAGCCAGCACTTCTCCCATGATAATGGCCCGCCAACCGAATCCCAAGGCAGAAGACAAGCCACTGAACAAAAACGGCTTTATCTGCGGATAGTAAATGTGCAGCAACCTCCTTTTCCCGGTAATGAGAAATACCTGCGCCATATGAGTATAAGCCGGTTTCAGATGTAATATCCCCTTGGTCAGGTTCTCGGTAAGCAAAGGAAACATCACCAGAAAGGCAATGATCAGCGGTATGCTTTCCGCATGCAGATAGATAAGCGCCAGCAAGATAAACGAGACGACAGGTATCGAACGCATCAGGGTAAGTATAGGCCTGAAGGCTTCGTACAAGTATTTATAGCGGGCAAAAAGAACGGCAAAGCTGCCCGCCAGAACAAGCGAAAACAGAATGCCTGTCAGCCCGCGAAGGATGGTAGCTCCCAGTGACTGATAGAACAAAGGAGTTATGAACAGCAAACCCAGCGTCTGAAGCGATTGAAGGACAGAAGGAAACAGCTCCGGATGGTTGATAATCTGTGCTGCCACTTGCCATACAACAAGCAGAAACACAATAGAAATCAATGCCGGCAGTTGTTTTTTCATCTTTCCGGGCCACTTATAAAGGCATCGTCGGGTAGTTTTCCTCCGATAGCCTTTGGTTCATAACTATAGATCACTTCCAGGAATTTACAGATACTTTCTTCCGAATCCTGAGCCGGAATGTAATTGATCTTGCAGCGTTTGATGCTCTCCTTCGTAAGCGCATCGGAAAAGAATACCTGACGGGATGTAAGGATGCGGATGGCCTCCTCGGGCTGCTCATTGGCAAAGCGGCAACTCTTTTCCAGGAGGCTGTCTATCTCGTGACGATAGTTTTCCAGCGCAGGAGAGAGCAAGATAGCCGTCTGTGCAAATCCGGCTGTATTTTCCAGCAGGTTGAGGTCTGCTACGATCTGTAGCGTACTGTCTCTTCGCAGCGCCATGCTTAAATAAGGCTCGCCCAAAACTACCCGGCTGGCTTTACCTACATACAAAGCCTGCATCACTTCCTGTACTGTAGCAAAGGAATAATCCAGGGAGTAGTCTAATTCCTGTTGCTGCAGGTAATAGCGGGTAAGGATGTCGGGATTCGTCCCGGCTCCGAAGACGAACAGCGAGCGATCATCCGCCGCCTTATCTTTCCTCTCCACCAGGTAGAGCGTTCCCCAGATAGGGCAACCGGCCAGTATATAGCGGATTTTCTTATTGTACAGGTTGGCAGCATTTATCATCGGTAATACGGCTATATCTGTCTTCCTCTTAATCATCTTAGCCTGCATCAAATCAGGAGAATCAATAATCCTGACAGACAGTTTCTTCCCGTCGAGCACAGGAGGATACTTCATCCATTCAGCCAGCGCAATAGCCGAAGGTCCCCGCAGAACCGATACATGGATAATCTCAGTTGTCTGCTCTGTTCCCTTACAACCACAGAACAGCATGAAAGCCAGCAAGTAAAAGCAAATATATTTGGGCATTTAATATAAAAGTTTGTGCAAATTTAGCCAAAAGAATCCAGTATTCGCCGGGCAAAACACCAAATTTCTTCTTCAAGCCGGATGAGAAGTGAAACGACAGGAAAAACGAAAGATATTAAATCCCACAGTTGTTGAACATGTGTTCAACATATGTAGAACATGAGTTCAACAATTGTAGAACACGTGTTCTACAGTTGTGGGACGATAAGGATGATAATTAAGATGTAATTACCTATTCCTCGAAAGCCTGTGATTCAACTATTGTTGGTAACTTTGTACAGGCATATAAGCCTGAAGAGTAACTCAAATAACAAGTAATCATGAAAAAAGCAATTCTCTTAATCATGGCAATAGGGTTCACCCTACCCGCTATTGCTCAATACGACTGGGGGGCACAAAGTAAAGTAGAAACGAAAACAATCAAAAGCCAGGTATTAGATGCCGAGCGGGATTACAACATTTTTCTGCCCAAAAGCTATGACACGGAGAAAGACCGGAAATACCCCATCCTCTATCTGCTGCATGGCATGATGGGCAACAACAAAGACTGGTTTGAACGGGGCTATGTAAAAGATGTGATGGACCAATTAGTGGCAAGCGGTGAAGCCTGCGAGATGATCATCGTTAGCCCGAATGCCGGAGGCAATATCTATGAAGGAGTCTGGAATGGTTACTTTGACATGCCGGGCTGGAAATATGAAACATTCTTCTATACAGAGTTTCTGCCTCATATTGAATCAACTTACCGGGTGATAGCCGATAAGGCGCATCGTGCCGTTGCCGGTTTATCCATGGGAGGAGGAGGCGCCACCTGCTATGCACAACGCCACAGCGATATGTTCTCTTCGGCATACGCCATGAGTGCTTTGATGTCTATACCGGAACAGGGAGCAGCTCCTTCGCAAAGTCCGGACGACAAGATGGCTATCCTCACCAAATCGGTGATCGAACATAGCTGTGTGAAATACGTGGAAGAGGCAGATGACGCCGGAAAGAACAACTCCGCAGTGTAGTATGGTTTGTAGATTGCGGCGACGACGACTTCTTGCTCGACAGAAACATCGAGTTTACACAAGCCATGCGCAAAGCACAAATCCCTTGCCAGTTCCGCGTTCGCGACGGAGGGCACACCTGGGAATACTGGCACTCTGCCTTGTACACCTGCCTACCTTTCGTAACCCGTAATTTTGGTAAATAAATAGAATTACCCCGGAAGGTTTTCTTTGCCTATGCCGAATTTTTCGGCGGGGTGGTGTTTGCCTTTGGGTTCGATGTGGACTACGATGTCGTAGACGTTTTCGATGGAGGCTTTGATGCTTTTTTCTACTTCGTGGGCGATGTGGTGTGCTTCGTTCAGGCTGAGGTTGCCATCGGCTTCTACGTCCAGGTCTATCATGTACATGTTACCGATCAGGCGGGAGCGTACGCGGTGTGGATTACTGGCGCCAGGTACTCGTTCTACGGCATCAAATATCTTGTTGTAAATGCTTACGTCTTTCACACCGTCCATCAGTTCAGCATTTGAATCCATGAAAATACTGATGGAGGTTTTAAGGATAAAGAAGCTGACGATCAATCCGGTAACCGAGTCCAGAATCGGCATCTTCAGGATAAACGTAAAGAATAAACCCAGCAATACACTGGCAGAGATAAGCACATCGTTACGCATATTCATGGCATTGGCTATCAGCATAGAACTGCCGATCTTCTTGCCCTGGCGGTATTGGTAGAATGCCAGCCCTAGTTTGCCGATAATAGAAAAAAGTGTAACATAGATGGCAATAGTGGCAGGAAGCTGTCTTGGCTCCTCTGAAAAGATACTTTGCACGGAGGATACAAGCATCTGAACCCCTGCATAAAAGATAACAAGTGAAAGGATTTTGGTAGCTATTCCTTCTGCCTTTTCATAGCCATAGACATACTTACTGTCGGGAGGGCGGTTCATAATCCGGGCTGTAAAGATCATCACAACCGAGATAACCACATCCGTAGCCGAATCAATACCATCCCCCAAAACAGCCAGACTGCCTGAAGCTAAACCAATAACGATCTTAGCGACAGACAGTATAGCATTGCCAATGGTACTAATCCAGGAAGTACGCATCAGTACCTTTTCTTTTGATGCAGACATATTCAATACGTATTAAGCCTGCAAAGATACAATCTTTTTTATCTTACCAGGCAACAAACCTTGCTGCTGCCAGGTAATCGTAACACATTTTTAGCGATTTAAGCGGTGTGTAGTTATATTCTTCCTGTTCTACATAATAGTCTTCAACCCCAGCATTAGAAAAAAGCTTAAACACATCTTCCAAAGCTACATGCCCATGCCCCATTTCTGTTGCCACCTTGGTTTTAACATCGGTATCACGAATATGCAGACAACCAAAACGTCCGGGATAAAGCTTCAGATACATCCGGTAATCCGCCATTTCATTCGCCACATGGCCGATATCCATCTGAAAAGCCACCAGGCGTTTCTCCGTTAATTCCAGATATAGCTGATACGGGATCTGATCTTCGATGGGATGGAATTCTTCCCGGTGATTGTGATAGCCAAACTTCAGGCCGAAGCTAGCTGCCAGTTCACCAACTCGATTGAAGATGTCGGCCAGTCGTTTTACTTCGTCCAGCTTGGTATAGTGTGCTCCCGGATAGCCGGCCTGTACAATCCACTTGCTACCGGCGGCCTTTGTGTCTTCCATGTTCTTTTTCACAGCATCCCAGGCTTTGTCCGAGTCGTTATCATAGATATTAAATCCGGTATGCGAACTGGTCATTTTCATACCTAAACTACCCACAAAATCAGCAAATTCCTTAGGACTTTTGCCAAAAAACTTCCCGTCACTATACCCGTATGTTTCTACAAAACTGTAACCCATCTTGGCTACTTCACGTAAGGTTGCTTCCGGGTTTTTAGCCATATCGTCACGCAGACTGTATAGCTGAATACCTATCTTCTTTTTTTTAGCCATAGAAGAAGTTGTAACAGGAGATGCCATCAATGAATGATCCGGCAGAATAGCCGTAGCTGCTACTGTGGCAGCTGTTGTTCTGAAAAAATGTCGTCTGTTCATGTTCTTAGATTTATACAAGATTGTAAATATCGTAAAAATATTCCGGATTTGTGGGAAAATTAAGCAGGTTCTATGCTTATTGCGCTATCATTTACAAAATATTTTTTAGTTTTGTGGAGAAGTTCTCTTTTTAAACAAATAAATATGAAGAATCTGATTATTGTCTTATGTCTGCTTATTAGCTTGCCGGCCTTGGCACAAACAAAAGTAACGAAGAAGGTTGCAACTAAAAGCAATAATTTCGGCATAACATATTCACTACCCAAAACTACGCTGATTGTAAACGCAGAAGTAACAAAAGTAACCTGCAAAGCCGGCCCATACTACAGATATGCAGAGAAATATCTGGGAGTAAAGAATCCGGTGGCAGAAGACAAAGTATATTACCAACTGGGCAAAATAACACTCATCAACAAAGGGATACCCGATCCGGAAAACACCTATATTGTAGAGTTCAAATCGGGCACGGTAGCCCCTTATGCATTCTTAACGGAAGAGGGCTTGCTTTGTTCTATTAATGCGGATTATACCCCACCGGCATCTGAGCTGGAGACAGTCCGCAAGGATAAAACAGGCTCCGCGAAAGTAGAAGACATCTCTGTTTTCTCGGAAGAGCTTTTAATGGCCGGTTCTACAGCCAAACAAGCCGAAGTAGCCGCCAAGCAGATCTATCGTATCCGTGAAAGCCGCATGAATATCTTAACCGGCGAGGCCGACAACCTCCCACCCGACGGAGAAGCCATGAAACTGGTGATAGAGCAGTTGGAAAACCAGGAAAAAGCGCTGACCAACCTTTTTACCGGTATTTGCTCAAAGGAAACAGACTATTACGATGTAACAGTAGAACCGAACGATAATATGGAAAAAGACGTATTATTCCGCTTTTCCGAGCTATTGGGAATTGTTCCGGCCGACGACCTGGGAGGTACGCCCGTTTACATGAATCTGAAAGCCATCGAACGTGCTCCGGTTTTAGACGCCAAAGAAGCTGAAAAGAAAGAAAAATCACTCAAAGGTATTATTTATAACGTTCCGGGTAAAGCATCCGTAGAAATTGTCATGAACAAAAACGCATTATTCAGGGGAGAAGTACAAATTGTACAGTTCGGAAGCCGTGAAGGCTTGGCTCCTGTTATGTTTGAAGATAAAAAGGCTCCGGTAAAAGTACTCTTCTATCCGGAGACCGGCGCCATTAAACAAATCATTCAATAAATTATTAACTTTAAAACATTCAAAAACACATGTTCAAAAATCATCCTAAAGGACTAATCGGAGCGGCCTTGTCTAACATGGGCGAACGTTTCGGTTTCTACATCATGATGGCTATATTGTCATTGTTTCTCATGTCTAAATTCGGATTAGAGAAGACAGAATCTACCATCATTTATTCCATATTCTATGCTTTAATCTATCTGCTGGCATTGGCAGGTGGTTTTATTGCCGACAAAACAAAAAAGTATAAAGGTACTATTCTGGCAGGTTTGTTATGTATGTCTATCGGGTATGCTCTGATTGCCATCCCTACTCCTACTCCTGTTCCTAATCTGCCTTTGTTTCTTACATTAACCTGCATAGGTTTGTTTGTTATTGCATTTGGTAACGGTTTATTCAAAGGCAATCTTCAGGCTGTAGTAGGGCAAATGTATGATGATCCTAAATACTCTGATAAGAGAGATACCGGATTCCAGATCTTTTATATGTTCATCAACATCGGTGCTTTGTTTGCTCCGCTGATTGCTGTAGGTATCCGTAACTGGTGGGTAGCTGCCAATGGATTTACATACAATCCGGACCTTCCCGCTCTTTGTCATCAATTCCTGAAAGGAACCATTTCCTCTGATGCTGCCGTACGCTTTGGAACATTGGCTTCAGATGTCAGCCAAGTAGCCCCTGCTGACCTGACTGCATTTGCCAATCAGTATCTGAATGTATTTAATACAGGCTTCCATTATGCTTTCGGTGCTGCTGTGGTTGCCATGCTTATATCATTGGTTGTATTCCTGTCTAATAAAAACAGTTTGCCTGATCCGGCTCTTAAAGCTGCTGCAAATAAAGCCAGTGGAGTTGCCGACAATCAGCCTCAAATGTCTAGCCAGGAAATACGTCAACGCCTATACGCTCTTTTCGCAGTATTTGCAGTTGTTATCTTCTTCTGGTTCTCATTCCACCAAAACGGAGTAACATTGACTTTCTTTGCTAACGACTATACAAACCTGAGCTGGTTGAAGTTCGACCTAGGGTTTACCACCATAGAAGGAGCCGAAGTATTCCAATTCTTCAATCCTTTCTTTGTAGTATTCCTTACGCCTGTAGTTATCGGGTTCTTTGGTTGGTTGAGAGCTCGCGGCAAAGAGCCTTCTACACCTCGTAAGATAGCCATCGGTATGGGTATTGCCGCTATTGCTTTCGTAGTAATGGCAATCGGTTCTTTCGGACTTCCTAGTGCAGATGAAGTAAAAGCGATGGGAGGGCTTTCCGATGCAATGCGTGTAACCCCATTCCTGTTGATCGGAACATACTTTATCCTTACGGTCGCTGAACTGTTTATCAGTCCGCTTGGACTATCATTTGTTTCTAAAGTAGCTCCTCCGCAATATCAAGGTATTATGCAAGGTTGCTGGTTAGGTGCTACAGCCCTTGGAAACCAGTTGCTGATATTGGGAACTGTATTCTACGAAAACATTCCTATCTGGGCTACCTGGTGTGTATTTGTAACAGCTTGTCTTATCTCTATGGGTACAATGCTTGCCATGTTGAAATGGCTTGAAAGAATTGCAAAATAAATCCTTATCATAACTATAAGAAGGTCACAGGTCGGATTATCGGTCTGTGACTTTTTTTCTCTCACTAAATTATAAACCACAATGAAACAGTTACTTTTATTATTTGTTTTTTTATTCTCAATCGTTGGCATTAAAGGACAGAACCTGCCGATTGGTTGGGAAGAGCTGACAGCTCCTGATTTTAAAAAGGCAGTAGAGCTATCAGAAGGTGTTTGTGTGATCCCGATGGGAGTAGTAGAAAAACACGGTCCGCATCTGCCCTTAGGAACAGATGTTTACACAGCGCGCGAAGTAAGCAAGCGGGCTGCATCCAAGGAATATTGCATCGTATATCCCTACTATTTCGTAGGGCAGATATTTGAGGCACAGCAGCAACCGGGCACCATCGCCTACAGCTCAGAGCTGATATACAAGATGCTGGATGAAACCTGCCGCGAGATATCCCGCAATGGTATCAAAAAGATTATCCTGATGAACTCGCATGGAGGAAATACCACCTTCCTGCAATATTTCTGCCAGACCCAACTGGACAAACCGAAAGATTATGTAGTCTACCTTTTCACTCCTTCCGTAGACGCTGAAACTCAAAAGAAAATAAGCTCGATGAGGAAAAGCACTACCGGAGGGCATGCTGACGAGGTGGAATCAAGCTCTATGATGGCGATCCGCCCCGACCTGGTGAAGATAAACCAGGCAACCAGCGAACCGGGTGTAGATATGAACCGCCTGCAACAGAAGAATGTATATACCGGTATCTGGTGGTATGCCAAATATCCGAACCATTATGCCGGAGATTCTAAAGATGCGAACGCAGAACTGGGAGAGATAAGCCTGGAACAAAGAGGCCAACAACTGGCAGAAGTAATCAAAATGGTAAAAGCAGACCAACAAACACTTAAGCTGCAAAACGAGTTTTTCAAAGAAACGCTGTCTCCATTGAATACACCGATCAGACGCTAAAAAAGAAAACAGAGCGTTCGGTAGCACTACGCCGACGCTCTGTTTAACAAAGGCTTATAACGAATTGAAAATCAAACCTGAGACATTAATTCGCAGATGAAAACACCGGATAACCCGGGTTCTGTACCAGATTAGGATTTCTTTCCCATGCTGTTTGAGGAATCGGGAATAACAAACGATATTCCGGACTTCTGTCGGGCTTCAGATAAGCAGGATCCAGGAACTTACCGAAACGGATCATATCCTGGCGACTATAATTCTCCCAAGCCAGCTCCAGCCTTCTTTCCAGATATAAGTTATCAAGCGTAGTAGTGGCATAGTTATGATCTGCATTTCCATACCCTCTTTCGCGGACAAGGTTGATTAGACGGGTAGCTTCTGCATTATCCTGTCCTAAACGGAGTAAGGCTTCCGCTTTCATCAGGTAGACATCAGCCAGGCGGAAAATAGCAAAATCATTTTCCATTTCCGAGCTTGACAAACCAACTTCCCATTCCCATTTGTTCACGCGGCCTCCATCTTCCTGGTTTACTTCTCCCCATTGAGTTCCTTCTTTCAAAGAACCGTCAAGCATCGTAAGATCAACCGTATGGATAAGCGGTCGGTTATGAGCCGTAGTGATAATTTCACCTGTTTTCGGATCATAGAGTGCCCCAAGTAAGAAAGAACCTTCCTTACGTTGGTCTTCATCGTCAAACTGTTTGATATAATCCGGTTGGGCACAAATTCCATTCCAGGTACCAAAGCTCATGCCTAATGCAGGAGGAGCCAAATAGTGTAGCGTTCTATAGTTTAAGTGATTGCCACCATCAGACTTACCAAAGCATATCGGAAGTATAATTTCTTTTGAATTCTGGTTCTGAACAGCAAAACTGGCTTTCCAATCCGGTTCAAAAATGTAAGGTAAGCTCATTACTACATTACAAGCATCGATAACGCCTTGCCAGTTCGGAGTACCTATCCATACTTCAGCATTCAGGTACATTTTTGCCAATAAAGTATAAGCAGCACCTTTTGTGAACTTTCCATAGCTAGCACCTGACACATCATCACGCAGAGCATCTTTAATTTCGTTTAGTTCCTTGATTACGAAATTAAACAGTTCTTTCCGTGGGGTAATACCCGGAAGTGAAGTGTCGTTAAAGTCTATAGCCAGAGGGGCATTTCCGAAGTTATCAATCAGCATATAATACCAATAAGCACGAATACCACGAATTTCATACAAGGTTCTTGCTTTCAGATCGGCATCCATTTCTGTTTTCTCAATAATGCTGTATACCTGGTTACAAGTAGAAATACCTTCCGTACATGCATTCCAACCATTACGAACCAAGTTGTTACGTGCTGTCCAGGTATGTAGTTTAGCTTCCATGTGAGCACCACCATCCCACCAGTCACCACCTCGACGGGTTGGACTGATCGCCATATCAGACGTTTCTTCAATCAAACAAAAGAAGTCGCCCGGCCAAGCACTCTTCAACGTCTTATAGATCGGAGCAATAATTGAATTGATCTGGGCAGATGTTTGTCCGAACTGGTCGGCAGGGATGGAGTCGTATACATCTTCGTCCAGATCGGTACATGCCGGCATACTCCACAACAATGTACATCCTATAATCAATGATAATATATGTATCTTTTTCATATTCTTATTTTTATAATATTAGAAACTCAAACTTACACCTACAGAGAATGTTCTGTTTTTAGGATAGAATTCACGGTCTTGAACACCAGGAGCCGAACCGTCACTACGTGAGAAGTCTACTTCCGGGTCTAATCCGCTATATCCGGTGATCACAAATAAATTTTGAGCTGTTACATAAACTCTTGCGCGATCCAACCAGTCCAACTTCTTTGTATTGAAAGTATAGCCAATAGACATATTGTCTAATCTGGCAAAAGAGGCATCTTCAATATAGTATGAGCTGTATTCCGGTACTTGTTTCAGTTGATAAATCAACGGATCGTTCAGAGCATTGGCTCCAATCAGATAACCCGGTTGGGCATAAGCCATACGCATGTGATTCAGTACATCGTTACCGATACTTCCGCGCAAAAAGATTGACATATCCCAGTTTTTATAAGAGAATGTATTATTCCATCCGAAAGTTACATCCGGATAAGCCGAACCTATATAGGTACGATCTTCTTCCGAGATTTGTCCCTCACCGGTCATATCTTGCATAATATAGTGTCCTTCGGCATCTAAACCTAAGCATTTCCAGCCATAGAACTGACCGAGTGGATAGCCGGTTTCAAGTACGTGAGTGGTATTGGCAGAACCTCCACGAATCCAGGCATCACCAATCAGGATACGGTCTGCCGTATAGATATCGTTGGATAAACGAGTGATTTCGTTCTTATTATATGCCATATTTAAAGAGGTAGTCCAGTTAAAGTCTTTCGTACGTACAGCATCTACTGTAAAGGCCAATTCAAGACCAGTATTCTTCATGTCTCCTACATTCGCCATCATCTTATTATGTAAATAGGGAGGAGTAGGTACATTATATTCATATAGCATATCCTTGGTTTGCTTGTCATACCATTCAATCGTACCGTTCAGGCGTCCGTTGAACAAGGTAAAGTCAAGCCCTACATTAAGCATAGATGTTTCTTCCCATTTCAAGTCTGCATTAGCATTTTGCTTAATCTTATAAGCTGTCAACCATGCATTATTGTCGTAATACGTACCATCCGAACCATATAACTCTAATGATTTGTATGGATCAAGCCCGTCCTGGTTACCTGTTACTCCATAACCTACACGCAATTTCAAATCGCTTACCCAATTGATGTCTTGCATGAAATCTTCTTGTGAAATACCCCAAGCTGCAGATGCTGAAGGGAATGTTCCCCATTTATGATTAGCTCCGAACTTAGAAGAACCGTCGCGACGAAGTGTAGCTGTAATCATGTAACGCTCTTTATAGCTGTAATGTGCACGTCCGAAGAAAGAGATCAGCTTATTCATATTACGTGCCGATTCTACATCTTTAGGTCTTAATCCTTGTCCGGCCTGCAAGTTATCGGAAGCCAACATATCTGTTACGAAATCACGGTTAGCCACCTGTACATGTGTATAATCGTTTCTTTCCCAGGAATATCCGCCCATAACATCCAACTTGTGTTCTTCCTGACCGCCAAAAGCTGTATTATAATTAGCCGTTAGCTCCATCAATTCCTTATCCCAAATTCTGTTTCTTCTTTCAGCCCAACCGTTATTGTCACGTCCGGCTTGTGTTTGGGAATTTTCATACCGGCTTCTTTCTTCTGTATGGCGGCTCTTGTAAAGATTAGCCTTCACATCCAGCCCGTCAATGATAGTGAATGAGATATCGCCATTACCGAAGAAGTACTGGTTCTTGAAATGATCTTTATTGTAGTCTTGATTTCTTACCGGGTTACCCTGATCGTATTCACGGGTATCAAACCATGAACCATCGGCTAGTTTTACAGGATATACCGGAAGCATGTTATAGGCCAATACGAAGTTACCTCCACGGAAATTATCTCTGTCGGTAAGCGTTGTTGATCCTGTCAAACCAATACGCAAACGGTCATTAATAGCACGTTGCTGGAATTGGAAACGGAAGTTGTAACGTTCCATCGCATTATCACGTAAAACACCTTCTCTGTTCAAGTAAGTGAAAGAAGCGCGATAGTTATTTTTTGAACCACCACCCGACATAGAAACTGCATGGTTATGAGAGATAGCTGTACGGGTTATTTCATCTACCCAATCTGTATCCGCACCATACTGGTCGTATACAGAACCATCTTGTTCTGTTTTTCTCACATACTCCCGCCATTCGTCGGCTGTTAATAAATCAGGTTTCTTGGCTATATTAGACATAGCAACATAACCGTCATACGATACCTGTGTCTTGGAACCGGAGCCTCTTTTAGTTGTAATCAAAATAACCCCACCGGCTGAACGAGAACCATAAATAGCTGCCGAAGAAGCATCTTTCAATACAGAAATAGACTCAATATCCTGTGGAGAAACAGTAGACATATCTCCACCCGGAACACCATCAATTACGATGAAAGGCCCTTTGTCTTTCTGAATAGTAGAGGTACCTCTCAAGCGAATCGTAGGTTCGCCCCCTACATCACCGGTACCCATATTGATCATCAAACCGGCTACTTTACCCTGCAACAGGTCAGCGGCATCACGGGTAACCCCTTTGTTAAAGCTTTCTTCTGTAATATTAGCTACAGATCCGGTGATTTCGCGGCGTGTTTGCGTACCATAACCAATGGCAACAACCTCGCCTAAGTTTACAACAGAAGGATCCAAAGTTACATCAATAGAGTTTCTTCCATTCACGGTTTCTTCCTTAGTATTATACCCGATAAAGGAAAACTGAAGGACTGTTCGCTGGGAATTACTAATACTTAGCGTATAGTTACCTTCCATGTCGGTAATTGTACCATTAGTAGTACCTTTTTCTACGATATTGGCGCCAATGATCGTCTCGCCGAATTCGTCTAAGACCTTACCTTTTACAGTAAACTGAGCAAAGGCAGCCGTCGCACACATACTCATCATTAAAGAAAAAATAATGAGCCTCTGGATAGAGTAAAACGAGTAAATAGCTTCTTTTAGCTGTTTCATAAATGATAATAAATTTAATGTTTAACAAATACTAGCCGAATGTAAAATTATATCTAAACGAAACAGATTTTATCACAAATAATCTAAAAGTAGCCCTCAAGTAAGTGAATGGTAAATTCAAAAGTTCATTTTTAACTGTATTACAGTAATTTAAAGATTTGAAAGAAAGATTTTTAGTAAACAATTTGAATATAAAAAAAGGACGAAAAAGTTATATTTCAAGTATTTGAATAAAAATAAAAATATTTTTTTATATTTGTTGGAAAATTTTGTCACATGAAAAACCTCGCTTTGTTAATCTTTCTGATTTCATGCTGCTTAACAAACTTATCCGCCAAAACTCCTGTCGACTCTCTATTGAAGGAATTGGATCATGTTTTGCTAAACGGGCATATATATATGGAGCAAAAAGAACACCGGTTAAACAGGATGAAAATTCAATTGGAGCAAGAAATGTCTCCAGATAAGCAATTTGAACTCACTTATCGCATAATAGAAGAGTATCAGAGCTATGTAAGCGATTCTGCGTTTGTATATATAAAAAAGAACATCCGGTTGGCCGAACAAGAAAACAATAAGGAATGGCTTATTCGTACGCAACTGCAATACTCATTTATATTGTCTTCAACCGGGCTTTTTATCGAATCCGAGTCTGTACTGAATAGTATCCCTCTGGACAATCTGGACAATGAATTATTGGTAAAATATTATCAATACATGGGATCGCTATATATCAACATAAACACCTATCAGAAAGGTATGCAGATTACAGCCAACTATGAAGAGCTGATCCACGAATCACAAGAAGCCGTAGTGCGCTATCTACCGAAAAACTCCCTCGACCGACTATATTATAAATACTTAAAAGCCAGAGACAAAAAGGACCTGGATAGTGCAAGAATATACCTGGAATCCTATCTGGAATCAACTCATCCCGGAACACATGACAATGCCAAGAAAAACTATGATATGTCTCAATTATACGAACAAATGGGAGATTCGGATACACAAATTAAATATCTGATTTTGGCTGTTATGTCGGATGTAAAAGATGCCGTAAAAGAGAATAGAGCCTTGTTAGACTTGTCGATCTGGCTTTATAAACACAACGATGTGGAGCGGGCATTCGACTATATAATACACGCTTTGAATGATGCCAATTTTTATGGAGCTCGTTTCCGATATCTCGAAATAGCGGAAACACTCCCTATCATAACCCATTCGTACCAACAGCAAAACATCCAACAAAGTAACCAGCTAAAACTGATACTTACCTTTACAATCGCTCTCTTTATCATCCTCCTGGTGATGATGATTTACCTGAACAAGCAAATGTTGGAACTCAAACTTGCCCGAAAAAAGCTCAAAGAAAGCAACAACAACCTTGAAGAGGTAAATAACCAACTAAGCCGACTAAACAGCGAACTACGAGACGCCAACATTATCAAAGAAGACTACATTGGCCACTTTCTCGACCTCTGCGCCAAATATATCAGAGACCTTGAAGACTACAAAAAGAGTGTAAAAAACATGGTGATGGCCAAACGCTTCAACGAACTACTAAAGAATGCTCTCCAAAGAAAGTAAGCGAGATGAAGGAGCTGTATAACGACTTCGACAAGGCATTCCTGAGTATCTATCCGGGCTTTGTTTCCGCTATCAATGAACTGTTACTGGAGGAGTATCGCTTTGACAATAAGAGAGAGGAGCTATTAAACACCGAACTGCGTATCTTCGCCTTAATCAGGCTTGGCATATCCGACTCAAACAAAATAGCCTCCTTCCTGCGCTGCTCTGTTCAGACAGTGTATAACTACCGGAGCAAAATAAAACGAGCTTGCATTAACGAAGCAACCGACATCGAAGATCAGATCAAGAAAATAGGCATCATGGCCTAAATCTAAAAAAAGTTTCATCTGGATGAGAATTTTTTCTCATCGGGGTGAGAAAAAGTTCTCATCCTAATGAGAAAAAATTCTCACTAGGATGAAATTAAAATATCTTTGGAATGATTAGAGGTACCTTAACGGCACATTTCGTGTATGATACTGATGAGTTGTCCGCCCAATTCTTCGGCTTCTTTCATGGTGGGAGCCTCTGAGTAAATACGGATAATCGGTTCGGTATTGCTCTTGCGAAGATGTACCCATTTGTCGGGGAAATCAATCTTCACTCCGTCAATATCCGTAATGTCATATTGAGCAAATTTCTCTTTTACTTTCTCCAGTATAGCGTCTACATTGATTTCCGGAGTCAGTTCCACCTTCTGTTTAGAAATAAAATAAGGAGGATAAGAGGCGCGTAACTCGCTTGTTTTCATTTTCTTTTTAGCCAGATGGCTCAAGAAGAGAGCAATACCCACCAAGGCATCCCGTCCGTAATGGCTGGAAGGGTATATAATACCGCCATTGCCTTCGCCTCCTATTACGGCATGAGTTTCTTTCATTTTGGTTACTACATTCACCTCTCCTACAGCTGCGGCAGTATATTCGCCGCCATGCATACGGGTTACATCGCGCAAGGCACGGCTCGAACTCAAGTTGCTTACGGTATTACCGGGTGTATGGCTCAATACATAGTCGGCTACTGCCACCAGGGTGTATTCTTCGCCAAACATTTCGCCATTTTCGCATACAATAGCCAGACGATCCACATCCGGATCCACCACAAAACCAACATCAGCCTTGGCTTGTGTCATCAGTTGCGATATCTCTGTCAAGTGTTCGGGTAATGGCTCCGGATTGTGCGAGAAGTTTCCGTGAGGTGCACAATGTAGCTTGAATATCTCCTTCACGCCCAAAGCATAAAGCAAGTCGGGAAGTACAACACCTCCTACTGAATTTACAGCATCAATGGCTACGCGGAAATTGGCAGCCTTAATAGCTTCTACATCTACAAGAGCCAGGTTTAAAACGCTTTCTATATGTTTTTGTTTGTAAGTAGCATCTGTTGTTACTTTTCCCAGATGGTCTACATCTGCAAATACAAACTGTTCGGATGCTGCCAGATCCAGTACTTCCTGTCCTTCGGCGGCATTCAGAAATTCCCCCCGTTCGTTCAGAAGTTTCAAAGCGTTCCATTGTTTCGGATTATGGCTGGCTGTCAGTATAATGCCACCACAGGCTTTTTCCATAACAACTGCTATTTCGGTTGTGGGAGTTGTAGCCATATCCAGGTCTACCACATCAAAGCCCATTCCGGTAAGCGTACCCAGTACTACTTGTTTTACCATGGAGCCTGAAATACGGGCATCCCGTCCTACTACAATTTTGTTTGACGTTGCTTTAGCGTTTTTTCGTATAAATGTAGCATAGGCTGCTACAAATTTAACAATAGCTAAGGGGTTTAACCCTTCATCCGGATTTCCTCCGATTGTACCACGGATTCCGGAAATAGATTTAATAAGAGTCATAAGTTATGATTATTTTTCAAAAATGAATCTCACCCTGTCATAAAAAAGAGCGTATCCGTACTTAGATTGATAGGAACTTCCTATCTTAAAAGGAATGATTAACCGAACAACCGAACTGTCACCTACATAATCCAGAGCACTTACCAGGCCGCCGCTATAATAATATTGATCGGCCGACGGAGAGCTACCGTAGTACTTGAACTCAAGCGGATATGGCCAAACATGCGGATTAAAACCATCAAAATAAGTTGTATCATCATCGATAAGGAAACGTCCCTTAGCACGGCATAAAATATTAGTTGTTCCCGCTGTAGCGCGGTTGCCGTTGCCGGAATCTATTACACACAGGTAAAGACCGGAACTCAGGTGTACAAATTGGTTTTCTTTAAATACTCCGTTTTCGGGGTATTTGTCCAGTATTTCAAAATCTTCGGCATCAATCAGGCGATTAATCGCTTTCTTCTCATCTTTCAACATGTCTGAGTACGACCTGTTCTTACTACAGGATAACGCGAATAATGCAGCACTCAAAATCAACAATATATTAAAACCTTTCTTCATCTGTTATCTATCTATAAATACCTGTGACAAATGTATGTATAATCAGCCAAAAATCAGGCATGTTTATTCAATTCTTCAACATTATTAGGATTAAATTCGTTAAGCCCCTTCTCAAAATTGGCTATCGAGTCGGTCAAAGAGCCATAAAATTCCCCTCCGGATGCATTCTTGTGGCCGCCTCCGTTAAAATATCTGGAAGCAAACTCATTACATGGGAAATCACCTACCGAGCGTAACGAGACCTTTACATAATCCTTATCTTCACGTATAAATACAGAGAAGACGATACCGTCAATACTCAGCGGCAGATTAACAAAGCCTTCCGTATCACCGGTAACGTACTGGAAACGATCCAGTTCTTCCTGAGATAGCGTGATTAAAGCCGTATGCTGTTCCGGATAAATACGCATTTTTTCATACAACACATAGCCCATCAGACGCAAGCGAGACTCGGAATATACTTGATTTACTTTCCTGTAAATGGCATCTTTGTCGATTCCTTTGCGCAGCAGTTCGCTGATGATTGTGTATATCTCGGGATGGTTGGAATTGTAGGTAAAAGCCCCCGTATCCGTCATCATACCTGTGTAGATACATTCTGCAGCGGATCTGTTTATCAGGTCAAAGAGCCCCATTCGGCAAATAAAGCGAAACACCAACTCGCTTGTAGACGATATTTGCGGATACGACATCACAACCCTGCAAAAATCAGCGGGATTCAAGTGATGGTCTATCATCACCTTGCGTGCATCCGAAGCTACTACTGCCGGAGCCAACCTTTCAATACGTTTCGGTTCGTTGAAATCAAGACAGAAAATCACGTCTGCTTCACGGATCAGTTGTTCGGCAAAATCGGGATACTTTGCATGAATCACAATATCTTTTGCTCCCGGCATCCACTTGTAGAAAGATGGAAAATCATTCGGTACCACAACATTTACCTGCTCTTTGCTGAATTCATTCAGGAAATGATACAATCCCAAAGAAGAACCGATTGCGTCACCATCCGGAGTTACATGTGTTACAACAACAAACTTATCTCCTTTTTCTATGTACTTTTTGGCTTTTTGTATTTGTTCTTCGAGAATGATTTTCGTTAGCATATCATAAATTATTATTGGCCTCAAATGTACGACTTTTTTAGATTTTAATATGCAAATATTTATCAATTAGCAACAGGAGTAAGAACATCAGACACAAAAAAAGAAACAAAAGCAAATAGCCTGCCCGATGGCGTGTGCGATATAAAAGGTATGAAAGCAGTGCCGGATAGCTGAGTAACAGCATACCCAAAGTGAAACGAAACGACAACGAGCTCCCCTCCCGGCTGAACGCCTCTACCACCCACATCATGCCACGGGTGAGGTATTCAATACCGGATTGCAACAGCTCTATCCCAGGCAAGCCTGCCGGAAGGAGCATCCACAAAAGCGTCAGGGGGATCAAAAGGGTAGCTATCAAGGTGAGAGGAAGATTGGTAAAGATAAAAACCAACGAGAAGTAACCGAAATAATATAAACACAAAAACGTTACCCCGATTTGGGCAGCCAAAGTAACAGTAAGCCAGCTCCAGGGAGCCGCCAAGAGCGGATTTCGTACCTGAAGCACTTTATTCAAACGGGGTTGCAGATACAAGATAAACCAAACGGCCGTATAGCTCAGTTGGAAACCAACGTCAAACAGATATAAAGGATTATACACCAGCATACAAAAGGCAGATGCCGCCAGGGTATTATAGGAATCGGTAGTACGATATAACTGCCTACCGCTAAGGTATAACGAGAGCATAATCCCTGCACGTACAGACGAAGCTGCCAGTCCGGACACTAATACAAACGTCCAAAGCAATGCCAGCGTCAGCAAATATTTCGTCCACCTCCCTACCCTGCTTCCTGACAAAAAGACTAATATCCAAGAGATAAAGCTACAGACAATCGCTACGTGGAACCCACTTACCGCCAGGATATGCACCACACCTGTTACGGAAAACTGCTTGCGCACCTCCTTCGGCATCTTCTCCCTGGCTCCCAGGCTAATTGTTGCCAACACAGATTTTTCTGCATCCGACAAGGATAGATGCTCGAGTGGACGGATCGCACGTTGTTGCAAGCGGTAAGCCTTTTCCTGCAAAACACTTACCGACGAAGCCTCCAAGCGCCCTGCATGGTAAGCTGTCTTATGTACAGACAAAAACAATAATAAACTAAGGAAAATAGCACCCCATAGCCAACGAGCATCATAGGCCCGTTCAGACTTCCAAAACATCAACAGGGGAACAAACAAGAACACAAACGAAAAGATATATCCCAGCTGAAACGACTGCATAACAATCCCCGCTATCCATACAGCCAGCGGACGTACAAAAGGACGTTTCCGTATCTCCAAAATCATAGTTAAAGTCTTTTTAAAATGAAGAATGATGGGTATTCTTCATTTATTCAAGCGCTTTCAGCGCAGAAATTGTTTGTATGGGGTTGGGTGATTTGAATACGAAACTGCCGGTTACCAGCACATCAGCTCCGGCTGAGAGGAGGCGCTTGCCTGTTTCCAGGTTTACCCCGCCATCTACTTCTATCAGTGTATGCAAGCCTTTGCGGGTTATCATATCTTTCAGGCGAGCGGTCTTTTCTACCGAATGTTCAATAAAGCGTTGTCCGCCGAAACCGGGATTCACAGACATCAGCAATACCATGTCGAGGTCTTGTATGATATCTTCAAGTACATGTATCGGAGTATGGGGATTCAAGGTTACAGCTGCTTTCATTCCGGCATCTTTAATAGCCGAAACGGTACGGTGTAAATGGGGAGACACTTCATAATGTACATTCATCATATAAGCTCCGGCAGCTGCTACTTCATGAATAAACTTTTGAGGCTCTACAATCATTAAGTGCACATCCATCGGCTTTTTCAGCAGCGGTTTAACCGCTTCGAGTATCGGAAAGCCAAACGAGATATTCGGTACAAACACACCGTCCATCACATCCATGTGCAACCAGTCGGCCTCACTATTGTTTATCATTTCTATCTCTTCCTGCAAGCGAAGAAAATCCGCCGCCAACAAAGAAGGAGCTATTTTATGTTTCATCTTCCGGATATTTTCCACAAAGGTACAAAAAAAACATCTTGGAGGACAGGTAATCCTTCAAGATGTTTTAGGGTAAAAGCGAGGCCAAAGCCTCAGATTTCCTTTGTGCAATTCGTTAGTTCATCACAAAACCGCAAAGTTTTTCCTGCATCGCAGGTTCCGCATGATAGACGCGGGCAAATTGGGAAAGAAAATCAAGTGTCTTCTTTTGAGGAATACTTTTTTCCGTTCCCCATTCTTTCTTTGTTTTATTTACAGTTTCCATGCATCGAGTAGAAAGTTTCCTCATAGGCTACATTTTATCTTGTTTACTAATAAAACGTAAGCACTATATTCTTATTGCATGGAAATGAAAAAAAATATTATAACTATGTTAATGAAAGTTCCATATTGTGTTCGGCAGCCATCCGGCGCATATTCAGGATAGCGTAGCGCATACGTCCCAGTGCTGTATTGATGCTCACACCCGTCAGGTCAGCTATCTCTTTGAAACTTAAATCCTGGTAGTAACGCATCTCCAACACTTCGCGTTGGCTGTCGGGCAAATGGTTGATCAGTTTCTTTACATCGGTAAGAACCTGTGTATGTATCAAGGAATCTTCGATGGTTCCGTCACACAATTTCACATTGTTGAAAAGGTCCACTTCCACTTCATCATTTGAGATAGTGTTTTCGCTTCTTTCCTGGCGGAAGTTATCTATAATAAGATTGTGAGCGATACGGGTAATCCAGGCTTTAAATTTCCCGTTTTCCGTATAGCGGCCTTGTTTGATGGTCATGATAACCTTCACGAAAGTTTCCTGAAAGATATCTTCCGTCAGGTCTCTGTTGCGCACAATAAAGTAAATATATGAGTGGATACTGCTTTTGTAGCGATTCAACAACACGTCAAAAGCTGCATTTTCACCTTTAGCATAAAGAACCACCAACTCCTCGTCGGTCATCGTTTTTAATGTGTTCATTACTTCTTATGTTAAAATTACGGAGTAATGTTATGCTATAGGCTATAGGATTTTAATTGTTAAACAAACTTTTACGATGAGCAAAATAAAGAAAAGAATTTCAAACAAGCAAATGTTTAAGCGGTATTTCAACAAAAAATACCCCTACTCTGTCTTTTCAAGGACAAAACAGGGATATTCCTGAACAAAACTTATTTTATCAGAATTTGCATCCGAGTGTTAATGCCACACGGGTGGTATTGGTTTTCAGCGTTGCTGAATTAGAGTCCGTAATCAGCTGTCCATTATCGTATATCTTCGAGAATGAATAGAAGTCTTCTTTCTGCGATTTCAGGATACAAGCCAAGTCCATATAGAAGCTGGGAGTAAAACGATAACCTAGTCCTATTGTATAATTGGAGATGCTGTTTTCGATTGTATAATGAGGGATAGTACCTACGGTTTTCACCTCTTCGGTAGCGTTTTTCAAAGCATCCTTCATAGGGTTGCCAATCCACGCGGCACCGGCTCTTACTGCAAACTGAGGGGTAACCTTCACTTCAGCACCTATGCGCAAAGTACCTGCATTTCCAAAATTCCGGCTGATGTCTGAGTTTGTATTGGTGTTCTCTATGCCATTTTCATTATACATTTTCATGCGTTTGTAATTAGTCAGCTCATAATCCACACTTATCAGAGCAGTCTGTCCCAGGATGGCAGCAGCACTGAATATCCAGCGGTCGGGAGAACGAAATTCATAATCCGAAAACGCCCTGGGAGAATCGGCTACGTATCCGCCATCTACCCAATAATCTGTATGAGAAACAGCTGTAGCACTGTATGTATCCGTCAATTTATACCAGGTAGGTGAGTTATAAGCTACACCCAAGCGCAGGAAATCTGCCGGACGAACAATGGCTCCCAAATTAAAGCCATAGCCTGTTCCGTCAGTATCCAACCAATTTTCCAGCTCCATGTAATTGGAACCTTCAAAGTCTTCGGCATAATAGGAACTATAATGATAGTTTATATCCGTAATAGCTACTGTAGCGCCCAGCATAACCAGGTCTGAGATATTCACTCCGAAAGCAATATTATATTGGTCGATAGCGCCGCGTTCTGTCACATCCAATTCTGTAGCAGTCAACTGATAAGGAACCCAGCCTCCTGTTCCGTCATTACGTCCGAAGGTGCTGGTATATTCTGTATTACTGTTGCTCATGTGGTCTATCAAACCGGAGTTATAACCTAATACTGACAACCAATCGTCTTGTGCTCTATAAGGATCATAATTATCTTCCGATTGAAGATCATTGTAGTCTAATCCGAAAGCACGTTCTGCCATATAATCCGTCATAGAATAATCAGGATTTCCAACGCCTCGTAATGAGTAAGTCCGGTTAAAATTTTTCAGCCGGTTATAGGAGAAACCTACATTCCAGCCTACGATACCTTCGTCATTTGCCGTTGGGAAATAACCTACATAAGCTATATTGTCAAAGTAAACGCGCGTACGGCTACCATCGGTCTTTATATTGGCCCAATTAGATTCTGCCGAGGCAGAGTTTATACTCAGGGTAGCCACAGCTTCCGAGCTACGGTAAACAGCCAGTCCGGCAGGGTTTGCACTCATCACGGAAACATCTCCTCCCAAGGCTCCGAAAGCGCCTCCCATACTTAAATAACGGGCTGTACCAAACAAATCTGTCTGGGATAGTTTATACGCATCTAATTGTCCTTGAGAAAAAACAGCGCTACTAGCCAGTAGCAGCGCTGATGTTATTAGCATTATTTTTTTCATCTTTATCTCTTTTTATCAACCTATACAAAACACCTTCTTACCTCTCGAAACAGTATCTTATCTACGGCCACTACTGCTTGAACGACCACCACCGCCGCCTGAAGAACCGCTTGAACGACTTCCGCCTCCACCACCTGAGCTGATAGAACCGCTACTTCTGGATGATGAAGAAGAGGAAGATGGAGCAGAATAGCTTCTGGACGAAGAAGAACTACTTCTGGACATACTGGACGATGAACGACCGGAAGAAGCAGAAGGAGCTACACCCTGACGAGTACTACTGCCGGATGAACGGTTGCTGCGACCTACGGATGACGAAGAGTTGGAGACTCTTGTACGACTGGAGTTGGTGCCTACACTACTGTCTGTTGCACGGCGACTCGTTGTCGCAGTTGACGTTCTTCCTACAGAAGAAGAAGTCCGGTTTGAAGTAGAGGTACGTCCGGCTACCGATTCGCGGGTAGAAACAGACGAGCGTCCGCTGCTAACAGAGGATGAAGCACGTCCGCCGGAAGATGATGTTCTCAACGATGACGAACGACCGCTTGTTGAAGTCCGGTTACTGCTTACCCTGTTACTGGAAGAAAGTGAATTAGATTTTCGTCCTCCATATGAGCGCCCGTTGCTATAATAGTTACTGTAGTAATTGTTGTGACTGTAATATCCACCATGATGATGTCCCCATCCGCCATAGTATCCACCATAATAACCTCCGTAATAGCCACCCCAGTGGTGTCCATACCAGGAAGAATAATACCAGGGGCTATGCCATCCGGAATAGAAACCACCCCATCCCCAGTTCCATCCCCAGCTCCATGAGGGGCCATAATACCAGGATGAATAGTACCAAGGGTTATACCAGGGATCATACCATCCGTAATACGATGATGGTCCCCAGGAGTTACCTATATTGATATTTAGACTAACGTTCGCGCTTCCTCCGGAATAATCCGTATCATAGCCATAAGCATAATAACCATCGCTCAGGTATAAGTCTACCTGGTCTGCTCCGGTAATCGTAACCTTGCTGGGCGAATGGTAGCGGATAATCCTTTCGGTATATTCGGTATCCGATCTGCGTTTTTTCTCTTTTGAAATAACTACATCGTCTTCCTCATCTTCGTAATAAGGTTCTTCCGAGTCAATCGTCACATTTCTACGGTTATACTCATCCACATCACGGCTATTCGTATATTGAACCTGTGATGGTTTATTCTCTGCTTCCGCGTATGCTATTACTTTTTTCTGAGTTTCCTTTGGTTGTATAACTTGCTTTTCCTCTTCTTTCTTTTTGTTTTTACCGGAAGAGAAATACACATCATCGAAAAACTCATTCTGGGCAACCGAACTCACACTGAAAGCAGCCAGAAGGATGACAATCAAAGATGTTAATTTCATGGGTTTCATTTTCGTTTCTCCTCTTTTTTAAAGTAAATACTCTTTTGCTTTTTGATTAGACTCCTTCAACGTATAAAGGGTTTAATATAATACATACAAATGTAAACAATTCTATGGCACCACCACCTTTTTACATATTCTTTAACTTAAACCAAAGGCATAACCCGCCTTCGATACCTAAAAGATGCACCTTCTCCCCCAAAAGCTGCAACAATAAGTCTTTAAAGGTGATTTTTTATACACATAGGATGTTTCACAAAAAAAATCACTACTTTTGAAAAAAAGTATGAACGATAAACTTGCTGAAATGATGAAACATTTAAAGCTATTAATAATCCCACTTTTATTCATCTTCGCATCATGCGATAATGATAATAAATATGAAGAGAAATACGACATTCCGGAAGATGAAGAAATAAAGACAGAAATATCCGGTAGTGAAAACCGTTCCGGATATGAGCTAGCATTTACCGTAGCTAATAAGGAATGGGATTCTGATATGTTGAACATTTACTCCATGTATAATATTATACCGGATATTAGTGTAACATATAACGGGAAAACATACACGATTGACGAAGATACTACCTCGACATCAGGCTTTTTAAAGGTTACATATAATCAGGAAACAGATAAAAACATTCTGGTTATTGATGGACTGAATCCCGAAACTAAGAATGAAGAGTTAAGCATCGATTGGGGAGATGGCACAAAAGATGTTGTAAAAATTCAATATGCCAATAAGGCCGAAAAAAAGGTGTATTATAATGATAAAGATTGTGGAAATATTTCGTTGTTAAACATCAAAAGGCCTATTAATCCCCTATACGATCGAATCTGGGATTTTATTAATTACAGCATCGTTTTTCTCGTACAGGATAAAGATGGAAACGACCTATTGAATTCCGGAACAAAAAATCACATCGATACCGACAAAATAGTCGCTTTGTACAAGGATTGGAGATACAATCTGGTCGACCAAACAAAAGCCCTTCTTCCCAGAGATTTAGGTTTAAGATTGGAGTACGTAGATGCATACAACAGTTATGCCATCACCTTTGGCGAATTTGCCCCATTTAAATATAAACAGGAAAGTTTTACAATTGATTGGGGAGACGGAACCTCCGACGAGATAACCTTCGATCTCTACATGATCTGGAAAAAGGGGGATCCGATTGTTAAGAAAGCCCTTCATCTGAACGATGAGTTTCTATCAGACAAGTCTTTCCTGATTACTCTTACCAAATAAAACAAACCTCCTTCAGATAATAGAAAAGCAGCCGGATTTCAGCTGCTTTTCTTATTAAGGATCATCCTCGCCATCACCTATTTCTATGTCAAAATTGGCACCTGCTTTCTTTATCGACAGGATGTAACGTTTGTTGGCTTCGATGAGCAGGTCTTTTTTCAGGCTATAGATGCGCCTTTCACCGTTAAGTTCTCCTTCAAACCAGATAACAGTCTTATCAGCCCCTATCTCGGTAGGATAAAAACAGAAAAGATTTTCAATCAGATTGGCTCCGTTATTACCTTCTATAGCGCCGAAATCAATCAGTGGAAGGGTACCCGTAGCCAGCGGCGGCGTGTTGGCGGCATAATCAAAAAGAGGACATTGCAGATTTATATTATCTGCCAGTATTTTATCTATTCTAAAATTGGTAACTAAGGAGTCATTGTCTATATCGAATCGCGCTACACGTCGCTTCAGGAGCACTTGTATTTCTGTGTCGGTGGGATATTTTATATTATTTATTTCCTGACGGGCAGTCATCAGATATGGAGGCTTGAAAAAGCCGGACTGTACATCCGATACGAGTCGTTGAATATCAGCCTCGGTAGTGAGTTCTATGCTGACATTTTCAAGCGCCGAGGCTTTGTTTTCGGCATTAGCCACAAAGTAAAAGATGCGTTTACCCGAGCGGTTGGTTACATCTATAGTTGCCGTCAGGTTGGTTCCCGCCTGCCCCAGGCTGCTTCCTTCCAGATGAAAGACCTTTTCCAGCAAGCTGGGCGTACCCTCCCTAAACATAAAGATATCCAACTCAAGCACAGTATCATCATTGTCCAAAGATGCATAACTGACAAAATGTTTCCTCCCGGGAAGCGTAAATGTAATCGTACGCTCCTGCTCCTCCGGAACACTCCCCGGAAGGACTTCATTGCTGCAAGCAGACACCAGCATAAGCAGGCAGACTGCAAGCAGTATATATAGTTTAAGTAGTCTACACCTCATATCTATTCATTTCCTTAGTCTTTAATACAACGTACGGAATAGCCATACGAACGGGGGGAAGCTTGTCCATCTATGTGACCATCTACAAAGAAAGTGTACTTGTATGAGTGCCTTTCACTGGGAGTTGCCGTCCAATAGTAACCCATCCCGTCAGTATATGTTTTTCCTGTCGAATATTGCCGATTTCCGACAGCAGGAAAATATAGCTTATCTACACCATTGTCTCCCGTTATCGCAAAAGTACCGGTAGAGTTATCGCGAGTAGCCTTTCCTTCATTATAAGCTATTGTAATCGACGAAAAGTCTTCACTTGTAGGCACATGCCAGCCATCCGGGCAAGGTCCCTGCCGTTTATCTCCAGACCATAAATTGTCATCTTGGGTAGTCAACCAGTCGTAATATATAAAGGCTCCTCCTTTAATAAACAAGCCGGCGGCTACACCTGCTGTCGCATCATACATACTTACTCCTCCAGCTACGGGGTACACATCCTTTGGATCATCGTCTTCACCTCCGGATACAAAGCCAGTATTACGTCCCCACTGATAAAGATATCCCATGTGCTCAACGGTATAGACTCCACTGGCAATATCTATTTTCGTTGCACCCACGTTTACAGGAGCCCAGGTTTTACCACCAAGTATCACAGGTAGCAAGGTTGTTTCAGGGTAGTATTCCACATCGGTAAAAATTGAAAGCCCTAAGCGTTGATCGGTATTCAATTGGTTCACAATCTCTATACGGATATCTATGTTCACCTGAGGGTTGATAGGCGGAGGAATCAGAATCTCGAAATCTTGTGTGTAATACATACTGTAGGTAAGAACAGGCTCTTTTGTATTTACCTTAAATCCGGGCAAATTGTCTACATTACCTACCACCACCGCACGGGCACCCGGCAGGTTGTAGGATGATACTGTAACAGACAGCTTCAGCGGCTGAATCATCCGTGTGATATCATATATATGGTAAAAAGTAAGCAGACCATCTCCCCCCTCTTTCGTTATGTCCGAAAATACCACGTCATTTGTTTCTGGCTCTATAACGTGGCTGCCTCCGTCATCTACCCAGTCGTCTACCACAATTTCAAGATCGGTTGCTTCCGTACTCACCTTCGTTACTTTCAGGGTATAGCGTTTATTGGGTTTAATAGACAGTTCGTTTTTCAGGTGGTAGATGCGCCTTTCACCCATAAATACACCTTCAAACCAGATACCACCCTTACCCTGCCCTATCTCCGTAGGGTAAAGATAGAAAAGTCCTTCAATAGAACCACTTCCATTGGCACTCTCTTGGCTGCTGCAATTTATAATAGGAAGATTACCCACCTCTGGAACCTGTCCAGCCGTGCCTGTAGCATTGCTAAAGATATAGGCTTGCAGATGTATATCCTTTATCAGTATTTTTTCGATTTGGAAGTTGGTAACCGAAGCATCATTATCTACATCAAAACGAGCAACTCGTCGCGTGAGGGTTACTTTTTTCTCGTCTTCAGTAGGAAATTCCACATCTTCAATTTCTTTGCGACTCGTCATCAATAAAGGCATACTGAGGAAGCCGTTTTGTACATCCGACAAGCGTTCTACAAACTCCTCTTCCGTAGTTGTCCCTACGTTAATATCAGAAAGAACCGAGGCGTTGCCCTTTCCATTAGCAACAAAATAAAAAACGCGTTTACCCGAGCGGCCTGTTATATCAATCGTAGTAGTCAGGCTTGTACCCGACTGCGAAAGACCCGCACGTCCGATTCTGTAAACTTTTTCCAGCAAATTAGGTGAGTTCTGATCCGTCCCATCAGCAAACATGTAAATTACCAAAGAATCTACTGCATTTTCATTGGCAGATGCTGTAACATAACTGATGGGTTGCTTTTTCCCCGGGAGCGTGAATGTTATAAATCCCTCACGAACCGGAGGAACAGCTCCCGGAAGCTCCTCATTACTGCATGATAGCGCCAGCATAAGCATTGCAGCAGTCCATACAATATATTGTTTTAGGATTTTACTTTTCATATACTACCTGTTTTCTTCTCTCCTTTACGTAGGTTGGTTTGTCTATTACATATAGGAAATCGGTTAATCATTAACGACTAACGCCAAGTATTAACAATTTAATAATTAAAGGCTTGAAAACAGCTAAGGCTCAATGGTCAATTATTAAGGATAATAGTTAAAGCAGCTAATGGTTAATGGTAACGACTAATATATAATCGCCAACCTATTGTTTACATCTATTTCTCTCTGTTTCTTTTGTTTTCTTTGTTTTTAAATGGTTATTGTTTTGGGGATTCTCTCTGTAACTTAGAGCAAATGTATGGGTTTTCCTTTGCTCCATTATTAACAATACAGTTCGTTTATTTAACCAGACAAGGCTTCTCTCGACTTTCCCGCATAAGATAACTTATACGTATTGCCTTTGCGCCGGAGCGCGCCGGGTGCATCTCCTAGGTTTTTCCGGCAAAAAGCCGTAAATTGCGGCAAAGAGCCAAAGCCGGTACGAAAACTTATTTCCGTGAAACTCAATCGACTGTGATGAATCATATACAGGATACGCATGGCCTTCTGCCGCTTCATCCACTGATAAGGGGCTTCACCAAAAGATTCCTTGAAACGGCGCTTGAATACAGACAGACTGTAGGGGGAAAGCTTTACCAGATCACTGATCGTAGCTACCGCCAGATAGTTGTCCATCACAAAATCTGTAAAAGAATGGTCGCGCGAAATAAGCGGACGGAAGAAATCTACAGCTTCCTTCACACTGTAATTCGCCTTTAGTATCTGGCATAATTCAAATACCTTGACTCCTAAGTATTCATGACTTTCCGAGGCATCCTGCAAAGAAATTTCCACTGTTTCCGCCAGGTTCCATATCAGGCGGCTCATCGGCAGTTTTGAAAAGCGGGGTATTCGAGATTTTCGCCCCTCGTAAGCTTCGGCCTTTAGCTGGGGGAAAATCTTTTCGGGTATCTCCCTGCCTATGCGCATGTTAAAAACTAAGGTAGATACGTCTTCTTTTACGTACATCTCGTAAGGTGTACCTTTCTGAAGAATAAAAGCATCTCCTTTACCCACTTTGTATTCCGTATCCGTTTCAAGTGTAATAAGACTGAAACGTCCGTTCGTAACAAAAACGAGTATATCGTCTAATGTTCTTGCTTCCCTTTTTGGCGCTACAGGAAAGAAGATTTCTTCAATCAATGAAGCATTTAAACTTCTCATAGCAATATTTTGGTTTATAGTTTTGCGTTTCTGATCTAATCCCGCTACAAAGATAGTAAAAAAAACGGAAATATCATACATTTTTACATATATCAGACAAATTATATGATTATAATCATAAACACAAGGCGAGAAAATGACATTTTTTAAATCCCACAACTGTTGAACATGAGTTCAACATATGTAGAACTCGTGTTCAACAATTGTGGAACTCATGTTCAACAGTTGTGGGATTTTGAATAGATTACCAAAAAAAAGAGGTGAAAGGGAGGATACACCTCACCTTCACCTCTCATTCTTTATCTATTATTTATTTATACTATAGGTGCGGGAAGAGTTCCACCTATCAATATAACAACCAATAGAGCCAAGATAGCATATAATTCGGGGAATACAGCCATTACCATAGTAGCACTAAATACATTATGGCCGGCTCCTATACCTGCAATACCATTAGCACAAACCTGCGCCTGACGGATGGATGAATAAAAACCTGAGAATCCCATCATCAAACCGGCGCCCAGAATAGCACATGCCGATATCAGAGGAATACTTTCCACAAGGTATTGCTGCAACAAGAAGTAAGCAACAAAACCATACAAACCCTGTGAGCTGGGAAGAGCACTTAAGGCAATATAACTACCTAAAGCATCCGGATTTTTCTTCATCGCTCCTACTACTGCATTTCCTGCAATTGTTACACCATACGCACTGCCAATAAATGACATACCTGTCAGAAATCCGATCCCGATGTAAGCTAATAAAATTGGTTCCATAACTAAATGTGTTTTAAATTATTTGAGTTTATTTATTTTTTATGCTTTTTTGAATGGAAGGTATTCTTTACCTCCTCCTTCATACTCTGAATTCTTGAAGTATTCTACAAACACCAGACGCAAAGGATGCACCAGCGAACTGATCATACAAAGAGCAAAGTTCAGGCTATGCCCAACCAGCAGAATCAACAACATAACGATAACTTTTGCTACCACCGGAAGGCTCTCTGTCATGGAGACAGCCAGTGAGTTAAACACACTACCCAGGATAGAACCCGTAAGGCCGATAGCAAACAAACGAATGTATGAAAGAACGTCGCCCAATACACCCGAAGCCATATTATAGGTATTCCACAGCCCACTTCCGAAGTTCAACAATATGTTTTTGCCCGGGGTATTGTAGAACAGAGCCACTAAAAACCCGACAGCTGCTATACCCAAACATGCGTATATCACGATTTGAGGCAAATGTACATTCAGCATGGGCAGGCCTAAACCTATTGATGAAAAGGTAAGAACAAACACCCATGCAAAAGGAGCAATACTATGCTTCAGTCCTCGCTGCACCTTGGTTTTATAGGCAGCAACGGCTTTCCCCAGAATTACATGGAAGATACCTATCACAATAGAAAGCGTCATCAGGTTGTCACTACTCAGAAAGTATTTTTTTACCGACTGGAAGGCCGGAACATCAACCAATGCAACGCCAAAGAACGAACCTGTAAGCGTTCCGACAACAATCGTCATCCCACCCAGCCATTGGAACAAGGAGAGGAATGGCTTATAATCGGCACTTACTTTTGTCTTCAAAAATGTACACAACAGCAAGATGATCAGTCCGTATCCCCCGTCTCCAAAACATAAGCCGAAAAACAGCATAAAGAAAGGAGCAAACAACGGAGTAGGATCCAACTCCAGGTAATTCGGAAGGGAGTACAACTTGGTGATCGGCTCATACAGCTTAGCAAAACTATTGTTCTTCAGCTTTACAGGTGTCTTCTCCCCTTCTTCTTTTTCTACTTCCTGGAAGAAATAGCCTTGTTTGTCCAGCTCTTTCTCCAATACTTCGGTATTGTCTTCCGTAGTCCAGCCTTCGAGGAACATCAGTCTGTCTTCGGCCTGGCGGTCGGTTTGTACAATGGCATTCATCAAATGGAACTCATTTGATAAATGTTTATCCAGCTCAAGCAGAGTATTAAATTGGGAAACAGCCATTTCCTGCAATTGTGTATCTACTGCCTGCATGTCTTCCTTCAGCTGCTCATTTCTTGCCTGCAGCTTTGCCAATCCCATGTCAGGCATCTTCGGACGCTCCGCATCTATGTCAATAAGGGTTCCTTCCTTTGTAATGGTAATAAAGTAAGTTACCGACTGGAAATTATTGATCAAAACAGCGTTGTATTCGTCTACCCATTTGGGTTCAAACTTAGCTGTAGGACAGGTATAGAAGGTAACATTGTAGCCGACTTTCTTCAGTTGCTTAATGCTGGTATAACTGAAATCGCCCCACAAGTCCATGTACTCTATTTCCTTGTGCAAAGACTGCCTTTGTGCCTGTAGCTGAGCCCTTTTATCCTGCAATTCTTCAATCTGTCCGACAAGCTGCAAGCCGTCTTCTTTTGACAGTTCCACAGCAGGAGAGAAGGCGAGGTCTTTTTTCCCTTCATTCAGCCTTTTAAAGGAGCGTATAGCAGCAGATACCCTTTTCCGTTCGGCTATCATTTCCTGCAGCTCCGCATTATCGGCGATAGACTTCGTTTCCTTTATATGAACGACACCCAGGTCACGAAGTGTAGAAAGGAACTGATCATACTCCCGGTGAAACACCATGAAGGCATATTTCTTCATTTTTACAATCATGATCCGGCCTCCTCTTTATCTTTACGTTTCTCCAGATTGGCTCTCATGATCTTTTGCGACGATTTGGAAAGGCTTTCTTCGTCTTCCATAAACCGTTTCACTTTTCTGATCGCATCTTTGTATCCCGGAATCTGAACTTTCTCAAAAAGGTTCACCTTTTGAGTGGTTTTCTTCCTCGCATGTTCCAACAACTCCAGCTTCATTCCCGAAAATTCCACTTCAATACCGGCTCTTGCCAGGCCTTTCAACAGTTCGATACCGTCTGTTGTCCAGGCCGGGGCATTAAACAAGCTGTAATGTCCTACTTCAAACTCGATATCATCGAGTACAGGGACTACAACACCTGCAATTTTCTTTGTAGAAAGAGATACGTCGAGCACTTTGATCAGGTCGGGTTTAAACTCATTCCACAAAGCCACCATATTTTCGTAACTCTGAATCTGTTTCTCAAGCTGAAGTTCCAATTTTCTTACCTCATCCTTGGTTCGCTTCACCTCCAGGCGTAAGGCGCTCTCCTTGCTCTTAATCGTAGGCAGGGAGCGTTCACGCATCTTCAGTTGCTTTTCCAATTGCTGAAGTGATGTTTTATTATATTGAAACTTTATTGCCATTCTTTTTTAATTGTTAATTATCAATGGTGAATTATTAATTCATTAACCATTAATAATTTATCATTAATAATTATTTCTTCCAGTATTTATCTACAAGTTCCTGCTTAATATTTACTTCAGCCGGGGTGAAGTACTTAGCGAATAAATCCCAGGCTACGTCAAGCATTTCTGTTGTATTGAGGTTTACGTCGATAGCCAACAGCTTTTCGGAATAGTCTTTGGCAAATGCCAGGGTACGGTTGTCGTAATCCGTCAAGTCGAAACCGTTCTCCAGTTTGGTTTTCGCATTGGCGGCATCGGCATACAGACGTACAGCAGCATTCATCACCTGCGGATGGTCTTCGCGCGTCTTCTTACCAATCACCAGCTGTTTCAAACGAGACAAGCTTCGGAACGGGTCTACAATTACCTTTCCTACATCACTATCCTTACGTAGATATAACTGTCCTTCTGTGATATATCCTGTATTATCAGGTACGGCGTGTGTGATATCTCCACCCGACAAGGTAGTTACGGCAATAATTGTGATAGAGCCTCCGTCGGGGAATTGCACCGCTTTTTCATAAATCTTAGCCAAATCCGAGTAGATAGAACCCGGCATGGAGTCTTTGGACGGGATCTGGTCCATACGGTTCGATACAATGGCCAATGCGTCGGCATAGTTCGTCATATCAGTCAGAAGCACCAGTACCTTTTCATTCTTCTGAACAGCAAAATATTCGGCAGCCGTAAGCGCCATATCCGGTATCAACAAACGTTCTACGGATGGGTTTTCCGTTGTATTGATGAAACTTACGATACGATCCAATGCTCCGGCATTACTAAATGTATTTTTGAAGAAGAGGTAGTCATCATTGGTCATCCCCATTCCCCCCAGGATAATCTTGTCTGATTCAGCCCGTAAGGCTACCATTGCCATTACTTGGTTGAAGGGTTGATCGGGGTCGGCAAAGAAAGGAATCTTCTGCCCTGTTACCAATGTGTTATTCAGGTCGATACCGGCAATACCGGTAGCGATCAGCTCAGAGGGTTGCTCACGACGTACCGGATTAACCGAAGGCCCGCCGATTTCGATTTCCTGACCCTCCGGCACAGGCCCGCCATCAAGCGGATTGCCATAAGCATCGAAGAAGCGTCCGGACAATTGATCACCCACCTTCAACGATGGCGCCTTTCCCATAAATACGACTTCTGCATTCGTAGGAATACCTTCTGTTCCGGAGAATACTTGCAAGGTAACTTCGTCACCGCTAATCCTCACTACTTGAGCCAGCCTGCCATCTACAGAGGCCAACTCGTCATACCCTACTCCCGACGCTTTCAGCGAACAGGTAGCTTTTGTAATCTGGGTAATCTTTGTATATATCTTTTGAAATGCTTTTGTTGCCATAACTCATTAATTTTCTTTTCTTTCGTTCAGAATCTTTTCCAATTGGTCGTTGAACTTGTTGAATTGTTCACTCTTGTACTCAGAATAGTTCATCTGCTTAAAGACATTTATCAGATTCTTAAAGTAATCCATTACCTCAGAGAAGCCATCGAATTTAAACTCCGTATGGCAGATATTAACTACTTTATCCAACATGAATTCCTGACGTTCCAGAGAGGTTACGGCATCGATCTCATCAAAAGCATCCTGTTGTAAAATCACAAAGTCTATCAGTTCCGATTTCCAGAAGGTTACATGATATTCTACCGGTACGCCATCATCACCCAGAATGTTGATCTGTTCTGAGATTTCCTTTCCACGTAACATACGGGTCTTGATTTCATTCACCTTATCAATCCAGGAGGGAGAGATATGTTTGGAGATATATTCCTGAAATTCGGGATACTCCAGGTATTTGGAATAGCTGTCAATCGGGTTAACAGCCGGATAACGTTTCTTGTCGGCACGTTCCTGCTCTAAGGCATAGAAGCAACGGGCTACTTTCTTCGTATTTTCCGTTACAGGCTCTTTCAGGTTACCACCGGCCGGTGATACAGTCCCTATAAAGGTAACCGAGCCGGATGCGCCATTATCCAGTTCTACATAACCTGCACGGGCATAGAAGTTGGCAACAATAGCCGAAAGGTCCATCGGGAAAGCATCCGGACCGGGAAGCTCTTCCAAACGGTTGGACATTTCACGCAAAGCCTGCGCCCAACGAGAGGTAGAGTCTGCCATCAACAGCACTTTCAAGCCCATGCTGCGATAGTATTCCGAAATAGTCATAGCTGTATACACAGAGGCTTCACGAGCTGCTACAGGCATATTAGAGGTATTCGCAATAATAATGGTACGTTCCATCAATTTGCGTCCGGTATGAGGGTCTACCAGGTGAGGGAATTCTGCAAAGATTTCCACTACCTCATTGGCACGTTCACCGCAAGCTGCCATAATTACAATATTAGCTTCCGCCTGTTTGGATATAGCATGCTGCAACACGGTCTTACCTGTACCGAATGGTCCCGGAATAAAGCCGGTTCCTCCTTCTACTATCGGGTTCAGAGTATCGATGGTACGAACGCCTGTTTCCAGTAGTTTATAAGGACGCGGTTTTTCTTTGTAGCAGGTGATAGGTTTCTTTACCGGCCATTTCTGAGTCATGGTAACTTCCACATCCTCACCTTTTTCATTCGTAAGTATAGCTATTTTATCGTTCACAGTATAGGAGCCTTCCGCTACAAGACTTTTAATCGTATAGGTTCCTTCAAACACAAAGGGAACCATGATTTTATGCGGTTGGAAGTTTTCGTCTACTTCGCCCAGCCAGCTACCAGCTTTTACCTGATCACCGACTTTTGCCAAAGGTTTGAACTCCCATTTCTTTTCCGCATCCAGCGGGAATGTGTACTCTCCGCGTTTCAGGAAAACACCCGTCATCTTGTCCAGGTCATTCTGCAAACCATCATAATTTCTGGAAAGCATTCCGGGACCCAATGTTACTTCCAACATATGTCCCATAAATTCGGCCTCGTCTCCTACACGCATTCCACGGGTACTTTCAAACACCTGTACAAAAGCATTCTGACCGATTACTTTGATCACCTCCGACATCAGCTTTACGCCTCCGACGGAAATGTAACAAATTTCATTTTGAGAAACCGGCCCATCCACTTCTAATGTTACCAGGTTGGATACGATCCCTTTAACTAATCCTTTCGTAGCCATAATTATTTTTTATTGTTTCTTTTAAATTCTTCCAGGGCATTGCCGCTACCTTTCTTCATGGTACCTACCAGTTCGCGGAAGGTTTTTTCGCCGGTAGCCCTATCCAACACTACCCAGCGTTCCATCATTTCAATCTTCAACAAATAAGCAAATACGCTTTCAATATCAAAGGTTTTAAAGAATGTATTATCTTCCAGCCATTGCCATTTCAGTTGATCGGTTTTCTTTTCACGCAGGAACAGATCCGTTTCTTCGGCGATACGCTGTACTTCCGTCAGATACTCTTCGGTATCTCCCAGTCCGAAGTCGCGGGCGTTAGAGGTACGCAAAGACTCGGCCACCTGATTGTTGCCCACAATGTAATCCGATCGGTCAAAATCGTACTTCCGGCAGGTTATAGCCGTAAACATATTATTGATATTGAGGTTCATTTCAAACCACTTGGCAACAAACTCGTTTTTGCACTTCATGGCATAGTCATAATAAAGAGCTGCCAGCACATCATCCCAGGGAACGATTTTCTTTTCGTCCTTGGATTCGGACGCCAGATATAACTTAAAGAACTCCTCAAAATAAAGAGGAATCCGCTTGTTTACCGGAGGCTTCTCTTCTTCTTTCAACGCCTGAAACAAGTCGTTAAACTCATGGTAGGTGATCATTCCCCTGGTATCCGGATCAAAATCCGGATGTTTCGCCTGAGTGATTAAATTCTTGTTGTCGAACTTCAGGAAGAATAAATCAATCAGTTTCCTATCCGCATCAGTCAAAACACCATTCAACTCTTCCCTGAATTCGGAAATCGTAAATGGGATTTTGGTATCGTCTAATGAGATATTGGGGAGTCCTGCAATTAAGCAATAATATTTACTCATATCAGAATAGCATTTCTACTAATTGGGGGCGTAAGAACTCCTTAAAGAAAGAGATAAATTCCTCTTCGCCAAAGGTTACCTTATAGGAACCATCAGCCGGAACAATTGTAAACGAAGCATTTTTTCCGTTTACTTTCTCTATCTTCACGCCTTTATCTAATAAATCCTTGGCATTAGACTCAAAATAGCTGGTGAGTTCTTCTGCCCCGGATGCCTGAATTGTCAGTTGCTCGTTTTTCGACCATTCTCTGGCTATTTCCAATATAACCTTTTGCATAAATGCTTTATCAGCAGCAACTGCTTTTACATTAGAGGATGTAATCTCGCCGTTAATTAAGTTTGTCACTTCGCTTTTCAAGGCTTCAACAGACTGAGAGGCGAACAATTTCAACTCGGCTTCTGTGTTCTTCTTAAGTTCCGAAGCCTGCTTTTCGGCAGCGGCAATAATACGCTTCGCTTCAGTTTCCGCTTCACTTATCATCTTCTGTTTCTGAGCGTTTGCATCGGAAATTATCCGATTAGCTTCTTCATTTCCCTTTTCTACTCCTTCACGATAGATTTTGTCGGTAAGTTCCTGAATCTTTGTATCCATTTCCGTTCTATAAATTATTTTTAGATTGTATCCTGCTGTTTTAATGCCTACAAAGTTATTATTTTCCACGAATTAACATAAAAATAAATGTGAAATCAATAAAAAAAATCAATAGCAAAAGATAATTTTTAATTGTACTCGTCCGAAACATGCAATCTTTGTTCCTAATCATGCTTGCCCTATTTAAGCCTGTTTATCGTACATTTAAGTGAATTTTGATAAAAAATAGAAGAAAAGGAGCATTTTGTGATAATAAATGAAATAATTATAATAGAAGTTATCCAAAAAGTATTGTATATTTGTGGACAAGAATAAAAAAACAATTAATTATACACAACTAACTTTAATTATATATGAAATCACTATACCCTAAAGAACATATAGCCCAAGGCTATTACATCTCTGATTTCAGTGTAGGGTTTGTTTTGAAACAAGAAAAAAAGGGAAAGACGATACAGATCAAAGAAACGCATTTGAATCATCTTCTCTTTTTACTGGAAGGAGAACTGAACGTTTCATATAACGAATTCAAGAACCATCTTTGCGTAACCGACGAGATGATATTTGTGGCAGCTGATTCAAGCCTGGTTATCGAAACCTATACAGAGGTCAGATACCTGCTACTCAGCTTTAATAATCAACTGAGCCTCTTGGAGCAATTAGACCTACAAGAGCTCAAAGAGTTTTGTAACGAACGAAACATTTTCAACAAATTAGATATACGTCCCCCCTTACACGGTGTATTGGAAAGTATTATTTTCTACCAGAGCAACAAGATACATTCGCGCCAGTTAGACGAAGCCAAGCAGAAAGAAATATTCCTTGTGTTGAAATCATTTTACACCAAACAGGAACTGGCTCGCTTCTTGAAACCCATCCTGAATCAGGATATGGACTTCAAAGCCTTTATCATCAAACATTACATGGATGCTAAGAATGTAGAAGAACTGGCTCAGATCTGCGACTTGTCAATTCGCTCCCTTACCCGCAAGTTCAAGCTGCATTTCAATGATTCACCCTACCGCTGGATGCTCAGACAAAAGTCTCATCATGTGAAAACAATGTTAGCAGACCGGAAGATTCCTATGCAACAGATTATTAAAGATTTCGGATTCAGCTCGCCTGCCCATTTTACGACCTATTGCAAAAAACATTTCGAAATGACTCCTTCTGCTTACAGAAAAGAGTTGAATGGGGGTGGAAAATAATTCAGACCTTTCTATCCCCTCGTATAGAAGACATATAGACTCCTACCAAGCATAATACGGAGCAAATAATAAAAACGACCCGCATACTGGCAAGTAATTGGGCATGTACATCAGATGATATAGGTACATTGCCCATCATCAATGACATCGCCATGATGGCAATCCCCATACTGAAGGCCTGGCCTGTCAAACGCATTGTCCCGGCTGTAGCCGATGCCATGGAATAATCTTTCTTCTCTACCGAGCTCATAATAATGTTCGTATTGGGCGACGAAAATATACCAAAGCCAAGTCCCAGAAGTACCAATAAAGCAATCAGGAAAAGTAAACTGCTTGTTTCGGAAAGAAA
Organism: Parabacteroides sp. PH5-46; assembly: GCF_029892785.1. Lineage (GTDB taxonomy): Bacteria > Bacteroidota > Bacteroidia > Bacteroidales > Tannerellaceae > DFXE01. Next base: position 184,986 of record NZ_JARXXA010000005.1, read on the forward strand.
GCATAAGCCCAATAGACCAACGGCAATAATCCCCATTCCTAAAGTAGCCAGAAAAGTAGCCGATATTTTATCGGACAGCCTTCCCGACACAAGCGTAGCAAGCGTCTGCACGATAGACTGGGAGATCAATACCAATCCAGCATCGCGCGGAGAAAGCCCTCGGATATACTGAAGATACAAGCTAAGCATGAAAGCTATTGCAGAGGTAGACGAGTAATTGATCAATGCAGACAAGGAAGACAAGCGAAATACCCTGTTACCCAGAAACTCCCGGATATTAAAAACCGGATATGCCTGCAACTTTTCATACATAGAAAAGAACACCAAAAGAAGCGAACCTGCCCCTATCATAATAAAACTCCTTATAGCCGGAAGTTCCGAGAAGCCGTAAATCAACAGGAAAAGCCCGGCAGCATATAGTATAGAGCCTAGTACGTCAAAGGTACTCTTGGTCTCCTCTTTCCATTCATTTTTCATTATAAGCAATGCTCCGGTAACAACTACCAAGCCAATCCCTCCGGCTACGAAAAAGATACTATGCCAGTTAAAATACTGTGTAAGTAATCCGCCCAACAAAGGCCCCACAGCCAGCGATATATACACACATGCAGTATTAATACCAAAGGCACGTCCGCGCCGCTCCGGAGCTACCGACGAAGTAAGGATAGCCATACTGGTTCCAAACATCATGGCACTACCCACGCCTGACAGGCAGCGGTAGACAATCAGCTCCATTCCGGAACTTGCCAATCCGCTGGTAAACGAAAACAAGGTAAAAAGCAACACCCCACAGATAAAAACCTTCTTCCGTCCCACCATATCCGCCAGACGGGCACAAGGAACCTGAAATACGGCAGATACCAACAGGTAGGAAGTAGGGATCCAGCTCGACGTAACTACATCCAGCGAAAGGGCTTTATTAATGTATGGCAAAGCCAGATTTAGCGACGAACCCATAAATGGCACCAACGAAGATGCCATACAGATAACAAACAGTATGGAATTACTACTATTCTCTCTCGCCTTGCCTCTTGTTTCCATTTTATTGTTTTATAATCTTATAGAGCAGTTCTTCGGGTGAAATTTCAAGGGTTTCAATCGCTTTCCATTCAATCTGCCCGGTTTCGTTTATAACATATAAACGGGGGATGGTGCTATTGGCAAAAAGGGAAAAGACATCCCTCTTGGGGTCAAGATACTTAGGCATCGTATAGCCTTGTTCCGCCCAATAATTATTAACTGCCGATGCGGTTTCCTCTCTTGATATAGTTATCAGCAGGTAGTCCGGATTGTCTTTCAGATACGGCCATACGTATTTATCAATCTGGGGCAATACTTTCCGGCAATCCGGACAGGTAGAGGCAAACAATATAAGCAACGAACGTTTCCCTTCAAAAGCGGAAGACATAAAGGTATTACCCTCATCGTCCGATACCGTAAAAGCGGGAACCGAATCACCTACATCTACATAATCAATAATTTCGTAAAGCCTTTCTCCTCCGTCTTTTACACACGACGTGAACGCAAAAAGCAAGACTCCCAAACACACTATATACCTATTAATCATATCAATATATTTGCTTATTCTTCATTATCCTGCAAAGATACGCTTTACTTTCTAAAAATAAACCTGTCGAAACTTTTCCTATCTTTGGCGATAGTTTGAGAATATAAAAAGAAGGGTGTGTCAAAAGCCTGCTTTTGACACACCCTTCTTTTCTTTTTAATTATTTACTTTTCAATTCCTTTATCCGGATATTTCTGAATTTTACAGGTGAACCATGACCTAAAAAGGCGATATGCCCTTTAACGTTAAAAAGGCCCGGGTGTTCTCTTCCATCTGCCGGTCCATTTTTCGTTGCTTCTCGGATATTTCCATCTAGGATTATCTCTCCATTTAAAGAAATTTTAATCTGATCGCCATCTGCAATCACCTCTTGCTCATTCCATTCACCAACCGATCTAAGATATCCCCGTTTGGCTGGTATTATACCGTATACGGAACCATGATATTGATATTCTTTCAGGTCTTTGTACATCGGATGTTCACTGTCGAGTATTTGTAGTTCCATTCCTACGTAAGCAGCATCTCCTTCGAGAGGCGTACGTATTCCCAAACCGTTGTTAGCACCAGGTGTTAACTGGAATTCAAAGCGTAATATAAAATTATCAAATTCATCCAGGGTGTATAGATTACCCCCTGACCCACTACCGGGAACTAAAGAAATCACCCCTTCCTCTACCGTATAATCGGTTTTATTACCTGTCCATTGGTCCAAGTCACAACCATTGAACAGTATATGAAATCCCTCCGTCTTTTCTTCCGGTTTCAATTCTATCTTATTATTCTGCGCCACACCTATACTTACAGCGGATAAGATAAGCGCACAACTTATCAAAAATAGTCTCATAAATATTCTTCACTGAGGTTATTAAATGATGGGGCTGTTCTTATAATTCTTTTAAAAAGAACAGCCCCATCCGATTTATAGATTAATCGAGTGCAGGATTAAAAGTTCCGCCCCAGTTACTATTTTGTTCCAGATTCGGATTTTTATCAATCACTCCCTGTTGGATCGGGAAGAAATAGTAAGTATCAGGCAAAGTATTTATCTTGACACCCGTTTGAGGCACTTGCAATAAACTATATACAAAGTCCTTTTCGGTTAGTTCATTCCGTTCAGCTTTTGCTTTAGCTTCTCCGATTGGCATTTCAGTTCCGTCCGGATTGATTGCGATAGCCTCCACTCCGTATTTGGTTTTATTATCTAACCGATCCAGCATTCTTAAACGGCGTAAATCCCAAAATTGATGTCCTTCAAAGCAGAACTCAATATTCCGCTCAGCAAGTATCAATTCACGAACGTCTTCTCTGTTTGTAGTCGAAATTCCGTAATTGCCATCAACTCCAGGTTCGATACCTGCCCGTTGACGGATTTCTTTCAATAGGGAAATGGCAATATCCGTTTTACCAGTTTCATTAGCGGTCTCTGCATAATTCAGCATTACTTCCGCAAAGCGCATGATAATATAATCCAGATCATATTGCATTATCTCCGACTGTTTCAAAGATAAATCACTTCCTTTTCGGACAAAGAATCCGCTATATCGGTCGAGATTGGCTGAGTTTATTCCTGCACTTGGATTTACACCAAAATTATCCAGATCTGCTGCTACGCCCAATGAGGTGTATTGCCGGTTACCGGTTTTACCTGCAACTTCATAAAGTCCTCCATTCCACACGATAGAATTTTCAAAGCGTTTATCCCTGTTTTTCCAGTAATTTTGCAGGAATGCCTCATCAGTCATATAATATTTAGATGTGGGATCATTATACCGTTTCCCATCCAACATGAGAAAATCTTTAATTATATCCCAGCTGGGGGTAACTAAAGCCTCATTATTACTTTCAGAACCCGGTCTCACGCGTTCCCAATTTGTCGTTTTATTGGGATATGCATTAATCACGGAAAATACGACTTCCGGGCCTCTTTCGACAGTGAAGATATCACCAACATCAGCGGTTAAAGCATAGCCTAACCCCTTTAGTTTATTATACGCCTGTTCGTTTGCCGTATAAGCCTCTTGCCAGTAAGCATTATTCCAGGGATTATTCGGATTAAATTGTGGAGAAGCTTTGTATAATAAGACCTTTGCCTTGAATGCAGTGGCAAAACAAGCATCTATTTTACCATAATCGCCAGATGTCGAATTTATCCTTTCAGGAAGAAGTGCTATTGCCTTATCTAAATCCTGAATCATAAAGTTGAAACACTCTTTTGTCGTATTTCTTTTTACATATAAGTCATCCTCATCTTTGTCTTGCGGAACGGTAAGATAAGGCACACCTCCGTGGTAGTAAACCATTTTGAAATAAACATAAGCTCTGAGGAACAATGCCTGTGCTATTATTTCATTTTTAAAACCGGATGACAGATTACCTGTTTCCACTTTTTGCAAAGCTTCGTTGATCAGTCGGATCTTACTATACTCCCATAGTTTAAATTCACCATTACTTATCGTGATCCGGTCCGGATAAAAGGCAATACCAATCAGTTGCTGGTTTTTCTGATCTTCGTAAAGATTCCAATTGCCAAAAATATTCCCGTATAAATTGGCCATGTAGGCATTTACCAGTTTCTCATCATTCCAAACCAGATCCGCATCATAATTATATATATTATCGATATCCAGGGTATCGCAACTATGAATAGAAAAAAGTGCGGAAACCCCAATTAGCAGATATGCTATCTTTTTCATATATTTCATATTTTATATTTTTAGAATTTTATATCAAGCCCGAAAGTGAACGATTTCATCAAAGGATAAGAATCGTAACACTGTTGTTCAGGATCGTGGTATTTGTTCATCGGAGAAATAACAAACAGGTTGGATCCATTGAAAAATATTTGCGCATCGATTAGTCCGATAAACGAAATAAGATTCTTAGGAAGCTGGTAGCCTATATTCAGATTCTTCAATCTTAAATAAGCGCCATTTTTAATCCAGAAAGATTGTTCACCTGTACCCGACTCATACCAGTTGTTACCAATTACCCGAGGGTATTTGGCGTTCGGATTCTCCGGAGTCCAGACATCATCCGTCCAGATCGGATAATAAGGACGCTCTGTACCACCATGCTGACGAATACCCGGGCCATCTGAATTACTTACCATTCGGTCATACATACCTACACCCTGGAAGTGAGCATCTATGGTTATACCTTTCCAGGTTATACTACCTCCAAAACCATAATTAATACGTGGGGAACCATTCTTGGAAAGAAGTTGAATATCATTCCCGTCTATTTTACCATCCGGTCCATCCGAATATCCGTCTCCCCTGATATCTTCAAAATAAAGTCCTCCCAGATACGGATCACGGCCAAACTGTTTAAAGCCTTTTGCCAGTAGTTCGTCCAGCTGCTCTTGCGTACGTACCATTCCCAGGGTTTTATATCCTGTAAGCATGTTTAAAGGTTTGCCTACTTTGGAAAGCGATTCAAGCCCCCCTCCGGAAAGATAAGTGGCCGATTCATCTAATTTGTCCCATTTATCCTTAGAATATCCGATATTCCCATATACCGAATAATTGATCTCTCCATTCAATGCTTTATCACGCCACATGGCATTAAATTCCCATCCACGCCAAGACCTTTCCGCATAGTTTTCTGGAGCCAGCTCCTGACCGTAATTATCCGGGATTGTTACGATCCGGGATCCTAAGATATCCGATTCTTTCCTGTAAAACGCATCAAACGAACCCGACAAACGATTCTGCAATACCGCAAAGTCCAATCCGCCATTATATGTTTTTGAAGTTACCCAAGTTAAGTAGGGATTAGGAGTTGCTCCGGGCTTGATCCCCAGATTCTGGTTATTGCCCCATATATAAGAGGTTCCGGACACATACGAATTGATATAAGAGAACGGAGAAATACGTTTATTGTCTACATTTAGGTCATTCCCTGTTGTTCCATACGACGCTCTGATTTTCAAATTATCCAACCAATCTCTTGTGCTTGCCATAAAGTTTTCCTCACTGATTCGCCAGGCGGCAGATACCGAGGGGAAGAAGCCCCAACGTTTACTTTTCGGAAAAAGAGAATTTCCATCATAACGGAAGGAGAACTCAGCAATATACTTTTGCGCATACATGTAATTGAAGCGACCAATCCAAGACAAACGGCCACCGTTTACTTCATTGGCATTCCCATACCTGCGTTCGGTATCTGTGGAATAAACGAACATCTGGTCGAAGTTTGTCAACGGATTCTCTGCTTTTGCATGTACTTTTTCTCCTCCATTGGATGCCTGTTCCCAAACAACAGTAGCGGCCACATCATGCTTGCCGAAGCTGTTGTTGTAATTCAGAAACCAGTTTAATTGTTCGCTCCATAATGAATGAACATCATAGCTCAAGAACTCCTGACTTTGCCCAAATGTAAAAATATTAGTTTTATTCAAATCGGGAGGAGCAGGTATAAACCGATTATCGCTTGCATTTAGTGGCGCCCATACATAATTCTCCTGAAAAGTAAGAAACTTCTTTCTCATCATGTCATTTCCAATATAGTTGGCTGCAAATTTCGTAGACAAACCCGGAATTAATGAGCTTAAATCAATATCCAAAGATAAAATAGCATTCATTTCCCGTTTACGTGTCTTGATATACCTGTCACCTAATACCTGATCAATCACACTCCATGCTTGCCAGCTTCCCATAGGCGTTTGCACCGGATAATTCGTTATATGATCGGCTGGTGTTCCATCAGCGTCGAGATAAAACGGATAGGTTTTAGGCCAGTTGAATGTACAACGGTATAAATCGGATACATTTTGATCATCATCACCTACAAATGGCCAATAAAATCTTTTTTGATTCTGTTGATTCGCTGAAATATTCAGATTCATCTTTATCCAATTGGTGATCTTAGCCGTTACATTGGAACGTAGATTGAATTTGTCATTCTCCAGAGATTTATAAGACCCCTCTTCTCCGATATAACTAAATAATGCATAATAAGTGATTCTTTCACTTCCACCGGAAACATCAATGGAATGTTTCGTATTCCAAGGATTTTGCCAAATGTAATCATTTACGTTATAATTTCTGTCTTTAAAATATTCAAATTCTTTTTCTCCGTTAGGAATGGCATTTCCCTTATATTCTGCTACACGATTCTGATAGATCAATTCATCTACAGCTGTAAACTTATCAGAAAACAATTCCTGAGTCGGATTCATAAACGTATAAGATCCCTGATACCTGAATGTGGGTTTTGAAAGGGAGTCACCGGTTTTTGTCGTAACTAAAACGACTCCGTTACCAGCCTGAGAACCATAAATAGAGGCGGTTGCCGCATCTTTCAAAAAGCTCAACTGGTCTATTTCATTGGCTTCCAACGCATCAAAAGCATCTTTATCACGGACAATTCCATCAATAACAAACAGAGGTTCACCAAACCCTCCACGCATACGTATGGTAGAAGAAGAACCTATTAATCCGGAGTTTCCGACAATATTTACACCAGGCGCCCTACCGGCTAAGGTATTAGACAGGTTGGTAGCCGATATATTACTTAGCTCAGATGTTTTTATAGCTGTTATAGCACCTGTCATATTTACCTTTTTCTGGGTTCCATAACCAACCACCACCACTTCATCTAATGTTCGTGAATCTTCTTTCAAAGTGATTTGGAAATCAGTCTGACCTTTTATCTGAATCTCCTGATTGAGATAACCGATATAAGATATTTGCAAAATTCCATTTTCAGAAACAGAAAATAAAAATTCTCCATCCATATTGGTAATAACACCATTGGTCGTTCCTTTTTCCACGACATTCGCGCCAATTACAGGCTCACCATGTTCATCGGTAACCGTTCCGGTTATATTCTTTTTAGTATCTGTCTCGAACTGTTTTCTTACCGACAGATAAATTTGATTATTTTCTCTCTTTTCATAAATCAAACCTGTCTCCTTCAACAAGTTGCCTAAAACAACATCTATCGATTGGTTATTGACTTCGAACGATACAGTTCTATCTAAATCAGGTAGCTGATTACTGTAGAAGAAACGGTAATCGGTGGATCGTTCGATCGTTCGCAAAGCCTGTTTGATGGTTTGTTGTTTGACTCTTACTGTTACCTGTGAGAAAACAGAAGTAGAAATGAATAGAAATAAGAGGGCGGAACCAAGCGCTCTCATAACCTTTCCTTTTTCGGGAAAGGGAGAAATGGTTTTTAATTTTTTATTCATACTTTTGTGTAATAAATAAAGGTTAATTAATAGAGAACGGCGATTTTACGTTGCACTGTTCTCGTGATTGACTAATGACAAGGGAAGGTGTTGCAAGCACTTTCCCTTTTTTGTGCTGTTCTTTTCTATGTCATACATATCGTTTTTAAGGGTTAATCACTTGATAATTCTATCACATCGTTCCGCTTCTTATAGGTAATCGAAGAGGTAAATTGTAAAGCATAGAGCGTGGATTGCAGGCTGGCATTTTTCAATGTTCCTGTGAATGTGATGTCTTTCAGTTTCTCGCTTCTGACTTCAAACTTCACATTGTAATTTCGTTCCAGCAGTCGGATAATATTTAACACCGGTTCGTCATCGAAAACCATTTCGTCATTCATCCATGCGATGAACAATCGGTCATCTTCCACTTTTTTCTTTGCCATCTGAATACCCGATGGAGAATACATCGCCACTTCACCCGGTTGTAAGTAGAAAGATTCGTGTGGAGACGAGACCAGTACACTACCCTCCGAGAGGTAAGTCTGGATATCCTCCGCAGGATAAGCCTGAATATTAAAGGAAGTGCCTAATGCCTGTATCTGAATGTCACCGGCATTTACGACAAAGGGGGATTGCGAATCTTTGGCCACTTCAAAATAGGCTTCGCCAATCAGCTCTACCTGTCGTTGTTTCCCGTTGAAACGACTACCATAGCGCAATTGGGAGTCGGCGTTCAAATGCACTTTGGTTCCATCGGGTAAAAGAATATCCGACTTCTGCCCCTGCCCTACTTCCACAATCATATCAGAATATTTAGTTAACAACCGGTTTTCATTCCAAAAGAATAGCGCTACCACACCAACGCCAACGATAGCTGCGCAGGAGGCTACCCGCATCAGTATTCGCCGTGTCATTTTCTTTTTCGGATGAACGGCTTTGCAGATCGCATTATACACACGCTCATCCGATGATTCGGGGATCTGCCCGAAAGAGCTGTTCCATATTTCCTCGAAATCGTCTTCCCAGATATCCGGATTATTCAACATACCGGCCAGCTGTCGTTTATCATTGACAGTCGCCTTGTCTTCATAGAATTTATCGAGGAGTTTGATATGTTTGTTCATAATCTTTTTCTAAAATAATTGTAAAACAATGAAGTAAAATAACAAGAGAATAGAATTGACCAAGTCTCCCCGGGTTGTTTTCAACATCCGGACCAGGAATTTAGTAGATTGCTTCAAATGGCTTTCCACCGTATTTTCCGATATATTCAGTCGATTGGCTATTTCTTTCTGTGAAAGATGTTCGATATGTTTCAGCCGGTAAACTCTTTGCCGGGCAGGTGGCAACATGGAAATAATACGCTCTACCTCTTCGAGCAACAAATTCAACTCGACTTCGTTTTCAACAAAATTCTCTGCTTCCCGGACGTTCTCTATTTCAGCGATCATCAGTTGTTCCTGGACCCGCTTGCCGGTTTCCCTCAAAAACAGATTCCGGGATATTTTTTTCAGGTAGCTCTGAAAGGAATATTCGATAACGATTTTCTTCCGGTTCTCCCAGATAATAATAAATGCTTCCTGCACAATTTCCTCTGCCATGGAATAGTTTCCATGCGAAAGTCGGATGACAAACTGGAAAAGAACATGTTTGTACCTGTTATAAAGCTCTGTAAAAGCTTTAAAGTTATCAGACATGATCTCCCTCATTAATTCCGGGTCTGATAATTGCCTGATTTTACGCATATGTGGTTCTATTACTATGCATGACACATTCTATCATTTATATATAAGAGACTTTAAGTCGTAGGTTTCCGTGATTCTAAAGCAAATAATTAACTTTATTTCACATATAATATAAATAGGGTAACGAAAGATTTTTTCAATTCATGACTCACTATATGCAAACATACAGAAAAACAATTACTCTTTGCCGCTTGAAAAAGATATGTAAGTTCATTTTTCATGAATCGAAAACAGACTACATGTCATAACTCTCCTTATCTTTGGCGGAGAAAAGAAAAATAATGAAATCAGGAATACAACAGTTTATTTTGCTTTGCATGCTTCTGGTGGTTGCTCCGGGCATCTACGGGCAGGAGAAGGCAGATAGCCTTATCCTGCAGGGTATCCGCTTTCATGACGCGCATAAATACAGGAAAGCCATCGAAGCATACAAGCAGGCATTAGAGATAGAGCCTGATTCGCCCACAGCGCTTTATGAGCTCTCCTTATCCTTACTTGAAACAAAGGATTACCCGTCTGTCATCCAATATAGCGACCGCCTGATAGCTCTGAACAACGAGCATTCGCCTTTGGCCTACAACCTCAAAGGATCGAGCCTGAACTACCTGAAGCGAACGGAAGAGGCCATCGAGGTGTATATAGAAGGGATTAATAAATACGACAATATCGCTTTACTACACTTCAACCTGGCAATAGCCTACTTCACCCAAAAGGATTTCGAGAAGGCCAGAGATACCTTTGTGGAGGCTATTTTCCTCGACCCTCAGTATGCAGGAAGCCATCTGAACCTGGCTCGTACAATGGTGAACCTGGACAGATGGCCGGAAGCCCTGCTCTGCTTTTATTACTTCCTGCTGCTTGAAAACGATACGCAGCGAGGCATTATTGCTTACGAAAGCATCCTTGAGCAGTTGGATATAACGACTGCCAACATGGATTTGTTCCGCTTGAAAACAGAAGAATTCCTGGAGAAAGCCAGAGGCCTGAAAGAGCTAAAAATAATGAGCGGTTTCTGGTCTGACTTCTATATACCCTTCTTTGAAACAGCCTATGAAAAGGGCCTCCTCGAAGATTTATGTTATTACATCAGCCTATATTTCAATAAGGATGCCAACAACTGGGGCAAGAAAAATGAAGCCCGCCTGGATCATTTCACTTCCTGGTTGGAAAATTGGCAATAACATCTTAGTCCAGCACACAGCGCACAGAAAAAGCGAATGCACTAGGAGTTATATTCGTAGTTACTTTTGCTGAAGAAAAGGATAGATTGTAGCCAAACATATTTAAAGATAAAACCGAACTCGCTGCCCAGAGATTACCTTCTAAACCTTGATTATTAGCCACACCATTTACCCTATTTCGATTCCCGGTTACCGGTAGATAAAGTATATCTTTCCCATCATCAGATTTGATTTCTAAGCGTTTATTGTTTATATCCCATTTTATCCTACCCGTTTCAGAGTAACCCTCATTTTTGTAGATAGTCGTTATAGCCGTTAGTTCATCCAACGTAGGTACACGCCAGCCATCCGGACAAGGTCCCTGGCGATTGTCGCCCGACCAAAGGTCATCTCTGAGATCAGTTAACCAACTATAGGTAGTTTTCGACCCATTAATAAACTTATCTTTAGCAGTCCCCGTTGTAGCTGTTACCAAATCCAAAGGACCTTGAATCGTATCGGTAATGGTTCCTGTTCCTGCTGCGTAGGTGAAGCCTATATTACGCCCCCATTGGTAAAGTAAACCATGATGTTTTACATCCGTAGTAATGCCTACTTCCGATGCTCCTACGTTCACCGGAGCCCAATAAACGCCACCAACCAGTACCGGTTTTTCTTTCGTGCTAACGTAAGCGGGGATACTTTTAATGTAGAAGGTATCTCTTTCTTCCGGCTGGGCATTGTTTACGATTTCTATCCGTGTGTGAAGAAGAGTCTTTTGTACAGGAATACTTATTTGGTGTTCCTGCAAATAACCTGCAGCATATGTCAGAATAGGTTCCGGGGAAGTAACTGTTACTTTTTCGGTTCCATCACCTGTGCCGTATAAGTAAGTGACATCTACGCGTGTACCGGAAAAGTTATAGGTTTTAACCGGAATTTTTAAGGTGGCTGTAGCTGTGGCATTCGTAGCATCACAGATATTACCACTCAGTATAGTACCCGCTCCGATAACAGTAGCAGTACCTACTATCATTTTGTCGGTTTCAGGTACAGCTGTATGCTCGCCGCCATCATCCGCCCAGTCAACAGCAGAGATCTCAAGATTGGGTTTATTAGCCTCTATTGTCTTTACACTCAAAACGTAACGCTTATTGGCTTCTATTGTCTGCTCACTTTTCAGGCTGTAGATACGGCCTTCACCCATAAACGTACCCTCAAACGAAATGACCAACTTGTCTGCCCCCATCTCTGTAGGGTAGATATAGAAAAGGCTTTCGATAGGGGTAGCGGTGTTAGCATTTGCCTCAGCCGCATAATCTATCAAGGGCAGAGTACCTGTTGCCAGCGTTGGCTTAGGACTACCCGTAGCTCCTCCAAACACATAACCCTGCAAGTTTACATTCTCTATAATAATTTTTTCTACTGTAAAATTGGTTTGAGTCGCATCGTTTATAATATCAAAGCGGGCTACACGACGTGTCAGTTTTACTTGCAAATCGCCTGCTTGAACGTTTTCCACATCGTTTATTTCCTTGCGGGCTGTCATCAGAAGCGGAGTTTTCAGTAGTCCGCTCTGCACATCCGACAGGCGTTCCAGAAAGTCGGCTTCCGTAGTAGCTCCGGCATTGATATTTGCCAAGGATGAGGCATTACCCTCTCCGTTCGCTACAAAATAAAAGATATGTTTACCCGTACGTCCGGTTACGTCTATCGTAGCCGTAAGGTCTGTACCCTGCTGCTTAAAGTCACTTCCACCTACACGGAAGACCTTTTGCAAAAGGCTAGGTTTGCTTTCTGCAGAATTATCCTTAAACATATATATTTCAAGGGAATCTACTGCATTTTCATTGACTGAAGCTACGGAGCATAAGTAATCGCTTGTCTTTTCCCCTGAAGCCGGAAAGTAATAAAGCCTTCGCCTGATGGGATAGAAGAAACATCTACATATTTTTCCTCTTCATTACAAGCTGTTAGTAATACTGCACTCAGCAAAAACGTATAAAAAATGATTTTGTTTATCATCTGCGTTAATGGTTTATGATTAATTATAACTATTTGAAATCAGCCGCAAAAGTAGTCCTGTTACGGCTCTCAATTATTAACAAAAACGTCCGATTATTTAAGCAGACGGTTCCTTTTTCCGAGTAGTTTCCCCGCCTTCACTAAGCTAGAACAATATGTCACATTTTTGACAAAATGTTAATTCAGCTCTTTCATACAGGCCATATTTCGACACAAAACCGGGAAAGTTTGCAAATAAAGCCTCTAATCAGCACTTAAGCATTATCATTTTAAAAGTAATTAGTGATAAAGGAAAATAAAAAGACATATAAAATTAAAGCCATCCATTCATCATTATACATTATTCATCCAGAATACATCTTTTTGATAATTAAAAAAGAACAGCTTTTTAGGCTGTATTTTTAGTTAACAAACCTTTCAATTTATATATTTCTGCCACGTTTTTCATCACTGGCGGAAATATATAAAGAAGTCATCAAGGTGATTTTAGTAAATGATCCAAATGACTTGGCTAAATCACTTAGATCATTTACTAAAATCACCTTGATAAATTTGAAGAAAAGCACCATTTTAACTAAATAGTAGTTAAATTCACTTCAAGTTTTATTAAAAACTGTTTTGATTTTTATTTTTCCGACACTTTTCAAGGATATTGTTGTTATTCAAAAAGGTTATTTCTCGAAATTATGCAATAATATAAGGTATTTTAACATCAAAAAGATCACAATCTGCGGTATACCAAAGGAGAAACGCCGATGCTCTTCTTGAAAAACTTCCCGAATGTAGATTGATCGGAAAAATTCAAGGTATATGCAACAGCTTGAATGGTAGAATGAGGTGATTTGATGAGCTTTTTGGCTTCCATAATCAGAGCATCAGCGAGCCATTTACTACCGGTTTTTCCGGTCTGCTCCTTCAGGGTAGATGATAGATATTGCGGAGTAATAAAAAGCTTATCAGCATAGAAGGTAAGCGGACGCCTCTCTCTGGTATACTTGGAAAGTAACTTTAAAAATTCGTCTACAATTTCTTCTTTTCTCGAAAGTATGGGTTGTACTAAATCATTGTTTTTCTTTACAAAGACACCCAGAAGTTCCAATAACAACCCGGTAGTAGCATTATGCACCACCTCTTGCTGAAAAGCGTGTGTGCGAGACCTGATCTTCTCCTGTAGCAAAAGGAGCGCTTTTTGCAGACCGGCATTTTCCTCTGGCTCCAGGGGTGTAACAGGTTTTCTTTTCAAAGACATATAATTGTAAAAGCCCTTTTTTTCATGTACCACCTCTCCCAGAAACAGCTTGTCTATTATCAGGAATTGGGCATTGAAATCATCGCTCATTTCTGTAAGCTGAAAAATATGGCTCGGCATGATAAATGCCAGTTTATCAGGTGCAATACGATAGGTTTCATAATCCAGTTTGATCTCTGCCTGCCCGCTCCGGACAAGAATCAATAGGAAAGAGTTTACATCCCTTACCTCTGCCGGCATTCTCTCTTCCAGCTCATTTGCCATATGTATTGCATCTATGTGACCCATTGTCAGGACATTCTGAAACTTATCAACTCTTGTCATCTTATCAACAAATGCAAATGTTTTAAAAACAAGTTCTGTATCCATAATATTTGTTTTTCCTGATTATTTAACTTTTATATAAAACAATAATGCACTTAAATTGTTTTACTCTATTCCCCCGCCCAGGGCCTTATAGAGATTGACAGTGCATTGCAATTGCTCCAGCCGATCGTTTACTCGGCTAAGCTGTGCAGATAGTAAGTTTTGCTCGGCATTCAACACCTCTGTATAGTTGGCTACACCAGCTTTCAGGAGTTCCTGGGTAAAGGAAACAGACTTTTTACAGGCTTCTATCTGTTGCTCTCTTGTTTCGTTTTTTCTCAGGGAAGAATCGAAAGAATAGAGTATATTAGTCACCTCCTGTCCTGCCTCCAAGACGGATTGCTCAAACGTCAACAAGGCTTCCTGTTGCTGCGCCTTCGCTATTTTCAGATTGCCAATCAGTTGCTTCTTTGCAAAAAGAGGCTGACTCAGCCCTCCGACAATACTGGCAAACAGGTTTTCCGGCTTAAAGAAATTAGACAGCGTATTGGCTGTTGCATACCCTAACGAGCCAGTACTGAGCGCAATAGAAGGATAAAAACTGGCCTGTGCCGCATTGGTAAGCTCGAATGCCGAGCGAAAAGACAACTCCGCCTGTTGTACGTCCGGACGCCGGGCCAAGGCCTGCACAGGGATACCATACTCCAGCTGAGTAGGATATTGCTGCTCGGAGATGTTGCGACGGCTTATCTCTCCCGGTTTGCGTCCAAGCATGGTAGAGAGGGAGTTCTCCAGTTGCCGTATCTGACTTTCCAGGTCGGGTATGCTGGCAAGTGTGCTGTACAACAATGACTTGCTTTGCTCTACAGCTGCTCCGTTCTGCAAACCGGCGTTCTTGAGGTCTTCCATCGTTTGCACGTTTTCCCTCATCAGTTTAACGGTTTCAACAGTGATAGCCAATTTCTCATCCAAGGCCAAGAGCGAATAATACGAGGTAGCGATATTTGCTACTAAAGACGTCTGAATAAGGTTCTTATACGCGTGGCTATTGAGGAATTGCGCGTATTTAGCCCTCGATTGCCTGTTGAGTTTTCCCCAAACATCCAGCTCCCAGCCAACCGATATGCCAAGGGAGTAATTGGTAGAGTGATATCCCAGTACATCTTTCCCCTGGGCTCCGTTACTGCTACGCGAATGGTTCACCTGCCCTACCAAGGCTACATCAGGAAAGTAGGCTGCTTTTGCCATACCCAGGCTGGCTTCGGCCTGCTGTATACGGGTGTAGGCTATCTGCAGGTTGTAATTGTTCTCTATCCCTTCTTCGATAAGGGCTACAAGAGAGGGGTCGGAAAAATACTCCTTCCAGGGTATATTGGCTATAGTAGTCGTATCGGAAGAAGTCCTTTCTCCATATAAGTTATCTGTATCTATGTCAGGTGTTTTATATTGATTTGTCACCTGACAGGAGGATAGCCCTACCAGGGCAACAAGCCCCAGTAGAACAACTCCTTTTGTATATCTGTATTGCTTCATAATTACTTCTTTCTTAATCGATTGATGGTTTCATCGTTTGAATTTATCATTCCCGATTTGCTGAACCTGTCTTGTATAGACTGGAATATAATATACAGGGAGGGGATAACCAAGACGCCGATAAGCGTACCGATAAGCATACCTCCAATGGCACTGATACCGATAGAACGGTTACCGATAGCCCCTGCACCTGTAGAAATAGCCAATGGCAACAGACCGAATATAAAAGCAAAAGAGGTCATCAGAATAGGACGGAAACGGGCTACTGCTCCATTTACAGCCGCCTCAACGATACTCATGCCCTGCTTGCGCCGCTGGATGGCATACTCAACAATAAGGATGGCATTCTTTGCCAATAATCCGATAAGCATAATGAGGGATATCTGCACATAGATATTGTTTGTAATTCCCTGGCTTAATCCGAAGGCTGACAAGAAGATAAACACACCTGCCAAACCAACAGGCAGCGAGAAAATTACACCTAACGGCAGGATATAACTCTCATACAAAGCAGCCAACAAGAGATATACAAATATCAGACAGAGGCCGAATATCAAAACAGTTTTGCTGCTACTTTCAGACTCTTCACGCGTCATACCGGAGAACTCATAGCTATATCCCGACGGCAATGCCTGCGCTTTCACTTCTTCAATCACTTTGATAACATCCCCTGAACTGTAACCCCCATAATAGTTAGGAATAATAGTCAGTTCCATAGACGAGTAAAGGTTAAATCGAGTACGGGTTTCAGGCCCTGTAACGTCTGTTATAGTCAGAAATTCCGTTACCGGAGCCATTTCTCCACTTGCCGTCTTTACGAACAGACCGTCCAAGTCGTCTAGCTTAGACCGATATTCGGGTGATGCCTGTACCATGACGCGGAATTGCTTCCCGTAGAGGTTGAAGTTGGATATATACTGGCTACCTATATAGGCCTGTAAAGTCCCCATTACATCGCTCAGGGTTAAACCGGCATCCTTGATCTTGGGCATATTAGCCTCCAGTTGCTTCTGGGGGAAGTTGGGGTTGAAAGTCGTCATAGCTATCATTACCTCTTCCCTTTCGTTCATACGGGCCAGGAAATCATTGGTTATATCGTAAAACTTATAGATATCGCCACCGGTACGGTCTTGCAGGTTTACCGACACCCCACTACTCAGTCCAAATCCCTGAATGGTAGGCGTACCGAAGAACATGAAAGTAGCGTTGTTTATAGACTTGGTCTTCTCCGTCAGCATGGCAGCGACTTCATTGGCTGTAATCTTGCGGTTGTTCCAATGGTCCATCTTTATAATGACAGAACCATACGAGCTACCCATCCCGCTCATGAAGCTTATACCATTAATACTACCTACATGCTTTACTTCAGGAATCTCGTTCGCCATTTTCACAACTGCCTGAAGTACGGAATCGGTTCTTTCAAGTGAAGAGCCGGGAGGTAGTGTAATCATACCCATAACACCTCCACTATCTTCTTGCGGAACGAATCCGGTAGGTAATATGTTCATTAAACCGAAGAGTATGGCAGCACTTACCCCTATTATGGCAACTGTAATCCAACGATGCCCTTTCTTACCCAGGAAGACGAGAGACTTTCTGTACTTAGAGGTAGTAGCCGTAAAGCCCACATTGAAGTAATAGTAGAAGCGTTGGAGGAAGTTCTTTTTCTCCAGTTCTTCGTCATGCGGCTTCAGGAAAAGGGCACATAAAGCAGGACTCAACGTCAAAGCATTAATCGCCGAAATACCGATAGCAACTGCCAGTGTAAGACCAAATTGCTTATAGAATATACCACTTGTTCCGCCAATAAAGCTAACCGGGATAAATACCGATGCCATCACCAATGTAATAGAGACAATAGCCGGAGCAATCTCTCCCATAGCTTTGATGGCTGCCTCTTTCGGGTCTTTCGTTCCGCTTTCGAGTTCGGCATGTACCGCCTCGACGACGACAATGGCATCATCCACCACTATACCGATAGCCAACACCAAAGCAAACAATGTCAGCAAGTTGATAGAGAATCCCATGATCCAGAGGAAGAAAAATGTCCCTACAATAGCTACCGGTACGGCAATAGCCGGTATAAGCGTAGACCTGAAATTCTGCAAAAAGATAAAGACAACAAGGAAGACAAGTAGGAAGGCTTCAATCAATGTTGTAATAACCTTGCTGATAGAGACATTCAGGAAGTCGCTTACGTCCATCAGGTAGGTAAATTTCAATCCCGGAGGAAGGTCTTCCGCAGCCTTGTCCAATTCGGCTTTTACATTGGTAAGTACTTCCTGCGCATTAGAGCCTGCCGTCTGCGTAATAGCCATCATAATAGATGCTTTTCCATCTGTGGTGGTAGATACACTATACATAAGCGATCCCAACTCTACATCAGCCACATCACTCATCCGTACGATCTTTCCATCCTGCGAACGCACAATGATGTCTTCAAACTCTTCCACAGAAGAAAGCCTTCCGGTATATTTCAGGGTGTATTGAAAAGCCTGGTTACTGTTCTCTCCCAACTGACCGGGAGCCGCTTCTATATTCTGGTCTCGCAAAGCTGCGATTACCTCGTTAGTTGATATCTTATACGATGCCATTACATCGGGTTTCAACCAGATACGCATCGAATAGTCGTTTGCTCCATATACCTGGGCATTCCCTACTCCATACACACGCTTAATCTGGGGAATGATGTTGATATTGGCATAGTTTTGCAGGAATTTGGAGTCATAATCGGGATTCTCCGACACAAATGACATCATCAGAATATTACTTGTCTGCTGCTTGCGGACAGTTACTCCGGCTTGTGTTACCTCTGCCGGCAACAGGGAGGAAGCCTGATTTACCAAGTTCTGCACGTTAACCGTCGCCATGTCGGGGTTGATCCCCTGTTTGAAATAGACAGTTATATTCGCAGAGCCGGTTTCAGCAGACGATGTCATATACGTCATACCTTCCACCCCGTTGATGGCCTCTTCCAGTGGGATAATCACACTGTTCATCATCACGTCGGCATTGGCTCCGTTGTACGAGGCTTCCACTTGTACAGTAGGCGGAGCGATGTCCGGATATTGCTCTATGGGCAACATATTTAGCCCGATAATACCCAATACTACTATAATAATGGATATTACGGTAGATAATACAGGACGTTCTATAAATGTTTTAAGCATAATTCTTGGTTTTTATTTCCTTTCCAAGAGGGCATAACATACCCCCTATCCCCTTTCAAAAGGGGGAGTCAGGATGCTTTATTCTCTATGTATTTATCTATTAATTGGAGGCTGTAAGCTCTCTTTTTACAGCTATCTTCATGCCGTTCCGAAGGGTAGCAACACCGTCTGATACGATTTTGTCGCCATCCGACAAGCCTTTTGTTACAGCATAATCCAGCCCGTTCGGCATGGATTGAACCGATATAAGATGTTGTTTTATCGAATCACCTTCCATCTTATATACCAATACTTTATCCTGCTGATTAAAGGTGGCATGCTGTGGGATAACAAACACTTCGCTGAGGGTTTTCGGTATGACAATCTTTCCGCTTGTACCGCTTCTCAGCTTGCCGGATTTATTAGGAAATTCTGCGCGGAAATTAGCAGAGCCGGTTGTAATATCTACTGTTCCGGTGATGGTTTCTATCCTACCTCTATCTTCATAGATGGAACCGTCAGACAGAATAAGAGTTACAGGAGGCATGTTCTTTATTTTCTCGTATTGGGTAGTACCTTCCACTCCATCCAGAAAGTCCATTAACTTGCGTTCGTTCAACGAGAAATAGGCATACACACTCCCGGTATTGGCTATACTGGTCAACGTACTGCTGCTGTTCACCAAACTACCTTTACGATAGGGAATAGATCCTACCACTCCGTCTACAGGGCTGGTAACAGTTGTCCAACTCATCGTGGCCTGTGCGTTCTTCAGTGTGGCTTCTGCCTGTTCAAGCACAGCCTGTGCTGTTTTGTAGGCATTCTCGTAAGTTTGCAACTGAACTTCGCTGACAATACCTTTTTCCGCCAACGGACGATAGCGTTCCACATCTACTTTGGCTGTATTCACCCGTGCCATCTCGCTGTTTACCGCAGCTCTGGCCGATGTAAGCGCTTGCTCTGAAGAAGGAGAGTTGATTTTAAACAATGCCTGCCCTGCCCTCACTACCGAACCTTCGTCTACATATATAGCGTCTATATAACCATCCACACGAGGTTTGATTTCTATATCCTCTTGCCCTCTGATGGTAGCAGGATATACGGATTGCATATTTGCATCCTGTTTTTTTACTACCATTACCGGATATTCCTGAGCAGTAGTCTCATGATTTGCCGTTTGATTGTTATTCCCACACGAGATCATCATTACCATTAACATGATTACTCCGATTGTAAATTTTAGTAGATCCATGATATTTCTATATTTGAATTTTTTCTTTTCAAAGGCGAAAGTCTGCAAGAATTCCGGTTTAACAAAAAAAACTCAACATACCCGGAAACTATCTGTACCAAAAGGGGATATTCCTTCAACAATACCGTTTGCTGATAGGAAACCGGCGGATAATCCGTTTGGTTGAAGATTCAGGGGATTTGTTTGAAAACATGGGGTAGTTAGTTGAATAATTTATTTTTGTATAATGATTATTATTACTTTTAAATCGTTTTAATATCTTATGCTTACAACATGAATAAAGTAATTGAATATATACGAAACAAGATAGGCTTTCAGGCACTTATTCTGTGGACCTTGGTTTTTATACTGGCCTTTCCGCATAACCTCTGGATAAGTGTGAAGTTATCCTTTGTAGTGGCCGTAGTAACACTTGTTAGTGTTATGACAGTCTACTATTTTAATCAGAAAGTGCTTATCCCCCGCCTGATGCTGAAAGGCAGAAAAGGTACCTATATCTTCTCCTGCATCATCATGCTTCTTGTGATGGTAAACCTGTCGGCCCATCTTGAAACAACTATTTATTATATGATTATAAAAGAGCCTATAGCTGATATAATGAGAGACGGCATACCTTTTTATGAATATAAAGACTTTTTTTCCACCTCTAAATACGTTGCGCTTCTGACCATGAGTTTTGCTCTTTCCAGCATCGTAACCTTTGGACAGAAAGCGAAGGAAACCGTCCGGCAGAAAGAGGAACTATTGTCTGAAAGGAAAACATTGGAAGCCCGGGTGCTGAAATCGCAAATCAATTCGCACTTTGTGTTCAATGCCTTGAACAACATTTATTCGATGACGTACTTTAAGGACGAGTACACATCCGGCTATGTCTTGAAACTGGCTCAGATGATGCGCTACCTGATGGAGGATTGCGAAACCGAACTGACACCGTTGATCAAGGATATCGAATATATCGAGAACTTTATCGACTTTCAGAAACTGCGCTTTGAATGTGCCAAGGATATCAGTTTCAGCTGTAGAGTAGATGAAAATGCAGCCCTCTCCATCCCGCCGATGATCTTTCAGCCGCTAGTAGAGAATTGCTTTAAACACACACCTTTAGAGGTGGACAAAAACAGCTATATCCACATCTCGATGGAAGCGGATGCAGATAAGGTATATTTTGTTGCTGAAAACAGCCAGCCAATGATCAAACAGACTACTGTAGCAAAAGACCCCGGCATAGGTATCGAGAATGTAAAGAGGCGCCTGGATATCTATTACGACGACAATTATAAGTTGGATATCTCCAATACGCCTGACTCGTTCAGAGTTCAATTATCTATTACCTTTACAAACCCAAAAGACAGTTATGAACGAACTCCTGCATGTTCTTATTGTTGATGATGAATATCATGCCCGCAAGCTATTGTCGGAGTATGTATCCAAACTTCCGTTCCTGACGCTTACCGGAATGGCTTCCAATGTGTTTGAAGCCATGACAATACTGCAAAAGGAAAAGATCGATATTCTGTTGCTGGATATTCAGATGCCGGAGATTACCGGTTTGGAATTTGCCCGCCGCCTGAAGAATCCGCCAGCCATTATCTTTACAACAGCCTACTCGGAATATGCTGTTGAAAGCTACGAGCTGGATGTAGTGGATTACTTGCTGAAGCCCATTGCTTTTCCTCGATTTTTGCAAGCGATAAATAAGGTTACCGAAAGGAAAGGAATTCCTGAAACATCCCCTACCCCTGTTGTGAACGTCATTCAGCAACCACCGGCTACGCCCGAAGAAGACTGTCTGATTATTAAAAGTGGATACAAAGTGTACCGGATTAATTACGAAGAATTGATATACATTGAAGGACAACGGGAATACGTAACCTTCCATACCACCAAACAGCGGATTACGACTCTATTCTCCCTCAAAGAGCTGGAAGAAAGGTTGCCCTCCGATCAGTTTATCCGGATACACAAATCTTATATTATATCCTTAAAGCATATTGATATGATAGAAAGGAACATCCTTCAGATAGCCGGTAAAAAATTACCCGTAGGAGGGAGTTATAAGGATAGCCTGATGAGTTTGTTTAAATAGCGGAGCCCCCTATTAAAAGTTTTGGCTTATGCGTTAAATGCAGTATCTTTGGCTGCATGAAAAAATTAGTAATTGCCGGATGTGGACGGCTTGCGGAAATTGTTGCAAATGCAGTTCTTAACGACTTATTACCTGAGTATAACTTAGTCGGGGTTTATTCACGTACAGTTTCAAAAGCAGATAATCTTGCATCCAGGATGCAGCAACATGGCAAGCCCTGTACCTCATGTGCAACACTCGAAGATTTGCTGGCGCTAAAGCCTGACTATTTAGTGGAAGCAGCCTCTCCCGCTGCCATGAAAGAACTGGCTTTGCCTACTTTAAAGAATGGCACTTCGATTATTACCCTGTCTATCGGTGCGTTTGCCGACACGGCCTTTTATAATGAAGTAAAGGAGATGGCGAAGGCTCATGCTACGCGTATATACATTGCATCCGGCGCTACCGGAGGCTTTGATGTGTTGCGGACTGCCGCTCTGATGGGAAATGCGTCTGCCAGCTTCTTCAACGAAAAAGGGGTCAATGCATTGAGAAGATCAGCGGTGTATGATCCGGCTTTGGAAACCGAGAAACGTGTCGTATTTTCAGGAACTGCGCGGGAAGCCATATCCGTATTCCCGACAGGACTCAATGTATCGGTAGCCGCTTCATTGGCTTCGGTTGGCCCCGAGGCTATGCACGTTACGATGCAATCCACTCCCGGATTTATCGGAGATACCCAACGAGTTGAGATAAAAAACGATCAGGTGCGTGCTGTTGTGGACGTATATAGCACCACACCTGAAATTGCCGGTTGGTCGGTGGTGAGTACACTTATCAATATCGTTTCACCCATCGTATTCTGACAGGTTCTTCAGCACCTTTTCGCTCAGACGATCGAATGCCTGTCGTGTGCGACCCGTAGATGTCTTCATACAGCGTACGTGTGGATGCGTAAGCAGGTGTTCTCCTCCAAGCGCTCCTACCGTATCGCAGAAGCAAAGGTTATCACCTTCCAGCCACTTTGCAAATGCAGCTTCGTCCCATGCGGGCGAAAGTCCGGTATTGAAGAGTATTTTCTTGTTTCCTAAACAGTTAAACTCGTTTTCGTATAGCAATACTGTATTTTTGTTGAGACAACAGCAAACGACTTCACTTTGAGCCAGCAACTCATTAAGTGGTAAGAAGCGATAACCTTTATCTTTGGCCTCCTTCTTCTCGCTGCGGGCAAAATAAGCAATATCTGCCCCGAAGAACTTTAAAGCATCAGCTATCATTCCGCCTGATTTTCCAAGCCCTATTATACCGGCTTTCAATCCTGTGATTTCGCGAGGCATCCCATCCCATGGTTCCTGTCCGAATCCATGTAGACAACGCACCAGTTCACTGACTACATATTCTACGACACCCTCATCACCATAATCCCTGATGCCCGTTACCGTAATACCCCGTTCGTTTGCATAACGGATATCCACATTCGCACTTTCCGGGGAATATAGGGAGCAACACATACCTATGTATTTCACATTCGGACACTTCTCTAATGCCGCCCGGTTAATCCGGGAAGTATAGCTTAACAATACGGCATCAGCATCTCCAATGCGGCGTGCCACCTCCATATCATCCGCAGGTATATCCTGGTACATGACAACCTCCTCAGCGAAAGAATAAAGCGCTTTTTCCGCCGAAGGAATAAGACTGACAGGCTCTATTGCCACAAGTTTCTGAAACATATATCTTTGATATTTATTAAATCACAAAAGAAAAGTAAGTTCTTCTTCTTTGCTTTCTACACGAAAGGTACACTCAATGTCTTTTCGTCTCGTCTGCTATCCCATATTGTCAGAACAACGAGGGTTGTTTTGTTTATTTCGTAAAACAACAGATAATCACGAACAATCTTTACCCTGACATTTTCCAACGTTGTTTTTCTACCTGTGTTGGGATATTGAGCCGCCAATTGTACGGAGTCTTTTATTAATTTATTCAGTTTTATGCTATACGACTTGGAGTGATTTCGTTTTATCCAATAAGCCAGTATATCCTTGCGTTCTTGATTGGCTTTCCGAGTCCAGACTATTCTTCGTTTAGCCATTGTTCAATTATTTCATCAGCTTGTTGCTCCGGTAAGATATGTCCCGCGCGGTACTCGGCTTTTGCTTCACAAAGCCTTTGCTCCTGTTCAGATGTAAGCAGATACGCTTCTTTCTCAAGTTCGAAGTCGAGTAATTTGCGAAGTTCCTTTATAATGCCGAGGTCACTCGTATTCACAATGCGGCTTATTAAGTCTATTTTTAATCCATCTGTACTCATTGTATCATAGTTTAATTCGATTACAGACCTTTTTAATCAACGTCCAAACAAAGATAACCACAACTAATCGATTTCGCCCAATCTTCGATAAACAAAATCAGAAATTAACCTAAATTCCTTATCCTCTTTTAAGCAAAGGAGCTGCTGTTGATGTCTAACAGGTCGTTAGTAATGTTGTTCTGCCGCAGCTTATTGAAGCTGGTCTGTAGTTCGGCCAGGATATCGTCGGCATTTTCGCTGGCTATCTGCATAGCAATGGTGCGGGCGGCATGTTCCGAAGTCTGGTTATCCATCAAGGCTGTATGAAAGTCTGCATGGATACACATTTCCACCAAAGTTTCGGCCAACTCCTTCCGGGAAGGTTCCAGGATATAATCATCTGTCTCGTCGTTTATCCTCCTTTCTTCTTCCGGGGTGAAAGTATAAGGTAACAATGTTTTATATGTGATTAGTTGTGTAGAAACTGTTTTGAAATGATAATAAAGCATTTCCACCTGCTTAACCTTCCGGCTGCGGAACAACTGCATCAAGTGCCGGGAGAGCGAACGGCTTTCTTCAAAAGACGTTTTTTCCGCCAGGTGGTCAAAGTTTTCTTCTACCTCAAAGCCCTGATGCAAGACCGCTTCGCGGATTTTCTTCCCTATGGGGAAAAAGAGTAATTCCTGACCCGGATACAAACTACTAAGGCCAGATAACTCCTTTTCCATCTTTGCATTGAAGGAGCCGCACATCCCTGAGTTGGATGCCATAATAACAACAGCAATCACTCCCCCCTCCTGCTTCTGAAGGTAAGGTGAAGTTAAGTCGCTATCGGAAGCTACTAATCCGCACAGCATCGAATCCAAGGACTCTTTGTAAGCAACAGCCTTCTCCAGGACACTCTGCGAACGATGTAATTGTGCAGACGAGACCATTTGCCGGGCCTGCGTAATCTTACGCGTACTCTGGACCGATGCGATTCGTCTTTTTACTTCTTTTAATGAAGCCATATTATGATGAAATTCTGTCTATATATTGATCACTAACAGACGCTGCCGTCTCTTTAATAAGTGCTTCTATCTTTTCGTTTATTTCGCCTCTTTCCAAAGGAGCAATGATGGTTTCCTCGTGGGATAGGCGCAACTGCTCCAGGAAGCTCCGCTCAAAATCGCGAATCTTATCCAGCGGAACTTTATTCAGCAGATTATGTGTGCCGCAATACAGGATAGCAATCTGTTCACCGGTTCTGAGTGGCTGGTATTGAGGCTGAATCAGCAATTCGGTATTCCTCCGTCCTTTTTCAATTACCTGCAGGGTGATGGCATCCATGTCTCCACCGAAGCGGGCAAAGGATTCCAGTTCGCGGTATTGTGCCTGATCCGTTTTCAGCGAACCGGCTACTTTTTTCATCGACTTGGTTTGTGCGTTTCCTCCCACACGGGAAACGGAGATACCCACGTTGATGGCCGGGCGATTTCCCTGGTTGAACAGATCCGTATCTAAAAATATCTGCCCGTCGGTAATGGAAATCACATTGGTGGGAATATAGGCCGATACGTCGCCAGCCTGTGTTTCAATGATCGGTAATGCAGTCAGCGAACCACCTCCTTTCACCTTTCCGACAAGGCTTTCCGGCAAATCATTCATTGTACGGGCAATCTCATCTTGATTGATGATCTTCGCCGCCCGCTCCAATAGCCGGGAATGAAGATAGAATATGTCTCCCGGATACGCTTCACGCCCGGAAGGACGACGCAGGATCAGAGAAATTTCACGGTAAGCTACCGCCTGCTTCGACAAATCGTCATACACCACCAGCGCGTGACGTCCCGTATCACGGAAATACTCACCAACGGCTGCCCCGGAAAACGGAGAGAAATATTGCATCGCCGCCGGGTCTGACGAAGGAGAAGCAATCACCGTTGTATAATCCATCGCCCCTTTTTCTCGCAATACATCGACGAGAGAGGCTACACTGGATGCCTTTTGCCCAATGGCCACATAGATGCAGTAAACCGGTTTGCCTTCTTCATAGCCTTTCCGCTGATTGAGGATAGTGTCGATCGCAATCGACGTCTTTCCGATCTGGCGGTCACCAATGATCAGCTCACGCTGTCCGCGCCCTACAGGTATCATGGCATCAATGGCTTTTATGCCTGTCTGTAATGGTTCGTTTACCGGCTGACGGAAGATCACCCCGGGGGCTTTCCGCTCAAGCGGCATCTGTATCCGGTCTCCAGCGATCGGACCTGCTCCGTCGAGTGGCTCTCCCAAGGGATTGATCACACGACCTATCAGTCCTTCGCCTACGGGCAAGGAAGCGATCTGTCCGGTTCGTTTCACCATATCACCTTCATTGATTAGTTCGGAAGGTCCCAGCAAAACGGCCCCTACATTGTCTTCCTCCAGGTTCATGACAACTGCCTTTATACCGTTATCAAACTCCAGTAATTCGCTGGCTTCGGCATTTCGCAGACCATAGATACGCGCCACGCCGTCGCTTATCTGGATTACTGTCCCTACTTCTTCCAGTGTTTTATCCGGATCATTCTCTTCCAGTATTTTGAAAAGAATCTCAGGTATCTCGCTTACTCTGATATTTTGTGCCATTTCTTTCTTTAATTATTCGTTGTATCGATTAATCTTTTCTCGATGCGCTTCAGCCGCGACGCCACACTGGCATCCATCCGATAGGTATCCCACAAGACCGCGTAACCGCCGATCAGGGCAGGGTTTACCTTCGTATAAAGATTAACCGTTCCGTTTATGTACTTTTCCAGTCTTCTTTTTAGTTTCTGTTCTGTTTCTTCCTCTAAGGGTATTGCTGTTATGACATGAACATCATGCCAGTTGTTTGCTTCCCGAAACAGTTTTTCATAACTCAGGCAAATCTCCTGCAGAAATTCTTCCCGCTTCTCCCGGATCAGCAAACGCAAGAAATGCCCCATCTCGTCGCTGAGTTCTTCCGGTGTGCAAGCGTTGATTATCTCCACTTTTTTAGTGGGTGTCAGCATCAAGTTACTCATCACCCGTCTCAGGGCAGGATATTCCCGATAGACACGACTAACCATGCGCGCTTCGTAATAGACATCCTTGTCTTTGCCACGCTTTTGCGCATACATCAGAAGCGCTTCTGCATATCTTCGGGAGATCATTCCTATGTCCATAACTTACTAATGATTAATGGTTAATTATTAAGTGTAAGTTCCTCGTCCAGTAATCGGTCTATCAAACGGTTCTGCTGTTCGCTTTCTTTCAACTCATTAGCAAGCACCTTTCCCGCAATAGCTACCGAAATACCGGCTATTTGATCCTTGATCTCTCCCAGCGCCTTTTTCTTTGTTTCTTCTATTTCTACGGCTGCCCTCTCTTTCTGAAGGCGGACTGTTGCTTCTGCTGTCTCCTTGGCATCGCTGATGATTCGTTGTTTCATTTCCTGTGCCTCATGCAACAGGGCGTTTCGCTCACTACGTGCCTGTTCGAGGATGGCGTCACCCTCGGCATTCAGCTTCGCGAGCCGGGCTTCCGCTTCCCGGGCTGCCTGGAGCGAATCGTTGATATATTGATTTCGCTTCTCGACAGCTCGGCTAATAACGGGAAACCCATATTTTGCCAATATAAAGAAGACAATTCCGAATGAGAGCGTCATCCAGAATAAAAGCCCTATATCCGGAGTTAGTAACGACATACGCTTAAATAGCCAAGAAACATACTACAACAGCAAAGAGGGCTACCCCTTCAATAAGCGCCGCAATAATAATCATATTCATACGAATATTATCCGTAGCCTCCGGTTGACGAGCAATCGCCTCCATAGCGGAAGAACCTATCTTTCCAATTCCAATACCTGCACCAATAGCAGCCAAACCAGCTCCTAATGCTGCACCTAACGTCCCGAGTCCTGCGGTTGTTGCCGCTAATAATGTTGTCAATAACATAATTTTTAATGATTAATGATTAATTGTAAATTCTTAATTCTTTACATGTTTCACCTTTGCCAGGCCTATGAAAACGGCCGACAAGAGTGTAAATACATACGCCTGTATATAAGCAACAAGCAATTCTACAAAGTTCATAAATATGGTAAACACAACAGACAGAGCAGACATCCCTATATTAATGCCTACACCCATAGATACAGTAATAAAGATAACACACACCAGACTGATGATTACCGAATGCCCCGCCATGATATTGGCAAACAAACGAATCATCAAAGCAAAAGGTTTGGTAATTACTCCGAAGATCTCCAAGAGAGGCATGATGGGTGCCGGTACCTTCAGCCAAGCAGGTACATCAGGCCAGAAGACCTCTTTCCAGTACTCCTTGGTGCCACTAAAGTTCACCACAAGGAAGGTACATAGAGCCAGGAATAATGTGATCGTTATGTTCCCTGTGATGTTGGCTCCTCCGGGAAAGAAAGGGATCAGCCCCATCACATTATTGACAAAGATGAAAAAGAAAACCGTCAGAAGATAAGGCGAATAGCGTCTGTAATCTTCTCCGATGCAGGGCTTAATCAGTTCGTCCTGCACGTTTGTTATCAACATTTCCACCGCTCCCCGAAAGCCTTTCGGAGGCTCAAACGTATGCCGTTTGTACCAACGGGCTACCGGGAGAATCACCAATAGTAATACAATGCAATTGATCCACAGCCCCAATACATTCTTTGTAAAGGATATATCTATTGAAGGACGTACCTCCTCGCCTGTACTGTTCCGTTCTACTATCTTCCCTTTGTAATCTCCCTCGACGGCAATACGGAAACCGTTATATTCAGCCCCATGACTCAATCGGGAAGACGAAAAGATATGCCATCCACTATTCTTCCCCCTGACAATCACCGGAAGATGAATACATATCTCCTTTTCCCCCACAGTAGCGATATGCCAATTGTAAGCATCGCCAATATGTTCGAAAACAATTTCTTTCACACTAAGTTCTTCTTCCGCATGGGCGGATGGAATAAGAAAAACAAGGAAAAAGAGGAAGATATACAGACGTATTCTATTATTTTTTACTATCATATTTTTTCTCTCTTTTATTATACAGATAGAAAATGTATAATTCAAGACCAGTGTAAAGTAAATAGTTAAACATAATCGAGATAGCAAAACTCTTTCGGTCGTCTCCTACGAAATGGATGCACACCAACAGGAATATGATTGTAAACAGGAATTTAATCATGCGACACATCATATACACATTTGTCAGTTGGCCGGGATTCCACGAACGGCAACGATCGAGGGCATTATTTAATATCATTCCTGTCAACCAGTAAAAAACAGGGATTACAGGATACAACTCAAAATAATCAAGTATGGGTATCAGATAGATAAAAACAAGCGCTCCAATAATACCGGTTGCCAGATAGGCAGCAGATAAAAGGCCATATAACCTGATATTTAGTTTGTACTTCATTTCTTCGTATGTTATCTCTTCTATTTATGTTATCCCAGTATTACCTGGATATTATTTTGCTTTACTTCAGCAACCCCAGTCTCCACCTCTATTGTTTCCGTTTGCTCTCCGGTCACAATGTAAATAGTTCCTTTCCGCAGGGAGGTTAGGATCGGTGCGTGATTCTGAAGCACAGTAAATTCTCCAAGCGTCCCCGGAAGTGTTGCACTGCTTACTTCTTTATCACAAATCACTCCCTGTGAGGTTATTATTTTGAACTTCATCTCCCTTTCAATTTACCGATTCGGCATTAATCTTCTCACCTTTGGCAATTGCATCCTCTATCGTTCCTACATTCAGGAATGCTTGTTCCGGCAGATGGTCTACCTCGCCATCCATAATCATCCGGAATCCCCTGACTGTATCTTCTATATCTACAGTAACGCCGGGAATGCCTGTAAATTGTTCAGCCACAGTAAACGGCTGAGACAAGAAACGCTGTATCCTGCGAGCACGGCTTACCAACAAGCGATCTTCATCCGACAGTTCTTCCATACCCAGGATAGAGATAATATCCTGCAATTCCTGGTTTCTCTGCAATACCTGCTTCACCCGTTGAGCCGTTTGGTAATGGTCTTCACCAATCACCAGCGGATCCAGGTTACGGGAGGTTGAATCCAACGGGTCAACCGCCGGATAGATCCCCAACTCTGTTATCTTACGACTCAATACCGTCGTGGCGTCCAGGTGGGTAAAAGTAGTTGCCGGCGCCGGGTCTGTCAAGTCGTCTGCCGGTACATACACTGCCTGGATAGAGGTGATAGAACCGTTCTTAGTGGATGTGATACGCTCCTGCATCGCTCCCATCTCGGAAGCCAGCGTAGGCTGATACCCTACTGCCGAAGGCATACGCCCCAATAAAGCGGAAACTTCTGAACCCGCCTGTGTGAAACGGAAAATATTGTCGATAAAGAATAGGATATCCTTGGGTCCTACATCGGGATTGTCACGAAACGATTCGGCAATCGTTAATCCGGACAAAGCAACTGAAGAACGGGCTCCCGGAGGTTCGTTCATCTGACCAAAAACCAGCGTTGCCTGCGATTGGGCTAATTCGTCATAATCAATCTTCGACAAATCCCAATGGCCTTCCTCCATACTTTTCTTAAAAGCCTCTCCGTAACGGATCACACCACTTTCAATCATCTCTCGCAATAGGTCGTTACCTTCACGGGTACGTTCGCCAACTCCTGCAAAAACAGAGAATCCATTATGCTTTCGGGCTATATTATTGATCAGTTCCATAATAAGAACCGTTTTACCAACTCCCGCACCACCAAATAAACCAATCTTTCCTCCTTTAGAATAAGGAGTAAGCAGGTCTATCACCTTAATACCTGTAAACAGTACTTCTCGCTTTGTATTCAGTTCGTCGAACTTCGGCACTTCTCGGTGAATAGGCAAACCGCCTTCTTTGCTCAAAGCGGACATTCCATCAATCGAATGTCCTACAACATTCAGCAGACGTCCTTTCACCTGCTCTCCTGTCGGCACCTGTATCGCCGAACCGATAGCGTACGCAGTTAATCCCCGCCTCAGCCCATCCGTACTGTCCATGGATATCGTCCGCACGGTATGTTCACCGATATGCTGCTGTACTTCCAGTGTCAGCACATCCGTTTCCGAGCGATAAACCTCCAATGCATCATGAATATGAGGAAGTTTTATCCTTTTGCCTTCTTCCTTCTCAAAACGTACATCAACCACAGATCCGATTACCTGAGTAATATACCCTTTCCGGTACTTACTCATTTTTTCATTAGTCATCTCAATAACCTATTAAAATTCTAAAACTTGCCAAAGGTGGGCAAAAACAAAGAGTTTACTTGGTCAATATCAAACCTAAACTGGTTAAATTATCAATTTTAACCATTTTTGCCCTAAAGAATCTTTCGTATTAACAATTTCACGTTAAAAATAGTTTTATTAAATCAAAAAGTAACCCTGTAATTCAAAGAACTACAGGGTTACTTTTTGATATTCATTCTTAGTTGTGGAGCTGGAGAGATTCGAACTCTCGTCCAAACGAGGAACTAATTTGCTTTCTACATGTTTATCTTCGCTTTATTTGTCGGGAGAGAGCAAGACCGAAGCTACCAACTCTAACCTTATCCTCTAAATTTTCGCCTAAAGTCCGAGGCTTCCTTTAAGCTATCTCCGATATTGCTGCACCACCTGATCGGAACGCTTCGGAGCAACAGCATCCGGGTGATGTCACGTTCCAGCACCTAGTGCCGGAATTAAGCTAAAATCTACTATACTTCGATTAAGCAGCGAGAGCGTAATTATTTTCGCCAGTTAAATGGTCGTTGTCTGAGATTCAAGTGCAAGCCAACCACGCACTACATGCTTACAAACCACTTCTACCCGCTGTCAAAACCGGTCAGCCCCATGGTTTCATAACGGGGACAAAGATATGCATTTTTTGTATACAAACGAGAAAAACGCTCACTATTCCGAATATTTGCACTTCAAAACACAACTATGAAACCTCGTCGTCGGGTAAGATTTATTCAATGACACCTATTTCGCGGAACCAGTCTTCGGCTCTTTCCGGCCACTCATTGACTGTAGCACCAGTATCCCGCAAGCCATATCCATGTCCTCCTTTGCTATATAGGTGCATCCAGGCAGATACCCCGGCCTCTTTTAAAGCATAATAATAGAATAAACTACTGTTTATGTATGATTTATCATCTTCCGTCTGAATAATCATGGTAGGCGGAGTTTGTGATGTAACCTTTAATTCCGGAGCAATCCCGAAGTTTTCACGATCCAGGTATGCGGGGTAAACCAACAGACAAAAGTCCGGACGACAACTTACTTTATCGGTAGCATCAATATAGGGATAGGTACGTTGTTGGAAATTATTACTAGCTGTTGCCGACAGATGTGCTCCGGCAGAAAAACCCATCACACCAATCCGCTCTTTATCGATACCCAAGTTGTCTGCATGGGCGCGAATATAGCCGATAGCTCTTTGCACATCTTGAAGAGGTGCTTCATGTTTTTCTTTACCTTCTCTGCGGGGAACACGATACTTTAATAAGACTGCTGTAATACCTATGCTATTGAGCCATTCGCACACCTCATCTCCTTCCAGATCATAGGCTAAAATATTGTAACCTCCACCAGGACAAACAATCATGGCAGTTCCTACAGCAATATCCTCAGGAGCTTGATATATGGTAACAGTTGGTTCACAAACATTTGAAATACGCAAAACTGGCTCTCCTCCGGTTTTTGCTCCGTCCGTATCTGCCTTTTCAATTAAATCAACTGTTTCTCCGGGAGCTCCTCCAGGGAATAATAACACAGGGCTATCTTGTGCCATAACAGTATATACCATACAAGCTGTTCCAACAACTAAAAGTATCCCTTTTTTGAACATAACATTGACTATTTAAGGTTAATTCATAATTACTCATTCCTCACTATATGGTTACAGCATACACGAAAGTGCATGCCGATCAAGAATCTTCACTTTTCTATTCGAGATACTGATTAGACCTTCTTCTACTAATTTTCGAATTTCTTTAGCCAATGCCGGACGGGTCACTCCGAAATACTCGGCCAGTTGCACCTGGTTATGCTCCAACTCTACAACATCAGTTCCCTCCTGTACATTATCAAAAAGGTAATAGATAAAACGGTTTCTGATACCACGGAAAGTAAGTACACGCAAACGTGTCATCGTGCATTTATTACAACTGGTACTTACACACAGGAAATTTTGAAGAAACAGCGGCATACTATTCATCAACGCAAAGACTGATTCTTTAGTAGCACGCAATAAAGTCACATCTTCTATTACCGTAAATGTAGCTGGAAAAAGATTTCGTTGAGCGAAAATGTGAGGAGTTGCAAACGTCCGGGGGGCTCTGATTGTTTCTACACGAACCTTTCCCCCGGAAACGTCAAGCACATCTACATATAGTTTACCCTTCAGCAAAATGTGGAGATAGTTACAGACAGTTCCCTGTCTGATTATCACTTCGCCTTTGCGGTAGTGGTCAATTCTGTATTCCAGGCGCTCCAGGACTTCTTCCTGCATTTTTCCGGTAAAATTACGAAACAGAGGAATCGTAAAAATATCCTTCAGCTCATCTAATTCTATCATTTTAACTGAAAAGTTTGAACTTCTACAAATGTAAAACTTTTCAGTTTAAAATCACCATTTCGAGAAAAATACTTTCGGGTTAATATTCAGCGATACCCAGCCCCAGTCTTGCCAACTGTCGGGATGTCCTCCCTTTACAGCTTGCATGGCATCTGTACCAAACATCATTGAATAACCGGCAGAAAGAGTTACATCTTTCATGATACTCCAGTTGAGCTGGAGGTCTATTTCCGAACCAAGCCCTTTGTCTTGTTCCTTATTATCTACATAAACATCTGCTGTTGTAAGGAAGTAGTGATAATTCAACAAGCAGGTTACTTTAGGGGATGCTTTATACGTTATCCCGATCTGGTTATCCCATAAGCCCGGATTCATCCCGTTAATAAATGGCGAAGCATAGAAATAGTCCATTGTTCCATAGAATTTATGATGCGTGCCATACAAGGGGTTAAATGCTTTATAATCGCCCGGATCCCCTTCGTCTCCGCTTAAATAGTCCGTTGCAACCATAAGTTTCCAAGTAGAATTTATCTGATAAGAGGCATTCAGGGCAAACATATAAGCAGAGACATCCTTGCTGGCAACGGTTTTGCCAAACTGGTAATAGAACGTTCCGTACAAGGAGAATGCGTTTGGCTGGTAAGAGATGTTCGTTCCTAAAGTTTGCAGATACTTGGTGTCAGACTTTTTCTCTTCGGTACTGCCAGCCTCCTGTCCGAGGTTCATCAACAGGAAGGAGGCATTGAATGCTTTACTTCCAATATGCTGATACCACAAGGTCTGCATATTTTTATACGGCTGAGCGCCGGGAGC
Organism: Parabacteroides sp. PH5-46; assembly: GCF_029892785.1. Lineage (GTDB taxonomy): Bacteria > Bacteroidota > Bacteroidia > Bacteroidales > Tannerellaceae > DFXE01. Next base: position 219,897 of record NZ_JARXXA010000005.1, read on the forward strand.
ATAATAGGTTCCTCCTATCGTCTTCTCGTCATTCTGGTTGAAAGCCAGTATCAGGTGTAGTTTGTTTTGCGGATTTTCATATCCCAGCTTTAGGGCATCATGAAAGCGCCCTGCTACGTTCCAATCTAAGCTACCCAGGATACGGTCGTCGTCGTACACCAGAGACTGACGTCCCAGTTTGGCGAAAAAGCCATTGCCCAAATCCAGGTTTGCCCAAGCCTCATTCAAGATGAAACGTCCGTTTTTATCAATCTGAGGGTCTTGTCCCCAAACTCCCACATGCTGAGCAGAAAGCCCCAACGATAGTTTGTCCCTTTTATAACTCATAGACATACGTGCCCGGTTATTGATAAACCCGACAGGCTCGGCACCCTCGGCGCGAGGATATAGTACACCGTTGCGGTATTCGGCACGCGGACGAATCTGCACACCTATAGTAAACTCATTTTCTTTTGAATCATTCGCTTCATTTCCTTCTGCAAAAGCGAAGTGACACATCAATAATCCCCAAAAAAACATCATCCATTTTTTCATAATATCATCTATTTAAGTAATTATTTATTGTTAGTTATATACATGTATGCTGCCTTGCGCTGACGGCAGGTAGTTGACGCCAAACCAGCAAATCTGCAGCAAAAGGAAAGAGAAAAGAATCAATCCCAGAGCTGTCCGATGGTTAGCCTGTCGGTATAAGCGGAAGTGGATATAAAGCAGGTAGCCCAGCCAGGTAGCCGCCGCCCAGGTTTCCTTGGGATCCCACGACCAGTAATGCCCCCAGGCTTCTTTGGCCCATAAGGCTCCGAACAGCATCCCTATTGTCAGAAAGGCTGTCCCAACATAAACCAGGTTATCACACAATGACATGATGGAGCGATCAATCGTTACTTTACGTTTGCTCACAAGTAAATAAAAAGCAATAATAGCCGAGGCTCCAAGCATGGCATACGCAAACATATAGACGATTACATGCGGAGCAAACCAAGGGCTTTGCAAAGCCGGCATCAAGGCTTTATTGTGTATTTCGGGCTTTAAAAGGTTGATACAGATAAAGACAAACGATAGTAAGGTACTGAAAGACAATATCCACTTATACCGCCAACGCACATACGTAATCAGTCCCGCTATCGGCAGGAAGAACGAATACCAAAGGCGCGTTTCGCCCATTGTACGCATAGGAGGCCTCTCCAGCGACATCCACATTCCAATGATGAAAGAAAAGAAAAGGAGTAATCCCGCGACAGTAAATGCAATAGCCTTCTTATAACCAGTTGCTTTATAAGCAAAATAAGCCCCTGCTATCCAGCACAGGACAGACGGTAATGCGATGTATATAAAATAATCCCAACTCATATCAATCTTTCTTTACAGGAGCAGAAACAAATAGATAAACAGCACCTGCCAGCATCATCAAAATCCCCAGATACACAGTAGGAAGCCAAGGATCTCTTACAAGTTCAAAGACGCTTGTACGACTCCATTTCCCCATGCGCTCGTCATAGCTCAACTGGTATATCTTCCATCCGGCCACTGACATCGGCTTATTCACTTCCAGCATGTATTCTCTTGTGTCTTTGTCTTTTGCGTAAACGATAATATCAGAGGCAAATCGTTTGGGTTCACGATCCGGCATAATCAGGCTTACCCTATCATCCAGCCGAAGCGCCACGTATTGAAACATAAAATTACCACAACTCACCCAGCCTTCGCGCCGAGTGTCATCTGTCATATTATGCGCTTTCACATATACGGCAGAGGTAGCTCCTTCAGAATGAAAAGCTTTGAACAGGACGGTATCTTTCGTTATCATGGCGGCAGCCGAAGGCAAGTAGTCGGTAACCTCTATCTCCCAGTCCAGCAAACGGCTTGTCAGCGGACAGTCTTCTACCAGCAAGTTCTGTGGTTGCTTCTCCGGCAAGACCTCTCCTGTGGTATTGTCTACAAGGAATAGCTTTGGCGGATACTCATCAATGGTAAACGATTTCAGCTCAATAGCTAAAGGAAGCTCCACCATCTCTCCCTTTTCATCCGTCACCCTCCATTCGGGAAAGTCCGTTGTTACAGTCATATGCAGGCGTTGCAGGTCTCCGTTTCCCAGCATGGCAGCCAATAACGCAATAAACAAACCCACGTGATTCAACATAAAACCAGTATCCCTTTTCCACCTAAAATGTTTGAGTCGGCGGAAAATAACCAATCCCAAAACAATCTGAAAATAGATGAATGACAAGACAAAGAGCCAGGAAGAAATACCGATCAGACCGAAACCCAACAGGATAACAAAAAACAATAATGAAGATAGCGCTGTAATAGCCGCTACCCGGCCGGAAAGCCATCTGGCTGCTACAGCAGCATATCCCCATAGTTGCTTCACCATATAAATCAACTTCTATCTACCAGACGGTTATTAGCCTTTGCTTGCTTCAGCCATTCCGGTACGATTGTATTTAAGAACTTTTCTTTCGCTGCTTTTTCGGCCGGAATATCCAAACCTATATACTTCTGAGCCTTCTCCTTTGTAGAGATATCAGGCATCGGCACATCAGCAGTATGGCCTAAGTTGGCTAAGACTTTCGAAATAGCCAGACGCGCTTGCAAGGCCTTATCTAGTCCACCACCTAAGATACGCTGGATTTCCTGCGGAGCATGGAACGAACCACCATGAGACGCCACCCCAAAGTCCCAACGCCATTGTGCCTGGCGAAGCAGCTTCAGTACATCCTTCATTTGTGTATCAGTGGCCCCTTTCTCCCAGGCAAAGGCAGCTTCTATGTGAGCTTTGGCCAATTCGTCTTCCAGACGGTTGCGTGTTTCGTTTGCTTTGATCTGGCGTTCATACACGTTGTTACGTAGGGTTTCTTCGCTCTCGCGGTGGCATACCTGACAGGTACGGTCTATCATATTCAGAGGGCTCTGGATATGATGGTCGCTATACTTGATTCCACCTTCGCTCTTATATGGCATGTGGCAATCAGCACAAGACACACCGCGTTGTCCGTGAATACCCATTTCGGCTATTTCCCAGTCAGGGTGTTGCGCTTTGATTATCGGCGTTTTGCTCAGTTTATGTGTATAGTCGGCAAACGCTATATTATCGTAATAAGCCTCCATGTTTTCAACCGTCAGCCCTTCATCCCAGGGGAAGGTTACATATTTGCCGTCTCCTTTAAAGTAATACTCCACGTGGCACTGGGCGCAGACTAAGGAACGCATCTCTTGTTGAGTAGCATTCTTAATGTCTTTCCCCTGACGCTCGAAAGCCTCTATTAAGGCGGGACGACTGATTTGCAGATTCATATTCTCCGGCTCGTGGCAATCGGCACAACCGATAGGGTTTACCACTTCTTTACCCATAGCCGCCCAGGTAGCCTTATAAAAGTTTTCTACCCCCACAGCTTGCATCATACGAGGCACATCCGGGCTTTTACATGTCCAACAACTGGCCGATTGAGGCCCTTCGGCATCTGTCATCGGAGAACCTGTCCGCAACGTATGCCACACATCTTCTATAGCGTGCATGTGTCCACGGGGAGAGATATAATCTTTAGAGAAAGCATATCCAGCCCACAAGATAACCATGTTGGGACGTTCTTCAAGTACATCCACCTGCTGGCTACCATTAAACATCGTTTTGGTATCCGACTGTTCGGTTTGTTTCCAGGTTTCATACTCTCTGGGATAGTTGTCGGCAAACACCTCGTTCTTTGCTTCAATGCCTGTTATCTCTACCTTCTTATTATTAAATACACTTGCTATTTCCGCCCTTCTTTCGGTAACAGAAGCAGCCAGCATACCCAGTACAAAAACAACAATGATTGTCCCCAGAAACAACAGCCAACCTTGCCATGATTTTAAATTCTTTTCCATATATGTATTGATTTTAAATTTGTTATTTTTTCTTCTTTAGCCAATCGGGAACATTGGTTTTAGGGTATGGGATAAGCGCCGACGGAGTAGACGACAAACTGTTCTTCCCTCCATGAGGTACCTCCCGATGGCAATCCCAACAAGCCTTACCTTCACCCATCTTCACATCATGATAGTCTACTTGTCCGGTTTTTACAAATTCCGTATTCAATTGTGTATGACAGCGAATACAGTTGTTCATGATTACTTCCGAACTTTCGTCAATGGCTTGCATCACCTGAGGCTCACCCCGCATGGTAAATACAGCCGCGTGCCGCAGACCATCTTTTCCTTTGAAAAACCATTTATTTACAAAGTTGTCTTGTGGCACATGACAATCATTACAAGTAGCATCTCGCCCATGCGAACTATGACTCCAAGTAGCATAGTAAGGAGCCATGATATGGCAATTCACACACGTAGCCGGTTCGTCGGAAAGGTAACTCCACGCCCTGGAAGCATACACAGTATAAGCCCCCAAGCCACAAGCAACTCCCAGCAGAACAATTGCCAGCAGTTTCCATTGCTTCGTAGGGAGGAGGATGTTTATGATTTCATGTATTCTCATAAATATTGCCGTTTAAGGATTATGGCACAAATATCAGGAATCAGAAAAGTATAAAATGTAATAATTATTACACTTCCTCTTTTTTCCTTAACAGAAAATCACCTTTCATAAAGGCACACTCTCTTAAAGGTGCTATATTTGCACCTCAAAACACTAACTATGGAATTACAGGTAATCCAAAACAAGATTTACGAAATTAGAAGTCAACGGGTGATGTTAGACTTCGACCTGGCCGAGATGTATCAAGTAGAAACAAGAGTTCTAAACCAAGCAGTTAAGCGAAATATGAAAAGGTTTCCATCTGATTTTATGTTTCAACTAACAAAGGATGAATGGAGCATCTTGAAGTCACAATTTTTGATTTCAAGATGGGGAGGTAGCCGTAAACTACCTTTTGCATTCACAGAGCAAGGACTTGCCATGCTTTTCCGGTGTTCTTAACTCTGATATTGCTATTCACGTAAACATCAATATTATGCGTGCCTTTGTTGCTGTCAGACAATTATTACATAACCCTCCTGCTGATAAATATTCGGAACTCCAAAAAGAAGTCAGAGAACTCAAGGAATACGTTGAAGAGGTATTTACCGACTACAACGATATAAACGAGGACACAAGGATGCAATTAGAACTTATCAACGAATCGCTGGCGGAACTTCAGGCGAAAAAGAAGTTGGATGAGAAGCCACGCAGACCAGTTGGGTTTGTCAAACCGGAAAACAGATGATAATCAAAAAAGCTATGGAATTACAGATTATACGAAACAAGATATATGAGATAAGAGGGCATAAGGTGATGCTAGACTTTGACCTGGCCGAGATGTACGGAATAGAGACAAGAGTGCTCAAGCAAGCTGTTAGGCGTAATCTTAAGAGATTTGAAGGTGACGATTTTATGTTTGAACTTACCAAGGAGGAACTTTCAACATCACAAATTGTGATCTTGAATAAAGGACGAGGGTATAACTTTAAATATGCCCCTTTTGCCTTCACGGAATTAGGCGTAGCGATGCTTTCCTCAGTTATCAATTCAGATACTGCCATTGAAATAAACAGGAGTATTATGCGTACCTTCGTGGCTCTGCGCCAACTCGTTTTTAATGCTCCGACAGATGAGGTAAAGGAACTCCAAAAAGAAGTCCGGGAACTCAAAGAATACGTTGAAGAGGTATTTACCGACTACAACGATATAAACGAAGACACTAGGATGCAATTAGAACTTATCAACGAATCAATGGCGGAGCTTCAAGCCAAAAAGAAGTTGGATGAGAGGCCGCGTAGACCTGTTGGGTTTGTTAAACCGGAAAACAGATAATAATCAAAAAAGCTATGGAATTACAGATTATACAAAACAAGATATATGAGATAAGAGGGCATAAAGTGATGCTAGACTTCGATCTGGCAGGCTTGTATGGCGTTGAGACACGAAGACTGAAAGAGCAGGTAAAACGTAACATAGAACGTTTTCCTGCAGACTTCATGTTCCAACTTACTAAAATAGAATGGAACGGGCTTATCGCAAATTGCGACAACCTTCCCGAAAATGCTAAGTACAGCCCTGCCACACCTTTTGCTTTTACCCAGGAAGGCGTAGCCATGTTGTCCGGAGTCTTACGTTCGCCAAAGCTGTACAGATCAACATCAGTATCATGCGTGCTTTTGTCGCTATTCGTCAGCTATTAACTAACCCACCCATCGACAGGATTGCAGAACTACAAAAAGAAGTTCGGGAACTCAAAGAATACGTTGAAGAAGTATTTACCGACTACAACGATATAAACGAGGACACAAGGATGCAATTAGAACTTATCAATGAATCGCTGGCGGAGCTTCAAGCCAAAAAGAAGCTGGATGAGAGGCCGCGTAGGCCGATTGGGTTTGTTAAACCTAAAGATGCGTGAATAGCATTTTATACCATTATATATCAAATCATTAAAGCATAGCAAAAAATCGCATGCGTACTTCTTGAAAATTGCAGCCATGCGTTTTTGAAATTGCATGCATGCGTTTGGAAAAACGCACGTATGCGATTTTTACGTCATGCAATATATTGTTATATTTGGTTGAAACTTAAAGTGGCTTAAAATAAAAAAACTATTTTTGACACCTGAAAACTACTAATAGCATAATATCATGAAAGAAGATTGGAACAACTTAGCTTGTAAACCGGATGCCAGTATTAATCAGCAACAGTTTGAAGTACAAATAGCAAAGAATAGAGGAGCCTGGCAGGTAGCGCTCGATTTTATTAAAAAAGGAGGTTTGGAGCAGTTGGAGAATGGGCGTTACGACTTGTCGGACGGTACCTATGTTGCCGTTTCCGAATATGAAACAAAGGATCCGGAAGTAGCCAGATATGAGGTTCACCGCAAGTACATAGACATTCAATACGTAGCTAATGGTGAAGAGTTTATTGAGCTGTTACCTCTGAGTTTATTTAAGGAAGAACAGCAGTACAATGCAGAAAAAGATATCATTTTCTTTAACGAAAATCCCAAGGGAGAAAAGCTATATGCCGACAAAAACCACTTCTTTATTTTCTTCCCGGACGAGGCTCACAAACCCGGTTTACAGACAGAGATAAAAGGAAAAGTCAAAAAAATAGTCATAAAGATACCCTTTATTGGCTAATCGTTCCGTTTTATTCTTATTTTTGTTATTTACAAACCATACATGTAAATGAAAATAACAATTGAAAAAGGAGAAGATCTGGTAATCCGTCTTTCCGGCCAATTAGATACACTTGCCGCCACAGAGTTTGAAAAGGAAATAAAGGAAGTGTTGAAAAGTGATTCCAACCATATTATACTGAACGGAGAAGAACTAACCTATGTTAGTAGCGCCGGACTCAGACTGCTTCTTACCTTGCAGAAAGGAATGAAAACCAAAGGAGGGACGTTGCGCCTGAAGAATATCCGCCGAGAAATCATGGAGATTTTTAACATTACCGGCTTTTCTTCTATACTGACTATCGAACAATAAGTGATCCGCTCCGGTATATGGTTAAATCAATGTATATCAAAAACGAAATGGATCAGATTCATGTCCTGAACCATTTCATTGAAGAATCGATGACTGACTTCGGCCTGAATGAGACCACCTCTATGAATATAAAGCTGGCTCTTGAAGAAGCTGTTGTCAACATTATTTCGTATGCCTATCCCGGAGAGAAAAACAAGAAAATCCATATCCGGCTGGAGTATGACAACAACCGGCTGACGATTGTAGTGACCGACACCGGTGTCCCTTTCGACCCGACAGAGATGAAAGAACCGGATATTTCGTCGCCACTTGAAGAACGGCCCATCGGAGGACTGGGTACGTACCTTGTCAAACAACTGATGACGGAGGTTTGCTACCAACGTACCGACAACAAAAACATATTAACCCTGATAAAAGAGATTCACTAATTATGCCGGACTTCAACATCAAAGACATAGAAAAGTTAAAGCTAAAGATACAGCTTATAGAAAAAACCTTCATAGGCTGTGTCATATTAGTGATACTCTCTCTCTATTATGATTGGGACGCAGTAACAGGTATATCGGTTGTTGCTCTGATCATTATCCAGATTATCAAGTCAAGGCTGAGTAAACAGCTGAAACAAAAAGAATATCTGGCAAAAATAGTAGAAGAACGAACCATCGAACTCCGGGTACAGCGTGACCAAGTACTAAAAGAATCGGAACAGCTGTCTAAGACGCTGGCAGCTCTTGCCGAGGCACAAGACGAACTGGTTCGTAAAGAACGCCTGGCTACCGTTGGGCAACTATCCAAAGGTTTGGTAGACAGAATTCTGAACCCGCTGAATTACATCAACAATTTTGCCTCGCTGTCAGTAGAACTGGCTAACGACCTGAGGAAGAACATTCAGAACGGAGAAACAGCGATGAATAAAGAGCTGTATGCCGATACTACCGAAATTCTGAACATGATAACCAGCAACCTGAACAAGATAACCGAACATGGCGTTAATACCGTACGGATCGTAAAAGCGATGGAAGAGTTGCTAAAGGATCAGAAACTTAAAATGGCATCTGCCGACATCAACAACCTGTGCAAAGTAAATATAGATGTTATAACCAAACTGTTTGCCAAAGAAATTGAAGAGAAAAACATCGACATATCATTCCAGGGACTGACGCTCTCATTGATGATCGATATGAATATCGAACAGATGAGTAAAATGTTCCTTAATGTAATGAAGAACAGCATTTATGCCATTCTTAAGAAAGCAGAAAAACAAACCTTCGAGCCCAAGATTATTGTCAAGCTGGAGAAAGAAGGATCCCAGATTATCATCAGTATACAAGACAATGGCATCGGTATTGAAGACAGTATAAAAGACAAGGTATTTGAACCCTTCTTCACGACCAAACCTACAGCCGAAGCCTCCGGTATAGGGCTGTATGTAAGCCGCGAAGTAGTACTTAGTCATAAAGGTAGCATCGCTGTAAAAAGCGAAAAAAATAAATATACGGAATTTACCATCACAGTTCCCATTCATCAAAACATAGAACCTAATGAGTGATTTGAACAAGCAAATAGAATATTTGAAAAAACAGATCAGCAATCAAGATCGCTTATCTTCACTTGGAATGCTCAGCGCCGGGATTGCACATGAAATACAGAATCCTTTGAATTTCGTGATCAACTTCAGCAAGTTGTCGCTTAAGCTATTGCAGGACATGGAAGAGATACTGTCTGAAGTAAACTACCAACTGCCGGAAGACGTAAAAGAGGAGATACAGGATATCATGTCTGATTTGAAAGGTAATATGAACAAAATAGAGGAAAACGGCAACCGGGCATCCAATACGGTACGGGGAGTACTTCTCTATTCCAGAGGGAAAGATGATGAATATATGCCTACCGACCTGAAGCAACTGCTTCACGAATATATCTGGCTATCCTATCATGCTATCAGAGCCAACAATAAAAGCTTCAATGCTTCGATAAAAGAAGAGTACGGTGAGGATGTACCCGAACTAAATATCATTCCGCAAGATCTGAGCCGTGTGATTATCAATATTATGAACAATGCCTGTTATGCCGTATTCAGCAAGGCAAAAGAGGCGTCCGACCAGCCGTACAGCCCAACTATTACCGTCAGCCTGAAAAAGGAAGACGAGTGGGTAAAACTGATTATAGAAGACAATGGTACAGGTATGTCGGATGAAGTAAGCGGGCAACTGTTTACACCCTTTTTTACAACAAAGCCGGTAGGTGAAGGAACCGGACTGGGTTTATCTATCAGTAAATCCATTATAGAAAGTAAGCATAACGGAAAAATTGAGGTAGAAACAAAAGTGAATGAATTTACCCGCTTTATTATTTCCCTTCCCATTGAAAAATAAAAGAAAAGAACTATGCCTGTGAGAATTTTAAGTGTAGACGACGAGCAAGACCTGGAGATATTACTGACACAGTATTTTCGGAGGAAAATAAAGAAAGGCGAATATGAGTTCTCTTTTGCCCACAATGGAGTGGAAGCCTTGCAGATGATACTCACCCAGCCCTACGATATTATACTGAGCGACATTAATATGCCGGAAATGGACGGACTTACCCTCCTGACCAAAATAAACGAAATGCGCAATCCGGCCCTGAAATGCATCATGGTTTCAGCCTATGGCGACATGGAGAATATCCGCACCGCCATGAACCGGGGAGCATTTGACTTTACCACCAAGCCTATCAACCTGGAAGATATGGAACTTACCATCGAAAAGGCTATAGAGCAGATCCGGTTTGTAAAGAATGCCCAGCACGAACATACGCAGCTTAAGTCTATCCAGTCCGACCTGAAAGTAGCGAAAGAAATACAGGAGACTATTCTTCCCAAGACGTTTCCTCCTTTCCCCGAATGGAAATCCTTCGACATTTATGCTTCCATGCAAGCTGCAGCCTATGTAGGAGGGGATTTTTATGATTTCTTCAAAATAGACAATGACCGACTGGGATTTGTAGTTGCCGACGTATCCGGAAAGGGTATCCCGGCTGCTATCTTCATGGCCATAAGCCGTACGGTTATACGTGCCATCGCTGTTACAGAAAACTCTGCAGCTCAATGCATGAAGCGCTCCAACAGCATCCTTTGTCAGGAGAGTGTAAATGACATGTTTGTTACCGTATTTTATGGTATTCTGAACATAAACAGTGGCTTGGTTACGTATTGCAATGCCGGGCATAACCCTCCTATTCTGATCAAACAAAACGGAGATACATCCTATATCCCCCTGACAAATGATATGATTCTCGGCGCCATTCCGGAAGCCGAATATCATGAAAAAGAACTAAAACTGGAACCCGGAGACAATCTATTCCTGTATACCGACGGCATTACAGAAGCCATGAACAGAGAACATGAGCTATACGGAGAAGAACGTTTGTTGGAAAATTGTAAACACCTGGCAGGAAGTTCAGCCATGGAAGCAATCAACAAAATAACAGAAACCGTAGGCGACTTCACTATAGGAGCCGTACAATCCGACGACATTACGCTTTTATCATTAGTCTTTAATGGCTAATGTAAAAGAATTGAAAATGGAAAGTTGAAAATTGAAAACGGGTTTGCAACAACTCTTTTTCAATTTTCAACTTTCCATTTTTAATTCTTTTATTAAAGTAAGTCGAGGCTTACTTTAATAAATTATCGCGTACGCTTATGATTTCTGCGTTTGCAGTTCTTGCTGTTTGGATAGAGGTTACTTTTTCTTTCAATGGGTTGATTGTTGCGCCCAGTTCTTTCAGGTCTGGATAATAGGCAGCTAAGTCTGCTGTTACTTCGCTCAGGGTGTCTAAGCGTTTCATCATATTATCGGAAAGACCAGCTGATGTAGCATCTCCTTTAACCACTAATGAGGGGTTGGCATATACACAAGCTGATTCTGCAGCGATACCGCTTAACATTTCAATCTGCACATCAATCTTGTCGTTATTGATCATTTCCTGCAATACTTTGTCTTCCTGAGATTGGATGAATTTGGCAAAGTCTTCTTTGGAAGCATTCTGTGGAGCCGATTCTTTCAGGATATTCATAACGAAAGTAATATTCAGGTCTGAAGTCAGTTTCGCCAATACTCCTTCCAACTCAGCTGTTGGCTGACCCATGGCTTTCTTCACGTTGTAATCGGTAAAATACATACCGCAGGCACGTGCTTTCTGAGAAGCAGAATTCAATTCGGAAGCTTTGGCAACCGGAAGCATATAACCCAGATCACCTACGCTGATTGTTACCTCGCTGGTAGCAACACGATAAGGTATTTCGGAAGATGGCATATCCTTCAACAGGAGAACCGTTTCCGTTTTAACTTCTTCTGTCAATAAGCTCTTAGGCATATTCCCTGCTATAACAGCAGCCTCTTCAGTTTTAGCTTCATCTTCTTTGGCTTTCTTGCCTCCGCAAGAGACCAGACAGAACACAAATGCAGTCAGGGTCATCAGACTGATAATACTTTTTTTCATAATGATCAATTTAATAATGTATGTTTTTAATATTCATTTCTTTGCTTGAAATACCTTCCCGGAAACTCTGCGAATATAGCTATTATAGCCAAAACAGCAAAGAAACCAAGCATCAATATATTAAAATTATAGGTGGAAATCGTGTAGTTACCTATCCTTTTTTTATGACTGTAGAAAGGTGTCCGCCCATATGGATTTTCCGGTTCCAGATAGACAAATCCTACTTTCGGGTAGATGCGATTATTCACTTCCTTGTAGAAACGGTTTGTCTTAGCTCCGAGCACCAAATCTTCTATAGCCTGATTGTGATGGACTTTTTTCTGCTCGTTCAACCATTCGGCTCCTTTTTCTTTGATCACTCCCTGCATCGTCTGCTCCAGGTAAGCCGTAAAATTATGTGCCCTGCGGTTCAGGGCAGAGTCTATCTTTTCCAGACAGCTGCTGTAATGCTCATCCTCCCAGGATAGATTCAGGCGAGCCGCCTTACTCAATACCGGCAGCTCATTCTCTATGGTTTGCTGCAAAGAATTGTCGCCGTCTTCATACCGCTCTACCAGGCTACGAACCCGTTCCAGATGGATATCTTTGTAGTATTGGGCCAGGAACTTCTCCTTTTCCAGAGGAAAAAATGTTTCGTTATACGTATTGTCCCGATATTGCTCTACCATTAAGGCTTCAAATGCCCAACGCGAAGGGATCATCTCCCCAATCAGCGGAACTACATTCCGGTCGGAAGCTCCGGTATTCAAGTCGTCAAACTGGATTACAACTCCACAAAGCAGTATCTGAGGAATAAGCAACAAAGGAATCGTTATATAAATGGAAACAATAGAGTTGAGCGTTTGAGACAGCCATAAGCCTGTAAGATTGGCCAGAAAAGCAGTAGCCCACAAAATGCTCCACCAAATAAAGAACATACCAAATCCCACACCGATTATAGCATTGCCAACCAAGATAAACAAAGCGGTTTGTATGCCCGACAAGACGAATAAATAAAACATCTTTGAGGTTAGATAGCTACTACGATGTAGCCTCAAAAAACGTTCTCGCTTCAGGATGGTCCGGTCTTTTATAATCTCTTCGGCACTGATGCTCAATCCTATGAATATAACAACAATAACAGACATAAATATGTAGGAAACAAAGTTCTTATTCCCCAGCAAAGTATATCCGCCTTCGTCAGCAAATTTTGTCAGTAAGGCAACGATCAACGCCAGCAAAGGAGCTTCCAGTAAGGCTATCGTAAGGTATTGGCGGTTTATTATTTTCGTACGCATATTCCGTTCGAGAAATATAAGGAATTGCTTAAACCAGGAGGGCTTCTGCTGCTTACTTTTAGGCAGGTTGCTCCTCTTTACCTCGCCAAATGCCGGACGCATATCCAGGTATTTCTTATGCCATTCGCGCGGAGTAAATTTGCGGTAGCTGGTTTGATTTCCCGAATCGTCTATCTTCTTGGAATCAATGATATTAAGTATCAGTTCCGGATTTACGTTTCCGCAGGTACTACATACGCTGATATCCTGGTCGGTATATTTTGCGGCATGCTTAAAGTAGGTAATGGCTTCAATCGGGTTGCCGTCGTAGATGGGATAGCCCCCTTTGTCCAGTAGCCAAAGCCTGTCAAACAGTTTGTATATCTCAGAAGAAGGCTGATGGATATTAACAACAATAAGCCGTCCCCGGTGCGTTTGCTCTTTCAGCAACATCATTACCTTTTCCGAATCGGAAGAAGACAGACCCGAAGTAGGTTCGTCCAGATATAGGATTGCCGGTTCACGAAGCAGTTCCAATGCGATGTTCAGACGTTTTCGTTGTCCTCCACTGATTGTTTTCCGGAGAGGTGAACCCACCTGCAAATCACGGATTTCCGTCAGATCCAGATCCATCAACACATCATTGACACGATCTTCCAGCTCTTTTTCCGAGAGTTTATCGAAGCAAAAACGGGCTGTAAAAAGAAGATTCTGATAAACCGTCAGTTCCTCTATAAGTAAGTCGTCCTGAGGCACAAAACCTATTAATTGACGGGCTTGTGGCGAATCTACTTCATATCCGTTTATAGTGATACTCCCTGTGTCGGGATGGATATTTCCGTTCATCAGTCCCAGCAAGGTAGACTTCCCTACCCCACTGCCTCCCATGATGGCAACCAGCTGTCCCGATTCAAGATCGAAGGATAAATTGTGTAAGCCACTCCGGCTGTTTTTGAAGGAAAAATCAATATCCCTTCCGGCAAGACGAACGATTTCCTTTCGCTTATTCTTGTTGAATACCGCCTGCAGGTCGCTGTAATAAACCGGCAGGAAAAGCGGGCCCCGCACAACACTGCTATGCTGCCAGGTATAAAAAATATCGGAAGAGACCGGAATATCGTTCATAAACACCAGTCCAATCCCGTGATAGCTATATATATACCGGTCGAACCGATTGATAAACCATACGCGTATAGAGCCTTCCATTCCCTCGCGGACAATGTGGTTTTCATCTTCTTTTTTCCGGTTGCTGATAGTCAGAACAGCCGGCGAAGGCGCACCGATAATGAAGGCCAGTATATTGTCGAACTCATCCTGGGATACACTGAATATATCAGCCACGATGTGAAACATCTTCAGATGCTTATCCAGCTCATCACTATTGTTGTAGGCAAACTCTACAAAGCGCACCAGGAGCAAGAGTTGTTCCTCTGTTGTCAGCTGAATCTTCATCTGCGTACAGATCGTACGAATCACATTCTCCTTATCAATAAGGAAATCAGGATCATCGTACATGCCCCGCAGTTCGTTGTAAAGCTCTATGTATTCTTCATGCGAACGAACGCCAAAATGACTGGAAAGATAGGAATGAACGGCTCTGACAGCCTGTCTGTTCTCGATCTTCACAATAGATGCAAATACCGCAAACAAGTTCAATAGGCCATTTAAAATACTTTCGTTCATTATCAATTATTGGTAAGATCGTTGCACGTGTATGCAAAAGTAAACCGAAATCAAAAACAAAATACTTTTTGGAGGCATTATTTATGCAATAAGTGATATTTTTGCATCACATCTGTAATCTCAAACCTAATGAAACAAAAAATCTACTCTGCTATTGTATTTCTTTTTTTGTTCGTATTTGCCTTTTGCATAGGGCTTCAGATAGGCCCCAGACTATCCGGTACAGCCTTTATCATATTGCTGCTTGGCATACCTGTATGGCTCATCCTAATTGTAAACCTGCATGAAATCGGACACTTGCTATTCGGGCGCATCAGCGGATATGGCTTTATGGCTTACAAAGTAGGGCCCGTTACCCTTAAACGGGAAAATGACAAATATGTAATACGTAAGGAGAAAATGAGTGGATTTGCCGGATATTGCATGATGACACCCCCAAAAACAGAAGTGGCGCAATGGAAGAACCTATTATACTACGGAGGAGGCATCATCATCAATTTGCTGACCGGAGGTATCGCTATACTGATGGCTCTGTTTATCCCCGGCATGCATGATAATATCTTACTGTTACTCTGGCTCTTTGCCTTTTTATCTCTTGGGCTTGGCCTTATCAACCTGTTACCTGCCGTGTCAGGCAACAACCCCAACGATGGCATGATCATTTTCAGCATCCTGCAAAAGAACAAATTAGCAACTGACTTTATCCGGATAAACCAGCTATCATCCAAACTTTTAGCAGGCATTCGTCCACGCGACATAACAGAATTAGGAGATATGCCCAAGACCTCAGAAGAAATGGAAGGCCTTAGTGTCTACCTCTTACTCTACCATCTATTCAACGCCTACGACTCTGACAATCAAGAGAAAATAGACACTTGCGCACAACTTTTTGAAAACAACCTGCACAAGATACCAACAGCCATCGAACCACCTGTCTTCTACGAACTTTGCTTCATATACAGCCTGAAAGGAAACCCGGAAAAAGCAACCGAATACTACAATCGCGCAAAAAACATATTAGAGAAAGACAACGATCTGAACGGCAACAGAGTAAAAGCCTACTACGCCTGGTACATAAAGAACGACCCCGAAACAGCCCGAATGTACTGTGAGCGCGCCCTCTCAGTAGTAGACAAATACCCCCTCCCCGGCCAGCGCCCCATGGAACTCGACTTCCTGCATAAGCTACAAGCGCAATTACAATAAGAATTGACAGACAGATCATTAGGAGTTCCACTTATTTTTATTGGATGGAACTTAAAGTTTCACTTAGGCTGATCTTCAAGGATCAGCCCAATGATCTTTAAGTGTTACCGCAGTGATCTTTTAAGATCACTCGGGTGAAACTTTTAGTTTCATTACTAAATAAAGAGTGAAACTTGCAATAAATTTGTCAGCAAATAAGGGTGAAATACAAAATAAAAGATACCTTTGTAGCCTAATTCATAGATGTAAACATGCAATAATTCAAAAAATGATGACGTATTGGCAAGAAGAGATTGAGACTTTAAATCGAAAAAAGCTGGAAGAACTACAAGTTGAACGATTGAGAAGTACAGTAAAGCAAGCAGCAAACTCTCCTTTTTACAAAACAGTTTTCAAGGAAAATGGCATTACTCCCGAGGGTATTCAATCGCTGGAAGACCTGCGGAAGATACCTTTTACTACCAAAAATGATCTTCGCAATAATTACCCTTACGGTATGATATCCATACCTTTGAAAGAATGCGTAAGACTTCATTCATCCAGCGGAACGACGGGTAACCCTACTGTTGTATTACATTCGAAGAAAGACCTCGACGAATGGGCCAATCAAGTGGCACGTTGCATGTATATGGTAGGTTTGCGGGATACCGATATATTCCAGAACACCTCCGGGTACGGCATGTTTACCGGGGGACTGGGCTTTCAATATGGGGCCGAAAGACTGGGCGCTCTAACCGTTCCGGCAGCGGCTGGGAATACCAAACGGCAGATCAAATTTATTTGTGATTTCGGCACTACCTGCCTCCACATCATCCCCAGCTATGCTACCCGCCTGGCAGAGGTTATGTATGAAATAGGCACCGACCCACGCAAAGATACCAAATTACACACCATATGTATAGGAGCCGAGCCTCACTCTGAAGAGCAACGTAAGCGTATCGAGCAGTTGCTGGGAGTTAAGGCATACAACTGCTTCGGTATGTCGGAAATGAATGGTCCCGGCGTAGCCTTTGAATGTACGGAGCAGAACGGTCTGCATATATGGGAAGATTACGTAATTGTAGAAATAATTGATCCGGAGACTTTACAGCCTGTTCCGGAGGGCGAAGTAGGCGAATTGGTGCTGACAACAATCAACCGCGAAGCTATGCCTCTACTCCGCTATCGCACGCGCGACCTGACACGGATTATTCCAGGGGACTGTCCTTGCGGACGGACGCACAAACGCATTGCCCGCTTCCAGGGACGTAGCGATGATATGATTATCCTTAAGGGGGTTAACCTCTTCCCGATACAGATAGAAACCATCCTTATGCAGTTTAATGAGCTGGGTAGCAACTATCTGATCACCTTGGAAACCGTAGGAAACAGCGACGAAATGCTTATTGAAGTAGAACTAAGCGACCTCTTTACCGATGATTACGGGGTTCTGCAACGGCTGGCAAAAGACATCACCCGCCAGTTAAGAGACGAGTTACTGCTCACCCCGCGTATCAAACTGGTAGCCAAAGGCTCCCTCCCCGTCCAGGAAGGCAAAGCCGTACGCGTAAAAGACTTGAGAAAACTAATATAATAATTAACCATCCAGCATATGACAGTTCATCAGATTTCTATTTTCCTGGAAAATAAATATGGGAAATTGAGCCAGATATTGGCAGCACTGGCAGAAGAGAATATACGTATCATTGCTGCTACCATCGCTGATACATCAGAGTTTGGTATTATGCGTATGATCGTAAGCGATCCGCAAAAAGCCCACCAGATACTGAAAGAGAACAATGTGAGTGTAAACCTGACTGACGTACTGGCTATTGTAGCCAAGTCTACAGCCGGAAATTTTGCCGAAACATTAGCTCATTTCACCAATGCCGGGATTAGTATAGAATACATGTACTGCTTCTCTATCAACGGAAAAGCAATACTGATCCTCAGAACAAACAACAGGGAAGCCGCGCGCGAAGTAATCCGCCGCCAAAACCTGGAATATTTATGTGAAAGTGACCTTGTAAAAATTTAAGTATGTTTGGAATAGACGACCCGGGTATCTGGATGGCATATTTGCTGTCTTTTTGCTGTGTAGCCTTTGCTATTTGGTTTGGAATCACGCGTTGGAACAAGGAAGACAACGATAGTACTAACAACAATAAAGAGCCGGAAGCATGAGTACTCTTTCACTAGGGGTTATTGTTATAATCTACATGTTTGCCATTGCCTGGCTAGGCTACCTGGGGTATAAACGTACAAAAGATGCCAGCGATTATCTGTTGGGAGGCAGCAAGGCAAACCCCATTATTATGGCACTTTCGTATGGAGCCACGTTTATATCAGCTTCGGCAATCGTTGGTTTCGGAGGATTCTCTGCCACCTTTGGTATGGGTATCCAATGGCTATGTATGCTTAATATGCTGATGGGGGTAATTGTAGCGTTTATCTTCTTTGGGCGCAGAACCCGTAAGTTGGGAGCCGAACACGGAGCGCGTACTTTCGCCCAACTATTAGGACTGCATTATAAATCACGTGCTATTCAGGTATTTATAGCCGCAATTATCTTTATAGGGATGCCGCTATACGCCGCCGTCGTGATGAAAGGGGGAGCTGTATTTATCGAGCAGATATTCCGCATAAACCTTGATTTGGCCTTACTTATATTCACGCTTATTGTAGCTGCCTATGTGATAACGGGAGGTATAAAAGGGGTTATGTATACCGATGCCATGCAGGCTGTAATCATGTTTGTATGTATGCTTTTCCTTTTGTTCTGGTTCTACCACAGCATGGGAATGGGCTTTACGGAAGCCAACCGCGAACTGAGCAACATAGCACACCTCGTCCCCGAACGCTTTAAAGAACTGGGACATCAGGGATGGACAGCTATGCCCGTTACAGGCTCTCCTCAATGGTATACACTGGTTACTTCTCTTGTACTGGGAGTAGGTATCGGATGCTTGGCTCAGCCTCAGCTGGTGGTTCGCTTTATGACAGTTGAAAGCACCAAACAGCTCAATCGTGGAGTGATGATCGGATGTTTATTTATCTTTGTAACAGTAGGCTCTATCTATCATATAGGTCCCTTATCCAACTTATTCTTCCTGAAAACAGAAGGGATTGTAGCCTCCGAAGCTATCAAGGATATGGACAAGATTATCCCGCTATTTATAGACAAGGCAATGCCCGACTGGTTTGGAGCTGTGTTTATGCTCTGTATCCTTTCGGCCAGTATGTCTACACTTAGCGCTCAGTTCCACACGATGGGTGGCGCTTTCGGATCAGACGTATTCCCCAAGTTGGGAAGAAAAAAGAACCCCAATTCTACAATCGGTGTGCGCTTTGGCGTATTATGCTCCATACTGCTCAGCTACATAATATGCTATACCCTTAGTGATAGCATTATAGCAAGGGGAACAGCTTTGTTTATGGGTGTATGTGCCGCTACTTTCCTGCCGGCTTATTTTTCGGTACTCTACTGGAAAAAGGCTACTCGCCAGGGAGCATTAGCCAGTCTGTGGGTAGGAGCGCTGGCGAGCTTGTTTGCCATGACATTCCTACACAAAGCTGAGGCTGCCCCTATCGGGGTATGCAAAGCCCTGTTCGGGAAAGACGTCTTGATCGATGTATACCCCTGGTTTGCTATAGATCCGATCCTTTTTGCGCTTCCGCTATCGATTCTTGCAATTATAATCGTAAGCTTAAGCACTCAGAAGACATTGATAGACAGATAGTTTGAACTTTATTAGCTTTTGTTATGTGTTTTACAACATTCTTTAGCATTTAAATTATTGACAGGTATAAAAAAAGCCATATATTTGCATTGTGGTTTTTTCATAATAGTATTAGATTTAAGGTTAACAAAGTTGGTTAGGGGATGTCGCGATGACATCCTTTAATTTTTTATATCACCCCTGCTCTATAAAAAAGAAACAATATTCCATAATAAGGCATTTATTTTGCACATTAATTGCAAGAATTATCCAAATAGACAATAAATACAACAATATTGTCAACAATATATTAAATATAATGTTATATATTTGCAACACTAGTCATACTAGTTTTAAAAGGAAATATAAAGAGTAAGTAAACAAAAAGAAAATTTTAGTTAGGGTTTTTCACATGAAGGCTGTTCCATAGACTACGGAGCAGCCTTCCTTTGTTTTTTAATACTTTACAAATTTGTCAATAAAACAAAGAAACTTATCTTTGAGGAAAATATTCATTTAAAACCAAGAAAACAATGACATTACTTATCGTCTTAGGAGTAATAGTACTAATCGTTATTCTATTCGCCTCTGTATACAATTCGCTTGTAAAATTAAGAAACAACCGTGAAAATGCTTTTGCGGATATTGACGTACAACTTAAACAACGTCATGACCTGATCCCTCAGTTAGTAGAAACGGTAAAAGGATATGCTGCACACGAAAAAGACACATTGGAAAGACTCGTCAATGCACGTAGCGGAGCCGTCAATGCCAGAACCATCGATGAGAAAATAATGGCTGAAAACGCACTTTCCTCAGCACTTTCAGGACTTAAGGTTACTGTTGAAGCCTACCCTGACCTGAAAGCAAACCAAAACTTCCTGCAACTACAAGAAGAGATCTCCGATCTGGAAAACAAACTATCAGCTGCCAGACGCTACTTCAACTCGGCAACAAAAGAGCTTAATAATGCCGTTCAGACATTCCCATCCAATATCATCGCCGGAATGTTCGGTTTTCATAAAGAAATGATGTTTGATCTGGGAGAACAAAGAGCCAAACTGGAAGAAGCGCCTAAAATACAGTTTTAATACATGAAATACATTGGAATTGAAACGCAAAAGAGCAGGAATAATTTCCGTTCCCTGCTCTTATTATTTCTATTTCCCTGTCTGGTAGTAGGACTGGTATTTCTTTTTTGTTTCCTGTTAGTCAGGTTCGTCGGTCATAACCATCCCGATGTCAACATTATAGACATGACGATAGAGATGTTTATACAACTCGCCCCTTTTGCTTTGGGAGGAGTACTCATCTGGTTTCTGATTGCTTACTTTGCCAACACAAGTATCATCAAGACTGCCACCAGTGCACGTACGTTGGAGCGAAAAAAAAATAAACGCATCTACAATCTAGTAGAGAACCTGTGCATCAGCCAAGGTATGAAAATGCCGAAAATCAATATAATAAATGATAATTCTTTAAACGCTTTTGCCAGTGGGATCAACGATAAGACCTACACTGTCACACTAACCAAAGGCATCATAGAGAAGCTGGATGATGAAGAGCTGGAAGGAGTAATTGCTCATGAACTATCTCATATACAGAATCGCGACGTCAGAGTGTTAATCGTATCAATCGTTTTTGTGGGTATTTTTTCTATGCTCACCCAGTTCTGCCTACGCTTACTGCGTACTATGTCTTATTCTTCACGAAGCAAAAACGATAAAAAAGGAGGTATTCTCATCATTCTGTTTATAACAATAGTTACAGCTGCTATCGGCTATCTATTTTCAACCTTAATGCGTTTTGCCATTTCTCGTAACAGGGAATACCTGGCGGATGCAGGAGCTGCCCAGATGACAAGAAAACCCGACGCATTGGCAAGCGCCCTACGTAAAATTTCCGGAGATCCGAATGTAGAAGCCATTACACGTGAAGATGTAGCCCAACTGTTCATTGAGCATCCCGGCAAACAAGCCAAAGGTTTTTTAAGCAGTCTAAGCGGACTTTTCGCTACTCATCCGCCTATTGAAAAACGTATCCAGGTGTTGGAACAATTCTGAAACTTAAAAGCCGAATCCCCCAAAGTCTTCTTCCGAATCGTCTCCCTCACCGCCTGACAGATAGATATAATCGTTTCCAACCTCCAATACCGATGATGCAGGTATTCGCTCTTTTATCCGTTCGACATCCTGCCGATCCGAGAAATAAACCAAGGCTCGATAGTCTTTCGACGGCTTTTGAGATACAAACCAGACTCCGGTATAAGATAGACCTTCCACTAACTTGGAAAATGAAAAGCTAGCGGCAGAGACAGACAAAGGCCCTTTCAGGTATTTCAGCCTGCCTGAATAGGGAGACTCCAGCTTCAGTAAAGAGGGAATCTGCGGATTATATTCATTACCTAATGGAACATACATCCTAATAAGCTCGTCAACCCGCTCCATAGCTGCCCGGGAGCCGGATGGAAAAACAACAGAAATGTATTTATTAGCGGAAACAGCCTGAAGCTGATAGGGCGATAAGCAGTCGATACAATCTAGCGTATCTGCTCGCTGACACCTGAATGTATGAAGAGAATAGATCCCGAAAGCCTCCTCGGGAGAAGGCATTTCGTAAATCTCAATCGTATATTCCTCTCCTTCATACACAAGATCTCTCGTCACCAATTGTTGCACCCCATACTCCAAAAACTGATCAGCTCCCCCATTCATAAAGCCATAAAGACCTGCTCCTGCAAAAGTTCGCTCACGCTTTAGCTCCACCTGCTGGGCGGAGCAATTGAAAATTGAAAATTGAAAATTGAAAATTAGTATCAATCCGAAAATTAATATCTGGTTTATACGTCTCATTTTCATCGTTTTCAGTCTTATACTTTCAATTCCGTAAGGTCTATCTTGCTGCGATCTGCTACGCCTAATTGCAGTTCTTCGGCCAGTTCCATGAAGCGGCGGCCGGCGAGTTTTTCTTCGGCTTGTACGCCTTCTGCGATGCGCTTGGCAAGGACGATATCGTAGCAGATGCGGTCTACGGCTACAGGGTCGGTTCCGGCCAAAACGGTTTTATACTGACAGATAAACTGCGGATTGGCTGCCGGGCCTCCATCAAAACAGCCTAATATACCGTCTACGATGTTGAGTACCACCTTATCACGCAAGGGTGGGAAAGCACATACGTACGCGCAAGTCTCGTGCCATAAATCTTTGTGCAAACGTCCGGTATTTGTAATGGATCCGTATGCCAGATTCTTCATACACACAGTAATAGATGTTCCGGCGTTCTTCAGGATAGGGACGTTGATTATCTTGGTTACCTTCTCGGTACATATCTTGGTAAAATAAGAGTACTTCCCGCTGTTTACCATATAAGGCAGGGTGTAGGCATCGTAATCTTCCTCTACTTCGGCATAGAAGAACTGTTCTTTTTCGATCCAGTCTTCGCTGTAGAAACGCCCTTCGCTGTTGATATAGCTCTTGTTCTCATCATAACACTCGGTAGACATGAACTGGATACCCGGATAGTTGGCTTCTGTAAAATCGGCATCATCCAACCCTTCTTCCCGTCTGTCCCATATAATCAGCTTGCTACGAGAAATACCAGCCTCTTCAAGCTGTTTAACAATGGATTGAGTGATAGCATGCGAAGTAGACAACAGCTTTCCACCTATCGGGTTCACCTTGATACCGATCACATCTTCCGGACCGACAAATTGCAACCAGG
Organism: Parabacteroides sp. PH5-46; assembly: GCF_029892785.1. Classification (GTDB taxonomy): domain Bacteria; phylum Bacteroidota; class Bacteroidia; order Bacteroidales; family Tannerellaceae; genus DFXE01. The sequence continues at coordinate 243,397 of NZ_JARXXA010000005.1, forward strand.
CTTTCTTCAGATCTGTTTCACCCGTCAGATTCAGCATGCACGACTTAACCATCTCATAAGCTGCCTTTTCGGAAGGTTTCCCATCAACAATACAATCCGGAGAATCCGCCTTCACCACCTTACCCGGATACTTCCCGGGCATCGAGTTGGCATTTCTGGGAATAGCCATTGCATCCGCTATATTAGTAGCCGGTTTCACTCTATCCTGTGAAACTAAAGGAGCCGGAGCAGCTTTTATAACCGGAGAAAGCACAGCACCTGCACCTCCTATAGCCAATGAACGGAAAAATTTACGCCTTTGCATGATATCTATTTATTAAGTTAACATATTAGCAAAATACAAATATAAAAAAATCACGTGATATATGTCACGCGATCAAACTACATATGTAAAACGATCGAAACACAATTGTAAATCGATCGCGTGACATATGTGGCGCGATTCTTTTTTCATTTTTATGTTTAAGGGTTTTGTCGTACTTTTGTAAGTGTATTAAGGAATACGTGAATGAAGGTTTGCATTGCTGAAAAGCCCAGTGTGGCGCGTGAAATAGCTGAAATACTCGGGGCAACGAAGAAGATGAACGGGTATATCGAGGGCAACGGGTATCAGGTTACCTGGACGTTCGGCCATCTCTGTACCTTAAAAGAGCCGCACGAATATGCTGCGGAATGGAAGCGATGGAGCCTTTCTTCCCTGCCAATGATTCCTCTGCGTTTCGGTATCAAACTGATTGACAATCCCACATACGAGCAGCAGTTTAAGGTTATTGAAGGACTAATGCAGAATGCCGAAGTGGTGATAAACTGCGGGGATGCCGGGCAGGAAGGAGAGCTGATTCAGCGATGGGTCATGCAAAAAGCAGGGTGCAAGTGCCCGGTATACCGTCTCTGGATATCTTCACTTACGGAAGAGGCTATCCGTGAGGGTTTTCAGAAACTGAAAGACGAAAAAGAATTTTCCAAATTATACGAGGCCGGACTCTCCCGCGCCATTGGCGACTGGCTATTGGGGATGAATGCCACTCGGCTCTACACCTTGCGCTACGGGCAAAACAGGCAGGTATTGTCTATCGGACGGGTGCAAACCCCTACCCTCGCCCTGATCGTCAACCGACAGGCAGAGATAGATAACTTTAAACCAGAGCCTTATTGGGAGTTGAAAACAGTTTACAGAAACACGACCTTTTCGGCTACCAAAGGTAAATTCACCTCCAAAGAAGAGGGAGAGAACTTCCTGGAGATCGTTAAGCAAGAAGACTTTACCGTAACTGACGTATCGGAAAAGAAAGGAAAGGAATATGCCCCCCGCTTGTTCGACCTTACCTCTCTGCAGGTGGAGTGCAACAAGAAATTCGCCTTTTCGGCAGACGACACCCTGAAACTGATACAAGCCCTGTATGAAAAGAAGGTAACTACCTATCCCCGTGTAGATACCACCTATCTGAGCGATGATATGTACCCAAAAGTGCCCAACATACTGAAGGGTCTCACACACTATACCGAACTGACAACTCCCCTGCTCGGTGCCAAGATACCGAAGAGCAAGAAGGTGTTTGACAATTCCAAGGTTACAGACCACCATGCCATCATACCGACAGGCGTTCCGGCCAACAATCTGACGGACACCGAACGGAAGGTGTACGACCTGGTTACCCGCCGCTTCATTGCAGCCTTCTATCCGGATTGCGATATCTCTACAACTACCGTTCTGGGGAAAGTAGGCAAGGTAGAGTTTAAAGTAACCGGAAAACAAATCCTGAAACCGGGATGGCGTGTCGTCTTCGGAGCAGAACAAAAAGACCCGGATGCCGAACCAACCGAAGAAGAAGGGGTACTGCCCGCCTTTGAGAAAGGGGAAAGCGGCCCACACGAACCGAACCTGGGAGAGAAGTGGACACAGCCTCCCAAACCCTACACCGAAGCAACCCTACTACGGGCTATGGAAACAGCCGGAAAGCTGGTAGACAATGACGAACTGCGCGACGCTCTGAAAGAGAACGGCATAGGCCGCCCCTCTACCCGTGCAGCTATTATCGAAACCCTCTTTAAGCGTAACTATATCCGCAAGGAAAAGAAGAACCTCTTCCCCACCCAGACCGGCAAGGAGCTGATCGGTACAATCCACGAAGAGCTATTAAAAAGCGCCGAGCTAACCGGACTTTGGGAAAAGAAATTACGCCAAATCGAAAAAGGCACATACGAAGCCCGCACCTTCCTGGAAGAGCTAAAAAGCATGGTGAGCCAGATAGTAATCAACGTATTATCCGACCAAACGAACCGCACCATCACCATAGAAGAAGCCATTAAAGAAAAAACAGAAACAAAAAAAGAGAACAAAGCACCCAAAGAGCGGAAACCCCGCAAACCACGTGAAAAGAAAGCATCTGCCGCTCCTTTAAAACCCATCTGCCCCATCTGCAAAAAAGGAGACATCCTACGCGGCAAAACAGCCTATGGCTGCTCCGAATACAAAAACGGCTGCACCTTCCGCCTCGACTACGCCACCTACGGCGAAGGCCTCACCGACGAAGAACTTATCATCGTAATCATGAACCTGGGGAAATAAACCAAACCCCTATTTTTATCCGATAAAATAGTTATTTTTGTATAGAACATCACAATGGGCTTACAAGCTAATTTTACGACTATGCAAGATTTTGATTCCCTTCGGTTTACTGTTCCGCCTGAGCTGCGGAAAAAGCGCTTGAAGCAAGTGCAGCAGACCTCTATATTTCTGCGTTTTATCGAGGAAAACACGTATGAGGAACAGAAGTTGTTATTTGCCGAAATTGATAACATCCTGGATAACGGGATGCCTCTTATCGAGTATCTTGAAACAGGCTTTAAAGAAACCAAAATAACCCGTACGGATTACCGGAAGATTGCCACGCTATGCTTTGTGGAAACACTGATGGAGTTTGTGGAGGAGAATCGTGAGAGAACGAAGGATTTGCAGCGAAGTGATGATTATAAACAAGCCTATGAAGCGGCTTTACGGGGAATTACCCATTATGTACATGGAGTGATAGATGAGTTTCCACGAGAAACTGTACGTTGCCTGTTTTTGCTGACAGATGAAGACATTGATCCACACCGGCAAGGAGTCACCATGGCTCAACTGGTATTGCACAGCTTTACATTCTGCAAAACAGATGAGCAGAAAACCGAAATTGAACAGTTAATAAGAGACTGTATGCTGTAAAATAAAAGCCCGGAGTTTGCGTTTTTAGAACATGGTCTTACCTCTTTAAAATGTATAGTGTATGTTTCTGAAACGGATGAATAAAGGGAAATCGCTGCGGATTGTGAACTTGCTTGGCTTGTCGGCCATATTTGCTTGTCTGTTATTATCTTTTGCTTACTCCTGTTAAGTCCTTAAAACGGAATAATTTATAAGGAGAATCCCAACGAACGGAGAAGGGTTTCTGTGTCTTGCCAGAGCTTTGTTTGTGCGGGATGTTCGGTGAAGCGTTTGGAGAGTTTTCGTTCTTTACTGTTGGCATAGCAGCAAGCGCTTTTGCCTCTGGCTTCTTCCGACAATGCCAGATGGATGGCAGTAGCTGCGCCTTGTGCCGGGGTCTTGATGAAAGGACGAAACAAATAGTCGGTCAGGGGGTCGAACCAGGCATCCATCCGGATCATATTGGTATCTACAATCCCCGGGTCTGAGGCATTAACAGTAATACCTTTCTCTTTTACTCTTTGAGCTAATTCCCTTGTAAACAACAAAAGAGCCAGCTTGGTATTGGAATAAACGGAGATACGGTTAAAACGTCCGTCTTTCCCCTTTTCAAAGAAATGATCCTGTATCCGGCCTATCATATAGGTGCATGATACCGTATTGACGATACGGCTGCCGGACTCCATCAAAGGCAACAACAAGCGTGTAAGCAGATAGGGTGCAACATAGTTGACGGAAACAATCGTCTCTAAGCCTTCTTCCGATCTACGATTAGAGGTGGTAAGCACCCCGGCATTGTTGATAAATAGTGATAGTGTGCGCTTCTCTTGTAAAAGCGTCTGGGCAAAGGTTGAAACAGAAGTCAGGGAAGCCAGGTTTATCCCCCTCACCTCTATTTGTTTGTTGTGGGTGTCTTCTTTGATCTGCTCACAAATCTGTCGGGCAGATTCTACATTCCGGCAAGCCATGATTACCTGATATCCGGCCTTGGCTACAGCGGTAGTAATAATGCGCCCCATACCTCCATCAGCACCAGTTATGACAGCCAGTTTAGCGTCCATTATTTGTATTCGTATTTTTCAATTTCCCGGACGATGCGTTTGGGTAGATCTTCCATTTTCTTATGGCAAGCCATTTCTAAGGAATACATCCGCGCAATGCAGTAATTGCTATGCCCGCAATCGCAGCGAGCATCTCCTTCCTGCTTCATGCGATTCACAAAATCCGGTTCATTCAACAGGGCACGCGCCATGCTGACAAACTCAAAACCATGTCCTAATACTTCATCTATCTTTTCCCTTGACACAAGCCCTCCTACATAAACAAGCGGAAGCGTTAAGGCTTTTCTGAACTGTAAAGCATCTTCCAGGAAATAAGCCTCTTTGAAGGGAACAGTAGGAATCACCCACTTCCCAAAATATCGGACAAAGGGAGGAAGCCATCCGAAGGGCATATAGTATGACATCGTAGAAACAGGCATCGCCCCCCGCATCACATACATAGGAGCGCGACTCACAAAGCCTCCGCTCAGTATCAAGGCATGCGCCCCACATTCATCCTGCAAAACACGTCCTACTTCCAAGGTTTCATAAATTCCCATCCCGCTTTTGAAGCCATCCCGCATATTCATTTTCACCAATACAGCCATGTCGGAACCGGCAGCTTTCATTACCTCATCCATACACATCCGCATAAAGCGCATCCTGTTTTGGAGGCTACCTCCATATTCATCTTTTCGATGGTTGGTATAGGGAGAGAGAAACTGGCTGATCAAGTAACCATGTCCCGCATGTATCTCTACAGCATCCATACCAGCTTCACGAGCCATATGTACCGATTGTCCGTAAGCCTTTGCCATAGCTGAAAGTTCGGAAGCTTTCATACCTCGCACAAAGGTGGGTGAATAGAGGTTAAAGCCCGAAGAAGCAGAGATAGGCATGCATCCGCAAATACTTTTGTGTGACATATTTCCGCAATGTCCCATCTGTATAGAGGCGGCTGCCCCTTCTTTATGGATAGCATCTGTTATTCGCTTCAGGCCGGGGATAATCTCAGGACGCAACCATAACTGACGCTCAAAAGACAATCCGCTTTGGGTTACAGCTGCATAAGCTATCGTAGTCATACCAATGCCACCTGCAGCTACAGAAGTATGATAATCATACAACATATCAGAAGGTGCATTACCCGGGCACATACTCTCAAATGCTGCCGCCCGTATGGTGCGGTTTCGGATTGTTAAAGGGCCAATCTTGCCCGGCGAGAATAAAACAGAAGTTTCCATAGCTACAAATCTAATAAATAAATGGAATTACCCGCTTGCGAGCACCCAATTCATTACCAAATTCGGCTTTGTAACGTTTATAAATCGTATTAGCCCGAGGCACCAGATTAGCGATTGTCCACCAGGCAAAAACAGCTCCGCTCAGGCTCCAGGTAAGGATTGCAAAGCCAATCCATTCTATTATTTCCCCGAAATAATTAGCAGATGTAACATAATCAAACATTCCTCCTTTCGGCAGATAATGTGCCGTATCACCCGGCTTTCTTAAGTGCCGTATGATATGATCGGATTGCCAGTTGATAAACATGCCGGCAAAAAACAAAACGCTACCCATGATAAAGGGAATACTGGTTAGCCAGCCTGCAGTGTACATCGTATCCGGTGCCAGATGGAAGATCCATGTACCCTGCATATAACCGTTCAGGATATTGAACACAATCCCCATACACATGATGCTGACCGGCATTTTGCTCTTCCCTTTAATCAATAATGGGAAGATAAAAGCCCGCTGAAGATAATGTAATTCAAAAAACAGAAAAAAAACAAAAGGAGCCACATCAAACCTTCTGTCTGACTGGCTCCACAAATACAACATAATAAAAAAGACAGAGGCTTCCATACATACCCAGGCAATCCTGTTTGGTATGGCTAATCCCCATTTTTTATCAAACAACATACCATAACCTGCTTCCACAAAGTACAGAGTAATGAATACGATTAACGCTATTACACTCATTACACCTAAAAAGATATAAAAATACTCTAGTGTCATATATTTGTCAATAATTTGTATCCCTTCCCGTGTACATTCACAAGAGAAACAGATTCATCATTTTTCAGCAATTTACGAAGTTTGGCAATATAAACATCCATACTCCGGGCATTATATAATGAATTGTTCTTCCAGACATTCCGTAAAACACTCTCCCTTTCTACCAGAACATTCATGTGTTCACATAAATACCTGAGCAAATCAGACTCCTTTGTTGTTATCTTTATTGTAGTATCGCCTATCACAAGTGTTTGCTTGTGCGTATCAAAAGTGTATTTACCAATACGATACACCGGATTTTCCCGCAGGTTAAAACCATAGGCTCGCCTTAAGATGGCAAGAACACGCATATATAACTCTTCCAGGATAAATGGCTTACGTACAAAATCATCAGCCCCTATTTCATAGGCTTTCGTGAGCGTTTCAAGAGAAGGATTAGACCCTAGAAAAATCAGAACAACATCTTTTTCAAGGTCTTTAATTCTTCTTGCTAAAGAAAAGCCTTCATCCGGTACATCCTCAAGGCTAATAAGGCAGATTGCTTGCCGTTCCTTGCTGAAGGATGCGTATGTTTCAGCATAATCCGAAAAGGTACTGGCAGGAACATTTCCCAAATCCATGAATTCCTGTAGCATAGTACCTACCACTTCGTTCTTTTCAAAAAGAAGAATCCTTGTTTGCTCTCTCATTCGTTCTTATTTTGATTTATACTTACACAGGATGCATATCTTTATAGTGATTGTACTTTACGTACACTGCATCTTTTAGCTGATCAAATGTACAATTCAACGCCCTGTTGGAAAAACAGATCGGAGACCCGTAGTACTGAAGCTTCAGCTCCAAAGAACGTCGTTTGCTTAAAGAGATTTCCCGTTGAATATAATCTATAGGATTATGAACTTTCAATACAATATACTTTCTATTGGGGTTTCCTAACTCATCCATAATCTTAACACTTTCAACATCTTGCCAAAGAACACTTCCGTAATTATTCCCGGTAGAGATATCATTTATCCCTTCGTCCGAAATATAAATACCTGTAAAATTCTCCTTCTTCAGCCGGATCAAGCTAGCTACACAAAATATCGCATATATACAAGAAACGATTACAAGGCATAACAATATGAATTTCCCGGCTCCATACTTCAATAAACTAAATAAGTAAAGTTCCAGACTACCAAACACAACTGCCAACAATGCTCCTAAATACAATAGTCGAGTTTTCTTCTTTTTAAGAGTAAATGTAATAACGCTTGGGATCATGAAGTTATATTGTTTGTTCAACATTCCATACAAAAGCACGTAAACCTTGTGCTTCTGTTTGCTTGTCCAATTTATTCAGTAAATCCAAGAAGTTACTAACTTGTCTATCTTCCACAATAGCGAGTATAGCAGAATTCAATGTAGGCCAGGCATGGCTTCCGTAATGAGGTTCTCCGGTTTTGCTTCCACGTCCGTGTACTTCATCCCAATATGTAAATCCCCTTATGTTGTTCCGATCCATTATAGCAATGATCATCTCATAATATGCCTGATTGAATGATATAAATACAGCTTTCATATATATTTAACGATTAATTATTAACGATTAACTATTAACAGCAAACGGTTAACGTTTAATGTTTAACGATCCATATCTTATGTTGGATTAAACGTTAATCATTAAACGTTAATCGTTAAAATTAAAGATTCTCCAAGTGACGTAATTTGGCAAATTTCCTGCGTCTGCGTTTTACACCGTTGGCTGCAAAAATACAGTAAACAACAGGGATCAACACCAGTGTAATCAAAGTAGATACAGAAAGTCCCCAGGCCACTGTCATACCCATAGAACGCCACATTTCAGCACCTTCTCCCGTTCCTAATGCCAGCGGAAGCATACCTAATACGGTAGTTAATGTTGTCATCAATACCGGACGAAGACGTGATTTCCCTGCCGTAACAGCAGCTGTAATAATACTTTGTCCTCTTTCGCGACACAGAATCATATAGTCTATAATCACAATACCATTCTTCACTACAATACCCATCAACATAATAAGCCCGATAAGAGCCATTACACCTAATGGGGTTTGCGTAATGGATAATCCCAGAACTACCCCTGTAATAGCAAACGGTATAGTAAACATAATCACAAAGGGGTCGACAAGTGATTCAAACTGAGCCGCCATCACGATAAATACCAGAATGATGATTAACACCATCAGTATTCCAAGGTCGCGGAATGTATCCTGTTGATCTTCGTAAGTACCTCCGATAGACCAGCCGATTTCCGATGGCATCTCTATACTTCTCATCTCCCTATTAGCTACTGCTACAACATCACTTAAGGCAGCCCCCTGGCCTACAACAGCAGATACGGTGATCACACGTTCACGATTCTTACGCTCAATCGTAGGAGGCGTCATACGTTCAACAACTACTCCAACGTCTCTGATACGAACTCCCTTTCCTTCATTATTATACATTATAATGTTTTCAAGGTCTTCAATGGATTGACGGAATTCCGGTGCATAGCGTACGCGGATGTCATATTCATCTCCGTCTTCACGATACTGAGATGCTAAAGAGCCGTTTATACGATTACGAAGATACATAGAGGCAGTTGTTACATTTAAACCGTTTAAAGCCAACTTTTCACGGTCGAAATCTATCTGATATTCCGGAATATAGTCTTCGCGGCTAATGTTTACCTGTGTCGTAACCTTTGTGTTTCTCATCCGTTCGGCTATCTCTGCAGCTATCCGGTCTGTTTCCGTGAAATCGTAACCATAAATCTCTATATCTACAGTTGTCTCACTACCCATGCCGCCGCCACCTCCGGCCATTACTTCAAACTTCTTGATTTCCGAGTATGCAGCCAAGTCTTTACGCATCAACTCACATATTTCAATCAAGCCTCTGTTGCTTCCACTCTTTTCCAAACGTACACCAACACTATATAAGCTGACATTGAAGTCTATAATATGTGTACCATTCGCGCTTAGCTGGGCAAATGTATTGTCGGTATCTGCCTGCCCTTCACTGAAGTTTATCACTTCAATTTCCGGATATTTATCCATAAATTCCTGATTAATCTGGAGAGCCAGCTCACGAGTAATTTCCTGACGAGTACCTATCGGCAACTGTATATTAATACCGATACGCGCATTATCCTGTGTTGGGAAAAACTCTGTTTTGACTGCCGGAATCAGTAACATACTTCCTGCAAAGATCAAGACTGCTCCAGTTATGATGGTTTTCCTGTGACGGACAGACCAGTCCAGCAAACGCGCATACCCATTATCCAGTTTATCTAATGCTTTCTCTATTGGAGTAAAGAACAAAGTATATAATTTTCCTTTCTTCGGATCCAGGCGAAGCATTTGAGAACAAAGCATCGGGATAAGCGTCAAGGCAGCCAGTGTAGATACAATCATGATGATACTAACGATCCAACCCAACTGTTTGAACAGAATACCGGCAATACCCGTAACCATTGTTAATGGTAGGAACACAGCCAACATCGTTAGCGTAGAAGCAATAACTGAAATAGCCACCTCATTGGTTGCATACACAGCTGCCTGTTTGGGCTTACTTCCTCGTTCGATGTGGGTGGTAACGTTCTCCAAAACTACAATGGCATCATCCACCACCATACCAATTGCGATAGAGAGAGAACTCAACGAAATGATATTCAGCGTATTTCCTGAAGCCAGCAAATAAGCAAATGCGGCAATCAACGAAATAGGAATTGTAAGAATAATAATAAAGGTAGCTCTCCAGCGTCCGAGGAACAGGAATACAACCAACATTACAATAAGGAAGGTCACACTGATTGTTTCCACCAAACTATCTATCGTATTCAAGATGTTTGTAGAAGTATCAACTATAAGTCCTAACTGTACATCCGAAGGTAGATCTTCCTGCAATTCTGGTAATTTTTCCAGTACTTTTTTCGAGATATTTACAGAGTTAGCTCCTGATTGTTTCTGGATAATAATCATACCCCCAGCTTCGCCGTTATTATAGGCTTCCTGCATACGTTCTTCTACGGCATCAACTACACGAGCTACATCGCGTAAGTAGACTGACTTGCCATCCTTAGTTCCGATAACCAAATTCAACATCTGAGAAGCATCAGTAAACTCGCCCTGTACACGCAATGCGTAGGTATTGGAACCTATATCAATGGTACCTCCAGGGGTATTTCTGTTCTCCTGGCCTATGATAGCAGAAACACTTTCCACTGTCTGTCCATACGCTTCTAACTTATACGGATCGCAATATACCTGAATCTCACGAATAGGAGCTCCGGAAACAGATACAGCCCCTACTCCACTGATACGAGCCAATGGATTTGAAACTTTATCATCCAGAATTTTATATAAGGCATCCATACTTTCTTTCGCTGTTACCGAAAGTACCAGAATAGGAATATCTTCTGTTCCGAACTTGAATATAATCGGATTTTCCGCATCATCCGGCAAAGCTGAAGAAACCATGTCCAGTTTGTCACGAACATCATTGGTTGCCACATCTATATCTGTTCCATACTCAAATTCGAGCGTAACAATAGAGATATTCTCTTTGGATTGTGAAGTGATATTCTTTAAGTCACTCACACTATTAAGTACATTCTCTAATGGTTTGGAAAGGTTCGTTTCTATATCGGCTGCACTTGCCCCCGGGTAAGCAGTCATCACCAATATCATATTTGATTCTATCTCGGGTAGCAGGTCAACCGATAATCTGGTCAGGGAAAAAAGCCCCATGATAACTACAGCAACAAACACAAGAGCTGTAGTGATCGGTTTCTTAACCGCACTTGCATATAAACTCATATTCTATTAATTTTCTTAATTAATAACTTCTACAGACATACCGTTTGTCAAACGATTATGACCGGTAATCACCACCTGGTTACCATCCTCTACGCCTGAAATAACCTCATAGCGATTTCCCATACGGCGTCCTAATTCTACTTTCTGGTAGCTTACTGTTCCGTTTTTATAAACATAGATATAACGATCGCCCGATCCAGCTTGCTTCACTATTGCCTGGTCCGGAGCTACTACATGCTGCAGAGAACCAAAATTCATGGTAACACGGGCAAACATACCAGGACGTACCCGTTCGTCGTTATTATTAACTCTGATTTCAACAGGGAATGTACGGGTAGAAGGATCAATAGTAGGATATACCAGGTTTACTTTTCCCTTAAAGACCTCATTTCCATACACATCTAGTTTGACATCAACATCCATTCCTTTCTTTACCTGTGTAAAAAAGCTCTCAGACACATTAACCATTAGCTTTACCGGACGGATTTGCTCTACCACATATACTGGATTTGCACCGCTATACATATCGCCATTATCATAGTTACGAGCTGTAACGATACCTGTTACCGGGCTTAGCAACTTACTGTTTTCTTCCAGGTTTTTGTAAGATGTTCTGCTTACTTCTAAAACTGTTTTCTGAGCATCCCATGCAGACTTGGAAGCACCTCCTACTTTGTAAAGTTCGTCAATACGATTGAACTCTATCTCCTGATTATCCATTTGTATCTTTGCCTGTTTCAAGGAAGTATCATCCATTGTAGCCAATGCTTGTCCGGCTCTTACATGATCTCCAACTTCTACATGCAACCTGGCTATACGAACAGGAGACTGAGGAGCTATCTGATTGGTTACGTGAGCTTCTACAGTAGCGGTAAATTCACTAAGTTGCTCCACATCCTGTTTATTTACAGTTTCCACCTTCACTTTCACCTTCTCTTCAACTGTAGTTGTTTCTTTCTTCTCACCAGCACACGATAAGAGTATCGCAAATGCCGCAACTGGTATGAATTTAAACACGTTACTTGTTTTCATATCTTTGTAATTAATTGTTTTTGTTCTCATTGTTAATTAGCTTGTTTTCCCAATGTTTTTTCCAAATCAGACTTTGCCGTCATATAGTCATAAATAGCCTGGTTGAAGTTCAGCTTCGCTTGTGTCATTGCCAGCTCCGCATCATTCATTTCCAAAAGAGTACCGGCACCGGTATCATAGCGTTTCTGAGAAATCATATACCCGCGCTGTGCCTGTTCAACACCTTTCTGTGCAGCATCAAAGCGTTTCACACAGGTATTCATGTTATCCAGTGATTGTCTCACGGCTAACTGCAGATTCCGCTTCAGATCATCTCTTTGCAGGTCTAATTGCGTCATCATCACCTTTGTCTGATTTACCTTCTGTATCTTACTGCCACCCGAAAAGATTGGGATAGACAGTGATATACCTATCATTGAATAAGGATTCCATTGGTAATCTTTAAATTTGAAATCGTTATTCATCGAGCTCCAGTTATACAATCCGGTAAGCGATAAGGTAGGCAGGAAATCAAACTTTTGCATCTTTAATGTATTGACTAACTGTCCTTGTTGAATATCCAACTGCTTCAGGCTTGTATTATCCGTAAGTGCAGTATCGGTAGTAGTAGTCAGGAAGTCACCAAACAGTTCCGACTGATAGTTCGTTAATTTACCTTCACACTCAAGAGGTAAATCCAGATCTACGCCCAATAAAGCTTTCAACTGCCATTTCACCAATTTGACAGAGTTTTCTGCCTGTAGCATATTCGGTTCGGCATTTCTTACCGCTACATCTGCCCTGATCAAGTCATACTCAGCCACTAATCCTTGTTCATATTTTTGCTTTATATCAACATAGTTCTTCATGGCATTATCGTAGCTTTCTTTAAATACCTGATAAGAATCATTAGCCAACAATACACTATAAAAAGCCTTCGTTACCTGATTGGTCAAATCTATTTTAGATGAACGTGCCTGTTCTACAGCCAATTCTACATCTTGTCCGGTAATAGCAATGCTTTTCCATAGCGAAGCATTGATCAAAGGCATAGCAGCATTGAAGCCCAGACTCCAGTTATTATCACGACCAACAGAAATTCCATCATTTCCTCCGGAAGACTCCGCCGGAGGAGGTGTATTCGCGTTGATATGATCTTGCAATGATCCTGGTTTATAGCCGGGTACTATATCCTGCAATGTTTGGTCGGCCCCTTTAATAATGGGATCCATCACAGGCGTCAACATATCGGCAATATTAAACGCATCGCCATCCATATACATAACCTGCTTCTTCAACGTACGGCTATAATCAAAGCCAAAAGTAACTTGTGGGAACAAGGCAGCATAAGCACCTTTCTTGGCAAATTTCTTTTTTTCAATTTCCTGATTGGCTACTTGTATCGTAGGGCTTTCACTCATCGCAATCTCCAGGGCTTTCTCCAAATCAAGCACCAATGGTTGTTCTTGTGCTCTAATGGTAGTAAAGGCTAGAGAGGGCAGCATCACTAATACTGCCAACATCCTCTTTTTGCTAAATCCTAATCGTTTCATTTATATTTGGTTTATTGATATTTATTACATTAATATACCCTCTCATTGTATATGATAGATTTGTTTTACAGTAATCCATCGTTCCAGAATTTTACGTCCCTTATCTGTACATATCCCTCTCAGAAATGTAATAAGAACTGTATTGTAAACCTCTGAATTCGTATGCTTTGAAAATGTTTTTGAAGGGCGAATCATCTTCATCTGTTCTTTTGCCAATAAGCCTACAATCTCAAAATTCACATCATCCTGGAAAACACCCTCCTTCACTCCTCTGTTAAAAAGCCTTGTGCAAATCGTTGTAAAAGAACTTTTATCACATTCTCTTTTTTCCATAACCCTTGGATACCGCCTCATATCCTCATAATATTTAGGATTATACCAACGTGGGCGCTTCATTAATTCTTCATAAAACAGTATGATAATATCTAAAGCAGTATGAGGCTCCTTTTCCAATTGGCTTAAAAATGTTCCCAGGCGATTATTTGTATATTCTACTCCTTCCATTAATAAAGTTTCTTTGTCTTCAAAGAAACCATATAATGTACGCTTAGATATACTCATATTGCGAGCGATATCATCCATGCTTACATTCTTAATCCCATATTGAGAAAAAAGGTCTAATGCTGTCGTTATTATTTGTTCTTTTATCATTACAATTATTTAAACACAGAATTCTCGGCTACAAAGGTCAAACAAATAAAGGAAACCGAAATGGTTTATTCTGTTACAGGATTAGTCAAAATAGAAATTAGTTGACCTTTATTCAAGTTAAACTCAATTCTATACAACAATAAGATACAGGAAATGAAAAATTGCACACATGCTTTTACTCAAACGCACGCATGCAATTTAAAAAACGCATGTATCTGATTTTCAAAACACACGTATGCGTTTTTTTAACAACACAAATATCTGAAAAACAAAAGAATACAAGACAAAGCAAAAGAAGCGAATTTTAGATAGCAAAATACAATAAGGTCGGAGACATATTCCGCTCATTATTGAATTAAAAGCAAAGAAGCTATCAATTAAATTTGCTTGAATAGAAGATAAAAACGTATATTTGTTCGTCAAAAACGAAACATAATATTTTTACGACATAAAAATACGATCTATTATGTATAAATTACCCCTCATAGAAATTGCAGAAATAAATAATCACATCATACTATCCGACAATTTTCAGGATCTACTTATTATCAAGGAAATAGACACAAGTGCATCTGATAGTGAGTTCATCATTCAGGATCGTACAGAGCCTGTTCGTATAAATGCGCTTTTTATGATTTTAATTTTAAAAGGCACAGTAGAAATCAGCCTGGACTACATACCCTACACCCTTACAGAGAACTCCTTTGCTACTATTATGCCAACACATGTTTTTCAAGTAGGAAGTGTTAGCGAAAGCTTTAAAGCAAAAATATTATTGATAGACAAATCATTTCTGGAAGAGATAAATACCGCCAAGCGAAGTCCCTCAATGACTAATTATATGCTATTACGGAAAAATCCGATCATCGCCTTTGAACCGGAAGAAACCGAGCATGTAAATAAGTCATTCCTGATTCTTCAACAAAAAATCAGGTTGCGGACACACAGTTTCCATAAAGAAGTACTACAAAATGCCTTCGTGGCCTTCTTGCTGGAACTGGCCAATATTATGGTAGGAAAAAAAGAAAACATACGCCCTCCCGTCCTTTCCCGAAAAGAGGAACTATTGAACGATTTCCTGCAGCTACTGTCAACCCATGCACGCGAACAGCATATCGTTACATTTTATGCAGAAAAACTATTCATAACCCCTCAATACCTTTCACTTATATTGAAAGAGCTGACAGGTAAGTCGGCCAACAAATGGATCAACGAGGCCTTGATTATCGAAGCAAAAGTATTATTGAAAGCGCCACAAGCTACAGTACAGCAAGTGGCCGATATGCTCAATTTTTCCGATCAGTCTACCTTCGGTAAATTCTTCAAGAAGCACATGGGTATATCTCCTATGGAGTACAGAAAGAGTTAGAAATTCCGTCCCGTATCCCACCACAAGCGGGTACCGCCATGATCGGCACCTCCCAGTTTCCGGCATAAGCTATCATACTGTGCGGGATTAGCCGTTTTAATGCCTACCGGGAAGTTCAATCGGCGGATCATTATTTCGGAATCTATTGTCCCTTCACTCTTATTTACCAATACGGGGAACAAGCGGGGATAGCCCGTGCGACGCTGCTCTGCCCAGGCTTCACAGCCTTCCGGAAACATAGCAATCCACTTTTGTGTGATAATCCGTTCCAGCTTTTCTTCCTGAGATGCTGCCGGATCCCATCGGGGAGATACCTTACATCTGGCTTTTATGCTATATTCCGGATTAAATGTGTCAATATAATCGGCAGCTATATTCTCATTTTCCAGGTACTCGGAAACGTTTCCTACGCCCCAATGGATGAAGGAAGTTTCTATTCCTCTCTGATAGCAATTCGCTATATCTTCCGACGACCATCCGCGTAAAACCGCCTCTGCTCGCAAGAACCAAACCTCAGCAGCCGTCATTAAAATAGCTTCTGAGCTTTGTCTGACCGTTAATCTGGAGTGGTTGATATACTTCGTATGATTAAAACCAGTTCCCTGCCGTATACCTCTGTATTCACCGGCATATCCATCACCCGTTGCCAGTTCAAAATATTTAGAAATCCGGGGATCTTTATATCCACCTAGAATAGACTCCATATTAGCATTCATGGAAGCTTCTTTCCATGACTTATTGATCTCTCCCAACGGATTGGAATAGCCTGTCCCAATGGTAGAAACAGCCACCATATCATTATCTTCCTCCAGAAAACCGCCATTAGCCGGATCAAAAGATTTGAGAGCTTCCATACGTGCTTTATCCGGTTCTACCATTGATATACGCATAGCCAAACGCAAACGCAGGGAATTGGCAAACTTCATCCACTGACGGTAATTGCGTTTATCATCATTCATCAATATATCAAACTTGGCAAAACCACTCTCTGTTTCATAATCTTGCAAGATATGGATAGCTTCCTCCAAATCATTAAAAAAAGCATAATAGGCCTCTTGCTGAGAGTCGGGCTCCGAACCTGTAATAGATTCTCCGAAAGTAGTATAAATGATTGGTCCGTAATAATCGGAGATACGGTGCATAAGCTCTACTTTCAATATTTTTGTCACAGCATAAAACGCCGGAAGTTCTTCTTTGTTAAGATCTTCTGCTTTCTTTATTTCTGTCATAATATAGCCATAGGTGTTTTCCCAGGCTGTACCATTCCATCCGTCATTCAGATTATATACCGTATTACTTAAGCCGGCTACAAAGGGATTGTAGCTATGCATATAGCCCGAAAACATATCAGCACTCAGATTCTGCATCACCTGAAAAGGCCAGTTCTTCCCCCCTCCCCAATCATGATTAAAGTAAATCCCCTGTTGCACAACCTGTAAGGGAATACCGTATTTATTGAAATCATACTCCTGTTGCTCATCCGTAAAGCCGGTCTTGTCGGTATTATACTCCTCAAACTTACCGATACACGATTGAAAAATAGCCACATAGGATATCAGCAACATAGCGTATATAACAGTATATATATGTTTCATTTTCTATCCATATTTTAGAGAGTAACTTTCAGATTAAAACCAAAACTCCGGGTAGAGGGCATACCAAAAACCTCAATGCCTTGATTATTATTACCTGTGGAGAGGACTACATCCGGATCAAAAGGTGCATCATTATACAGGAAGAAAAGGTTACGTCCTACCAGGGAGAGCTGTACCTGTTGCAGGTATTTCGTTTTCTCCATCCACTTTTTAGGTAATGTGTAGCCTATGGATAGCTCTCTTAAGCGGATATTGGTAGCATCATACATGTAATATTCTGTAGCTCCGCTACGTCCTCCTATTTGCTCAAAGAAATCCTTTACATTCTCTATCTTATGTCCTTCAAGCTCTACATATCCCTTCAGGCGGGCATCCCCTGTTCTTTTAGACGTACCATTCTGGTCAAGAATGGCTTGCGTTTGCGACAATACGCTACCGCCAAAACGTCCGTCTAGCAGAAAAGTAAACGTTAGGTCTTTATACGAAAACACATTATTCCAGCCCAATAAGAAGTCAGGGTTACAATTCCCTACTTTTATTGTATTGCCATCGCCCACAACAATAGGTATTCCATCGTTTCCATACTTTATCTCTTTTGTTACAGGGTCACGATCAAAGGCTTTCCCATAGATATCTCCGAATGATCCTCCTTCTACCAAACGCATGGAATAGCTGGAAGAAAAGCCTTCATCGCCATATACAAAAGTGGGGAGGTCTTTATGTAATTCCTTTACCAGGTTTTCGTTTCTTGAATAGTTAAGAGCTGACTTCCAGACAAAACGATTGGTAACAACCGGACTCCCACTCAAGGATATTTCGATACCTCTGTTCTGTATATTACCGGCATTTACAGCATAATACTTATGTGTGGCACCGGCCGATGAAGGTAGTGTAAACAACTGGTTTTTCGTATTTGTCTGATAAAAAGTAAAATCAAAGGATAGTTTGTTACTGAACAATCGCCACTCCGTACCTATTTCTATGGAAGTACTCATTTCCGGTTTCAAATCACCAAAAGGAGCTATATCACTGGGAAGCAAAGATCCTCCGGCTCCAATGTGTGACACAGTAGTACTCACAAACATAGGGATATCATTACCTACCTTACTCCACGAAGTCCTCAGTTTTCCAAAGGAAACCCATTCGGGCAGTTTAAAGGTGTTATTAATAATCCATGCCAGTCCTACAGAAGGATAAAAATATCCCGACTCATGGCTTTTGGTGAAGGCCAAAGTAGACGACCAGTCATTCCTGGCACTGACATCCAGATAAAGCCTTTCCTTATAACCCGCCAATACAGTAGCAAAAACAGACTGAAGCTGTCTCCTATCGTCATTCCGTTCATCAATGAAAGCACTGCTGGACATGTTGATATTGGCTATCGTAAAGACATTCGGATAGAACAAAGAAGCTGTCTTTGAGTCCAGACGAAGCGAGGTAACCCTGTTGTCTGATATGGTAGATCCAACAACCGCCTGAAAGTCAAAATCACTCCAAGTCTTATTAAAGGTTGCCATGATATCGCCATACATCAATCTTTCTTCATAATCATAATCAATATAACGCCCGTTCATTCCTGCAATACCAGGAGATGTACTAGCATATATTTTCTGTTGAAATTTATCACTTATATGATCGATATTACCTCTTCCCTGAATGGTTAAGTAGTCAGTAATTGTAAAGGTAGCTGTTACAGAACTGATCACACGAAAACGTTTATCCGTACTTTGCATACGATTTATCAGCCAATACGGATTCTGGTCATAGTCTGTAATCTCCGTAAACCAGTTCTGGACATACATATTACGATCCGGATTAAATACCTCGTACGTATCTTTGTAAGGCGACATATCAACTCCTCGGGGAAACGAGTAGAGCCCATACAAAGGATTCATGTATATACCTCCCGATGTTGGTTTATTCTTCGCATCCTGAATAATCAAGTTTACATTACCATCCAGTGCCAGACGATCGTCAAACAAAGTGGTTTTCTCACGAAGGGTTATATTATGTTTCTTGATATTACTATCTTCTATAATACCAAATGTTGTATTGTTGGCATATGAAAAATAAGATTGCATTTTCTCATTACCGGAAGAAAAAGATATGGAATTATTGACACTTACACCTGTATTGAAAAAGTCTTTCAGATTATCATATTTGGGAAGATTGCCATACGCTCCCCAGCTACTGGTCGATCCGTCTGAACGGGCATAATTATTTTGAAATTCAGGCAAATTAGTTACTTTATCTATTGCCAGATTTGACGAAAACTCTACCCGTTTCACACCAGCCTTCCCACTCTTCGTGGTAATCAGTATTACCCCATTTGCCGCCTGCGAACCATAGAGTGCCGAAGCTGAAGCTCCTTTTAGTATATTAATACTTTCAATGTCATCCTGGTTTAAGTTCGAGATACCGTCTCCCCCGTCTCTATTAGCGGCATTGGCTGTTCCTCCGATAGCCGAAACGGCCTGCTCATTCGTTGTATTGATAGTAGGCACTCCGTCTATCACATATAAAGGTTGATTATTTCCACTGATAGAACGGCTCCCTCTGATAACCACACGGGCAGAACCACCCAATCCGGCTGAACTACGATTTATTTGTATTCCGGTAGTCTTACCATTCAACGTATTCATTAAATGTTGGGATCTGACTCTTGTAATATCAACCCCAGCTAAGGATTGTGAGGAGTATGTAAGGGAAGCTTCCCGCTTTTTGATACCTAATGCTGTAACCACGATCTCTTCCAGGTTCCAGATATCCTCAATGAGTGTTATTTTCAGTACCTGCTGTCCGGTATAAACGATCTGCTGTTGATGATAGCCTATATAAGATACCTGCAAAGTAGAATCCAGAGGTACTCTCATTTTAAAATTGCCCAATACATCCGTAACAGTCCCTTGGTTTGTTTCTTTTACGAAGATATTCGCTCCGATAACAGGTATCCCCTTATCATCAACTACCGTTCCTGTAACAAGCTGCTGCCGATTCGGCACTACATTCTCTTTCTTGCTGAGAATAATCTGTTTATTAATAACAGTAAAAGCAATATCTGTATCTGAAAATATATAATTCAAGACATCAAATAAGCTCTTATCCTGAACATGCAAAGTAAAACGGAAACTGACATCTACCATCCTGGCATCATAAACAAATGAGAAGGAAGTCTGCTTTTCAATCCTATCTAAAATCTCCGAAACCGGTCGATTATAAACACTGATAGACAGCGATGTATTTTGTGCATAAATATGATTAAATACAAAGGATAAACAAAATATAAGTATAAATGTGACAGCGTTTTTTCTCATCGACAAAAATTATCGTCTTTTTTGAAATATAATCCTGCCAAAGATATTAAAATAACTATTCAGATAAAAATACAACACAAAAAAAGAGGCGACCCATCAAGGGCAGCCTCTTCCAATCTGTCATTTTTCAGACATGTTTTCTAAAAGGGAATGTAATTTATAATTATTTTGAGGATGTGCAATAATTAGCATTCTTATCCCACCAAATAGGCGTAGATACAACATCTTTTCCACCTAATAGCTCTACACCTTTGTTGTATTCGGCAGTGTTGTTTGCTATTTCAGCTTGCGGATATTGAATACGTTTGATGAAATTCTTAGGATCTTTAATATCTGTATTGCTCAAATTGTACTGTGCCTCATCACGATGGATAGCAACATCCAGACGCGGAAGATTCAAGCGGCGTTTGTCATTCCATGATTCAAATGATACATCAGGAAATGCTGCCAGATATTTCTGGGTAATGATCTTTTCCAGTTGTGTATTACCATCACCGGCTATATCATCATAGTTGGCACTTGTTCCGGCATTATTCTTAGCCGTAGAAGCCAGATAGTCATCAATTCCCTGAGCACCCCAGGTTTCAAAGGACGCGCGAACACCCTTTTCATACTCACTCTTAGCATCTCCGCCAACAAATCCGCGAAGCATAGCTTCTGCCTTCAGGAAACACACTTCTTCATACAGGAACACATCATATGGACGGCTTTTATAAGGCGCTCCATCACGGATGATATATCCAAATTCAGCATATAATACAGTTTTATATTCTTCTGTTCCATAGACTGTAGAAGATAATCCGTAAGGCATTCCTTTCCAATCGCCTGATTCATAAGCCGGGTCAAACATAATCGTAGCACGAGGGTCTACCTTTTCAGGATGAACACCTGATAGAGGAGTAGGAGCATCTGTCAAGCCTTTTCTCTTATTTACAATATTTGTCGGGAAGTCAACCCCACCAATATTGGTTACCAACTTTTCAAAAGAAGAGGTCATAAGCAGCGGACCACCCCAGGTAATCTGGAACATCGTATAGTTATAGTCAGCACCCCAATCGCCATTAGCCTTAGGAGGTAATTTGGCTGCATCAGCTTTTTCTTCCATTACGCCTGAAGCTAATGCTTTAGCAGCTTCCGATGCACAAGTGGCAGGATCTACTTCCGACAAACGCATTGCATAACGTAAACGCAAAGAATTGGCAAACTTACGCCATTTTTCAACGCTATTTTTAAACACAATATCCGATGCTGCATCTGCAAAGATATTATTCCCGCTACTTTGATCCAACATACTGACAGCCTCGTCCAGTTCACGGAAGAACTCTGCATAAGCATCTTTTACTGTCATATAAGGAGGATTCGCTTCTACTTCTGTATACTTTGGCAATGGAATTGGGCCGAAATAGTCAAATCCGCTGGCAGCTGTAAAAATACGCCAGATCTTAGCAACAGCAATAGAGTGTTTGTATTCGTCGCCTTTTTCCGTCAAGTCGCGGATAACGATATTCAAACCTGCGATATTAGACTGAACCCGTTTGTACATACGGTTGTTCCAGTCATCATTCATAAAATAGTTTTTCAAATTCCAATTGCCACCATCAGCTACCTGGGCATAAAAGTCAAGCATTAATGATTTTACACGTTGCTCATCGTCGCCTTCCATAGCAATCCCCTTGCGTAGTGCGGCTGCCAGCTGAGCGTCATTCATATTGTAATCCACGTCCGCTGTAGGATTGTTCGGATTTTCATTCAGATCTGTCAAATCACAAGCTGAAAAGGCGAACAAGAATATTGAACATGCGGCTAATATTTTTATTGTCTTCATATATTTCCTCTATTTATGTTTTTAAAATGATGCACTGATGTTAAAACCAAGACTTCTCATAGTAGGCATAGAAGCAAATTCCACACCCTGTACAGCGCTTGAATTACTAAATCCGGCTTCAGGATCAAAACCTTTTGTTTTATGATGGATCATAAACAAGTTACGGGCAACAAAGCTAGCTTTAAGATTGGTGAAAGGAGTCTTCGCCAATAGATTCTTTGGCAATGAATAGCCGAAGCTAACTTCACGCAAACGTATGTTTGTTGCATCATAGATATAGGCCTCGGCAATACCATTGATTTCGGTATAATATTCCTGAGCTGTTACCTGTTTTGTATTTACTGCGCCACTTTGAGTTACTCCGGGAACTACCATTCCTTCACGTCCTTCCAGTGTCATTTTTAAGTTACCATATCTGGCTCCCTGTTGGATAGAGCCCATAAAGATATCACCTCCATAGTTCATGTCAAACAAGAATCCTAAAGAGAAGTTCTTATATCTGAAATCATTAGACCATCCTAACATCCATTTCGGCTGATTATTACCTAATTTGATATAGTCACTCGTACGAAGAGGAAGACCACTTTCTCCTACTACGATATTGCCGGCATCATCCCGTTGGAATCCATAGCCATACATATCACCATACGAGCCACCTACTTCAGCAACAATCTGCATAAAGTTCAAACCTGCATCAGCACTTAATATCTGACGTTCAGTTCCTTCAGTCAATTCCACAACTTTGTTTTTGTTCATTGACCAGTTAACTAATGTTTCCCATGTAAAACCGTTGGATGTTTTAATAGGTGTAGCATTCAGGGCAACTTCCCATCCTTTATTCTGGATGTTACCTGCATTGATCATCTTGTATTCATATCCGGTAGCCGAAGGAACGGAGATTTTCAAGATCTGATCTTTTGCATTCTTCTTATAGTAAGATACATCCAGACCAACACGATTGTCAAATCCTCTTAATTCCAGACCAAGTTCCCATGATTCAATCGTTTCATTCTTCAAGTCAGGGTTAGCAATCCAGTTACGTTTGTTGGCATTAAAACTGCTTCCTTTGATGTCATAATTGATATCATAATAATCACGCAACATATAAGGATCGGTGTCATTACCCACCTGTGCCCAGGATACGCGAACTTTACCAAAAGTAAGAGGTGAAGTTTCAATATCCATATTATGAAGCATTTGTGAGAACACCCAGCTACCGCCTACGGATGGGTAAAAATAAGAGTTATTGTCTTTGGGTAGTGTAGAAGACCAGTCATTGCGTCCTGTCAAATCTAAGTATAGGTAGTTGTCCCATGACATAGAAGCTGTAGCGTATATTGAATTGATTTGCTTGCGTGAACGGCTAAATTCGCCATTGTGGCTCTTACCATTTGAGATGGCATAGAAATCAGGTATTACAAGCTCACCGGAGAAGTCATTATTCAGAGAAGTAGAACGATACATGATGTTACCACCTACTGTACCTACTATACCGAATTTATCCCAGTTTTTCTGAGCTGTAAACAAGAAGTCAGAATTTAATTCTTTGAATCTTTCAGTCTGCACACGGTAGCTACCATTGGTTTCCCAGTAAGGGTTACCGGTGGCACGTGTCCAGTCATACAAGAATGTATAATTATCCATACCGGTACGGAGCTTCAAGCTCAACCAGTCTGTAATTGTAAAGTCAAATGCTGCGAATCCGATATAGCGATCTCTCTTGTCGGTATTGCCGTTGCGTTCTGTAGACCAGTAAGGGTTACGAGGAGCGGAGCTATGGTCTGTCTTCCAGGAAGCCGGTTTGCCATCTGCTCTTTTCCAGTTATTGTCTTTGTAAGCATCCCAGTCTGAGAAGCCAACGCTACGAGGCATCAATAAATAATCGTAGAAAATATTGTTAGGGTCGGCAGCAACAGCAATACGGTTCTTTGATTGCTGATTTACATAGTTAATCTTGAAGTCTGCAGATAACCAACTGGCAATCTTAGCTGTAGTACGAAGATTGATAGAGGTACGTTCGATACCACTGTTCGGAACAACCGATTGGTTGTCTAAGCGTGATACAGAGGCACGGAAAGTCATATCTTCAGAAGATTTGCTGATATCCAAACTGTTTGTCCAGCTTGTACCTGTGCGCAGGAAGTCACTGTAAAGGTCATTGTTACGGGCTGAATAAGCAAATGAACCCAAAGCCATTTCCTTTGTAGAACCATCCAGCTTAGATCCCCAGCTACCAATTGTATTGGCATCGAATGCACCGTTAGAACCCTGTCCGTAAACATTCTGGAAGTCAGGAGTCATCATCGGGCTTTCAAACGTAAGGTTGGTATTGAAGTTGATACCTAAGCCTTTGCCTGAAGCACCTGTTTTGGTGGTGATCATCACAACACCATTACCTGCACGGCTACCATAAAGCGCAGCAGCAGCAGGACCTTTCAATACAGACATGCTTTCGATATCATCGGGAGAAATATCCGAGATACCCGAACCTTTGTCTATTTTACCATTTCCCCAATAGTCGCCTGTATCACTGCTGAAGTTGTCAATAGGCACACCGTCTACAACGATCAGCGGTTGGTTGTTACCAGAGATAGAGTTGTTACCACGAATGATGATCCGGGTTCCACCACCTACACCAGTACCGCTTTGGTTGATCTGTACACCGGCAATTTTACCTGCTAAAGCATTGGCTACGTTTGCGTCACGGGTTTCCGTAAGCTGGTCGCCTTTTACTTCCTGCATAGCATATCCTAAAGCTCTTCTTTCGCGTTTGATACCTAAAGCAGTAACTACTACTTCGTCCAATGCTTGTGTATCATCCACCAAAATAATAGTCAGAGTAGTTTGTCCGGTATAAGTTACTTCCTGAGGGATATATCCGATGTAAGAAATGCTCAAAACAGCATCCATCGGAACTTCCAGGCTGAAGTTTCCATCATAATCGGTAATCGTACCGTTTGTTGTACCTTTTACAATCACGTTCGCTCCGATAATCGGTTCGCCGGAAGGGTCTGTTACAGTACCTGTTACACTTTTTGTTTGCTGCTGAGTTTCGGTATATGTTGATAGCGCTAAGTTTTGAGATAAATGATTGTCAGCATGAGAAATTGTAATTTGCAAAAACGAAAAAAGTGTAATTACACACATGGTAATAGCTTTTTCTCTGAAAAGCCTGAAACTTTTCGCACGAAATAATTTCAAGGTTACATTATTATTCATATTTTTGTATCGCAATTAATTTATAATAAAGTTATTTATGAGCTGTAAGAGAGCTCTTTAGGTTGGTACGGGAGAGTATGTGAATATTCTTCCGTATTGTTTTTCAGGTCTTTTGTTTCATTGGCATTAGCTTTTTAAAAAAGTTTAACATTCTATCTATATATTTCTATCACTGGCATTTTCGTTATTTCATTTTCATTTTCCAACTGTTTATACTTAAACTTAATTCCGGATGCAACTTTCAGATATTCCATCACTTGTGTCAATTCTTCATCCTTAAAGCGGGCTGTTATCACAGCATCCATAACTTCAGGATCTTTTACCTCGAATTGCACATTGTAATGGCGGCCAAGGGTTTTAAGCACTTTGGTCATAGGCTCTTGTCTGAAAACAATCTCGCCATTAACCCATCCTATTCCGGCATCAGTATTTACTTTTTTAACGTCTAAGCGTTTATCGCTCTTTTGAAATTCAGCTCTTTCACTCGGCTTTAATTGGCAAATGGTATTCTTTCCGTTTTCCGACTGAATTTCGATATTGACAGATCCTTCTATCAAGGTAGTTTCAATAATATCATCTTCCTCATAGGCAGACACATTGAAAGAAGTACCTAGTACTTTAACCTTATACGAAGGATTTACACTTACAATGAAAGGCTTATTGGCATCTTTTGCTACCTTAAAATAGCTCTCGCCACTTAATTCCACAAAACGATTTTCCTTTCCGAAATTACTTGCATACTTCAAAGAACTCCCACCATTGAGCCACACCTTGGATCCATCGGGCAGATTGAAGGTTGAAACAACCCCGGGACTCGTGGTCATTTCAACCATCTGCATCCTTTCTCCATCAGTTCGCAACAATAAATATCCCGTCAAAACCAGCAACGGGATTATTAATATTGCTGCAATCCTTTGTAAACCTAACCTTAAAGCACCTAAACTAAACTTTCCTTTTTGCCTTTCGTCGTCCTTTTTCTTTTTGAATTGAGCAAAAGCCTTGTCAACGTCTACAGCTTTCATTACCTTTAATCGTTCGGTAAGCTGCATTGTGAAGTACATCTGCTCCAATATTTTTCTATTCTCCGGGGAAGTAGCTAACCAAGCCTCTACACTTGCCTTTTCTTCCACCGAAAGGGTATTGTCTATATATTTTATTAATATGTCTTCACTTATAGTCATTGTCCTTAATTGGGCTTTCTATAACTAATACAATTCAGAAACAAAATGTACTAAACAAAAAAGCTATTTTTTTTCAAAAAAAATAGCTTTTTATTATTAATTACTTAAAATACAATCCTTTAAATATATGTAATTTATTTTACTTTTACCTCTATTATCGAATCTATATCATCTAGCGGACCATCCAGTATGAACATTACATAGCCGGTTTCCTTATCTTTCTTCCAGCGAAGCTTTGAATCTACGTTTACCCACTTGGCCGACTGAATATCAGGAATATTCAACACAACTGTCTTTGTCTCCTTATTTAATATATGCAGATAATATGTTTTATCGTTCCGGGTAGAGGCTCCCCAGGGTTGCGGTTTAACAAATCCCTGTTGCGTACCATATATTGTATAACCGTAGGTATCCATCCACTCCCCTATTCCGCTAAGGCGTTCTACACATTCAGGTTGTATTCTGCCGTCGGGCATTGGGCCTACATTGAGTAATAGATTGGCTCCTGTGCCGGCTGTACGGATCAATAGATGAAGCAGGTCTTTGGTAGATTTATACCGGTCGTCGGTGATATTGAAACCCCATGCTCCATTGATAGTCTGGCAGGTTTCCAACGGCAGTTTAGACACTGCTTGTCCACTGTATCCGGCACTATTCTCGCCCGGTACATCCCGCTCAAAGATCTGATAATCTTCGCCCGGGAAGGGAGGTAAGTGATGGTTATTAGCTACTAGACAGTTGGGCTGCAAACGATGTATCAGGTCGTATATCTCCGGATAATGCCAGTCTACGTGCGTAGAATGGTCTGTGCGGTTCTCGTCTTCCGTCTGATCCCAATGTCCGTCAAACCAGATACCGGCTATTGGTCCGTAGTTGGTGAGCAGTTCGGTTAGCTGAGCTTTCATGAAGTTCAGATAGGAGTTCCAGTCGCTTTTTTCCGTGCGTCCGGCGCGTTGTCCGGTGCGTCCTGTTTCGTATTGGTAATCTGTTCGCATCCAGTCGAGAAGCGAATAGTAAAAGACCAGTTTAATACCCTCTTTGTGGCATTCGTCGGCCAGTTGTTTCACCATATCTTTGCCATAGGGAGTGTTCATGATGTTCCAGTCAGATTGCTTGGTATCCCAGTTGCTGAAACCATCATGATGTCGTGAAGTAAACGTAATATACTTCATACCTGCATTCTTGGCGATCTTCACCCATTCTTTCGCGTCAAAAGACTGTGGATTGAAAAAGTTCTGCAGGCGCATATAGTCGCTTCCTTTTATTGGGCGGCTGTTCATCACCCATTCGCCTGCTCCCAGCACACTGTATGGCCCGTAGTGGATAAACATACCAAAGCGGGCATCTTCAAACCATTTTGTATCCGGTTTTTGTACTGTTGTCTGTGCCACAGTTAGTAAGCTGGCACACATTAATAATGATAAGATAATTAGTTTTTCCTTCATGTGAATGAATTTGCGTTTATTTACCGGCAAAGGTACAAAAAATTACCAAAAACAGAATCGCTATACTACTGTACAGTTGTGGATTTTAAAAAAAGAATGTAGCTTTGCAAAACTTGAAACCAAGCTAGCAAAGGGTGATAAACAATGAACTACTAATACGTTTACTGAAAGAAGGGAATGAACAGGCTTTCGAGAACGTATACAAAGAATATTATAGGGGATTATGCGCTTTTGCTTCACAATATGTAGACGATACAAGTGAATGTGAAGAAATTGTGCAGGATGTCATGATGTGGCTTTGGGAAAATCGTTTATCGCTCGTGCCGGAAATGTCGGTTAAATCCTTACTCTTTACTATCGTAAAAAACAAATGCCTGAACAGCATATCGCACAAGCAGATCAAACAGCGGGTACACGAAAGTTTATTCCTCAAATTTGAAGAGCAGTTTGAAGATCCTGACCTATACATCGAAAGTGAAATGATGGCTTGTCTTGACAAAGCGATTCAAAATCTACCCACCGATTACCGGGAAGCCTTCACATTGAACCGCTTTGAGAATATGACCTATAATGAGATAGCCGAACGGATGGACGTTTCCTCCAAAACCATCGCCTACCGGATTGGACAGGCTCTTAAAATCCTACGCGAGGATATGAAAGAGTACCTGCCCTTGCTCCTGTTTCTAATGAAGTTATAAGGTCCTTTACTTCACGAATTTGGCTTTCAACAGATAATCTGCGCAGCCTTTTACGCCTTCAAACTGAGTTCCGCCTGAATACTTTTCTAGTTCTACGAAATAATCGCTGATACGGTTGGCGTATGCCTGCTTGAAGATCATCTCGAAGTTCATCATACCTGATTGTCCCAATACGGCTCTGTCTTTGATGTGGAGCACGCGGATTCTGTCGGCATATTTCTGCATATACTCTACCGGGTCCTGACGGCCCATGACAGTCCAATATACGTCCATTTCAAAGAAAACAAGGCTGGGATCGGTATGTCTCAGCATGCCGTCGTAGATAATTTCGATACCTTCGGGTGGCTTTTGTCCCCAAGGCAAGCGTTCCATTGCTTCTTTTCCGCCGGGGATTACGCGGGCAAACTCGCCATCATGATTGTGGTATCCAAAAGATAGTCCGGCAGCTTTAGCAATCTTTCCGGCTTCTGTAAAAATCTCTCCTACATAGGCCACTTCCTCGGTGCTGCGGGTAGCCGGTTGGCCGGGCTGGATCAGGTACTTTACACCAATCTTCGCATGATCGTCGGCGGCCTTCTTCCAGAAGTCCATGATCTGCTGTTTGTTTGCTTTCGTGTACTCGCGAACCGAAGGATTCACGTGGGTACTTGTGATTTTCAGTCCGGCATCGTCAGACATTTTCTTGAAGTCTGCCATAGATACATTACCGATCTTTCCATCGTTGTATCCGGCTAGTTCGATGGTAGAATAGCCCATTTTGGCGACTTTCTTCAAGCCACCGGCAACGTCTTCATGTAGCTCGCGACCCAACGAGTAGATCTGCAAACCAATAACTTTGGACACTTTCTTCTGAACCATTGAAGGAGCTGCTACTTCTGCAGCTGATACGATGCCGCTCTTTCCGGCTAACAAACCTCCTGCAGCCAGCAGCGAGGTGGTTTTTAAGAATTCTCTTCTGTTTTTCATCATAAAATTGTTTAATAGTTACCTTGGTCTAAAACGCTCACAAGATAGCAAGAATTAAAATAATATTTACCTTTGCCGCAAAAAATAATAGGATGAGAAGCTTTGCCAGTGACAACAATTCGGGTGTACATCCGGCCATTATAGATGCCGTAGTAAGAGCCAACAGTGACCACGCCGTAGGCTATGGAGACGATCCTTGGACAGCCACCGCCATTCAATCGGTAAAAAAGATTTTCGGAGAAGAAGCCGAACCCTTCTTTGTATTCAACGGCACAGGAGCTAACACCGTAGCTTTGCAGGCGGTAACCCGCTCCTTCAACAGCATCCTATGTACACAGACTGCCCATATCTATGTGGATGAGTGCGGAGCTCCGGCTCGTATGACAGGCTGCACTGTGACAGCCATTCCTACGTCCGACGGCAAACTCACACCGGATCTGATCCGTCCTCACCTGCATAACTTCGGCGTCTGTCATCATCCGCAGCCCAAGGTAGCTTACATCTCGCAGGTATCCGAGCTCGGAACGGTCTATACCATTGAAGAAGTAAAAGCCATTGCCGACCTGCTCCACGCTCATGATATGTACCTTCACATGGATGGTGCCCGCCTTGCCAATGCTTGCGAGTATCTAGGCTGTAGTATGAAGGCCCTCACCGTAGATGCCGGGGTAGACATCCTCAGCTTCGGAGGCACCAAAAACGGTATGATGATGGGAGAAGCCGTCATTTCCTTCCGCCCCGAGATCAGCGAGAACCTGCAATACTTCCGCAAGCAATCGGCTCAGTTAGCCTCTAAGATGCGCTACCTGTCCGCCCAGTTTGTCCCCTATCTTGAAGAAGGCATCTGGCTCGAGAACGCCCGCAAGGCAAACCATCAGGCTCGTCGCCTCGAGGCTGTCTTAAAGCAGTATCCCGCTATCCAATTTACGCAGAAAATGGAATCAAACCAGCTCTTCTTTATCATGCCCAAAGAAGCTGCCCGGAAATTATCCGAACAATACTTCTTTTATTACTGGAATGAAGAGATCTGCGAAGTCCGTTTGGTCACCTCCTGGGATACTACCGACGAAGACATTGAGCATCTGGAAAGCAGCCTGAAAGAACTACTATCCTGTTATTGAAAAAGCTTTTCTTCTTTTTCTTTCCTTTTCTTTGCCTGATTGGCTATAATTAATTTATATTGATCAATATATGAATTAATAGCAACCGTTACGGTATCCATTTTTTCTTCCGGAAAACCGGTTTCTATTTTTGCGCGGGCAGAAACAACCACCGAGTTAAGCAAATCTATTATCTGTGTATAGAGTTTATCTACCACCTTGCGCTGTTCAATGGTAGTAATCCCATTTCCCGGAAGCGTTCCGCGTTCTATAGCACGTGTTGTATATTTCTTTCTAAATGCTATATTTTCATGTTTTAATTTGAGTACTACTGTTTCAAGATATAATGCTCTGAGCCATTCTTCACACTCATCTGCCAGAATGAGTTTCACCAGATTATTAATCTGATCGGTTTCATCCGTCATAAAGTTTGTATAAACCTTGCGAAAGGGTTTCACGATAATCCATAATTTTTCGGCAGCATCCTTCATGGCAGGTATATTTCCTTTACGTGCGCTATTAATGGTACCGATAAGTTGCTTTAGAAGTCCGCCACGAATACTATCACTACCTTGAACATCCTGTGTATATATAGATGCACGCGGGCGGGAAATTATTTGCTTTTCAAGTGTAATACTCTCCAGATAAAGAGGTAATAATGCAGCCATTTCTACATTTGTAAATGCAGCTTCTTTTACTGCAAGATAAACATTCTCATTAAATTCGGCATGAGAATCTACATGTAATCTACTTTTTGAAATACTTTTAATTTTTTCCATGTTGTAAGCTGGTTTTTAAATTAATACTAAACACCCACATCTTCGTAGGCCTTCAATGAGTCTAAAATTATTTTTTTGCATCGTCGTAGGCCTTCAATTACTTTAAATATTTGTAAGTATGTCTTCGTAGCCCTTCAATTACTTCAAACATCTGTAAACATGTCTTCGTAGCCCTTCCATTACTTCAAATATTTGTAAGTACGTCTTCGTACTACTTCTTTTATATATTTTAACTCATGGGGTGCAAATATAGGATAATTAATTAATATGACAGTATAAATACATTATTTTACCTTATATATATTAATTAATTTGTCATTTTGTATAATATTTTGCGATAAATGAAACGATTTAAAACGTTAGTTTCTTTTTAAATTACTCCGCATATGTATATACAGGATGTATCTCTACAGGTATCTTGATGCTCCGGAGGCATTCATTTTATTTGAAAACCGATAAATACATTTGCATCTCAGCTTATTTACTATATTTACCGGATAATTTATGAGTAACTCTTTTAAACTAAACAATAATACCACATTCAGAGAGATGTACCTTAGTTATTTCCCGAAATTGGTACATTTCTCGAAAGCACATATTTTGTCGCAAATTGATGCGGAAAATATTGTTCAGGATGTATTTGTATATCTTTGGGAAAATAAAGAGGTGCTTAACTCTGTAAAAAACCTGAACGCTTTTCTGTTTACGATGGTAAAGAACCGCTGCATCGATTACCTGAGGAGTAAAACGCAGGCTTCCGGCCGCAAATATTCAATCACAGACGTACAGGAAAAAGAATTCGAACTCAAGCTATATGCTTTGCAAAGGTTTGACGAAAACAGCTTTTCCCACGAAGAAATAGAATCTATCATATCCAATGCTTTGGAAACATTGCCTCCCCGCTGTCGCGAAATATTTATATTAAGCCGCATGGAAGGACTTAAGCATAAAGACATTGCCCAGCGTCTTAATATCTCTACCAATACCATTGAGGGACATATCAGTACGGCACTGAAAAAACTAAGAGAAGTGCTGAAAGAGTACATTTAAAAAGGAATTGAAAGAGGCTCCGATTGTTTCTAAATGTTAAAAAATAAATTTTCTTCACTTTCGGGGGGTGGCAAAGCCATTCTTTTTCGTCATACAAATGAACCACAATGGAATCTTATGGATAAACTTTTGCTTAAATATTTTACAGACTCTCTTTCTGATGAAGAAAAAGCCATCTTGTTTCAGGAGTTGGAATCAAATCCATCTTTAAGGGAAGAATTTATAAAATGGCAAAATGTTACCACCTTATCCGATGTAACAATCAAAAAAAGCGACAGTCAGTGGGTTTCAGGCAAGATAGATGAACTGGAAAATATCGTGCAAAAACGGAAGATAAACCGCCTCTTCATTTCGCTGGCAAAATATGCTGCCGTTGCAATACTAGTCAGCTGCGTTTGGTTCGTAGGCAATCTATATATCGGGAAACACAAAGAAATAGCCCAGGAATTTACCATGATAGAAGTTCCTAAAGGACAAACTGTTTACATCACCCTTCCCGATGAAACCAAAGTTTGGCTAAGTTCCCGTTCCAAATTAAAATTCTCCAACCAGTTTAATAAAAGCGAACGCATCATCGAGTTGGATGGCGAAGGGTTCTTCTCTGTAAGCAAGAACACCGATATGCCTTTCATCGTAGATACAAAAACGTACGACATAAAAGTAACCGGTACCCAGTTCAATGTATTTGCGTATTCGGAAAGCTCTCACTTTGAGACAGATTTGGTAGAAGGTTCTGTTTCTGTATACAACAATGGGCTTCCGGAAGACAAAGCCATCAGGCTACAACCCAATGAGGGTGTATCCTTTGATGGGGAAAAGCTGATAAAATCACGCTCTACTTTCGTATCCACACATCTTATAGACGGTATTTATTCTTTTGAGAATATGCCTTTCAGAGACTTGCAAAAACGCTTGGAGCTATGGTATAATATTCGGTTTAATATAGAAAAGGAAGAAATTCTGGCCTATAAGTTTTCCGGAAAGTTCAATAAAAGTGACGATATCGAACGCATACTGAACGCTATAAAAGAAACAGGAAAGTTTAATTTCAGGATAGAAGAAGATGCTACAATAGATATTTATTAAACGATTACTAAAAAATGAATTGCTAACAAATAAATAATTACTAACGAACTTAATGTTAACTGCCTATGAATCAAATCTGATCTTACGTATTGGATAGTAAAAAGGGAGTGTTGGCCCACCCCCTTTCATACAAATACTATCATTTTGTGACAAAAATAACAGTATTCACCATTAATCATGCAAAGTTATGAAAAAAAGCTTAGCGGAAATATTTTATGTAGAACATTCTTTAAGAAAAATATTTCGCATTATGAAGTTGACCACATTTTTAATGTTTTTATTTGTACTCCAGTTGTATGCTGAGAACTCTTTTTCGCAATCGGCAACTGTTCGTATAAATAATGAGCCCCAACCACTAAAAAACCTGATTGCTGATATAGAAGAGCAAACAGGCTATCTTTTCGTATTCAGCGAAGAGGATATCAATACTAAAAGCATCATCTCGGTAGAAACCCGTAGCGAAGAGGTGTCGGATATTCTGAATGATGTTTTCAGCGATACCAATATCACCTACTACTTCGATGGGAAGTATATCTCGCTGAAAGTAAAAGATGACAAAACAACTAATCAGGAAACGGCTACTGTGCAACAGCAGACAATCTCCATCAAAGGAACTGTTCAAGACGAACTAGGGCCCGTTATCGGAGCAAACGTAATAGTGAAGGGAACTACCAACGGAACGGTAACCGACCGGGATGGAGCCTTTGCGCTGGAGGTAGCCCCCAATGCCGTTTTGGTCGTATCCTATATCGGATATGTAGAGCAGGAAATCCAGGTAAATTCGCGTACAAACATCAATGTACTGCTAGTTGAAGACAGACAACAACTAGAGGAAGTAGTAGTAACAGCCCTGGGTATCAAAAGAGCCGCCAAAACGCTTAGCTATGCAACAGCAGAAGTAAAAGGCGACGACCTACAGAACAAGCCCGAACTGAATATCATGAATTCGTTGCAAGGTACAATTGCCGGTGTAGATATTAACATCGGAAATGCAGGTCCTACAGCGGCTTCATCGGTGAAAATACGTGGTAATACCTCTATCAACAGAGACAACAACCCACTGTACGTAATAGATGGTATCCCTATCACCCGCGCCAACGTAACCAGCGGATCACGCGATATGGGAGACGCCCTCTCCAGTATTAACCAACGCGATATCGAAAGCATCAGTGTACTGAAAGGAGCTGCAGCTACAGCCCTTTACGGCTCACGCGCTGCCAACGGTGTTATCATCATCTCTACCAAAAACGGAAGCCAGCAGAAAGGCATCGGCGTACAGTATAGCGGAAGCTTCGGCTTTGAAAACTTTGACAATCCCTTCAAAGGACGCCAGAAGCTATACGGACCTTCGGGAGCCAACGGAGACAACTCCGACCTCTATCCCCGTACCTGGAACGAAGAAGTACACCGCAACTGGGGCCCGCTTTATGACGGCCGAGACCTGGGCCTTTACTTTGATAACGACCAAAGTAAACCCATCTATTATGACTATAAGGAGGATCACTGGAAACAATTCATGCGTACAGGATCGAGCATTAATAACAGCCTCTCCTTAACGGGAGGAGGAGAAGACCACAAGTTCCGTGTATCTGCTTCGGACTTGCGCTATACCTCTCCTGTGCCTAACTCCAAGATGAACCGCCAGACGGCAAATATCTCGACAAACAGTAAGATTGCCAAGATTATAACGTTCAACGCCCGTCTGAACTACTCAACGGCCAAAACAGAGAATCGTCCGAACACCGACCGTTACGCTCGTATTCTCACCTTGATTCCTACCAATTGGGACATCAACTGGCTTAAAGGTTCTACAGATAAATGGGGTGCAAAACCCGACGGATGGATGCTTCCATTCAGTACAAACGACTATTACCAGAATCCCTATTGGTCTGCTTATCAAGATCATCAGGAAGACCAACGTGATCGTATCTCTGCCAATGCAGATATTCGTATCGACGTAACTCCCTGGCTGGCAGTGACCGGACGTATTGGTAACGAAACGACCACCTTGAAGATGACGAACATTGACGCTTACGGATTCCTTCGTGGAAACATTGCCGGAACAGGCGCCGTAGCAGAGTCTACATCCTTATACAATCAATTTAATGCGGATTATTCGCTGATATTCAACAAATCCTTTAAGGACTTCGGCGTTGTTGCCACTTTCGGAGGAAGCATCACGCGTGACAAGTATAACAGGGACGGTATTTATGGAAACAATCTGCTCATACCTTTCTATCACGTAGTAACGAATGCCGGACAATTATCATCCACCTCTAATAACGTAAATCAATACACCAAGTCGGGGATCAACTCTCTGTACGGAAGCGTTGAACTGTCCTATAAGGATTGGATTTACCTGACGGCTACAGGACGTAATGACTGGTTCTCGTCACTGGCTCCTGAGAATAATAGCATCTTCTATCCAAGTGTTGGTTTAAGCTATCTGCCTTCAAGTCAGTTTACATTACCTACTTGGTGGTCGTTTGCCAAACTACGTGCCTCATACGCCGAAGTAGGTGGTGGTGCAAGTCCTTACGACACTAAGATTGCGTACGACTTTGATGCAATCGGTTACCTTGGCACGCCTACATTGGGGCTTCCCAATACGATAGCCAATGCCAATCTGCAGCCATACAATACGCGTGAGTACGAACTAGGTTTTGATTTCCGCTTCTTCAACAATCGCATCGGCATCGACTACGCCTGGTACGATAAGAAGACTACTAACGACATCGTATCCGTTACACTGCCTCAAAGTGCCGGTTATACCGGAGCACGCGTAAACCTGGGAACCATCACTAACAAAGGGCATGAAGTAATGCTAACTTTAGTACCCGTACGCACCCGCGACTTCGATTGGACGCTGAATATGATGTACTCCTACAATCGCGGTAAGATACTAGACCTGGGTGGAGTAAGCGAAGTAAATGCCACAACAGAATCCGGCATTGGCGGCGGTGTAGACGTAAAACACATCGTAGGCAAGCAGCCTTTTGCCATTTATGGTTACAAACAAAAGGAAGTTGACGGTAAAAAAGTATGGGAGCAGAACTCCTTCACCTACGGCGGACAAAGTCATAAGACATGGCGTCCGGCTCGCGATGCAGACAAGGAATTACTGGGCTATGGTATCAATCCGCACGCGGCAAGCATCTCATCTACATTAAGCTGGAAGGGCGTATCGCTCTCCTTCATGATAGATGGCAAATTCGGTGGCAAGATCGTACACCGCGTAGAGCAGGAAATGATCGAGCGCGGAACCAGTAAGCAGACCTTACCGGGACGTAATGGCGGACTCCTGATAGAGGGCCTCTACGAAACAGGAAAGGATGGCAACGGCAATCCGATTTATGCAGACGTGAGCACAGTTGAAGGCTACACCATCAACGCCAATCCTTCTGCCAATCTGCCGAATGATATACAGGTACCGGGGAATGTGATCCCTTATCACGTAAAGCATTTTGAAATGTATTACCGCGAAGGGTTCACCAAGCGCGTAGCAGACATGGTTGTCTTCGACGGATCGTACGTTAAGTTCAGACAGATATCATTGGGATACAGCATTCCTAAGTCGTTCTATGCCAATATACCGATTCAGCGGATTGACCTTTCGCTTGTAGGATACAACCTGTTCGACATTTACAATGATCTTCCGAACGGCGATCCCAGCACCGGACGTGGCAATGGCATTAACAACAGCGCGATGCCCTCCACACGCTCCTTCACGCTCAATCTGAATGTTAATTTCTAATACAGCGAACTTATGAAAACAAATAGAATTATAGTCATATTACTTTCAATCATTGTTCTTGTTGGTTACTCTTCCTGCGATACGGAGAGCCTCACCAATCTTGACGATCCTAAATACATGCTTACTCCGGATAACTCCGATATGTCTATGATGTTCAGCAAACTATTGGTGCAGCACGGACGAAACTCCACCGGCGCCAATGCTATCATGATAGACGCTGCCTATGCCAAGTATTATTCTTCTATGGGATTACTGCGCGGAGCTCTGTACCGCTTTGATCAGGGCCATAATGACGAGCAATGGACCAACGGATACCAGCACACCCTCAAACTAGCCATCACGCTGGAGGATTACTTGCTGAAGCTGGACAACCCCTTGCAGGCAAACAATATAGCCTTCACTCGCATTATGAAAGTAGCCGTGCTGCAGCGTCTCACGGACTACTACGGCGACATACCGGCTCTGGAGGCAGGATTAGCCTACATCAATGATATCCTCAAACCTAAGTACAATACGCAAGAGGAGGTATATGATTACATGCTACGCACCCTCGACGAGGAAGCGAAAGCATTGACAGACAATTCAGAAGTGATGGCTTTCACCTGGACAAGCAACAGCGACGCAAAGAAATCGCGCGACATCGTATACGGAGGCGACATCACCAAGTGGCGCAAGTATGCCTACTCCATGATGCTTCGCCTGGCCATGCGTATCTCGAATGTAGATCCGGCCAAGGCTAAGACCTACGCCGAGAAAGCAATTGCCGGAGGCGTCATCCTAGACAATGCCGACAACTGGACACTCAAGACGCTCGACGGACTCAACACCGAGAAAAACCCCTACAGCGCATGGTTCGAAGGAACTCCCTACGGAGACCCCGAGCGCTATTGCAAAATGGGCGAGTTCTTCGTCGACTTCTTAAAAGACAACAACGACCCACGCATGAAGATCATCTTCGGAGGACGCTTGAAAACAGACATCACCGACGTAACAGCCTCCGATATGCAGAGCTATTGGCGCGACGAGTCGAAGTGGGACTGGGATTTCTCCCAGGCCAAGGGGATTCCTCACGGTCTCACCGCCAATCCCTTCCTCTCGCTGCAGGAATACATGCATGCGTTCACCAGTCCGAACCCCTTCCTCTTTACGATGGATCAGCCACTTGTAACGATCACGGCCTCTGAAATGTATTTCTGGTTGGCCGAGGCCTCGCTCAATGGCTGGACGACCGGTACCACAGCCGACGCCGCCTATCAGAATGCCATCCGTATGAACATGAAGCAGCTCAACTCCTATAGCGGCTTGCTCGAGCGTCAGCACATTGACGACAGCGACATCGACGCTTACATCAAAGCCCGTCCGCTGGGTAGCGGGAAGGCAGCTCGCGAGCGTCTCGCCGAGGAGGTATGGGTATCGCTTTACCTCAACCCGTCTGAGTCTTGGTTCAACATGCGCAGGATGGATCTAATGTGGCCCGACAACATCGCCGACCTTCATATGCCGGTGCGTCATACCTATCCGGAGAATGAACGGGCTAATAACCTCGACAACATGAACGAAGCCTTGTCGCGTCTGGGCCTCGGCCTCAATCTCACACGAGAAGAAGAATGGGCCGTTTGTGTATGGTGGGATGTCAACGACAATTTCTAAGCTCATTAAGTTAATATTAATATAAATAATTACGTACCATTAAATTATATGTATTATGAAGAAGGTTGTGATATCGTTTAGTCTTTACTTCTTTTCTCTCTTGTTAGTTGCCGGACAGAATGTTGGTTCTTCCCCCGAGTACATCAAAGCAATTACCTCCGAATGGAAGGGAGAACGCTTCCCCGACGGAAGGCCTAAGGTGTCCGACAACGTTTTGGAGCGAGTAAAGAAGCTGGGAATCGAAACCCTTTGGGGAGCCCTGCGGAATAAGGGGTATCACAACCAGTTCGAAGGAGACTGGCACCTGATCCACCCCGATGAACCCATGACGGGAAGAGTCGTCACAGCTCAGTACATGCCCTTACGTCCCGACCTTAACCAGTACATCAAAGAGCAGGGCGCAAGAGAGGGGCGCGCTCAGCAAGGCGGAACAAACTCCTGGCCGATTGACATCCTGGTAGACGGCGACATATATGTTGCCGACGGATACGGCAAGATCGTAGACGGTACCTTGATTGGCGACAACCTGGGCAACTCCATCTACTCCAAATCCAAGAGGGGCGTTATCTTCTACGGCTCCGTCAGAGACGAAGAGGGCCTTAGCAAGATACAGGGCTTCAACGGCTGGATCAAGGGCTCGGATCCCTCCTACATCATGCAGATGATGCTTACGTCTATCAATACACCTATTCGCATAGGCAGGGCCATTGTCCTTCCCGGCGACGTAGTCTTGGCCAAAAAATACGGCACCTTGTTCATACCCGCGCATCTGGTGGAGGAATTACTCCTCACGGCAGAGATGACCGAGCTGCGCGACGAGTTCGGACACCAGCGCCTGCGCGAAGGCATCTACAAACCGGGAGAGATAGACAGCGCCTGGTCCGACCAGATCAAGAAAGACTTCATGAACTGGTTAGACAACTACCCCGGCAAGCTCCCCATGTCCAAAAAAGAGTTGGACAATTACTTCAAGGAGCGTAACTGGTAGTCCGTCCCCTTCATTATCAATCATTAATCACAAACTGATTAGGTATTTTATATCATGAAAACAGAATTAAAGAAAATCATAGAGACAGAAAAGAACAGAGAGCAGGCAGAGTTAGCAACCACCTATCATGAAAAGGCCGCTGCTCCGGAAAACGGACGCAGAACCTTCTTCAAAAGGATGGCGCTGGGGGGAATCACCCTTGGCGGGATGATGCAGGCCTCCATCGAGGACACCGTCGCACAGACCACCTCGAAGGTAAACCGTCTCTCCAGTCCTTCGGAGCTTAAAATCACCGATATGCGCTACGCTGTTGTTGGCAACGTAGGTCGCACCCCCATCATCCGCATCGATACAAACCAGGGCATCTATGGCTTGGGCGAAGTAAGAGACGGCGGAGACGAGCGCTTTGCCCTCATGCTGAAAAGCAGGCTGATCGGACAGAACCCCTGCAATGTAGAGATGCTCTTTAAGATCATCCGTCAGTTCGGCCATCATGGCAGGCAGGGTGGAGGCGTCTGTGCAGTCGAGATGGCGCTTTGGGACCTCTGCGGAAAAGCTTATGGCGTCCCCGCCTGGCAGCTCCTCGGTGGCAGATATCGCG
Source organism: Parabacteroides sp. PH5-46 (assembly GCF_029892785.1). GTDB lineage: Bacteria > Bacteroidota > Bacteroidia > Bacteroidales > Tannerellaceae > DFXE01. Next base: position 284,295 of record NZ_JARXXA010000005.1, read on the forward strand.
ACAAGATCAGGCTCTACGCCGACACACCCGATGCCGGCAACCCGGCAGAGTTCGCCAAGGTGGTCAAGGCCAGAATGCAGGAGCAAGGCTTCACCTGGTTGAAGATGGACCTCGGCATTCACCTCGCCAAAGACATCGAGAACACAATCGTGAACAATAAATTCTGGAACGGAGCCAAGGGCCAGTATGATTTGCGCGAATACATGGGCTACGGCAATACCCTCCACCCTTTCACCCAGATACAAATCACCGACAAGGCACTGGAAAGCCTTCAGGAGTACGTAGAAGCCGTCCGCAATGCCATAGGCTACGAGGTTCCTCTCTGCGCCGATCACTTCGGACACTTCGACGTGAATAATTCCATCCGCTTTGCCAAGGCGATGGATAAATACAGGCTTGCCTGGGTAGAGGATATGGTGCCCTGGATGTACACTGAGCAGTGGAAGACCGTAACAGATGCCGTAGAGACTCCCACCTGCACGGGCGAGGACATCTACTGCCTCAAAGACGGCTTCAAGCCGCTCATCGACGCTCATGCCGTTGACATCATCCACCCCGACTTGGCTACTTCCGGAGGATTATTGGAGACCAAGCGCATCGGCGACTATGCCGAGGAGCACGGAATCCCCATGGCGATGCACATGGCGGGTACTCCTATCTGCTTCATGGCCAACGTACACTGTGCGGCGGCTACCCAGAACTTCTTATCCCTGGAACATCACAGCGTAGACACTCCCTGGTGGGAAGGATTGGTGAAGATGACAGGTGCCCAGCCAATGGTGACCAAAGGTTTCGCTAACGTACCGCTGGATTCCCCAGGCTTAGGCATCGAGCTGAACGAAGACGTAGTGAAGGAGCACCTTCACCGCAGCGATAAGAGCTTCTTCAAGCCCACACCCGAATGGAATGATAAACGTTCGCACGACAGACTTTGGAGTTGAGATACCCTAGTACCTATCCGGAATGAAAAAGAACAATTTCCATAAAGTATTGTTGGGAGGCGCCCTGCTTTGTCTGATAATCTTCCTGATTATCACCCTGACGGCAGGGCTGCCGAGTGCGGGCCCTTTTCTCATTGCCTTCTTCCTCTTGCTGGCCATTGGCGTGCGGGGGTTCGAGGCCACTAAGTCTTTCTCCTATACTATCGCCATCTTTACCGCCGTTACGGCATCCATGTTTTACCCCCAGTATTTCACCCATCTTGGCAGCTTCAAGCTCAGCTTGCTTATTGTGCCGCTGCTACAGATCATTATGTTTGGGATGGGCTCGCAGATGAGCCTGGACGACTTCACGGGAGTAATCAAGATGCCCAAGGGAGTCTTGATTGGCGTCAGTGCGCAATTCACCATCATGCCGCTTACCGCATTGGCTATCTCTAAGTTGCTTCATTTCCCGCCTGAGATTGCGGCCGGAATCATCCTGATAGGCTGCGCGCCCAGTGGTCTGGCTTCTAACGTGATGTCGTACATCGCGCGGGCCAACCTGCCGCTGGCTGTCACCATCGGAGCTGTTGCTACGATTCTGGCGCCCTTCCTTACGCCGCTATTGATGAAGCTGCTGGGCGGTCAGTTCATAGAGGTCAACTTCTGGAGCATGATGCTCGACATCCTCAACATGATTATCCTCCCCATCGTAGCCGGTTTCATCTTCAATATGTTCTATAATAAGAAGGAGAACAACCGCAAGTCCATGCTCATCCAGCTACTGGTCTATGCCGTTATTATCCTGGGGACAAACCTAATCTACCTCACTTCGGACACAGCTACGTCGGAGCAGTTCTTCACGGCGCTCATGCAGTCGGTCTTTTGGTTCTTCCTCTTGCCTATCGTGGGAGCTATCGCCTTGAAGCACATCCTGAAGGGCAACCGCAAGGTCATCGAAGAGTGCCTCTCTTTTCTCTCCATGGCGGGCATTGCCGTTATCATTGTAATCATCACGGCTGCCGGACGCGACAGTCTATTGGAGGTAGGAGCCTTGTTATTGCTCTCTAGCTTGCTGCACAACCTGATCGGCTATACGCTGGGATACAATTTTGCACGTCTCTTTAAGTTGCCCGAGAAGGACAGGCGCACCATCGCCCTCGAAGTGGGCATGCAGAACGGGGGACTAGCCTCCGGACTAGCCATGCAGATGGGTAAGATAGCCACCGTAGGACTGGCACCCGCCGTCTTCGGCCCCTTGATGAACATCACAGGCTCGGTGTTAGCCAGCTGGTGGCGCGGCAAGATACCCGCAGAAGATTTACAGACAGAACAGACAGATAAACAAGAAGACTTACATGACAATTAACAGGTTTTTCATGCTAATTTCTTTTTTCGTGCTGATTGCCTTCGCCTGTCACGGCGGGCAATCAGCCAACGAGAAAGAAGTTTCTCAAAGAGTTGCCCAGCTGATGGACGCCATGGTGTCCCGCAGCCACAGGCAGCTAAGTGATCTTACCGCCGAACAGCTCATTTACGGACACTCCGGCGGCAAAGTACAAGACAAAGAAGCATTTATTGCCGAAATTCTGAGCGGAGAGCCCCTTCAGTACCTTAGCATAGAGTTACTCGATCAAAGCATTAGCGTAGTAGATAATATAGCTATCGTACGCCATATCTTTACGGCCCAAACATCGGCCAATGGCAAGAGCGGCGCCCTCAGGATAGGCAATGTCCTGGTATGGCAACTTCAGGAAGGCAGTTGGAAGCTCCTCCTCAGACAGGCATACAAGCTGCCCGAACCCTGATTCTCCCCTTCCTAATTTACCAAATTTTACAACGGCTGCTCCCCGCAGCCGTTATTTCTTTCAATAAATAGTCATTTTGTATTAATATTTGTATATATTTGCAATAACCGAGCCATATTTGTCCCCCATTGCTTGGACGAAGTGTAAATATATACATATATCCAATATGAAAAAGACTAGAAAAAAACTCTCTTCAGTCCCCTTCGCCCCCATAAGACACGAGCCGCACAGAGCAGGCACCCCTCCGACGACCGTCCGAGGCAAGAATCTGGCTTGCGACATGCTTCCGGAGGCCTACGGAGGGGGTAAAATGGCAAAAAAGATCCCTCCGGAGGCCTTCCGAGGCATAAATTTCACTCATTTCTTACTTCCGGAGGCCTACGGAGGCATGAATTCTGACAAAAACACCCTTCCGGAGACCTTCCGAAGCAAGAATCCAGCTCGATTCTCGATTCCGGAGGCCTACGGAGGGGCCAACTCCTTTCAAAATGATATCCCCAAGCTCTCCCCTGAGCTTCCTTCTTACGATCCCGGACACGATCCGGTGATGATGTTTTATGAAAATTACTCTGGTTTAAAAACTAAAATTATGATTCAAATTAAATCGATGAATCTAACAAGACTGTTAGTAGCATCACATTACGAATTTCATAGATCGGCCGAAGGCTTGATGAGAGCCGCTAAGCCAAGTGTGTTACACATTGAATCGCTATTGCCTGAATACCAAGAAGCTATTGATATGGAGTTTAAAATTATCAACTACAATCAATACCTTACCAACACAGAACTGCTGAAGGAATTAGACAGAAATCGTGACAGGCTACTCTCGCGCCTCTTCAATCACATCGACATAGCCGCCCGCTCGCCCATCGAAGAAGAAAGCATAGCAGGCAAAGCACTCAAAGTGATTGTATCCCCCTATCGAGGCATTGCACATAATGAATACTCTAAAGAAACCGGACAGATACGCGGACTCTCGCGCGATTTGGGCACCAAAGAGGCCATGGGGCATCTAGACACCCTGCACATCGGAGACCTGCAGCAGAAAATACGCCGTGCCAACGGTGACTTTGCCAGCGCCATGTCTGAACGCGTAAATACCGAGTCTGCCCGTACCCAAAGGACAATAGGCATAAAAACTACCGAGCAGCAAAGGATAGTAAACGACCTATACCGTCAGATCATCCGCATGGTAAACGCCTTTGCCATTGCAGAGCCCGCAGACGAGATAGACGCCTTCATCGAACTGATGAACGCGCAAATAGACCAATACAAGCGCGTAATAGCACACCAAAGACCCGGAGGCAGTGGCAACGAGAAAGTCACTCCCCCCGAAGACGAAGAAAACATATAAGATAAACAGCAAGATAATTAACCTACTAATTATCCTGGCGGCAGCACTCCTGCTACCGGGTATGCCGTAGGTATGCCACTTTGATGACAATTAATACACAAATATTGTGTACCTTCGGCACGCAGGATGTGAGAGAAATACAACATATATATGAAATACGACAAACTTTATCTTATCATCATCGCCGCCTTGATGCTTTGTCAGGGGGTGGACGCGCAGCGCGTCATGAGTTATAACATACGGAATGGCAGGGGGATGGACGAGGTGACGGATTACCGTCGCGTGGCGGAGGTGATTATCCGTCAGGCGCCCGACATCGTTGCCCTGCAGGAGGTGGACAGCTTCACCAATAGGAGTGCGCAGACGGACGTTTTACAACGTCTGGCCGAGGAGACACTCATGCACCGCGTGTATGCTCCGGCGATCCCCTTCGACGGGGGAAAGTACGGTGTGGGGATGCTCAGTAAGGAGAAGCCGCTGAGGCATTACCACGTTTCCCTGCCCGGCCGGGAGGAGGAGCGGGTGCTACTGGTAGTGGAGTTTGCCAAGCTGGTGGTGGGCTGCACGCATCTGTCGCTGACGGAGGCCGACCGACTCGCCTCGGTGCCCATCCTTCGCCGCGAGGCTGCCAAAGCCTCCAAGCCCTTTATCCTGATGGGCGACCTGAATGATACGCCCGACTCTCCCTTTATGAAGGAGCTCTCTGAGGGCTTTATATTACTCTCGGACACGTGCAAGGCCACCCATCCCTCACCTCAACCAAAGGAGTGCATCGACTATATTGCCGTCTACAAGCCGGGTGCCGGGGCGCTGACACCCCTCTCCTACCAGGTGATTAATGAGCCGCTGGCTTCCGACCACCGCCCCATCCAGGCGGAGATTCGCCTGAAGGCTGCGAAGGAGGCTATCTTCTACAACCGCCCCTACCTGCAAAACCCCGTAGACGGAGGCATTACCGTGATGTGGCAGACCACCGTCCCCACCTATAGCTGGGTGGAGTACGGCACCGACACCACCCGCCTCAGCAAGGCGCACACGCTGGTGGACGGGCAGGTGATCTGCAACAGTCTGCACAATAAGATCAGGCTCAACGGTCTGCAAGTGGGACAGCAATATTACTACCGTGTCTGCTCGCGCGAGATCACTCTCTACCGGGCGTATAAGAAGGAGTTTGGCGAGACGGCTACCTCTCCCTTCTATACCTTTACCCTGCCGTCTGAGTCCTCTACTGACTTCACCGCCCTGGTTTTCAATGACCTGCACAAGCAAGAGGCCACGCTGAACGCCCTCATGGAGCAGGTGAAGGACGTTGCCTACGACTTTGTGGTGTTCAACGGCGACTGCATCGACGATCCTGCCAATGAAGCCGAGGCACTCTTCCACCTCAGGATGCAATGTCAGCGCGTAGGCGCCGAGCGCGTGCCGGTCTTCTATCTCCGGGGCAATCATGAGATCCGCAATGCCTACTCCATCGGCCTGCGCGAGCTACTCGACTACGTGGGCGACAAGACCTACGGTGCCTTCAACTGGGGCGACACCCGCTTCGTGATGCTGGACTGTGGCGAGGACAAGCCCGACTCTACCTGGGTCTACTACGGCCTCAATGACTTCACGCAGCTCCGCCTGGATCAGGTGGACTTCCTCCGCGAGGAACTGTCCGGCAAGCCCTTCAAGCGAGCCAAGCGCCGCGTCCTGTTGAACCACATCCCCCTCTACGGAGCCTCTGACAAGTACAGCCCCTGCCGCGAGCTCTGGGGACCGCTACTCGCCAAAGCCCCCTTCGACCTCAACATCAGCGCCCACACCCACCGCTTCGCCCACCACCCCAAAGGAGAAACCGGCAACAACTTCCCCGTAGTAATCGGCGGCAGCCAACGCCCCGAAACCGCCACCGTCATGATCCTAAAGAAACGTGGGGATACCCTCAGCCTGCAAGTCCTCAATGGCAAGGGTGAGAAGGTGTACCCCCCAATCAACCCCCCAGCCCCCTAAAGGGGGGGGGACGGCGTATTGTGGTATTGTTTTTTATGTATATATTTGTAGTCGGCGAGGCCGCTACCTTAGTGACAACGAATATGAATAATAGTAACATCATCAGATATACCATCGCTTGCATTCATGAGTTTGCAAAGAGGCACCTGCTTACCTATAGGGAGGCCTTCAACTATCTCGACCGCTTCAAGGGTGTAGCCTTTATCACCGAGCATTATGAGGCCGAGCATCTGCTTTCTCTCGACGAGGCTGTAGACGACCTCACCCAAGTGTGCCATAATAATGGAGGAGGTATCCAATGATCTTGTACCACGGATCGAACACCCGGATCGAAAGCATCAGCTTAGAGAAATGCCTACCATATAAGGACTTCGGCAGAGGATTCTACCTGACAGATATGGAGGAGCAGGCGCTGAGGATGGCTGAGCGCATCGCCAGGATCAGAGGTGGCGAGCCCATTGTTAACATCTATGATTTTGACGAGGCTAATCTTACCGACGGCAGCCTGAGCGTAAAGGTCTTCGACAAACCTTCTGAAGAATGGGCTACCTTCGTAATGGCCAACCGCGACAGAAAGGCTATCCATCCTATCCATGCCTATGATATCGTGATTGGTCCCGTAGCCAACGACACCATGGCTACTCAGTTCCGTATCTTTGAGGATGGTTACATCGACATCAGCGAGTTGACCCGCAGATTAGAGTACAAAGAATTTACCCGGCAGCTATTCTTTGCCACCGGCAAAGCCATCAAGCTGCTCAAGCCCCTATAGACACTATGACAAACCAGGAGTTCCTTACCGAATACATACTCAAGGACATCACCGCCTATCTGATGGACGACGAGGGGATTGATATGACCACCGCCCTGCGCTTCATCTATAACTCCGAGACCTACACCAAGCTCATCGATGCAGAGACAGGTCTCTATACCCAGAGCTCCGCCTACGTCTACGAGTTCCTCAAAGACGAATACCACCTCGGTAAACTATCTGCAAGCAACGACTATTGACATACCGCTCTTATCCCCCCCTTTAGGGGGTTGGGGGGTTGGCTAGGGATACATCGTATTGCTTTTTTATTATCTTTGTGTTTTAATCTTTAATGTATTGTGAGATGAAGATAGGTGTGAGAGTTGGTGGGTTTGTGTTGTGCCTGCTGTTGGTTGGATTGATGGTTGGATGTGGCGGGGAACAGCCTAATCCTTATGGGGATGGCTTTGTGCGTGGGGTTCCGGAGGATGCGGGGGTGGCTTCGCATGGGATTACCGACTTCCTGGAGGAGGTGGATAATCAGGGGCTGGAGGTGCATAGCTTTATGTTCCTGCGTCGCAACCGCGTGATTGCCGAGGGTTGGTGGTATCCGTATCAGCGGAATATCGAGCACATTATGAACTCGGTGACCAAGACCTTTACCTCTACGGCCATTGGCTTTGCCGTGCAGGAGAAGTTGCTGACGGTGGATGACCCCGTGATCTCCTTCTTCCCCGAGGACTTGCCGGAGACGATCTCGCCCAATCTGGAGAAACTGAAGATCAAGCATCTATTGACGATGAGTGCCGGACAGGCTCCTCCGCCTACCTTTTACATTACGGATGACAACTGGGTGAAGAGTTTTCTAGCGACGCCTATCACGGACGAGCCGGGGACAGTGTTTGCCTACAGCTCGTATGCCTCGTATATGCTCTCGGCCATTATCTCTAAGGTGACGGGTATGAATACGATGGAGTATTTGCAGCCTCGCCTCTTTGCTCCACTAGACATTACAGGCATAAAGTGCGAGACGGATACGCGCGGAATCTCCTCCGGAGGCTGGGGCATGCGTATCAAGACGGCAGACATGGCGAAGCTGGGCCAGTTCTACCTGCAGAACGGCAAGTGGAAGAACAAGCAGCTCTTGAACGCCTCCTGGATCAAGGAGACCTCTGCCGTTCATATCTATCAGGTGCCCGAGCCCACCTTTGAGCAGGAGATGTACGACGAAGGTGCCCAGGGATACGGCTATCAGGTGTGGCGATGCACGCACAATGCCTATCGCGCCGACGGTGCCGACGGACAGTTTATCGTAATCATGCCCGATCAGGAGGCAGTAATCATAACAACTTGTAATACCAATCAGGCGCACAAGGTATTGGCGCTAATCTGGGAGCACATTTTCCCTTCTATCATGGACCGACCACTGAAAGAGAACAGGGAGGCAAGGGCGATGCTGGTGTCTAAGCTAGCCTCGCTCGCGCTGCCCGACCCCTTCCGCACGAACGAAGACGTTCGTATTGCCAAAGACGAGACCCGCTCGTACCGCATGGAGCCGAACGACAAGGGGATAGAAAGCATCAGCCTAGCCTTCAATGCCAAGGGCGAATGCGAACTTAGGATGCGGATGCAAGGCTCGGCCTATACTTTCAACTTCGGCCAGGATCTGTGGCTCTATGGCGAGACAGAGAAGAGCGGGCCTTACTACCTGAATCTAAGGCGCAACCCCAACGGCATGGCGCCCTTCAAGGTGGCCGGCTATGGCAGTTGGCTTTCGGAAGAAGATCTCAGCCTGCGTTTGCTGTACCTCAGCGACAATAAATATGAGACGTACCGCTGCACCTTTAGCGAGGGCAAGTTGCAGCTAAGCCTCAGCAACAGTATGCAGCCCGACGAGGCGCCTGTTATCCTCAGCGGCGTGCAAGAATAAGACAATATTATATCTATTTAATCTAATAACTATCGTATGAAGACAATGCTTAAGAAACTAACCGGCGGCCTGTTATTGATGTCGCTAGCTTTTCCTGTGTTTAGTCAGTCTAAGACCCGTCTGATTGTGCGTGCCGATGATATGGGCGCCTTTCACTCTGTAAACGAAGCCTTTGTAAAGACCTATAATGAGGGGATTGTTACCTCGGCAGAGGTAATGGTGGTAACGCCCTGGTTTCCCGAGGCGGTGAAGATGCTGAAAGAGATGCCCGGCTTGGATGTGGGCCTGCACTTAACCATCACCAGCGAATGGGAAAATATGAAATGGCGTCCGCTCACCCCCTGCCCCAGCCTGACGGATGCTAACGGCTACTTCTATCCCATGATGAGTGCCAACGCTGCCTATCCCGGCCAGTCGATACTGGAAAACAAATGGAACCTCCGCGAGGTAGAGCAGGAATTCAGGGCGCAGATAGAGCTGGCCTTGAAGACCATGCCACAGGTGAGCCACCTTTCGGGACATATGTTCTCTACCGGCTTCGATGCCGAGGTGGTGAAACTGGTAAAGCGCCTGGGCAAGGAGTACAACCTCCCCGCTATGGATCGCATGGACGCCATTGAGCAGTACAAATTTGAGTTCATCGGCTATGACGGCCCGAAGACTACTTCGGCAGAGAAGGAAGCCGCCTTCATCAAGCGCCTCAACAGCCTGGAGGCCGGAAAGACCTATCTGTTCTTAGACCATCCCGCCCTTAACAACGCCGAGATAGAAACCATCGGACACATCGGCTATGAGGATGTTGCCGTAGATCGCCAAGGCGTGACGGATCTCTTCACCAGTGAGAAGGTGAAGCAAGTAATCAAGCAGAAAGGCATCGAGTTAATCAGCTATAACGACCTCACCAAGTCGCTACCCCGTAGCACACCCGAGGCCGAGAAAGTAAACGCCAAAGGCATCCGCAATTACCTGGAGGCAGTGAAGAAGGCCGGACAGGATTTGCACAGCTTGATGATTGTGCGCAACGGTAAGGTAGTGTCTGAGCAATGGCTTGGCGACAATGCCTCGAACAAGCCGCACGTGATGTTCTCCGTCAGCAAGACATATACCGCCACTGCCGTAGGCTTCGCCGTAGCAGAGGGCAAACTGAAAGTAACGGACAAGGTGGTGAACATCTTCCCCGAGAAGATGCCCGCTCATATTAACGATAACCTGAAGGCTCTGGAGGTGCGTCACCTCTTGATGATGTCCTCCGGTCATGATGTGGAGCCTCGCATGAATCGCGAAGACGCCAATGCCGACTGGCTGGAAGCCTTCTTCGCTGCTCCCTTTGAGCATCAGCCCGGCAGCTTCTACGTGTATAATAGCATGGCGACATACGTACTCTCTGCTATCGTGCAGAAAGTGACCGGTGAGAAACTCATTGATTACCTCTACCCTCGCCTGTTCCGTCCGTTGGGGATTGTTGGCGCTACCTGGGACGACAGTCCGCAAGGCATCAATGTTGGCGGTTGGGGACTCCAGGTGAAGACCGAAGACATGGCGAAGCTGGGATTGCTGATCCTTCAGAAAGGCCAGTGGAACGGCAAGCAGCTGCTCCCGGAGGCTTGGTTTGACGAAGCTACCCGCTCGCACATCGCCTCCCTTCCCGCAGGCACCCGCCGCGAGGATCTAAAGGTAAAAGCCAAGGACAGTGACTGGCTGCAAGGCTACGGCTATCAGATGTGGCGCGGCAGACATAACACATTCCGCGCCGACGGCGCCCGGGGACAATACATCCTCATCCTCCCGGAAAAGAACACCGTGATCGTCACCACCGCCCAGATCGACGACATGCAAGCGGAGCTGAATCTTATTTGGAAGCATCTGCTTCCTGCACTGAAGTAGTAAAAAGAAAGGGGTAAGCATTTTGCTTACCCCTTTCTTTTTATTGTTCCAGCAGGATCGGCTTACCGAGGCCTGTGTTCTGGAGGGTGGGTAGCTGGGTTTTTGCGTCGCCTACTACTACCACTATCATATCGTTGAAGTTCATTTCTTTTGTGATGATGGCTTTTAGCTGCTCGAGGGTGATGTTCTTGAGTGTGCTTTCCTCTTGCTTCAGGTAGTCGGCCGGCAGACCGGTAATGACGATATCATTCAGGATGCCGAGCAGTGACCAGATTGTTTCGTACTCTCCGCTCCGCTTGCGAAGCATGGCGTTACGGGTGGTTGCCAGGTTCTCTTCAGTAAAACTTGCGCCGTAGCCGGATATCATTTCTTTAAACACCTCGATGGCATTCTTGGTTACAGAGGTCTGCACGCTGGAGGATGCTGTAAATATGCCGTAGTCTTTGGCTCCGTTGAAGAAGGAATAGGCGCCGTAGGTGTAGCCTCTTTCCAGACGCAATACGCGGAAGAGATCGGAGCCTGAACCGTCGCCCAACTTATAGTTGGCAATAACAGCCGGGTAGTAATCCGGAGAAAGGCGGTTCATCGCACGTTTGCCTATCATGATAACAGACTGCTTGGAGTCGGGGTAGTCTACAAAGTAGAGGCTACCTCCCTTGGCGGGCTCGGCTAATGTAGGGATAACGACCGGCTTACCTTCTATATCTTTCCAGCTGTCAGACAGTACGGCGAAGGCTTTCTCGGTGTCGGCCTTGGAGTAGTTGCCGGTTATCAACAGATTGCTCTTGGCGGGTACGTAATAATCGGCGTAGAAGGCTTTCACGTCCTCTAGTGTTATGTTGTTGACGGTTTCCGTCTTCCCCATGGTAGAGATCGCGAAAGCGTTGTCACCCAGGAGCAGGCGGTTGAATACGTTGCGTACGATGGAGTTGGGCTGTACTTTGTTCTCTTCGAGGCGAGCGAGGCTTTGCTGCTTCAGGCGCTCGAACTCTTTCTCGTCCCAGCGGGGCTCCATTAGCATCTCGCGGATCAATCCGGCCAGAGCGGGTACGTTCTTAGCCAAGCAGTTACCGGCAATTGTAGCGGTGGTCTGTCCGGCGTATACATGGAGGGAGGCTCCTAGGTTCTTAACGGCGTCTTCCAACTCTTCTGGTGTTTTGTTCTTGGTTCCTTCGCGCAGTAACTGGGCGGTAAGGTTAGCCAGACCGGCCTTTCCTTCGGTGTCGCTTACAGAGCCTGCCGGGATCACGATATTGAAGTACACCAGCGGAAGCTCGTTTTGCTCGATACCGCTTACTTTCATACCATTGGCAAAGGCTGCATTCCATATCGTCGGCAGATTGAGCTCAGACAAGGTGCCGAGGGCGGGCTCAAGGGTACGGTCGAAGGAGGAAGGAGAGCGCTCGTAATCGTCGTCTTGTATAGCTCCGGCTTCCGACTTCAGGGATTGGCTATCCAGCTTCTCTTCCGTAACCGTAGCAACGGCAGACTCAGCTAGGGCCAGGTTAGTTTGTCCCATCGGAACAAAACTGGTTACCACAGCCGGTTTGTCTTTAATATAGGTACGGAATACGCGCATCACATCGTCTGCGGTAACAGCATTCATCATCTCTACCTCATACTTCATCTTGTCGGGTGTACCTCCGAATACGTTGGCATTGGCTATCTGGAAGGCCTTGCTCATCACAGAGCTGATGCCCTGATAGAAGGAGGTCTCGCTCATGTTCTTGATGCGCTGCAAGTCTTCCGGATTGACTCCGGCTTGCTCAAAGTTCTCCATCCCTGTATGGATAGCGGCGTATACATCGTTCAATGACTTGCCGGGGAAGGCACGGACTGAGAGGCTTATCTCGCCTGCCAACTCCATCGGGTTATTGTACATTCGTATAGAAGGAGCAAGGCCTTGCTTGTCCACTACTTCTTTATAGATAGGAGCTTTCTTTCCTTCCGATAGCAGGTTGACCAATATATCCAGCGCGTACGCATCCTTGCTGTACATTTCGGGTGACGGATAGGTAAGAGTCAGTTCCGGCATATTGGCGAACTTGTCTTCGTGGAAGAGGCGGATTTCCTTGTCTAAGTGGGCTACCTGCACATCCATCTTTTCTATCTCGTTGCGTGATTGTATTTCGCCGAAATACTTCTCTACCCACTGCTTGGCTTCTTCACGGTTAAAGTTACCGGCAATTACCAGGGTAGCGTTATTAGGAGCATAGTAGTGATGGTAGAATTCTTTCACATCGTCTACCGTAGAGCTTTGCAGGTCGGCAATCTCGCCAATGACAGTCCAGCTATAGGGGTGTCCTTTGGGGTACAGAGTTTTGTGGATCACATCATCGGTAAAGCCATAGGGACGGTTGTCTACCATCTGGCGCTTTTCGTTGATCACAACGTCTATTTCGCGCTCCAAGCCTTGCTGAGAGACGGTGTTGATGAAGAATCCCATGCGGTCGGACTCCATCCACAAGACTTTCTCCAGAGCGTCATTGGGTACTACCTCGTAATAGATGGTACCGTCTTTCCAGGTACCTCCGTTGAAGCTACCTCCCAGGTCGTTTATCTTGGTAATGTATTCGTTCCGCTTCAGGTTTTCAGAGCGTTGGAACAGCATGTGCTCGAAGAAGTGGGCAAATCCGGTCTTGCCGGGCTTCTCCCGGTTGGAACCTACATGATATTGTATAGCTACAGCTACAATCGGATCGGATGCATCTTCATGCAGGACCACCTCTAAACCATTGTTGAGGACATATTTCTCATAGGGTAATGAGAAACCTTTCTGTTTTTCACCCGCTTGGCACGCAGTCAACAGGAATAAAGCACAGAACATACTGAGAGATAAGAAATGCTTCATAATTAGATATTGTATTATTTTGAAGCAAATGTATGTATTTCTTCTGTGTTGTCAAAGAAAGCGGGTTCATTATTGTATAATGCCACAAAGGGGATACCTTCACAGGCTTCCCCTTCTCATAGACTAACCTTAAATTAACTTGGCGTTAATTTAAGAAAGATAAGATATCTTTTCTGCCCGCCGGGGCGGGCGCAGTACGCAGTATGCAGAACGCAGAACGGGGAAAGCCTCTCCCCTAACCCCTCTCCACAAGAGAGGGAGAAAATCCGTGCTGCGTGCTGCGTGCTGCGTGTTCCTCAGAATGCCGTGAGGCATTTCGTATTTTTAGCGGGGAAACCCCGAACTGTTCTTTGCAAAAGCGGCTGAAGTGTCCGGCATAGTGGAAGCCGTGTTCCAGCCAGATAGCCTCCAGGGGCTTCTCTTTTTCTTCCCGCAAGCTGAAGTAGATATGTCCGGCTTTCTGCCTTAAGAGCCATTGATAAGGAGGGAGTCCGAACTCCTCCTTGATCTGGCGGCTGAAGGCGCGGTTCTCCATCTCCAGCAAGGCGGCCAGCTCATCAGCACTGTTTACCTTCTGGTAGTGAAGCAATACTTCCAGGCGGAAAGACGGATTTTTACCCACCAGCGGATGGAACAGGTATGCCACCTCCTCTGTATTGTAAAAGGCTTGCAGCGAGAGGAAAAACTCCTGGTACTTTACCTTTTGTAAGTCAAGGCTATCGATTCCTGCATCGAAATATCCCAGCAGCAGTGTCAGGAATTTCCGTATCGGCTCACGTATGGGGGTAGGCGCGAAGCTATATTCCATCCCTATAGCTGTTTGGAATAATTCAGCCATATAGGGTCCATTATAGTCTGCCGGAAGGCTGTAGAAAGAGAAGCATACCAGCTTACATTCCGATACGGCTTTGCATTTTACATTTGCCCCCAGGGGGATCAGTACACATTCGTTACCCTGCACTATCCGCCGGACAAACTGATTGCAGCTCACCTGTAAGCTTCCTTCCATAAGCAATAGCAGGTGGTTATACTCCCGTCCGGCGGGAACATACAAGGTATCGGCATTCAGGTTTAGTAACCTGAAGCCTTCCGCCTTCAGAAAAAGGTTTTTATTCGTTTTATGACAAACTGATATATCAGGCTGCATTTTATTTTCCATCTTATTAATAGCCCATTACAGAGATGTTATGGTTTACCGGCAGCATGCCGCTTCCCACTTTTACTCGCAGGCTTTCTTCTCCTATTTTGTCACTATCGGCATCATAGAACGATACCGTTACGGTATAATACCCCCGCTTTTTGTAGGTATGCGGTTTGGAATGGGTGGTGCTTCCCCCAGTCACCAAAGCACTGCCATCACCGAAATCCCAGGTGCAGGAAGCCAGTTCTCCTGTGGTATCGTTGATGGTTATAGTATAGCTTCCTTCCTCGTTGATGATCAGATTTTCATCACCTGTTAATGAGGTTGTGAGCGAACCGCAGTTGACCACCGTAACTTCCAGTGTTTTACGATTTTCAGTAGATGCCACACCACTTACATAAGGGGTTACGGTAAGGGTATATGTTCCCGGGCTTGCATATGTATGTGTTTTGGTTAATACACCATGTGTTGGATTTGTGTCATTAATGATAGTTCCGTCACCAAAATTCCATTCTATTTTTGTTAAGTCGTTACCTAACCCAGATATGCTCACGTTGATAATAAACCGAATAGCTTCCCCATAACATACCGGGAGTTCCTTATCTGTTGTAATCCGATCCATATACCACCAAAAATTAGCAAAACTAGGAAGACCTAATTGACAACTATTTGGTACCAAAAAACCATTAGGTAATCGATATAGTCTAAGATTTTCAAATTCTTCTGGATTATCTATTACGTATAAAAAATCAGTTCTTTCTGCAACAAAATACATCCTGCCATCAAGCCCTAATTGCGCGGCTTGCACATCCATGTAATAAAGCTGTCCAGGTGTATCCGAAGGAATATTCATGTCTTTATATGGAAGAGAAAAAGGTGCTATTGAGCCGTTGGGGGCAGCTATCAGGTCTTCTACTTTATAAACCGTTATATTATTGATACTTTCCGAACGCATCCTCCTTGTGATATATAAATAGTCTCCTGATAAGGAAAACGCTGTTCCGTAAACAGAATTTCCAGCAAAGTTTATATATTTTATGTTTTGCACCTCACCTGTTGAAGTGTCAAATTTAGCAAAAAATAATACCCCCGCAGAAGATGTCGCCCATGCAAAATATCTTCCTGATGGGCTAAATGTTAAATACCCCAATGCGCCTTTTTGTTGAATATCAATGGGAAGTAGCGTTTTTACCGGGTTATCTACCGTCACTCCACTTTCGGTTATTAACCATGCATTTAACGTTACGGCACCTGTTGAATTGGATCCAGGTCCTCCTGGAGCTAATACCCACATATCTTTTCCATTGGCATGCTTTACAACCGCCACACTTTCGCATAGTTTACCCGTCTCACCCGTAAAACGAATATTTTTCATTTCAGTGACCACATCGCCCAATCCGTTATTCAACGTCATATCTACCACCGAATAAGATAAATAATAAGGTGATGAAGTTATACTTACTGAAATAGTTATAATGTAATATTGAGTCAAAGAGCCTATTACAGGTACTACAATACAGGATTGGACTGAAGAGCTATTTCCATCCAAAGAATTTCCATTTGGCATCTGATTATGATTTTTGTCCCATATCGTTCTTCCATCTGAATAAAACAACAGGTTACCGGCATCATCGGATATGCTAGAACAACCTTCTTCTGTAAATAATTTTCCAGTAACACTAGTAGGCAGTCCATCCAGTTGTTTATCAGCTGTATTTATACCAGTTGCTGTTTCTGATTGTGTTGTATTCCAAGTAAGCCCGGCATATTTGCCAAAAAACCAATTGCTTGTTTCTTTCTGTGCCTGCCCGGAAAAGGCAATGGTCGAGAGCAGGCAGGCTATGTATATTATTCGCTTCATATTTTCTTTATTTGATTACGAACACTACATTCAGGAATGAAGCGGGACTGGTGATTTGTGACTTCACCTTGTATTTCAATTCTCCCGCAGCGGTAACACTTACGTCTTTCAGGATATCCGTATCGTAATAGGTTACTACATAGTCTAATTCGCTGGCGGGGTATAATGTGTTAGTACCTTTGGAAGGGATGGTTTCAAATGTAGTAGCGGTATTACTACTTACAAAGGTGCTGTTACCCGCTTTAGTGAACTGTTTTACATATTCATTATACAGGTTGAACGTACGTTCATCGTCGCTGGGAGCATCTAAGGGGATGTTGAACGAAGGGATGTAGAAGTACTTTTCAGCGGCTGTAGTACTACCTCCTCCTGCTCCTATCTGTGCCCACGTGCTGCCGTCCCATACATAAACACCTTTCTTGAAAGGGTCTGTCGTGCTAAGGTTATAAACCATCAGCCCGGCATGGGCGGCCTTAGTCGTAGCTTGATTGCTACTATTCCACTCGGCATCGCTGGTACCGATGAAAGGCTGTAAGGTAGTTGTAGACACTAAGTTCACTCTTGGCAGACCCAAGCCTCCCTTGGTAGACGTTACATTCGTAGTTGCATCGGCTGCCTGGCTTTTGATTTCCAGCAGTGCTGCCTTGGCCGGAGCCGCGTCCGAACCTACCGTTACCTGTCCGTAAGCCGATCCTATTCCGGCCACAGCTACAAACAGTAAAACAAGTTTCAATTTCTGTATCATAATCTATTTATTTTATTTTAAAAATTACACGTAAAAAAAGCGTATAAGGCTTTCTTTTAATTGGCTTACACACTTTTATAGAAAGACAAGAAGTCCGAAAGGACTTGTATTTGGATAACCCCGTTGCAAGCGAAGTGCAGCTCGGGGTAAGCAGTCTGCTCCCCAAACTTCCTGAACTCCGTAGGGGTTATACAAGGGCGAAACTCCTACGGAGTTACAAAGACGAGAGACGTATTCCTTGCCCCGAGCTGCGCTCCGCTTGCAAGGGGTTATCTATCTATAAGTCCTTACGGACTTTCTTACCTGCCATATCTATAGCCAGCTCGAAAGGCGTTCTGTTCGTAATTCGGGGTGTTGTTGATACCCCCTCAGAAAAAAGTATGCATATCTCAATCTTTCCAAATAGGATGCAACAGCTTTGCTTTCCGAAAGCACAGTAGCGTGTAAACCAATATGTCAAAGAGCGTTTTTGTTAACGATTAACGTTTAATGATTAACTATTAATCGTTCACCGTTAATCGTTAATAAAGATGTATGTTCGGATTTACCGGCATGACGCAAGGGCTTACCGTTACTTCCAGGGTTTCCCGCTGATCCGTCACTTCCAACCCATCGCTTTTAAGGAATGATTTTACTGTAATGGTATATCTTCCTGGTTTGGTATAGGTATGAAAATGTGTTTGCGTGCCATTTACATTTGTATCGGTAATTACCATACTGCCATCCCCAAAATCCCAGATGGTTTTGCCGAGTTCACCCAGCCCACTTCCTTTATTTACAATTATGGAATAAGATTGTTCTGTATTAACGCAAAACGCCTCATTATCCGTCTTGATATTTGATACGGCAAACCAAGAAGCAGAGAAAGATGGCAAACCCAGTTTTACTTCACTCGATGATGACATAAAGGATTTATAAGAGATCCCATACACTTTTAGATTTGTCGGTTCGTTTGGATTATCAATTAAATACATACAATATGGGTTACTCTCAACACACGCTCCCCAAATACGGCCAAAACTGTCTAGTTGTAAAGCATAAACCCTATACGCGGATATGGTTTTAATAGGCTCCGTAGTATTCCCTTGCAACAGAGCTTCAAAGTCATAAACATAAATATTAGTAGTAGTAGAACCCGTACCTGTATTATTTGCTGTTATATACACATATTTTAGATTGGGTGAAAACTCCAGCCCGTATGCAGATTTTAGCGCAGTTTTCCCTATATTGGAAAATTCTCCTGTTAGATTATTAAAATCACCGTAAATGAAATAATCACATGTTCCATTTAAAAGAAGTACAAAATGTTTTCCATCGGGCGTAAATTTTAAATAACCACTAGCTCCGTAGGAATTAGAATCAATTTCCAAATTGTTTTTTACAGGGGCAGTATTTGTTACGCCAGATGATGTTACCTGCCAAGCATTCAGATATATCGGTTTACCCCGTCCAGCAGCGACAATCCACCAATCTTTTCTATTACCATGTTGTATTGCCGACATGCTTTCGCCTAATAGACCTTTATGTCCGGAAAAAGCTACAGCGGTTCCAACCACCGTTACATCGGTAGAGCTATTTGCTTGCACAAGCACATAATTCATATTATTGTTATTCCTTTCATCTAACCCTACACAAATAAATTTTTTTTCATCTTCCGGATAAGGAAGAACAATACCCGACTGCGTCGAAGAGGTATTCCCTTTCAGTCCATCAAATATTTCTGTACCATCCGCCTTCCATATTTTTATCCCATCGGAATAAAATAACAAATCCCCATTTTTGCTAGAGATTGTAAAAACACCTTCATTAGTAACTACCTTACTACTAAAAAAACCAGGAATATTCTTCAGTATTGCATCCGGTGTTCCATCCACACCTGTTGCAGCAAAGCTCCGTAAGCTATCAGGATGAAAAGACAATCCAGCCCTGTATCCAAAGCACCAGTTCCAAGTCTCTTTCTGCGCCTGTCCGGAGAGGGCAATGGCCGAGAGCAGGCAGACTATATATATAATTCTGTATTTCATAATCTTTTTCTTCTTTTTATTGTTTAACAACAAACACAATAGTCATAAACGCTGTGGATGATGGGTCGGTATCAAGAACGTTGTATGACATAACACCTTCGTCGGTGATACCAGTAACGGAAAGTACTGTATTATCATAATTCACCACTACGTAGTCAAGTTCTTTCTTGCCATAGATGGTTCCCATTTTAGCATCGAACTGTCCCTGGTATTTGGCATAGAGGTCGAAGGTCTTACTACCTGTCGTTTCCATGGGCAGGTTAAAAGCGGGCATATAGAACCACTTTTTGCCACCACCTGAGCCGCTGTCGGCTCCTTCGGCTGCTTCTGTCCATTGTTCGCCATCCCATACGTAGATACCTTTTTTGAAAGGGCTTGTTGTTGTGAGGTTGTAGACCATCAGGCCGACATGGGCTTTCTTATCGTCTGCGGAAGGGGTTCCGGTAATAAAAGGCTGTAAGGTTGCTGTGTTGACGAGTTGTACTCTGGGTAACCCAAGGCCACCGGAGTTGTCTATCTGTAGCAGTTTCGCCTTGTCGGGTGCGGCAGTTGAGCCTATGGTCACCTGTGCCGATGCGACACAGGCAAAAACAGCTGCCAGGAATATTGTTATTATTAATCGTTTCATATGCTGTGTATTCCCTTATTTTACATATAGTTTTACTGACTTGTTCTCTGTGCGGATAAAGTATACCCCGGTATCCAGCCTTCTCTTGATCTGCATAGTAGGGGCTGTTACCTTTTCTTTTGTTATCAGTAAGCCCTGGGCATTGTAAATCCAGAGGTTTTCTCCCTCAAGGCCTTTGATATTTGTAATACCGTTTTCATACCAGGCCGACAGTTCACTGTTTGTTAGTTCTTCCGTTCCCGTAGGATTGCTGGTAAAGTGAAGGACGAAGCGCGTAGGGCTGTCTCCGGGAGCAGAGGTGAATCGGTATACCGGATTTCGGAAGAAGCTGCTTTTCTTGCCTGTTTTGCTGTCTTCTATCGTAACATCATACACCGAACGCAGCGATTCCAGGCGGCTGGCTTCGAGCTCTACTTCCTGTGTCTTGAGCGAAGGCTCAAAATACATTTGCAACTTCGTAGTAGTAGCCGGAAGCACATTTGTTGTCAGTTCCTTTCCGTCTGTAGAACGGGTGTATAGCTGGTTTACACCTCCGGTGCGATTGAATAGCTTCTCTGCATCGTAGATGTCTGTTGCTTTGAGGGTAGCTCCATTACGGAAGACTACACACATGCGGTCGAAACCGCCTGTTGTCATATCGCGTGCTTCCAGCAGCAATTCGTCTATGGGCTCGTATGCCGTATTGCTGCTTCTGAGGAACTGTGTGGTACCGTGGGTACGTTTGCTCTTGGGTATCTTAAAGGTGCTTATCGCCGCCCCATTGTTCTTTAGTACGAACATCTGCATGGGAGCAATAAGGTTATTCCTTCCGTGCAGGGTGGTTGATCCTTCGGTCTGCCCTACCAAGTAGGTGGCGTTGAAGGTGAAGGTAACTCCGCTGTTGGTACTGTTTCCTGTAGCTCCGGGTGACAGTACATAGTATTGCTGTGCCACATCCGTGCCGGTAATACCCCATGCCGAACGATCGGTTGTGAGGAGATCCGCCAGGTTAAGGGGTACCATAAAGGGATTGCCCAGGTAATTGTAGCCGTAGGCCAGTTCAATGTCTTCTACATCGCTATTCAGTAGTTCCTCGCCTGTGTAGCGGGCAGTCAGTGATTCATCATCACTTATAAAGCCTCCGAAGGATGTCTTCTCTGCCTTGAACAAATGCCGGTTAAAGGCAAACTTGTCTGTCGTAGCCTCACTAAGCAGAGCCCCGTTCCACTGTGTTTTGTTGAGGGTATTGGTATAGTACGTGGTATTGGTATATGGAACAAGTCCTTGGCCAATAATAAATCCTTCTCCGGCCGAAAGCGCACGCTTGGGATTCGTCTCCCATAACTCATTGCTGTTTCCCGTGGTGAAAAGCTCCGTTTCCGATAGGTCGGACAAGAAGTTGAAAAAGAAGTAATCGGCATACATCGTCTTAAAGGGTGATGTGAAACCGGCCATGTGTCCTTGCCCGCCCAAGGCGAGGTTTACCTGTATGTTGGCTTTGTTGTCGGTATTGGCAATAGCCGTTGTAGCATCGTCTTCGATCCACAGATGTGCCACTTTGCTTTCATTCGCTTGGGTGGCAGCTTCGGAATCGAGCACCAGCCGTCCGCTTGGGAAGGTCACATTCTTCACCTGTGCAGCCGCCGAGGGGGTAATCGTTACTGTTCCCGCTGAACTAGTGTTCTTTATAACAACGTTGTTTGGGAAGAGGATATAATTGTTCTGTTTGCTGGCATTGCTCCCAAAGGATACGGTTTGTGCCGCTGTCCCTCTAAACTCAAAGGTGCCAGCGCGAGTGCCGGAATTAAAGACCTTGGAAGTACCTGTCACATCGTTTATAAAATCACCTGTCAGGATGGTCTTTCCCGGATGGGCAATATCCGATACGTCGTATGCCTTGAAGTTTCCCACTATATAGAGAGCCGTATCAGAAGCAACTCTTCCCACGTACATCTCCCCACTGTTCCGGAGCACCACCTGTGCCTGTCCCGCCAGGGGCAGAGCCGAGAAGAGGAAGAGGGAAGCAAGGGAATATATTATTTTAGTTTTATTCATGATCATTAATCGTTAATCGTTAATCACTAATCGTTCACCTGTTATTTCACCAGTTTGATATCCTTCACACAGCGTATGTTGGCACCGGTGGTTGTATTTGTCGACATAGCGGCAGTAACCGTATTACCTGTGGCCGTCCAGTACGGATAGTTTGTTCCTGAGGTGATCCACAGGTAATGGCCTGAAGATGCCCAAGCGCCGTCTGTTGAGCCATCGAGAATACCGTTCTGGAAATGACTGATTGCTACAGGCAGTGTCCATTCGTAGTTGTCGGTACCGGCAGGCACGCGCCATCCCGTAGGGCATGGATCGTTATACTCGGCCTTGCTTCCTGCTGTCCAGCGAGCAGGTACAGCACTTGTCAACCAATGTGAACCGGTGTAGAATACCGTCGGGTTTTGTCTAACATAAGTTTCCGTATTATTGCTTCCGGCAGCATCTATAACAATGCTCCGGGGAGCAACACCCGTAGTGTATTGCGGGAAGGGGTCTTTGCGCCCCCACTGGTAAAACATACCTTTTTGAGCTGTACCGTATTTTCCCAGTACCGTGCGCATCAGCCTGTCTTTGTTGGGGTTGTGGAAGTTGATATCTACATCCGGGTCAGTAGTGCCCGAACCTTTCATAGACCACACATGCCAGCTCCATAATACATTGGCAGGATTATCGCTACCTACCCATCCGATGCCGCTTCCATCCATAAGGGCAATTACGGCATTGCCGTTAAATTGTGTGCCATTGGAAGCAGCCGTCACAGTTATATATTTCTTGTCCAAGCTTAGTTCTGCTGTAAAAGTAACAGGAGTAGATTCTTTTGTTTCATACCAAAGAACACGTGCCGTTGCTTTCGACAGGTCTGTTGTTGGGCTGGCCGGGTTATCGCCAAGTGCTTTCAGGGCAAAAGATACAGGAATCCTGATCTCTGCCGAGGCTCCCGTGGCAAAACGTATCAGGTGGCTGTTGGCACCTCCACTCTGGCGTACGGTAATCGGCATACTGAGCATACCGGACCGCAGAGTGATAGTGGCCTGGCGCTCCGTCCCTGTGAGGTTTTCGCTGAGCACCTCTATCTCAAAACCGGAGAGAACATCCGGGGTTTGTGTTCCTGATGCAGGTGTGATTTTCAGCCAGCTTGGTGAGCCTTCGAGCGTAGCCGTCCATGAGCCGTAAGTGGTGTATAGCTGCAGGGCAAATTTATTCTTATCTGCCGTTGATGCCATAGCATTTCCTACCAGCATTTTGTCCCAGTCGAAGAGGACGCTGCTGACGTTTACTCCCAGCCAGTCTGTTTCGTTGTACACGATATCGTTTATGTTGTCATTCATACCTTCTACCACCAGGTCTTTGCCTGTTATATCGGGTGCTGCACTTTCGGCTTCTGTTTCAGAGGCGTAGCCTGCCGTGTTTACTTTCGTAATGTTGATCCTGTAGGCATGGTTACGCACAATGGGTATAAAGCTGCTACCATCAGCAAAGTCCACACGGTAATAACCTGTTTTCCCGTTCCACTCTCCGCTTGTCCATTCACCCTTGATGATAAGGTATGTTTGTGGTACACTGCTTGTGGAAGCTTCTGATTCGGGGATATAGATGGTGCGTAGGATTTCCTTATAGGGTGATGCCACCGCATAAGTATGGGAAGCGATTGCCCCGCTTACCGGACGGGGTTCGGTAAAGACATCCTGGTCTATGCCTGTCCCCGTCATATAGTTTCCGTGGGGTGTGAGGTAGGATGCCGGTTTGGCATATACGCTCACCTCCTTGATCTTGAAAGCAGCAGCCAGTGTAGATGATGCATCCCCCATATCTACCCCCACATCTACCTTGGCCATCGTACGGAACATATTAACGTTTATTTCCGTCGGCGCAGAGGTAGCACTAAAGTCGTACCCCTGTTTCATTTGTCCCCACATGGGAAAACGGGGATAGCTACCCGTGGATGCAGTCTGCCAAAGCGAAGCGTCGAAGCTTATGTCGTTAAACAAATCGGCCACAGTAGTGGTAGCTGTAGGAGAAAGCGTAACACTTTCCGGCAGGTTAGCCACCAGTACAAGGCGTTGTTTATCGGCTGTTTTTTGTATCGACAG
>NZ_JARXXA010000006.1 GCF_029892785.1 Parabacteroides sp. PH5-46
CCAATCAGGATGAGAATGAAGCGGAATACTTGCGTCAGCAAGCATTGAAAAAGAAAAAGAAGCCCGAAAATCGTAGGGGTATAAGAAGATAAAACAAAAAAATAATAACTAAAAAACAGGAAATAACATGAGTAAATCAGTATCAAACGATGCTTTATGGGAAAAGCTATCGGAAATAGAAGGAACAATAAAACGGTACTTAAAGGAACAAAAGGAATTTGTTCCAAAACAGGAACAAGCCGATATAACGTCTCAGTTAAGAGTAAATAAAGATGAAATCGTCAAAAAAATAGAGAAATATATTCAAGGACTTGGTACTCATTGTGATTCTCATTTCAAGTCCATTTATACGAATCTCGGGCAATTGGATGAACATACTCATGGTATATACGAGATACTTTCCAATATGTGGGGGATAATGCGCGAGTCGGAGGAGCAGACAAAGGTAGATGGTAAGTCATACTTAAATTTTAAGTTCTTCAAGCTCCGAAAATCGTCTTTGGTTATTGTAGTACTTGGATTACTGGTGTTTATTCTCACACTGTTTTGTATGAAACAGCAGAATGATTATACACTGTTGAATCAGAACTATTACCAACAAAGCATTGATATCAGAGCAATACAAGCGGAAAGCGATAGCCTTAAAAGTACATTGACAAATCATAGTCTGAAGAAATGATGGTTGGTTTTTCTGATTTTGTGGATTAACTTAAAACCCGAATCAATGTCAACCCTATCCATTTTATCCATTGTAGCAAATAGTATCATTATTTATTGTATGTTTGTGAAAAAAGTTATATGCTATCACCTTATATAGTCAACCTGTTAGAGAATAAGTATGGGAAGAAAATTCGATATCCTTCTGATTGTGAAAATATATCCAGAGAAATAGCAGACACCTTGAAAGAAAGTGTCAGTTCAAATACACTTAAACGTTTACTCGGATTTATCAAGGATGGCGTCCAAACACCTCGTCTGAGTACTTTAGATATTATAGCGAACTACATTGGCTTCGATGATTGGGATGTGCTTTTGCAATATATATCAGAGCCAATAATGTCATCAGCATACGTTCGCCGTAATGAAATGATTAGAAGTAGAACATTAAAAAAGGGAGAAAAAGTGCGTTTTGAATATTCTCCTGAACGAGTGGTCGTAGTAGAACATCAGGAAGAATTAGTATTTACAGTTGTTGGAAGCATAAATTCCAAATTACAAATTGGCGATATCGTTGAGGTTGAGATATTTCTTATGAATCGTCCTTTATATATTTACAATGTGATGCGGAATAATGAAAATATAGGAGATTTTATTGCCGGAAAGATATCAGGGATTACGGCAATGACAGTCATAAAAGTGGAGTAACTATCGCGAAGGCATAAGACACCTATTGAATTAATGCAAACGGAAACAAAGGAAACTACCGCCACATACCATTGGTGGAGAGAAAAAGGTATTCTGTATATGAACGGAAGTGGCACATTTGGCGCATTCTCCTGGCGAAGAGAGGATAAAGATATCTTGTATTTGGATGGGAAAGGATTGTTGACAAGCAGAGAATGTATAGATATATGGGATAAAATAAGTATAGGTGTAAGAAAACTTGTTATTGGAGAAGGAGTTCTTGGCATTGATACAGTACAAAATAATTTTCACGGATTAGAAGAACTTTACTTACCGGCTTCAGTAGAAAAACTAAATCTCACAGATTGCAGTAGACTACAATCTGTATCAGTACATAAAGATAATAATCATTATACAGTAGAGAATAATGTACTATTTAACAAGAACAAAACACACATAATTTGCTGCTTAAAACGACTACAAGGAACATACCACATCCCAGATACAGTAACTTCGATTGGAAGCTGTGCTTTTAGTTGCTGTTCTAATTTAACAAAACTATTCATTCCAGAATCAGTAGTTTGGGCGGGTCCTTATGCTTTTAGCGGATGTTGTAAGTTAGAGGAGGTATATATCTCGGAAGGTATGCGTTATATTGCTGATTTTGCTTTTCAGGGCTGTCATAATCTAAAGAGAATTTATCTTCCAATAACAATAACGGGGATAGGATTCAGCGCTTTTGAAGAATGTCTGAATTTGAACAATATTTATATTCCCGATTCTGTAACTTCAATAGGGTGGAATGCGTTTAAGGATTGCGAAAAACTCTCCGAAGTCTATATCTCGAAAAATATCCAAAAGGCGTCAAAGGACTGTTTTTTAGGTTGCCATAGCCTAAAGAAAATAGTAATTCCTAATAATTTCTCTTATGAAAATTTTAAGGCCTTAGGGATTAACACTTATGCTTGTGCATTGTTTGTTCATTCTGAGTTTATAGAGACCTACAGGAAAGATCAGCGTTGGGACTGTCTAAAAAGTGTTTTACCTGTCACCGAAGTGACACAACCTTGCTATATCCAAATAGAAACAAGCGGAACAATCAACACATTCTCTTGGCAGAAAGAAGAAAGTACCCTCTACTTGGAAGGAAAGGGTATGATGAATGTGAGAGGATGTATGAAGAAATGGCGGCAATTACTTAAAGGAGTAAAAAAGATAGTCGTTTGTGAAGGCATAAAGAGTTTTAATTTCTCGGTTCTTGAAGGGAGGTTGACTGAGATCGAGGATGTTGAAGATGTTGAAATGTTTGTGAAGATCTATTTGCCTGCCTCTTTTGTGAAAATAGTTAGTAAGCGTCCAATCTCTCCTTTGTTATATGCTATTTTTGTCGACAAAGACAATGAACATTATGCGTCAAGGAATGGCGTATTATTTGACAAAAAGAAGAATTCTTTGATTTGTTGCGCAAGAGGTGTCGGAGATACATACCGTATTCCGAATACAGTAAAGAGTATTAATCGTTTTGCATTTTGGGGATGTGATTGTTTAAGAAAGGTAATCATTCCCGAATCGGTTTCGCAGATTCAAATAGGAGCCTTTTCCCAATGTGGAATACAAAGCATTCGTGTTCCTAACTCGATATCATCGATTAGTAAATATCTATTTGCCTACAATAAATACTTAACAAAAGTCTCTCTTGGAGATTCGGTCACTTCAATCGGTGAAGGAGCATTTTTATGTTGTGAAAGTTTATCCGAAATATATCTGTCAAAAAATATCACAACAATAGAGAAAGATTGCTTCTGGGGTTGTTCTAACCTAAAGACAATAACAATCGGCAACGAATCTCCTTGCTCTGTTTATGAGCCTTGGGATATCGATTATGACGTTTGCAAATTATATGTACCATCAGTCTCTATCGAGACTTATAAAAATGATCCGCATTGGGGAAAATTCAAAAACATCTTACCTATTCGCAATAAATTTATAGCAAAACTGTCGTAGGACTTCTATAAATTCACCTGGCAGACGTGCAATCACCTCTTGTTGAATATGTTCTGGTATGACTTTGTAATAAGCTTCTGCTATACCTCCGGTAATAGCAGCCAACGTATCGCTATCCCCTCCTAAAGAGATTCCTAAGCGAATAGCGTGCTCAAAGTCATTGCTTTCCAGAAAGGCAATGATTGCTTCCGGAACTGTTCCCTGGCAGCTCTCGTTAAAGTGATAAGTTGGTCGTATCTGATTACAAGTGCGTTGGAGATCATAACCAAAAGTATTCTCTATATACGCTTTTATCTGCTCTTTAGACGATCCCATGCGTGCTAGATAAACGCAGGTAGCTGTCGCTTGCGCTCCTTTAATCCCTTCCGGGTGGTTATGGGTAACAACCGCACTTGCTTTGGCCACATCCAAAGTTTCTTCTAATGTATCAAAAGCCCAACCAATC
Source organism: Parabacteroides sp. PH5-46 (assembly GCF_029892785.1). Classification (GTDB taxonomy): domain Bacteria; phylum Bacteroidota; class Bacteroidia; order Bacteroidales; family Tannerellaceae; genus DFXE01. The sequence goes on from NZ_JARXXA010000006.1 coordinate 3,794, forward strand.
AAACTAACCCGCATAGCAGAACCATTCCCCCAACTATTATAAGGCTGTGGATCATCCGCAAGTAGCCACCTCCTAAAAGAGCTGCCATAGCTCATATTCGGATACCTCCATCCATAGTCCTGCATGATCCCGCTCAGACTTTCACCAGTCAATAACCACTCGCCAACAGCAACAGTCATCACCGTATCATCGGTTATTTCATTTCGTTCATCAAAAAGCGGGAAATCCAGCGTATGAATATTAGAAAACTCATATTTTGATCCGATGATATCACCTGCGATGGCACCAAGGAGGATGGGTGGAGAGTTGGTTATGCTGTTCATGTTTTTTGGAATTATATTTTTAGATGTGTTATTTTACTCATTAGACTTAAATCTTAAGTATTAACTGAGCTCAAATATACACAATACACAGTTTTTTTGATATTATACCGTCCATATTGTCCATGCGTGGACGATATGGATAGCAGGATGTTGTAAATTTAAAATGCTTTCAGTAAGTTTGTAAGAATAAATATATTAAGATTACACAAAATGTGCTTGTGCTGCTTTTTGATGTAACTGTGTGCTTTTATTATCAATGATTTGATGACATGAATTACAAAGAATGGAATGATTGTATTGCTCATTTTCTTTTTAATAAAGCCAAGAAGGACATGGAAGTATTCCTATACGTGACTAAAAGGGATATAATTCAGATTTATAAAGAAAGAAATAGCACTTCTGTAATGACCGATGAAGAAATCTGGAAAGATTTTATTGAGGCCATCAATAATCCAAAGTTTGATTTGGCAGAAGGTGTTCATGTGGACTTGCGTAAAGATTCATATATAGAAAAAGTTAAAGAAGCTTATAGGTACAATAGCTTGAATTGGTATAGAAACGAAAAATATCCTTTATATCTCACTTTTGCTCTTGTTTTAGTAATTCCATTGGTAGAGGCACTTAATGAGAGCAAGATAACAGATGCTGGTTATTATGATAAAGTAAGAACGTTTTTTAGTGCTAATCTGATTAAATTTGATGAAAACGATTTTTGTACAGCTTCGTTTAGAAAATTGTTTGAAGATAATCGAGATGAAGGTAAAATTGATATTTTGTTACATCTACAGGAATGGACAAAAAATCATCAATTGGGTATTTTCGAAAAACCAGATTTGGTCCGAAATAGAGGAAATCGTTGGGTACATGCTATTTACAGTCAAGTTTTAATATCAGAGTCAGACACAAATCGGTTAAAACTACTTTTCTCCAAATTAGAGCTACCTCCAGATCTTTTTCTTTCATCCGAAGACATATTACGTTTGTATAAGAAAGATGAAGCTTTGAATGTAATATTTAAAGGCAATACAAATAAAAGAGACTTGGCTCTGAAAACAGCAGAGAGTAAATTAGTCTCTATTTTTGAAAAGGTTTATAATAATTGGGATGGTAAAACCTTTACTAAAATTAAGAAGAATAACACTTCCACTCTTGAAGAAAATGGAACAGTATATCCCCTTTACTTAACTTTGAGGTTTCCTGGAATAAATGCAGAAAATAAGGGCATTATCCTCCGCCATCGAGTGTGGTATAAAAACCCGATGGAGAGTCCAGAAACTTTGTGTTTTAGAAAAGGAAACAAAGAATTGGATGAAGTATATATTGACTCAGATGGCTGGAGTAATCTTGAATTTAGTGATTTAGGCGGTGTTCACGAACAAATCTCTCTAAAGGATGAAAGCAACAACGTAAAAGCTATTTATTACAAACGAAATATAATACTGTTTCGACAATATCGGACAGAGAATCTATGGGTGTCTAAAGCAAAGTATGAAAAAGGCGGAAGGTACTATGTGCTGATTCATGAAAGAGAGGAGAATATAATTAACTGGCTCAAGGCGAATGCTGTTCATTTATCAGAATATGACTGTCCAGAATCGTTTCTGCTTTATAAGATAGATAATGCAGAACACTCTTGCAATAATTGCGATTTATTGTCTTTCAAAGAATTGAGAGAAGATTGTATCGTTGTCGATCACGATAACAATATAGTACTAAGTTCCACACATGGCTCGGTGCGTTTTCTGAATGACTTCCCCTTACTATTTGATATTCCTGGAATAACGGAAGGGTATAAAGTTTTTGCTGAGTTTGACAAGATTGACAGAAAAATAATAGAGCTTAAGAATAAATTTGCTTGTACATGGGAACTGGGGGATAATCTGAACCATGCTGCATATATGGATGACGAGTTCAGGCTTGTAGCATATATGAATGATAAGCCTGTCTTTACTTCTCAAAGGAAATACTCTTTTGCGAAATGTTCTATAACGGAAACTTTGAGAGGTTCTTGCAGAGACAAATTTGGTGAATATGTGCAAAGATTAGACGATGCGATAACTCAAGGGTTAAGAATGATAATTCCTGGTAACACAGTAGTGCCTGTATATCAATTTGCCCCCAATAATAGCTTCACTTCTGATTTCTACGGGAACAGAGACTATATCCTTTATGCTTTATCCTCAATAGGCGAGTTGGACAAAAAAGAATTTGATGGCATAGTTAGAAGCGTTGTTTGTAGGATTAAAACTGATGATAATAAGGAGTCTATAGAGAAAGGAAAGTTTGATTTGTTAAGTGAGTACGAAAGATTGGGGTTCGTAAATCATGATTATTACAATAAGAAACATATAATAACTGTGAACAAACCGACTCTTGTGCTTTTGCCCGTTAGGCATGGGCATAGACCTATTGTGGAAAATGGGGTAACACCAATACACGTATACCCAATAGATTCTGGTTATCGTGCTGTTTTAATCGGAGCAAGAAGTGTTGATTTTATTTCCGAACTTGAAAGATATTGTGAGGGAATTTCAGTTGAAATAGAGTATGTCTCTTCAGCGGTCAATGTGCTATTGCCTCAACAAGTCATCCTACATACTAAAGTATTAGATAACCTTGTTAATATAGCATTCAAATTAAATTGTGTTTTCCAAAGAACAGAGATATTAGCCGATTCTTTGTTCCAAAACATCCCTTCTATAGAGGAATACACACGTGAAATCCTTAATGAAGGGAATGTGATATTCGATTTTCCATCTGATGTAAGGGCTTATCAGAGCATAAAATGTCTGGATTACAATAATAATTTAAGAGAAAAGAGTACATTTGACTCTCAACTAGATTTGGTTACATATAGCCCTGGTTCATATCAAGAAAGAACGATTCTATGGTATAAAGGAAGCCAGTATCCAATAGATAAATATTGGGGATACTTTGTGGTTATGTATTTGTATGGAGTTAAGTTTATACAGTTTGATAAAGGTGCCAACGAATTACGAATTCCAGCACGATTGCGATTCCCTAAAGTTTATGCACGCGCATTTTCCCTAATGAGTAGTGAAAGACCAGAAGTGAAATGCTATATGAACACTTATTACAGATGTTATAAAATATGGGAAAGCCCTTACAATAACGGGATATCAATAGAAAGTATTCTTAAAAAATTAAATCAACTATAGTATTATGGCAAAAAATCTTATTAATCCAATTGGAGCATTTGAAGAAATTAAAGACAATTTTCTTCTATATGTTAAGACTGCGTTTGGTACGAGGTATTCTTCGAATGATCCAGAAACTGACACATTTGAAAGAAGACGGAACGAACTGTTGAATACAGATGGAGTACTATATCGAACCCCTTGGATCGAACCTATGCCTGAATATAGAACGAATGGAAACAGCATAGATCAAGTAGATATTTCTAATGAAGTTATGCCTGAAAACGCAAGAACTGTTTTTAACGAGTTCATTATAAAGGGGCTTATGAATTATCCCTTATATGCTCATCAAGAACAAATGCTAAAACAGGCATTGTCCGGGAAAAATAGTGTCATAACATCTGGTACCGGTTCTGGCAAAACGGAATCTTTTTTACTACCCTTATTTGCTCAGATACTGAAAGAGGCTGTGACCGAGAATTGGGAAAGCCCCACTTATACACATAATCCTTGGTGGCAGGATAATATTAGGAAAAATAGAGCAAGGGAGCTTGTAGTAGGAAATGTATTATCTCCTATTGCTCTTCAACGGAATGGTGAGAAAAGAGAAGCTGCGGTAAGAGCAATGATCATTTATCCTATGAATGCATTAGTTGAAGATCAGACTACTCGCTTGAGAAAAGCATTAGATAGTGATCTCATTCATGACTTTCTACAAAAAGGATTAGGAGGTAATCGTATCTTTTTTGGTAGATACAATGGAACTACTCCCGTGGCAGGAGAGTTTAACACCGATGTAGATCATAACATGCGGTTATTGGAAAAATTGAAAAAGGAGCTTAAGACGATTGAGAAAAGTGATAACGATATAGAGAAACATGCAGAAAGAGATAAGAATAGAGCTTTCTTTCAACGCATAAAGGGTAAAGATAATTTCATCTCGTCTGAAATGCGAAGTCGATTTGATATGCAAGCAACTCCCCCGGATATTTTAATTACCAACTACTCGATGCTTGCGATAATGATGATGCGTGATGTCGATCTTCCTATCATAGAAAAAACAAAAGCTTGGTTAGAGGGTGAAAAAGACAAAGAGAATCCCACTCGTGTTTTCCATCTAATCATTGATGAGTTACACTTGAATAGGGGAACCGCCGGTACAGAAATTGCCTACCTGCTACGTTTGCTTATTGCACGTTTAGGATTAACCCCAGATAGTTCCCAATTGCGTATATTAGCATCTTCTGCGTCATTAGAAGGAGAGCAAAGCTTGCTATATTTAAAAGATTTCTTTGGGACAGAATTTAATGCAGATAATATAGTAAAGGGAGAGAGTAAAGAGCTTGAAGGAAAGTATGAACCTTCTAATTATTTACCCACAGAGCCTTTTGTGAAGCTTAAAGAGCAGTTTAATAAAGACAAGGACTCCTTTGAAAATGAAGATTTAAGCGATCTATATAGTGATGTATCAAAAGCTCTGGAGGACTTTTCTGGTTTTACAAGTTCTAAAGATTCTCCAATAGAAAAACTGCTTGATATCCTTAATAGTACTGAACTAGCTTTGGGTAATCGAATGTTAGATTCCTTTTGGATACAAGAAGAGAACGTTGATGAAAAACCAAGGCATCGAGCTATTGCTTTTGAACAAAAAATTGGAGATGATAATAGTCTGAATAGGTATTTTACTTCTGCACTATTTGGAGAATTAGAGGATAAAGAGACATTAAGAGATGCCGCAGAAGGATTACTTATTGCAAGAGGGTTGTTCGATGTATATAGAGATATAGATGGAAATAAGGTAAATACTTCTCTACCTCGATTTAGATTTCATTATTTCTTTAAAAATATTGAAGGGCTTTGGGCGACTTTGGAGCAACAAAAAGAAGAATTATTACCAGTTGGAAAGTTGCATCCTTCCCCACTAATTATTGATCCTGAAAATAGGCATAGAGTATTAGAATTGTTATACTGTGAAACCTGTGGCACTATTTTTTATGGAGGTAAGAAATTAATGTATAGGGATGGAGAAAACCGTTATCTTGAACTAATCTCAAATAGCCCAGGCATTGATGAGTTACCAGAAAGAGTTTCACAGGTTCTTGTAGAGAAAAGATTATACAGTGATTATGCTGTTTTTTATCCTACTGATTCTACTAAGGATGTAGATTCTTTTCTTAGAAATGAGAATGTTGGTAACCTCGCTGGTATTTCATGGAAGAAGTGTGGCCTTAATAAAAAGCAAGGGAAAATCCTGTTTGATGAAGATATCATGGAAGACGAAGTAACTGATTGGATTCAGGGTTTTTTATATGAAAACACAAACGGGAATGACCCTTTAGCTCTCCCTATGCATTGTCCTCATTGTGCTGCAGATAGATACCGAGCGCCAAAACGAAAATCACCAATAAGGGCGTTTAGAACAGGTTTTGGAAAAGTTACTCAGATATTTACAAAAGAATTATTTTATCAGCTCCCACAAACGAGGGAAGGACAGAAGCTAGTTGTATTTTCTGATAGCAGAGAAGGAGCTGCGAATGTGGCAAATGATATTGAGAGAAACCATTATACAGATGTGTTAAGAGATTTATTGATAAATAGTGATGAGGATATCGATCTTGAGGATATTAATAGGAGGATACAGGAACTAGAAGAGCAAAGGCGAACAGAAACTAATCTTGGAGTAAGACGTAGTGTTAGTAGGCAAATTGATGAGTTGGAACAACAATTAGAGGCAATGGGCGTTGTACAATTCAAGGAACTTATCAATCCTGATGGTTTGGCTGATGCCATGATCGTAAAAAAATGCTGGGAGTTAGGAATCAATCCGGCAGGGAATAATTGGCAAGTTCAAAAAATCAGAGTTGGCCATGAATGGAGAAACTGGTTTGAATTAATGCCAGGAAATGATGGGTGGATTAATCTTGAAAGAATATCTAAAGAGGAAATTCAAAAGGCTTTAGCTTCGTCGCTCTTTGGTCGTTTGTTTTATAGCGTTGAATCATCCGGGATTGGTTATGTTTCTGTCGTCAAAGATGTAGATGAAGTCAGGCTGTTGATTGAAAACGTAACGAGGAATAATAATATATCCAACCAAATATCACCTGAAAATTTCATAGAAGTTTTGGATTCCGTTTCCCGTATGCTTGGAGAGAAATACAGATATAACTATTCGTCTTTTCCTGTTAATGACAGTACATTTCAAGATCTATCGAAGAAACATTCTATTCGCCAATATATCAACAGAATATGTGACCTGTTTAATATCAATTACTCAATAGAAGGAAGTGGTGTGACAAAAAATAATGGTGGAATTGATGGCCGAGGATGGGGGTATAACAGATTAGGATGTGCAATTAATGAATTTCTTAATAGAAAAAGGCATAATAACTTGATCCTTGATACAGATTCGCTCTATATCCATTTTGCAAACAATGATTCAAATGCTTTTGTCTGTAAGAAGTGTATGAAGGTGCATTTGCATAAATCAGGTGGTGTTTGCTGTAATTGTGGAGCTGTTTTAGATGAAGAATGCAAGAAGAGCGTTAAAGAAATATGGAGTAGTAACTATCTTCTATTAAATAAGATCAAGAATAGAAAACCTATCAAGATTCATTGTGAAGAGCTGACTGGGCAAACAGATGATCAGTTTAAGCGGCAGCGTTATTTCCGAGATATAATTATAGAGGAGAACCGAGATGAACGACTGGATTTGAAAAAAGTTTTACCAATAGAATTGTTAAGTGTTACGACTACTTTAGAAGTCGGAGTGGACATTGGAGACCTACAATCCATTATGCTTGCAAATATGCCACCACAGCGTTACAATTATCAACAACGGGTAGGACGTGCAGGACGTAGAGGGCAAGCATATTCCATAGCGCAAACTTTATGTAGAGGTCGAAGTCATGATGAGTATTATTTTCGTAATCCGCATAGAATAACAGGTGACTTGCCTCCAACTCCGTTTTTGGCAGTAAAAGATTTGAAAAGAAAACATAATCAAAAGGATATTCTAAAAAGACTTATTGCAAAAGAAGTCCTCTTTCATGCTTTCAGATCTCTGGAGAGAGACCTGGAAAAAAATATTCATGGTCAATTTGGACGTAAGGAACAGTGGTTTAATGTGGTTGATCCTCAACAGAAATTAAAGGATGGAGTTGCAGCATGGATTAATAACAATGATGATATGATTAAATCTGTTATTAATTCTTTGACTGATAATAATGCTAACGATCTGGATTCGTTGTTTTGCTGGGTCAAAAAAGAACTGTTAGACTTAATTGATAAAGCAGTAGAGAATCCAAATATCACAGAGGAGTCATTGGCGGAATCACTGGCTGAGGCTGGTATACTACCTTTGTATGGAATGCCTTCACGTGTCCGTGATATGTATACTGGTTTCGATGATCACAAAGATAATAATAAACCTCTGGTTATTGACAGAAATCTCGATATGGCTATTTATGATTTTGTTCCAGGCAATCAGAAAATTAAAGATAAAAAAGTGGTTACTTCTATTGGTTTTGCTCCTAGAGGAATGAAAATTGCAAAAGTAGGTTGGCCTGAACAATTGGTTTTTAATTCGGACAAGCCGTCGTTTTCACTACAAAGATGGATGTTAAAATGTCAAAACAAATCTTGTTCATATTTTCAAACATATAGTTTAGATGAGTACCAGCAAATAGATCCGAACGCAATGTTTTGTCAGCATTGTGGACAATCATTGGATGCAATAAATATTCGAACACCGGAAGCCTTTATTACAGACATGACACCAGGTGAAAACAAAAATGATGATTACAATACAGTTGTTGCTCGATCAGGAGTCAAGGTTGAAAAAAATGGTTTTGCAGATGAGAAATCTCCGGTTAATAAGAATGTTTTTCTTGAACTTGCAAAGCGAGATTTTACCTGGCGGCTCAATGACAAAGAGTTGCAAGGCGCCAAAACCACTCTGAAATTCAGTGATGGATATCGAGGCCAAATCAACTCTAATGCTGAATATTGGATTATAAATGAACTCAAAGAATACAATGAACAAAGGACGCCAATTGTATTAGACATAAATGTTCCTTCAGAAATCAAAAATCAATACTATACTACGACTGCTACTCAAATAGAAAATGTAGAAACGATTAGAATTGCAGCACGTAAAGTAACAAATGTACTTAAATTAAAAATTAATGAGGTCCCAGCGGGATTAAATCTAAATCCATTTGATTTAGACCAAGACAGTATCTTTTATGCTCAAGGTATAAGATCTGCTTATTATTCGTTAGCTTTTATTTTGCAGCGAGCGATTGCTTCCAGATTAGACGTAGATCCGGCAGAAATAGAAATTGTCGATTTTGTCAAGGTTAACGATAATGAGGTAGGGCAAATCTGTTTGGCAGACGAACTAGTGAATGGCTCTGGTTTTGTGGTTGACTTTTTCGATCATTTTGATCAGTATGAAAAACGAATTCTTGATGGAGAAGATGATTACTTTGCGCAAATGATGGCAGAATCCCACAGGAATTCATGTAAAGACTCTTGTACGAAGTGTATCAAAACGTTCCGGAATATGCCTTATCATGGTTTACTCGACTGGAGATTAGGAATTAGCCTTTTCCGATTAATGATAGATTCTAATTACGATGTTGGATTAAATGGCAACTTTGACTATCCGGAACTTATGGATTGGAAGCAGGAGGCGACGACGCTTAGAGATCAATTTATGAATGATTTTTATCCAAAAGCAGAGGTGATAGACGGTGGAATTCCAGGTTTTATACATAATGAGGTGGCAATTTTTGTTACCCACCCTCTGTGGAAAAGAGATATATCACTGAATCCGCTTTTAGCAGAAATAATATGTAATAATGAAATAGAACCAGAAAATTGTCGCTTTATTGATACCTTTAACTTGTTAAGAAGGGAAGGCACTTGCTTTGAAAAATTAATGGGATGAGGATACCTGTAATAGAAGAATTAAGACAAATAATAGAACATACTAAGATAGCAAAGCTACAACCAAGTAGCTTTGCCGCTCTATTGTATGGCTGCAAATATCAATATATATTAAATGCAGTTATCCAAAGTAATAAACTGTATCAACTCCCAATAACACCAAAGGCTATCCTAGGTTCAATCATTCACAAAATCATTGAACTACGTTATTCTGGAATCATAAAAACCGAAACCGATTTTGATACAACGTGGCATTCATTGCTTAAAGAAAAAGAGATAGAAAACTATGGGGAAGCAGGAAAAGGTTTTCTTACAGACTGGATTAAATACAGTAAAACCAAAAAAGTTATATTTGCAATACCATTATATAAATCTGTTGATTCTGAAAGAGGAAAGACTTGTGAAGTAGCGATTTGGGGGGTTGATTACATACATGGTATCATTGATAAGATTAATATTTCAAATGATACTATAGAAATAATCGATTTCAAAACAGGTGTACTTTATGATGATGCGGGAAATGTAAAAGAGGCTTACGCCGTTCAGTTAAAGCTGTATGCCCTGCTTTATCAGTTAAATTATAACAAGAAGGTATCCAAACTGACTTTGATTGATATTGATGGTAAAAAAGAGAGTATTTGTTTCACTCAAGAAGATTTAGAAAGCCTATATAGGCAAGTGATAGATATGGTAGATCTTTTGAATCAGGGAAGTAAAGAACTGTTAATTTCAAAGGATATAGATAAAAACTGTCTCTATTGTAAATCTAGGCATCTTTGTGATGATTACTGGGAAGGAGAAATTCTGCCGATAGATGTAAATGGATTTGTTGAGGATGTTAACAATTATGGATTGATTACCATGAAAAGAGAGAATGAAGAAACAATGATAGTTACACAAATGTCGTATTATTCGGTAAACGAATTAAAAGAAATTATAGGAAAAAATGTCCGAATAGTTACCCTGTCTGTCTCTAAAGTGATGCATTATGGGAAACTATATAAAGGAAAAAAATGGAGTAGAATATATGTTGTTAAATAAAATACCTATCGTCTCATTTTTTACAGGAGGAGGCTTCTTGGATATCGGGTTTGAGGATGCCGGGTTCGAAACTGTTTTTACAAATGAATTTGATCCTTGCTTTGCGGAGCTTTATGCCTCCGGGATGTCATCTTTGCGAAATAATATAGATTATAAAATAACAAGTATAGAATCTTTAACAAAATTATCTCCGTCATATATAGAAGAAAAAGCATTTCCATATGGAAAACCTTTATTATGGGGAATTATTGGAGGCCCTCCTTGTCAAGATTTTACAATGAATGGAAAAAGAACGGGCTTTGATGGAGAACGTGGTAGAATGACTCTTGTGTTTTTTAATAGAATTAGAAAAATGCAACCTGCCTTTTTCCTTATGGAAAATGTGCCAGGATTGTTATACAATAAAGAGACAAAGGAGATACTAGATAGTATTGTATTAAAATATTGTTCTGATGATTATTATTTAGATCGCTTCGTTTTAAACGCTCTTGACTTTGGTACTCCTCAGAACAGAGAGAGAATGTTTCTTATTGGACTTAATAAAAAATATTTCATCCCGCCACTTAAAGAGATAAATGATAATATTTATACTATGAATTTCACTATACCAAAGCCAATATTTGAAAATGCAAAGACGAAATTCCCCTGGCCTAAGATGAACCCATTTGGAGAAACTCCTATTAAAAACAAACTCATACCTTTAGAACTTTGTGTTGAGAGTTGCCTTGAAAAGGATGATAAAATAGCAAATTCGACAGAATTTTTTCCTTTGATAAAAAATATTGAACAAAGAAAACTAATCTATGAAGGAGATACGGTCCGTCATTCATATAAACGCCTGCATAGATATAGATACAGTCCTACTGCTTGTTATGGGAATAATGAAGTTCATTTACATCCATATGAAAACAGGAGGCTAAGTGTGCGAGAAGTGTTAAGAATCCAAGGAGTTCCTGATGATTATATTCTACCATCAACCATATCTAAAACTAAAAAATTTAGACTTATTGGCAATGGAGTTCCCATTCCTTTAGCTAGAGCAGTTGCAAATAGTCTTTATTTGTTCCTAAAGAGCAATTGTAAATATGATATAGATAATGATGTACCCTAATCTTATTTTACATATCCCCCACGCATCGACTTATATTCCGAATTGGGATGAATTTCATGATAGGGAAGAAGTGGCTCAGTCGATCGATTGCCTAACAGATCATTTTGTAGATAAGCTGTTTAGTAACTCCATGGAAAATGTGGAAATGATCAAATTTGGTTTTTCCCGCATTTATTGTGATGTGGAAAGGTATTTCGATAACTCAAAGGAGTTTATGTTCGAAAGGGGGATGGGCTATTGCTATACGCATGGTGTCAATTTGAAAACAATTAGAGATGTTGATCTTATCAATTTGGCAGAAGTCAACAAAGTGTATTGGGAGCATCATGCCAACTTGTATCATTCAGTCAAAAGACTAAATGACAATAATATCAAGCCATTACTGATCGATTGCCATTCTTTTAGTAATGAAACATACATATGTGACCAGGATTTCAAAAAAGGCATATTGCCCGATTTTTGTTTGGGCTTCAACGATGAGGAGGGAGAGGAAATATGCCTCATTATGAAAGAGATATTGGAGTTTCGGAACTATTCCGTAGCATTGAATTATCCTTACAGTGGTTCTTTGGTTGTGAACAATACAATACATGATTCGGTGATGATTGAGATCAATAAACGTATCTACTTAAACAAAGGCCTAACACTACAAACTGATTATTACAAAATTCATAGCGCTCTTATCGCTATCCTTGAAAAACTTAGTTCTGTCGCAAGTTATTAGACTATCGCTTTTCTTTCAATCTACGCCTATCTGAATGTCAAATTATTTCCCTACCTTTGCCCTATCCTTTAGCACTCAAGCACGGTGCTGTAAAACGGTGAAAACCTCTCGTGGGTAGATCGTGGGACTAAGATATTGCTGATTTTATAACTCATTGATATACTGGTCGGTTTTGCAAGGTTCAGAACCCCAGGCAAATCACCACAAAAAAAGTCGCTGTTTAAGCGACTTTTTTGTTTTATGCAACTTCATGATTGTGAAGGGAGGCTGAAATAAAGAATCGCCATACAGTTGTTCAACAACTGTATGGCGATTCTTTTACTCTACATTATATCCTGAGACTACCACCTTAGGAGCATTGCCCCGAGTGTCTTCGTCTTTCCAGTGGAAACGTACCTCTTTCTTTTCTCCCGGAAGCAAAGCAAAGTAATTGTCGGAATAGAACATCGGTAGGAATTGCTGCTTGTCCTTCTCTCCGATTACATTGACACGGATCATCAATGCCGGAGTTGACGTTGTGTTCTCTATTACAATTGTTCCGTTCCAGTTTCCGTCAGCGTCTTTGCTGGTGGAGCTTTTAGCCTGCAATGCTACTTTGGGGAGTTTGCGCAAATCCTGATAGTTGTTTTCTTCCAGGCTTCTGTGGTAGAAATTCTGAGAAACTACCTCCCCGTTTTCTGTCAAGGACATCTTGATGAAATGCACTTTCGACAGGTTTTCCGGAAATTCCAGTTGGATACATTTGTTGGTCGTATCTTCATTACTGTCGATTGTCACCTCTTTCTCCCAAGCTACGGAGGCGTCCATATTCAACACCTGTACTTTCGCAACTAGTCCTTTGTGAGAGCCGGCGTTGTAGTTTACTACTTCTATCTCGTCGGTTGCCGGATTCCATTGGATATGCAATGGTTCGGAAGCTTTCTTGATAGCGAAGTAGGCGGCTGTCGGTTCGAAAAAATAATCGTATGTCTGCCATACCATAGAAGGCCAGCAAGAATGGCTCATCCACATAAGCAGACCTTTACGATTCTGGCTTCTGGATTCAAACAGGCTGCGATGGCCGTCATAGTTCACCCATTGTGCCAGTTCGGAAAATTCTTTGGCGCTTTGAGGCTCGCCGTATCCTTTGGCTATAATCTCGTTGAAAGAAGTAGCTCCCTGTGCTCCTTCGCGGGTATAGTCGTGCATACCCCATTGGTGGTCTTGCGGCCAAATACCTTCCGGAGAGAAGGTGCGGAGCATACTTTCGTAGGTCAGTACATTCGGCATACCCCGTTCGCTATGGAATTTGTCATTCCCCGTTTTCAGTGTGAAGTATTCTTTAGCCGGCAACATACGATAGGGGCCGTGCCCACTTACTACCTCATCCGCCGAGCTGGGGATGTAATGGATATCCGAATGGTCTTTCTTGATGATCCGGCGCAACGCCTGATCGATTTGTTCGGGCGGGAAACCTTCATTGCGTCCGCAATAGATACCAATGGAAGCATGGCTGCGAATCCGTTTTACATAATCTTCCGCATTGGCGATAAACATCTCCGGATAATAGGGATCGGGTCCGTCGGCGGGATTGGCCAACCAGAAGTCTTGCCAGATCACGATACCGTGACGGTCGCAGGCGTCATACAGCTCTTCGTCTCCGATCATACCTACCCAGTTACGCATGATGGTAAAGTTCATATCCGCATGATAAGCAACCGCGATATCGTATTCACGGGCGCGATAATTCAGGTTGGATTCGCTGAAGCCCCAGTTGCCACCCCGGCCTATAAAACGGCGTCCGTTGATAAAGAGGCTTAGGATCTGATTATCTTCGTTGAATGTCATCTGGCGGATACCTACTTTGAAGTCTTTTCTGTCCGACACCTGCTCGTTTACCTTAAAGGCAAAGTGTGCATCGTAGAGGTTCGGTTCGCCATAGCCCTTAGGCCACCACAAGCGAGGGTTCTGTACTTTCAAGGGGTCGAGTACAATTTCTTTTTCTTCTCCGGCAGCTAATTCTACCGGTTTCTGTATCTGTTGGTCGCAGACGCTAAATTCCAATACACCCTGTACATTCTTGTTGTCATGGTTCTTTACGATCACTTTCGCAGTCAGGACGGCAGAGGTGGTGTCAGGCAAGGGCAATACGGAAGTAACTAATGGGTCGGCCACTGTTACGCTTCCGGTAGTTGTCAGAAATACATCGTTCCAGATTCCCATATTGCGTCCGCGCATTGTCGGGATCCAGTCCCAGCCTACTGTGGCGTGGAATGTCGGGTTGTCAGCTCCCAGGATACCTCCGTTGAAGTCTGTGCTCTGTACATTCTTTTCTTTGATCGCTCCGATATGTTCGTTCTTGATAATCTCTACGGCAATGACGTTTTTGCCTGGGACAATCGCTTCTGTAACATCAAACTTGCCGCGCATAAAGGCACCTTCAATACGGCCTGTCTTTTTTCCGTTCACATAGACATTCGCCTTCCAGTTGATACCATCAAAATTCAGGAAGAGACGTTCCTGTTTAAAGTCGGCCGGAACCTCGAACTCGTTGCGATACCAGAAATCGGAATTAAAGAACGACTCGGATATCTGCAACTGGTTATCCGCATAATTGGGATCGGCCACTGCTCCGATATTTTTGTAACTGCTCAATACGGTACCCGGAACCGTAGCTACGATCCAGCTTTCCGGCTTGAAGTCAGGGGTAGATATCTTTTCGCCTGCGGCAGTTACTTCGGAAGCCCGTTGAAGTTTCCAGTTTCCGCCGGACAGGTTAATCTTTCCTTTCGAGATGGCAGGTGAGGCAGCAGGCTGTGGAACCAGACCACCTTTACCCATTACTTCCAGTTCGCTCAGGATATAACGCTCCCCATTTGCTGATTGCTGCATCCGGACGCGCACATAGCGTGCGTTCTTCTTCCCGTTCAGGGAAATTTCGTCGATCAGATTCTCTCCTCCCGGAAGTTCGGCAACATCCGTCCACTGAGCCGCATTGTCGGAAATCTGAACGCTTCCTTTGACAGCCTTGTTGATCCAGTGCAAAATAACCTTATCCAACTCGGAACGGCTTCCCAGATCCACATACAGCCATTCTTCTCCTGAGGTCGCACTCATCCAGGAACTATGGAAGAACTGAGACGGTTTCATCTCCACCAAACGGCCTTTATTATAAAAATCGGCAGCCATAAATACCCAGCTATGAGCACCGGGGGTCTTTAATAAAACACGATAGTCGGAATAGGTTGCTTCTTTATCAAATGAAATGGTTTCATTCAGTTTACGAACCGGCAAAGAGATTTGTTCGGTTTGCTTGTTCGGGTCGGTAACCGGAACACGATAGCGCAGGTCTTCACCAGGTAGTCCTTTGCCACTCAATCGGCCTACTTCAGACCAGTCTTGTCCATCATTGGAACCTTGACAAATGATCTCGAAACCTTCTTTTGCCAATTGATCATTATAAATAAGATTGCCTACCAATACCAGTTTGTCAACCGATTTGCTATAATTCTTCAGTGTAAACTGGAACCAGGTATCTACCCCTTCCAGGGTATTCCGCGAATACGGACCTTCATCGATCATCCATTCGCGTTCGCGCCGGGGGGCTTCGCCTTCAGGGGTTGAAAGGATCAGGTATGGCGGTTGCTGATCGGTTGCAATACCGTCCGTTGCTAATTGGGCAGTCAGATTATAGTCGTGACTGGAAGAGCTAAAGGCCGAACGCAGAAGAGCAATGTTTCTGTAGCCGGACTTATCCGGAGCCAATTCAGGAGAAAAATCTTCTTTCGGATTACCGGGATATTGTCCTATACCCCGTGTATAATAGTCCGGCCGCTCGAACGATTCGTTTGTCACACCTGTTCCATTACATCCACAAAGGAATAACGATGCTACTGTTACTCCCCAAAGCGTAAAGATACGGGACACTTTTTGCTGTTTACACATTTCCATACGATGAAAGTCTATTTTATTTGTATTTTTTTAGTTCAACAAATGTACATCAACTCTGATTTAATATGTAAAGTTAATAGGTTTTTTATTTTAATTGCTCTACTTGCATCCACAAATTACGTTCATTGCCCCGTGGGACATTGATAAGGTCAAGAAAATAGAGTAAAAATAGTTGATTCAGGATTTTGTCTGCAAGAGCATATACGATAGATAGCAACTTTATTGTTATCTGTTGCATACAATAGCTTGTATAGTCCATTGAGGATAACAAGAGAATGAATCTGTAATTTCTCTGTTGACAGTTCCTCTACCTTTACTCCGATATTAGGGCTATGGAGAAGTCGTTCGGCTTCTTCCAATACGGAATTGTACATCCGACTGGCGACCCGAGGCGATTTTAGGTAATAATATTCATATAAAGTGTTTAAGTCATATTTAGCTTTTCGCGTCCACCGCAACCTCATATCTTTTTGCGTTTTAATATTTCATGAGGTATTAAATCATCATTTTCAAATTCTTCAATAAATTCCGGTATTCCGGATTTCAATTCTTCCATTGAATATTGACAGGGAGATTTTAATGTGTTATTTTTTGCATCGTTTGCCTGAACCATAGTTGGATAGGTCGCTGTGGGCTCATGTAAAAGATGAGTCTTTTCTTCCGGAAGGAGATATTTTTTCTTTTTCATAATTTCAGTTTTATGATGTCATCACACAAAAATAAATAAATAAAGTCACAAATTCTTGCTTATAGGAGATTCTTTTAAACTTATCCGAGTTCTTTTTTATATTCCCCAGGGCTTTTGTTTGTTATCTTTTTGAAGAGGCGGTTGAAGTAGAATGTATTGTTGAAGCCCAGATTATAGGCGATTTCTTTGATGGGTTTGTCGTCTATCAGCATTGTTAGTTGAGCTTGTTCTATCTTTTTCTGGTTTATGTATTTACAAGGGGTGATATTCATTTCTTTTTTGAAAAGACGGATAAAATGGTCTTTCGTCATAAAGCATAATTGAGCTAAATGTTCGATTTGTATTGATTTGTCAAGGTTTTTATGGATATAGTGAAGAGATTTCAGGATCCGTTTTTCGATATGTTCATTCTTGTAAGAGGCATGGGCTACGAAGTGAGAGATTAACTGTTTCAGGATGCCTTGTGTTTCAAGTTCGGAAGCAAATGACACATTCTTTTGTTGTACAATATTCCTTGCCAGGTTTGAAGACGTGTCGTATGCGCGAGGGTCGTAATAACGCAGCCCTCTTTCCGGATTAATCTCTACCAGCCTTTCCAATAAATGGATATCTAGAGAGTTGGCTTCTATCTCAACGGGAAAATCAATCAGGTCAAACAAGCTGAGCTTTCTCCCTATATCTTCATAAATATGGATATAATATAACTCCAATACATCATCACATTGGTAAGAATGTTTCATATAAGAAGGCGTAAGATAAAGGTGGTTCTTTTTTAGCGTATACTCCTTATCATCCCGGATAATTTTAGCTGTCCCGTTCACAACAAAGTGTATTCTGGCAAAGGGGCTATACACATTTTTCCAGTTCCAGTCGGCATCGTGGTAGGCATGACCTACATTCAGTAAAATGAAATCCCTATTAAGTTCCTCCTTATTCATAACATGGGCTGATTTTATGAAGCAAATATAATGAAAGAAGTCGATAAAGTACAGGTATTGGTCGATAACGAATAAAGACAAAAAAGGGGTATTACTTACTTTTGTGTATTATGGAATACAGGGAAATAGGAAAAACAGGCATGCGTGTGTCTAACATTAGTTTCGGAGCTTCTTCTTTGGGTGGAGTTTTTCATTCGCTAAGGGAAGAAAACGGAATAGAGGCAGTTCATACGGCAGTAGATAACGGGATTAATTTCATTGATGTATCCCCTTATTACGGACACCTGAAAGCAGAAATGCTACTTGGGAAAGCGTTGAAAAATATAGACCGCAATCGCTATTACTTATCCACAAAGGTAGGCCGTTACGGCAAGGATGGTGTAAATTGTTGGGATTATTCCACCCAAAGAGCCAAAGAGAGCGTTTTCGAGAGCATGGAGCGCCTGCATGTAGATTATATCGACCTGATAAATGTTCACGATATTGAATTTGCCGATCTGGAGCAGATTTGCAACGAAACACTTCCGGCTTTGGTAGAGCTTCGCAACGAAGGGATTGTAGGGCACGTTGGCATTACCAATTTGAATTTGCGTCATTTGAAATATGTAGTAGATCATGTGCCGCCCGGCACAGTAGAGAGTGTACTTTCTTTTTGCCATTATACCCTGAACGACGATGCCCTGGTGGATTACTTAGACTATTTTGAGTTGAAAAACATAGGTGTAATCAATGCCTCCCCTTATTCTATGGGATTGCTTACCGAACAGGGCGCGCCGGATTGGCATCCTGCTCCCGACGCCTTGAAACGATTGGCGAGAAAGGCGGTGGATTATTGTAAATCCAAAGGTGTTTCTATTGAGCAACTGGCTATTTCATTCGCTGTCGGGAACCCTCGGATTGCAACTACCTTGTTTAGTACCACAAATCCGGAAAATGTATTAAAAACAATACGCTATGCGAATACTCCGGTAGACGAGGATGTGCTGAAAGAAGTGCAACGGATCTTTGAACCCGGCTTTCGTGATACATGGGTAAACAGTTGAATAATGAAAGCAATACAGATTATAGGGCAAAGGAAAACGCAGCTTATTGAGATACCCAAACCGGAATTGAAACCTGGGCATGTCTTGCTAAAGATCGGTTTTGTTGGTTTTTGTGGCTCCGACCTGAATACCTTCAGGGGGCTGAATCCGTTGGTGAAGCTGCCGATCATACCGGGGCATGAAATTGGGGCTGTGATAGAAGCGGTAGCAGATGATGTACCCTCCGGCTTGCAGCCCGGTATGCATGCAACGGTAAACCCTTATACAAGTTGCGGCCATTGTCCGTCGTGCCGAAAGGGTCGGTTCAATGCTTGTGAGTTTAATCAAACCTTAGGTGTACAGCGGGATGGGGCAATGTCGGAATATATACTGGTTCCCTGGCAGAAAGTCATTGCTGATGAAGGTATCTCCTTGCGTGATTTGGCATTGGTAGAACCGATGAGCGTAGGTTTTCATGCCGTGAGTCGTGCTGAGTTAACTGATATCGATACGGTTTTGGTACTGGGTTGTGGCATGATTGGGGTAGGAGCCATTATTCGCGCTTCTCTACGGGGGGCAGTAGTTATCGCTGTAGATGTGGACGACAAAAAGCTGGAGTTAGCCAAACGCCTTGGAGCGCAATATACCATTAACTCGACGAAAGAAGACCTTCACGAGCGGATAAGGGAGATCACTCGTGAAGAAGGAGCCGATGTGGTGATTGAAGCGGTAGGTCGTCCGGAAACCTATACTGCTTCCATATCAGAAGTTGCCTTTGCCGGAAGGGTCGTCTATATTGGTTATGCCAAAGAGAAAATACTGTTCGATACCTCGCACTTTGTGAAAAAAGAGTTGGGCATTCGCGGTTCACGTAATGCTACGCCGACCGACTTCAAAGCAGTAATGGAGTATTTGAAATGCGGAACCTGCCCTGTCGACGAACTAATCACGGCGATTTATGCACCCGAAGAAGCACAGACTGCTTTGGAAAAATGGTCGGCCAATCCGGGCGAAGTTTTTAGGATTTTAATACGTTTTTAATCTATGTTTTACCCAATCATTGACGCCCACGCCCACCTTTGGCTTCGGCAAGACGCAGAAGTAGAAGGAAAGAAGATAAAGAGCCAGGCAAACGGCAAGTCCGAGTTTATGGGGGAAGTCCGCCAAATGCTCCCGCCTTTCCTGATTGACGGGAGGAATACGGCAGAGGTTTTCCTTTCCAATATGGATTACGCCCAGGTATCAGCGGCTGTTATTACACAAGAGTATATTGATGGGCTGCAAAACGATTACCTGCTTGAAGTACAACAAAAGTATCCCGATCGCTTCTTCTGTTGCGGTATGGTAGATGCCCGCAAACCGGGATATCTGGTTCATGCCGAAGCATTGATTGGCCAAGGCTTTCGGGGCATAAAGATTCCCGCCCAACGCTTAATTACGGAAGCCGGGAGAGTCTGGCTCACCAGCGATGAAATGATGGATATGTTTCGCTTGATGGAGCAAAACAATATCCTGCTATCTATTGATTTAGCTGATGGGGCAGAACAAGTGGGGGAGATGAAAGAGATAATCTCCGAGTGTCCTTCGCTGAAGATTGCCATCGGCCACTTCGGTATGCCTACTCGCAAAGACTGGCTGGAGCAGATCAAATTAGCAGAAAACGAACAGGTCATGATTGAGTCAGGCGGGATTACCTGGCTTTTTAACGATGAGTTTTACCCCTTTACCGGAGCCGTCCGGGCTATTCGGGAAGCTATCGAGTTGGTAGGCATAGAGAAACTGATGTGGGGATCCGATTATCCGCGTACCATTGTTGCCATAACCTATCGCATGTCATACGATTTTATTGTGAAATCCACTATGCTTTCAGACGAAGAAAAAATCTTATTTTTAGGCAAAAATGCAGAAACATTCTACGGATTTAAAAAACTACAGAAGTTGCCGTATATTAAAAACATGTCAGAGTAAATAAGAATATGGAAAAACAGAAAGGCTACACACAGAAAACACATGCCGTACCAACCAAACGGTATTGCCAGACCTTAGATCTGAAAGATGATCCGGCGCTGATACAAGAGTATGTAAAACGCCATAGCGAAATGCATCATTGGCCCGAGATAGCCGAAGGCATTCGCACCGTTGGCATCCTTGAAATGGAAATATACCAGCAGGGAACAAGGCTTTTTATGATTGTAGAAACACCTTTGGACTTTGAATGGGATAGCGCATTCGAGAAGTTAGCCACCCTTCCCCGACAGGCCGAATGGGAAGAATACATGTCTATCTTCCAACAGGCAGATGCGGGTGCCACCTCTTCCGAAAAATGGAAATTGATGGACCGCATCTTCCGTTTGTACGACTAAATCTTTAGTCTATTTTATAGCCTTTGAATGAGTGAGGCTGAATGATTAGTTGGTAGCGGGTGACAGCTTCGCTGTTTCGGCCATACATTCGGGGCTCCTGGAATTGATCACCTTTTATCTTTGTGCCTTCCGACAACTCCGTAAGAGAATTGCTTTTCCGGGTTACAACGTTTATTGTTACCGGCTCGTCACGTACAGACATAACTACGAAGGTGCCGTTGTCGTAGGTCAGGAGCATTACATGATCCGGTCCTTCGAGGCGTACGTCTACATCGCGGCTGACAATTGTACGAACACGATTGAGAACAGGTGTAGGAAGTGCATAGATGTGGCTGAAATTATGAGGCATTACCCATACATACATATTGCCGTTGGAATAAGCAATTTGCTGAAGTATCGGCCATCCGTTGCCATAATCCAATGTAGAAATATCTTCCCATGAATCGTTTGTAAAATAAGTCATCTGCGGGATACGGACGGGAACATCAGACTTTACCACCTTACGACGCATGAATGAGGTAGCATCTACGATAAACTCGCTTACGTCGGAGGTACGGTCGGTATATTCCATCTCAACAATGTTTTCGATACCTTTACCGGACAGGGCACGGAAAAGTTCGGCTGTGATAAGGACATCTCCGCCTTTCTGCATCTGGCGTTTCATTTTCTCAACGATGTTCGGGTCATATTTAGCACTCTCCGTAAGCAGTACCAGTTTGGAATCTTCCGGAAATTCAGGAACAATCTCTATCGGAATACCGGCTGTACCCATGTAGTTGTGCAGGAAGTCATCCCCCAGTGAATTGTAAGGCTTGTAAGCCTTGATTCCGCTTGGAGTACCTAATTTCCCCACTATTTTGTCTACTTGCTTCAAGGAGTAAGCAGCTACGCTACCCATTGTCGGACGATCGCTTCCACGGGCTTCCCCCTCTTTCCGAACGGCCTGCATATCCAGTGTAGGTTTGTCATCAGACCAACTGCGCATTTCAAAGGCTCTGTTTATAGGAGCAGTGATAGAACCCACATGCCAGAGGGTTATTTCCGGAGCTTTGGCTAGCATTGTAAGCCAAAGCTGTTCGGGATACATATCCAGATAATCCATACTGCCGGTATCTACCCAGCCTCCGAGATTATGCCCCGGGCGGATATTTTCAAGATAACGTACAATGCCGAAGCTTTCATACGGTTGCAGGTGTTGCTCGCCAAGCGGAGAGCGGGTTTCCGTTCCCGTATACATTCCTCCGAAGGTATGAGATCCCCGTTCGAGGTCGAACCCGAGTCCCTGGAAATGGTCGTACCAGTTGGGATACTTCACAACTACTTTCGTGTTCGGATTTACGGCAAGAGCCGGATTTACGATCAGTTCTTTGGCGGACTCATCCAGCAAATCCATGCGGAACTTGCTCCAGCTTTTATTCCCTTTGGCAGCAATGCAAAGGTCGCATTTACAGTTTGTAAAGTAATAGTCGTCGAGAACAAACTCGTCGAAATATTTAGCTGTATATTCAGCTACTTTTTTGACTGTCTCCCGGTGCTCCGGATTAGAATAGCAGAATGTTTCCCAGCGCATGCGCGTCCCTCCGCCGGCATTGTAGGTGATACCTCCTCCTACGATCAGGCCTTTACCCTTAAAGTACTTAATAGCCCTTTGAAGCGTTGCTTCATCAGCATACACATTGTCACGAAACGTTTCAAGATAGATCTTGTCGAGGGTGATGTTCTTAGAAATACCATCCCAGAATGAATCCAGCGCCTTCTGGTCTTTAAGTGCATTTACCTGCGACGCCATCACATACGTTGCTACACGGAAATTGGCATACTCTTTAGCCTGGGTTACTGTCATAAGCACGAACAGTGCGATACAGCACACAAATAATTTTCTCATAATAATCCCTTTAAATATTCATTAGTGTTTAGTGGACATACTCAAACGCCAAATATAATGATTCTTCTCTTTTAAATTTTTGCGTTTTTGTTTATTTCATATTATTCACATAAATTCGCAAAATAAACCGTTTTATGAAAACTACGATCATGTTTAAACACACAAAACCCTGTATGCGGCTAAAAGGAATACTACTCCTGTTTGCCCTCCTTTTGTTGCCGTTCCTTTCTCAAAGTCAGGATATAGAGATGGTTGCCATAGAAGGTGGCACTTTTACTATGGGAGCCACCAGCGAACAGGGAGACGAAGCCGATGATGATGAATATCCTGTCCATCAGGTAACACTTGATTCCTACTATATAGGGAAATACGAAGTAACCCAACTGCAATGGAAGCAAGTCATGGGCAATAATCCCAGTTATTTTAAGGATGATAGGCTGCCGGTAGAAAATGTAAATTGGGATGATATTCAGGAATTTATTGCCAAGCTGAATGCCATAACCGGAAAAAAATACCGCCTACCTACGGAGGCCGAATGGGAATATGCGGCTCGTGGCGGAAACAAAGGCAGGGGCTATCAGTATAGCGGTAGCTATATGATTGAGCATATTGCCTGGTATGATGATAATAGTGGCAAAAAACCGAATCCGGTAGGCACGAAAGGCCCGAATGAACTGGGAATTTATGATATGACCGGAAATGTTTGGGAATTGTGTCATGATTGGTATGGCGCTTACGATAAAGAACCGCAAACAAATCCGACAGGCGCAAGTACAGGAGAATACCGAGTGCTACGAGGTGGTAGCTGGTACACCGCTCCCAGAGGATGCCGTGTCTCAATTCGCCTCCGCTGCGCCCCTTTCTCTCTCAACACCCTTTCCGGCTTCCGCCTTGCCCTTTAGCTAGTATAACTTGAAAGTTACTGAATGGACTCTCATGCTTACCTCTTTACCATATGATCGTCTCTATTTTTTCTGATCGTTAGATAAAGGCTGATAAAGGCAATCAACAGCAACAAACCCGTTACTACGAATGTCCATACGTTGGCCGTGCGGGACTCGGCATATAATTCATAATCTTGTACGAGGAAGCGGTAGGCATCTATCTTCCAGACAGGACTGTTCTCATAGCGTAATGGGGTGTTCGCCGTGAGTAGCCTGCCAGGTATATCTATGCTGAAAGAGAGTGCGTACTCAAATAGATTCAATAAACGAGATTGCTCGTCTATACTGTCGTTTATCGCTTTTGTATGGGAGGCTTCAAAGGAAGCATAGAATGTGGAACGGAAATGAGCGTCAAGTAAAGAGGCGACCATTTCGGAATCTATATCTTTATCGTCGATCTTATCTTTCAATTGTTCGAACAGAGTGGCGCGGACGTCTGACAGTTGCTTTGCATATTGTGTTTCTCCTGTTTCCAGAAGTAGCTCTGCAAACGCATTGATCGTTATTTCAAACTGACAATGCATGAACCATGTTTCAAACTTCCCGACCAATTCGTTTAGTTCATCGGATTGTTCGATTCCGTTCATTCCTTCAAAAGCAGAGAGGTTGCCCTGAAGCAGGATTCGTTGTTCGTCTTCAGTCAGATATTTATCTATGCTAACGGGAAGTTGAGGGCGGACGGTGGCATATACCGCTTTGTAGGTGTAATAGGTATAGAACCAGCAGAATCTTTTTTGGAGTGTTTCAGTCGGCAACATCAGCGGCTGAAGGTTGTCTTTGGCATGCGCATGGTTTGTGAAAGTCTCCAAAGAGGCAGACTGAACTGTAGCTTTGGCATTGAATTTTACATCTTTACCGAAGAGTTGGCGGACAAAGGCCGAGTCGTAGCGCGTGATCTGCCAGTTCTTATCAGGGATAAACAAAAAGGGGTTACTGTTCGTGTTGCCCGCCATAAACGTTGAGTCACCAAAGGCAAAGAGTTCCCGTTCTATGCTTCCGTCTTTATGAATACGGGTATGTACTTGTTGATAGGCATTACAGGAGCTTATTAGCAGCAACATCAACAGTGAGAGTATAAGATAATTCGCTTTCATAATCTATTGTTTTAATGAGTTGATTAATTCGTATCGTTTCTGTTTGGCCTCTTTCTTTTGTTGCCATACCAATAAGAAGAATTCTTTTTTCTCTTGCAGGCGGGCATCGGAAGGAAAGGATAAACCTGTTTCTACGTTCTCTTTTTGAGACAGGAGCATCGTTTCATCTGTTGCCGTATGATTTCGGTTTACATCTCTTGTGTGAAAAAAGAATGTTTCATAGGTAAACAGACAGAACAAGAGCATGGCTGCAATTCCCGATAACCAAGTGGTGAACAGAAGCGCTTTCCTTTGTTTCTTTTTCTTGCGCGGAAGTTGTTTTATCTGTCTTAATATATCCGCAGCCAGTGCCTCGGAATTATCCAAAACGGGAGGGTTGTTTCGGATTGCGCGAATGAGGCGGTTGTATGTTTTCTCTTCTGCTTTCATGACTATATTTTGTAGCTTTTAAGTTGTTCGCGAATGTATTTACGTGCCAGATAGAGATTGCTTTTTATCTTATCGGCAGAGAGTCCTGTGATTGTTGTGACCTCATCGGTGTCCAACCCTTCAAGGTCGCGAAGGGTAAAGACAAGGCGTTGGCTTGGTGTAAGCTTTGCGGTAAGATAAAGAATTAGATTCCGCAACTCCTGATTGTTGAGACTTTTTTCTATATCATTGTCTGCGATTAATGGCAAATCATTGATATCGGTTGTATCCAGAAGTATGGGTTGTTGCTTTCTCAGTCTGTCATATACGATGTTTGAAGCAATCGTATATATCCATGTGGAGAAACGGAATCGCCTGTCGTATTTATCAAGCGAGAGCCATACTTTGATAAATGTTTCCTGAACAGCATCGCGTGCATCGTCCTCATTGCAAAGCAAGCGGAAGGTAAGGCGGAACACGAGTGGCTGATATTCCCGTACCAAAGTAGCAAACGCCTTTTCGTCGCCTTGCCTGCTTTGAGTGATTATATGCAATATCCGTTCTTGTTCCATCATTATCTTTATACAATTATACGAACAACGCGGGAAATAGTCGAAAAATTACTAATTATTTGAGATACAGTAGTCATGTTGATGGATAATGACAAATTTTGAAACCTTTGGAACAGCTGAGGCGTAATCGTTTCATTATAAGAGGATATTTCTTCTGATTTACTTGGAATTAGGTGCCGTATGATTTGGGGGTAGCTTGGGTGAGTTTGTAACTTTGTATCGCAGAAAACTGTTGGCTGACGGCTGTCGGCCAATTAACCGATAATTGTCTGTCAGTTGACCGACAGCTGTAAGTCAATTGGTTGATGGCTATCAACTAACGATTTTCTGCCATATTTTTTAGTAATCGTATGAATCATTTCTTAAAAAACTAAGGCTATGAGAGTTAATTTTACAGTTCATGAAACGCCAAGGCCTAAAACGGCAACCGGCAAGAAAACGTATCACGCACGTGTTAAACCTACGGGTACTAAGTATTTAGAAGATATTTGTGAGCATATCAACGAGGTATCTTCCCTCACTTCGGCTGATGTGAAGGGGGCCTTGGAAGCCTTTTTCAAATACGTTAGTTCCCAGCTCCGGGCGGGCTACAATGTAGAGCTGGACGGGCTGGGTAACTTCTCGGTTGCTTTGCGTAGCTATCAACGAAAAAGCAAGAACGGACGGAATATTTCGAGTGTAGAAATAGACGGTGTAAACTTCCGTTGCTCACCCCGCTTGAAGAATGCCGTAAAAAACACTCGTCTAAAGAAGGTAAAGCGCCCTGTCAAAGCTTTCCCCAACATCGCTCAGCGACAAGCGCGCATGGTAGAATACCTGGAAAAATACGGCACAATCAACCAACGCGACTACGCCACGCTGAACGCCTGCTCCCGCTATTACGCAACAAAAGACCTGAAAACCTTCCACGAACAAGGCCTCATCGCCCGCTCAGGCGGAGGAACCCACAAAGTGTATCTACTTGTGGGGTGAGCCCTGGTTTTTGTATTCTTTGGGGGTCATGTTGTAGATGTTCTGGAATTCGCGGTAGAAGTATGATTTATTGTTGAATCCGCAACGGAACATGATCTCTTGTATCGTCAGGTTGGTGGAAACGAGCAGATAGGCTACTTTGTTCATCTTGATTGTCCGGATAAATTCGCTGGGTGCCATATCAAGCAGTTCTTTTGTTTTCCGGTAGAAGGTCATCTTGCTGATTCCTAAATAGTCGCTGATCATGGTTGGTGAGAGATCTTCGCCTTCCATGTGTTGTTCGATAAAGTCGATAGCTTTTATCATCAGGCTTTTATCTTCTTTGCGCACTACCTTTCCATTGTCGAGTAGTTCATAGGCGGTGGCGGGTGAGTTGTAATATTCTTCTATTAGTTTATGTTTGACAAGGATATTCTCTACTACACTCAGGATATGTTTGGGGTGGAAGGGTTTGGTAATGTAAATGTCGGATCCGCTTTGTGTACCGATTATCTGGTCTTCCACAGAGGATTTGGCCGTCAGGAAGATAACCGGCAGGTGTTTGGTGAAGATATTGTTTTTAATCTCGCGGATAAACTCCAAGCCGTTCATCTCCGGCATAATAATATCGCAGATAATCAGATTTGGCCGTTTGGAGGTCATAAGGTTCAATGCCTCGCGCCCATTGGATGCCTCGATGATATTTCCATATTTGGCTCCTAGCGTATCCCGGAGTAGTTCACGTATCTCTTCTTCATCGTCAATGATGAGAATAAGTGGGGAGCCATCCTTGCCGGAGGGTATTTGTTGCGGTTTTACAATAGGCAGCTCAACCGCTTTTTCTTCTTCTGTTTTTTCTTTTTGGACAGGTATGTCCGCTTTTTCCAGCAAAGGCAGACGGATGATAAAGGTTGTGTTTTCTCCCAGAACACTCTCGGCAGTAATCTCTCCTTTCAGAAGATTTACCAGAGATTTAGTTAGCGCCAATCCTATCCCGTTTCGCCCGGATTGCCCTTTTTCTATCTGATTCTCGAAGTCATCCAATATCTTGAAGCGATTGAACACTTCTGCCAGTTTATCCGGTGCGATCCCTTTGCCTGAATTGATTACAGACAGTAGCAGGTGTGTTTCATCACTCCCTATGTCGATTGTGATATATCCGTCAGGAGGTGTATATTTAAAGGCGTTGGCAATGATATTAAATATGATTTTCTCTAAGGAGTCACGATCAGTCACCCAGGAGATATCATTTTCCGGAAAATGAATGGTAAAGTCGATCCGGTGTTCTTCAGCTACTTCTATAAAGTGGTCACTCACTACCCGTAGAAGTTCGGATACATTCAGTTGTAAGGGCAGTATTCGTGTGTGCCCGGTTTCCGCTTTTCGGAATTCCAACAGTTCACCTATCAATGATTTCATCCGTTCGGCATTCGACTGGATTACCCGGATGTATTTCTTTACGTATTCGTCGTTTGTTTCATGGTCGAGTATCTTTTCACATGGCCCGTAGATCAGTGTGATAGGCGTGTACAACTCGTGGGCTATGTTGGTGAAAAAGCGCAGTTTGGCTTCGTGAATGTTTTCCTGCTCTTTTACGCGCAGTTGTTCAATCAGCATTTTCCTCTTGCGGGTAAACCGTTGGTACATAAACCGGTATATCAAAGCACAAAGCAGGATTGCCAGCAGAAAGTAGAGCAGGTAGGCAAGAGGCGTTTTCCAATAAGGATTTTTAATGGTGATATGGAGTCGGTAGGGCTGCTTCACCCATACCTTATCGCTGTTGGTGTAATAGATAGACAAAGTGTATTTGCCGGGAGAAATATTTGTATACGACAGATAGCCTAAATTGCCATTATAGACCGGTTCCTTGTCGATACCTTCCAGCTGATAGATGTATTCGCAGTTTTCATTCTGGATATAGTCTAACGACAGAAAGTTGAAGCTGAAGAAATTCTCATCGTAGGCAAGAATCAATTCGTCTTCTCCCTGGACATTCTTCACAATCCGTTTGTCTATGTTTTTTTCTTCACTGAAAACCCGGAAGGAAGAAATGTAAAAAGGAGGCAAATAGCTACTTAAAGCAATCTCGCCCGGATCAAACATATTGATGCCCGAAATGCCGCCCAAAAAGAGATAATTACTGTAAATACTTTGGTAATAAGCGCCATCGGAAAACTCATTGTTCTGCAAACCATTTTGTTCATAGAAGGAGTTGATGCTATTGTCAGCCTTGTTCAGGCGGGCAATTCCTTTGTTGGTACTTATCCAGATATTTCCTTCATTGTCTTCCAGGATGCCGTGTACCGTATTATTCGGTAGTCCGTTGGACTGATTATATCTGACAAATACAGCTTCATCTTCATGCTCAGAGCTCAAGAAGTTTAAGCCTCCGCTTGTGCCGATCCACAGATTTTCTCTTTTATCTTTATACAGGCATAACACATCGTTACTGCTGATCGTAGCAGGATTGTTAACATCATAGCGATAGCTTTGAAACTCTTCCCGGGCTATGTGAAAACGGTTGAGCCCGCCTCCACGGGTAGCAATCCACAAGACCGTATCGTCTTCCGGCAAAATGGAATAAATCACATTGTTGGAGATAGATGCCGGATTGGCACCATCGTATATATATTGCTTGTAATCTGTAGCTCTGAAATAGCCGTTTTTTTCTTCTACTCTTAATTTGATGAGCCCGTAACCGCTGGTGCCTATCCACAAGGTCGAGTCCTTCTCCGAGCAATAGATCGAATAGGTGCTGGCAAATTCGACAGGCAGATTATCCATCCGGAGAGTCGATAGCCGCCCGTTTGCATATACATTAATTCCTTGTCCGTCGGTACCGATAAAAAGGGTGTTTCCAAACCCCTTTGTTATTGTATAAACAGAATTGTGTAACAAACCATTAGAGGTGTTATACTCTGCTACAATCTTCGCTTCGGAGTTGTAGTCATTCTTCAGCACCGCAATACCGCCTCCTTTGCTCCCTACCCATAACTGCTTATTGATATCCTCGCAAAATGCCCTTACTACATTCATTTCCTTTTTCAACTGAATTGTATGGAAAAAGGTGTTTTTATCAAAGTTTATAAAAATACCATCCCCGTCGCTTCCTATCCACAACAGGTTCTGTTTGCACTTATAGAAGGCTCTGATGCGACTGCCTTTCAAATCTTCGTTGAAAACCGGCTGAGAGAAATTATCTAAAAAAAGGGTGTAATAACTACCGGCGGAAGAGGAAACAAACAAGCTTTGATCGATAATATCCAGCTGGATCACATCAATGTGGGAGTCTATTTTCTTCAGGTCAAACTCAAACACCTTTTTCCCTACGATAGAAGCATAGACATGTACCTTGTTGTCCGAATCAAGTAATATCACATAATCGTTTTCGGCATACATTAGTCGCACGGAAGGGATATTCAGTCGCACAACATGGGTGATGGTAGGAGGATATTCGTTTGTCTGCTTCCACCTGGCCAGATCCACCTGCCCGTCTTTGTGTAATATCCAGAGCTGATCATTTTTGTCGATAACTATTTTCCTGACATCCTGTGTATGGACTAAGGTGCTGTTGACCTCCATAAATTCATTCTTCCCTTCTGCATAAAAGTAGATGCCTTGCTCCATGGCTGCGCAGAAGATCCGGTTGTCTTCGGTTTTGGCGATGCTATAGATTTCCTGCACAGCCGGAAATGTATCTTCGTAGCCGAAATAGAACTGCCTGAATGAATGGTTGGATGCATCCCGCCGGTTGATACCATGATCGGTAACGACCCATAATATCCCCTTGCGTTGTTCTATGATATTGCGTATGATGTTATTGCTGATAGAATTGGGATTACCCGGTTCCGGTTTATATACCCGGATTTCTTTTCCGTCAAAAGAATTGAGTCCATCCCAGGTACCAAACCACATGATCCCGGCCGAATCCTGTGCGATACAGTTGATGGCACTATTTGACAAACCGGCCGAATTGGTGATTTGCTCATATCTGCTGTTGGCAAACAAATGGCATGTGCAAACCATCAGCACGAATAGATAGACATAACAGGTTCTCATTCTATGCAAATATAATAATATAGTAAAAAAGGGAAAGGGTATTTATTTTTCAAAAAAGTATACTATGCTTACATAGTCCTTTCTTCGCTTCACACTATACTCTTTTGAAATCTGAGTGTACTTTTGGCGGTTTTATTCTCTTTTTATTTGCATCATGAAAACACTATTCACACGTTTCCCGGAGAATCCGATACTAACTCCCCAGAGCATTTCTGCCAGTTCGGCTGATCTGAAAATAGAGTGTCTGCTCAATCCCGGAGCCTTCCGCTATAATGGACGGACGGGTTTGTTACTACGGGTAGCAGAAAGGCCGGTTCAACGCGAAGGCATGATTTCCTTCCCCATATACGATATGCAAACAGGTATTAAAGTTATTGAAATCGCAACGAACGATCCGGAGCTGAACCTGGACGATCCGCGTGTGATCTGTTATAAAGGGGAAGATTTCCTGACCACTATATCCTATCTTCTGCCGGTATTCAGCGAAGATAGAATCCATTTTGAAACGGATCCGGCCTACGGACCTTTATTGGGACAAGACAAATACAGTGCATATGGGATAGAGGATTGCCGCGTTTCGCAGATAAACGATCTTTATATACTTACCTATACATCCGTTTCACCACAAGGAGTAGCCGTGGGTATGAAAACGACACATGACTGGATAACATTTGAAGAAAGCGGCCTTATCTTCCCTCCCCACAATAAGGATTGTGCCGTGTTTGAAGAAAAAATAAACGATCGTTACTTTGCTTTTCATCGTCCCAGCAGCCCGGAGATAGGAGGTAATTATATGTGGCTGGCTCAGTCGCCCGATCTGAAACATTGGGGAAACCATCAATGCATTGCTCGCACACGGGAAGGACACTTCGATAGTGCACGTTTAGGAGCCGGAGCCGCTCCCATCCGAACGGATAAAGGCTGGTTGGCCATCTACCACGGAGCTACCGAAAAAAATAGGTATTGCCTGGGAGCCATGTTGCTCGACCTGAACGATCCTTCCATCCTGCTTGCCCGTTCGGAGGAACCGCTAATGGAACCTCAGGAAGCATATGAAATGAAAGGTTTCTTTGGCGAGGTGATCTTCAATAATGGTCACCTGGTGAACGGGGATGAACTCACCATTTACTATGGAGCCGCCGATGAAGTAATCTGTGGCGCAAAAGCATCGATCCGGGAGATACTATCTACACTTGACACATAAGACTAAACAGAAAATCATGAAAGATATCAAACTTTTTATGGGTTTACCCAAAAACACACGTACACTTCTGCTAACCTCCTTTCTTTATGCATTTGTACTTCCTATCATCGACATTTTTGTTGCGGCATATATCATGCGTAATTCTGCAGATGTAGGGCGGGTGGTACTTTATCAGCTTACAGTGTACACCGGTATACCCATTACGTTTTTTATCAATGGCTTTTTATTGAACAAAGTCGATCCCGGCAAATTATATGCTTTCGGCATGTTGCTGAGTGGATTGTCTATGCTTATAATGACTTCTCTCCCTGTACTTAATTTTGCGGGAATCGCCGTCGCTGGACTAATCATGGGTATCTCTTTCGGCTTTTTCTGGGCGAACAGGGACTACCTGGTCCTGATATGTACTACCGACGCCAACCGTAATTACTATTATGGACTAGAAACTTTCTTTAATACCTTCACACTGGTGGTTGTGCCAATAGCTGTAGGCTGGTTCATTCAGTTTTCGGAACAATTAGCCTGGGTAGACAATGTGAATGGTGCTTATAAGGTGATCATTTATATAGTCATCGCTATTACGATTGTAGCTTCGTTATTGATCAATACCGGGGACTATGTGAAACCGCAGAAAAGCCGTTTTGTCTTCTTTAAGTATGACAGGCTCTGGTATAAAATGCTTTTGGTGGCTGTATGCAAAGGGCTTGTACAGGGATTTATCGTTACAGCACCGGCTATGCTTATCATGAAGATTGTAGGCGGGGAAGGAGCCCTTGGAACCGTACAGGGCATCGGATCGCTGATCACAGCTGTATTGATGTATGTGATAGGACGTAACTCCAAACCCGAACATCGTTTGTTGATCTATGCTATCTCCGTTTTACTTTTCGTAGCCGGCTCACTGATCAATTCCATCTTTTTCAATGTAACCTCTGTATTGCTGTTTCTGTTGTTGATGACTGTAGCGCGTCCTTTGTTTGATCTTGCTTATTTCCCGTTGCAGATGCGCGTGATCGACTACCTGAAAGAGAAAGAAAAACGGAACGAATATTCTTACATATTCAATCATGAATGTGGCTTGTATGTAGGCCGTTTCTTGGGATGCGGTACTTTTATCCTGATTAATTATTGTATTTCGGATGATGCGGCATTGATTGTTACCTTGCCATTGGTAACGATCTTGCAAGCGTTGTCGTATTTTGTCGTAAAAAACATATTAAATTCAATCAATAAACCCTCATAAAATCTAATCGTATGAACATTAATTCACCACCACAACGTAAACAAATAAAGGAGATTTAGTAACTTTTTAACTTTATATTCAATCAATTAAACAACATGAGAGAACAAAAAAAACAGGCAGTTCTATTTCTGCTGATGTGCTTTTTATTTTTCCCGGTTCTATCTCTATCGGGATATGCACAAGAAAGTGCTCCCGGAAACCAGATCAGACAGAATGAAATAACCGGGAAAGTAACAGATCAAAGCGGCGAAGCCTTATTAGGCGTATCCGTCTCTGTTAAAGGAACAACCGAAGGTATCGTGACAGATATCGATGGAAACTTCTCTTTGAAGACAACTGAAAACCATCCGACGCTTATTTTCTCGTATGTCGGTTTCCAAACGATAGAAAAAGCGGCACAGGTCGGAAAACATATCGTAGTTGTAATGAATGAAAACAACGAACTGCTGGACGAGATAGTAGTAGTAGGTTACGGCGTACAGAAAAAAGCGACTCTTACAGGAGCCATCGTTGCTGTTAATTCAGAACAACTGACTACTTCGACCAACAGTAACTTACAACAAAACCTGGCAGGAAAGTTAGCTGGGGTAAAAGTAATTACCAACTCCAGTGAGCCGGGCTCTCTGAAATCCAAGATTGATGTTCGCGGTATGGGTACCCCTCTGATTGTAATCGACGGAGTGGCCAGCGATATTGAGACCTTCAGCCAGTTATCGGCAGAAGAGGTAGAGAACATCTCCGTACTGAAAGATGCCTCTGCGTCTATTTACGGGATGCGTGCCGGGAATGGAGTAATGGTAGTGACGACCAAGAAAGGCATGGGAGGCCGCGACGGGAAACCGAAGTTTGAATACCGGGGTGTCTATGGCTGGAACCACATGCTCAATATGCCGGAAAGCATGAATGCGTACGATTGGGCGAGCATGATCAATGATATTACAGAATCGCGCTACAGTGGTGCCAGCACGACCTATTCCAAGGAGCAACTGGAATCGTATAAAGGCGTTAAGAGTTTTGATATGTGGGATCAGTTCATGAACGACTATAGCCCACAGACCGAACATACCCTTTCCGTATCGGGAAGCGCCGGCACAGATAATGATGTAAATTATTTCTTTACAGGGAGTTATCTAAATGAAGATGGAGCATATAAATCAGGATCATTGAATTATGAGCGGTTTAACTTCAGATCGAATGTCTCTGCTAAATTGGGATACGGACTGACTGCCAATGTAAATGTAGGCTTGATCAAAACGGATAAAAAACAGCCGTACCAGGATGCCTGGAACATCATGAAATGGATGTGGTACGTTCCACCGGTACATCCGGAGACCGGAGAGGCACAGACAAGCTTATACGCGAACAACAATCCGGACTATCCGGCTTATCTGGGCACCGAGTTGAATCCGGTAGTTAATTCCGATAGCAAGAACGGAGGAGGATTTAAAACTACAAAAGAAAATACTTGGAATGTTCAGGGATCACTTCAATGGGATGTGCCTTTCGCAAAAGGATTGACGGCTAAGTTTATGTACAACTACAACCGGAGAGACAAAGAGTATAAGGCGATGAACTCCGAATATACGCTCTACACCTATAAGGACGGAGACTATGTACCGAAGACATTTGCTTCTCCCAGTGCAATGACACAGGAACAGACCTGGTCGACCAACCGGGGGTACCAGGCTTCGTTAAACTATATCAAAAGTTTTGATTTACACAACCTGAATGTATTGGCACTGTTTGAGCAGAATCAGTATAATTTTGAATATATTGGCGCAAAACGTTTGTACACCATGGACTTCCTCGACTATTTAGCTGCCGGAGATAATGACAAAACCCAATCAGTACGGACCGACTTTCCGAAGATGGAACGCAGACAAGGGCTTGTAGGAAGGGTTAACTATGATTTTGCCGGTCGTTACATGGCCGAAGTCTCTTTCCGTTATGATGGATCCTCTAAATACCATAGTGACAAACAATGGGGCTTCTTCCCCAGTGGTTCTTTGGGATGGCGTATTTCGGAAGAACAGTTCTTCAAGAATGTAAGTGCTCTTTCCTTTATTGATAACCTGAAACTGAGAGCATCTTATGGTATCACAGGAGACGATGGTGGTGCGAATTACCAGTGGGCAAGCGGGTATACCTATCCAGGAAAAGGAATCTATTATTTTGGCTCGGACAAATCGATGTCGGTAAACGACCGGGGGGCAGTGAATACGAATTTCACCTGGTATGAAAACAAAATAACGAATATTGGTCTGGACTTTAATGCCTGGAATGGGTTATTGGGCGTAACAACAGAAATGTTCAGCCGTAAACGGGAAGGTCTGCCTGCAAAAAGAGAGCTGACTATACCGGGAACAGTAGGGATCGGCCTGCCGGAAGAAAACCTGAACAGCGACCGTACCTCCGGTTGGGAAATTACCCTGACGCATCAGAACAAGATTGGCGAAGTAACGTATGACATTACTGGTAACGTGATGTATGCCCGTACGAAAAACCTGCATGTAGAACAGGCAAAAGCAACCAGTTCGTATAAAAATTGGAGAGACAATAAAAACGATCGCTACAATGATATCTGGTGGCTCATGGAATGGGCTGGTGTGATTAAGCCAGGTACAGATATATCTTCTCTACCCAATGAAAATGGTGCTTACCAGAACTCTGTACTCAGTATAGGCGACTATTATCATACCGATCTCAATGGCGATGGCTATGTAGATGATGAGGATAAGAAACCGCTTCGTACCCTGAAATATCCGGCAATACAGTACGGTATTACCATCGGTGCTGCCTGGAGAGGATTTGATCTCAACCTGCACTTTATGGGAGCTGCTGAGAAGTATGTGTTGTACAATGAATTCCTCAAAACACCATATGCTTTCTCCGGTTCGGCAGGTGCGCTTAATATGCATTTGGACAGATGGCATCAGGACGAGAGCGGGAATTGGATATCCGGATATTATCCTCGCTACAGCGATTTCGGATACAACTATAAAGACGATACCCGCCGAGCAATGAACGCTTCTTATTTACGACTGAAAAGTGCGGAAATTGGTTATACCGTTCCGAAACAGCTGATTCGCAAATTAGGTATTGAGCGGTTACGGGTATATGCCAACGGATTTAATTTGTTTACTATTACCGGATTAAAGAATATGGATCCTGAATATCCCGGATGGAATGTAGAAAATCCAGCCTCGGGTGATGATACGACCTGGGGGTATATCTACCCGGTATCAATGAATTTTAATTTTGGTGTTAATGTTACTTTCTAAAAAATTACCCATGAAAAAATATATATCAATCCTTTTGATTTTATTGGTACCCGTATTAAAAGGGTGCGATTATCTGGATGTTACGCCTCCTAACGTCATTACTGACGAACAGGTGTACTCTTCAGAATCTGGTGTGATGGCAGCTCTAACGCAATTGTATATCGAACTGCCGGTCGAAGATCTACAGTATGACAGCAAGAAATTTGACGATAATGCCTATTGGTTGAACCTAGAAGTATTAGTGGGCCATGCGCTTAACCGGAAAGGAGAGGACGTAGCTACTACTGAAGGTTTTAACGGAGAAATGGGAGCCAAACGATGGGATTATACGGCGGTTCGTAATATCAACAAATTTATTCTCAACATTCAGGAAACAACTGCTATAACCGCAGAAAAGAAAAAGCAATACGAAGCGGAAGCTTTGGTGTTGCGGGCATGGAACTACTTTGCCATGGCAAAAAGATACGGGGGTGTACCCATTGTGGATGAGGTACTCGAGTATAACGGACCCGAAAGTATCCCTGCATTAGAGATTGCCCGCTCAAGCGAAAAAGAAGTATGGGACTTCATTCTGAGTGACATCGATAATGCACTGAAGATCGGCATCACAGAAACATCCACGGATGGAAGAATCGGCAAACACGCCGCTCTAAGCCTGAAAGCACAAGCGGCTCTTTATGCAGCCTGTATTGCGAAATACAATGATGTTACTCTGACAGATTCAAATACAGGGAAACAAGTATGCGGTATTCCTTCCCAGGATGCAAACGCTTATTTCGTTGCAGCCGAATCGGCTTGTCAGGAGATTATCTCTTCCGGCAAATATGAACTGGCGCGCGGTATGAATGCAGCTAACCTGAGCGAGAATTTCCGTTTAATGTTTTTAAATCCGGGAAGTCATAAGGAAGCGATTTTTACCAAATATTATTCTTATCCCGACAAGGTATATGCACTGGATAATTTCTCCATACCCTGGGGAAGACATAATAATCCTGCGGCTTGTCCGACTGTTGACCTGGTGGAAAAATACGAGTTCTTAGATGGACGTCCGGGCAGCAGTGCAATTCCGCAAATTGGTGGTTACACAGAGCCTTGTGACGAACGGGCTGACTTCTTTGCAGGCAGAGATGCCCGCTTGTTAGGTACGGTATTGGTTCCAGGCGAAACCTTTCAGGGTTATTATCTGGATGTCAAATACGGGGAAATCGATGCGAACGGACAAGAGCAGACTTCCTCTGAATATCGGGGACTTTATGGAATGGGAACCGATACAGAAACACCTTCTTCCATGTTCCGCAAGAAACACCTGGACGACAGCAAGCTGCATAGTATGACGGAATCTGATAGCGATCAGCCTTTTATCGCTATGCGTTATGGCGAAGTATTGTTGATGATGGCTGAGGCCAAAGTAGAACTGGGCAAAGCAGGCGAGGCAAAACCATACATTAATGATATCCGCACACGTGCCGGATTAAAGGAAATAGATGTAGTAACACTCGACGAAGTGCGCAACCAATATGCTTGCGAGATGGCGTATGAGAATAAAACATTCTGGAACTACCGTCGCTGGAGAATCTATGATGAGGTGTTGCGTAATTCCTTCCAGCCCCGTGGCCTCTTCCCGCTGCTGGATACCCGTACCAATCAATGGGTGTACAAAGTGGAGAAAATAGGAAAAGGAGAATTCATCTATCAGAAAAGATACTACTATAACCAGATCGATGGAGAAGAGATCAAGAAAAACAAAAATCTGGTTCAAAACTACGGATATTGATTGTGTTATAAATAATTACAGACACTGAATAAAAAATATAGATATGAAGAAGTTCATTCATTATAGCTTGCTTTTAATGGCAATGGCATTTTTTACTACAGCATGCGATGTAGACAATTATGACGAGCCCGATGCCTCTATTACTGGTATTGTGATCGACAAGACCACCGGAGAGGGATTTAACTCGGAACAACCTAACGGATTCCGTATCAAGTGGGCGGAGAGATCTTGGGGTGACAATGTGCAGCCTGACTATTTCTGGGGAATGAAAGATGGTAAATTCAATTGGGATTGGGTCTTTGGATATAGCGATTCTCAATATGAAATTCAGCCGGTGGAAGGTGCGTTTGTAACGCCCGAAGCTCAAGTTGTTACTATAAAGAAAGGTGAACGTAAGGAGTTGAGATTCGAGGTAATACCGTTCATTCATATTCAGTCTGGTTATGAATTGAATGGCAAAGAACTAACAGTTCGCTTTACGGCTACACGTCCGGCAGGAAGTACTCCAACCTATGACATCAATCAGGCATGGATACTGGTAACCAACAAAACGAAATACGTTAGTTTCCTCAATACCGGCGGATATATAGCTGACATAAGTAAACAAATCACTCCTTTTGATGAAAGTAGCCTGGGTAAGGAAATAAGCACAACGATTACACTGAAAGAGTCTGGTACTCATTACTTCCGTGTAATGGTGCAGACCAAAAATCCATCGAATGCATGTAATTTTACAAAGATTGAGTCTATTGAGGTACGATAATAATAAACTATACTTCTCAATTCAGAAACGACCTATTGTTTGAAAATGAAAATAAGGGACATGGAATAATATAAAATTTATACCTGTTCCTTATTT
Source organism: Parabacteroides sp. PH5-46 (assembly GCF_029892785.1). Classification (GTDB taxonomy): domain Bacteria; phylum Bacteroidota; class Bacteroidia; order Bacteroidales; family Tannerellaceae; genus DFXE01. The sequence continues at coordinate 43,315 of NZ_JARXXA010000006.1, forward strand.
TTTTAATTTCGTTTATTTGTAGTCAATTCATATACGTCATATCATGAAACATATAACATTAGTATTTATGGCCTTACTCTTGTCCGTGTCATTTTATACACAGGGACAGATTCCTTTGTCTTCCGATCTGGAAGAAAACGATGAACTTCAGCGGAGAGACCTGAGCATACCAGGATCGAGAATCCTTATCAATCCCTATCATTTCAAAGCGTCTGCCCAGGAGCTATCAGCTTCTACTTACAGTAACTCTCCTCTTTTACCTCTTAACGCCGCTTATCTGACGATAGAAAACGAACGCCATGACACCAAAGGACGTTTCGGGCGGGAATACAAAGACATGTTACAGATTAGAAAAAAGAAAGAAGATGGTACACTGGAAATGGCCGTACAGTATAACACTGCATGGTATCCCCATGCTCTTTCTTTTCATGCCGAATATAATGGTGGGACACAAGTAGAGGGATATGATTTCTTTATGGACGAAAACACCCTTGCACGGGTTATTAGTCCGGGGAAAGATCAGTTCGTTCTTTCCGGAATAGTGCATGGAAAAGTAAAGGTAGACGACAAAAACCAGATACTTATTGTCCAAGCTCCCAATGCTACTTATGCCATTGCAACGAAGGGAATCGACAGCCGGAAAGTATCTTATTATGCGAATGAGAACGATCTGCTGAAACAGGAAAACGCTACCACAGCAGAAAATGCAAGCTATTGGATGCTCTCTATACCCACACAAAAGCGAGTGGATATCACTATTCGTTTCGCCTTACCGGAAGAGCCGATCGAGACACTGGCAGCTCAACTGAAAGCTGTTTCCGGAAGAAGCTATATTGAGAAAGCCTATACGGCACGAATCAACTATTGGAACGATTACCTGCAACACAAAATACCTCATCCGCTGAACTTTGATCTGACCCATGTGCCGGACAAAGGAGTTGCGTCTGAGCAACTGCGCCTGACTTATTATAAAGCGTGGGTCTTTCTGGCACAGAATGTTCTCCCTCCTCAGGGTGCAAAATATCCCTACTACCAAGTGGTTACCGGTAAGGCTTCCCTTTGGGACGAGGGACATAAGATAGCACCTTTTTCTGCAGCCTGGGAGTCGTTTGTAGGTTTACAGTTATATGCTTATATTGATCCGGATATTTCCTGGAGTTGCCTCAAAGGTTTATTATCCCTGGTTGAGGCCGACGGTATGTTGGGTGGGGAAAGCTTGCCTTCACGTAAAGCACACAGCGCCTGGGTACTTTATGAACTGACAGATGATAAAGAGTCTCTGAGAGAGGTTTATCCGGCGCTCGAACGGTATCTGAACTGGCGGATGACCCAGCCTCGTTGGATTTATGGCTCGGCGACTCCCGAAGACGAAAAGGATGCAGAATTTGTTATCTCTGCTATTGTAGATATGGAATATATGGCCTCCATAGCCACAGTTCTCGGGAAAGAGAAAGAGGCGGTTGAGTGGAAGGATAAACGCAGCCAGTTCATTGAACAGTACAAAGCCTGGTTCTGGAAAACTCCGCAGGATCTACCGATGCAATATGCCAACCAACGCCCCGATCGGAGTCAGGTTCCAATCATGATAACTACCGGACTTTATATTCCGGAAATGCAGGGCGATTACCTGGACGGTTTGCTGGGTTCGTTCTATAAATACTATGACACAAACAAATCATTTGCAGGTTTTAGAGCCCCTAAATATCCGGATGTAGATTTCACTATTTATGGACTGATTCTACGTGAAAAAGAAGTCTTGGTACGGGGAATGATCGAATGTAATCTGCGCGATGTAATACGTGCCAGCGTCTTTGCCGAAACATATGCAGGAATGGAAACACCTTTTGCCGATGGAGTCAGACCTTCTTTGTTCGGTATGGCAGCCATTATTGACTTTACATTGCTGAAAAACGGCTATATGTACACCAAAGGTAATCCCTCTTTAGTAAATGTGTACAGCGATGCTGAGACAGGTGTAAAGAATATCCGGTACAAAAGAAAATCAATCGATATATACAAGAAAAAGGGTCATGATTTCGAAATCTCTGGAACCATCTTTAATGAAACACGAAGAATAACAGTTAATCCGGGAGAAATTAAATCCGTCTTTGAGGCTCTGCCCGATTGGAGCTTGGGTGATTTCATCCGTCCGGAAGGAGTAAATCCGGTTATTCAGCCGGACTCCCGTTCTTCTTTTTTCTGTCCGATGACTCAGAAAGAAGTGAAATGGGAAGAAAGTGACACCTTTAATCCGGCTGCTGTGGTAAAAGATGATAGGATATGCGTATTATACCGTGCCGAGGATAACTCTGCAACAGGAATTGGCAGTAGGGTATCGCGAGTAGGATTGGCAGAGAGTGAAGACGGTATCACGATGACCCGGTCCCCCGCACCGATCTTCTATCCGGCGGAAGATAACAACAAACAATACGAATGGCCGGGAGGCTGTGAAGATCCGCGCGTAGCTGTCACCGAAGAAGGGCTTTATGTGATGCACTATACCTCCTGGAACCGGAAAGTTCCTCGTCTATGCGTAGCTACATCCACAGATCTGATACATTGGGAAAAGCATGGGCCGGTCTTTGCCAAGGCATATGATGGTCGTTTTAACAATAGGAGCTACAAAGCCGCCAGTATCCTGACTCAAATAAAAGATGGCAAACAATATATCGCAAAGATTGACGGCAAATACTTCATGTATTGGGGGGAACATGCTGTCTATGGTGCGACTTCCGACGACCTGAAGGACTGGACACCCGTACTGGATGAAAAGGGCGAGTTGAAAACACTTATCCAACCTCGTAACGGATACTTCGACAGTGAACTGACAGAATGCGGACCTCCTGCTATCCTTACAGAAAAAGGAATCTTGTTACTCTATAACGGAAAAAATGCAACGAATGAACGCGCAGATGCCCGTTTCAACAAAGGCACATACAGCGCAGGACAAGTGCTGGCCGATAAAAAAGACCCATTTAAACCGCTGGCACGCTTGGATATTCCCTTTTTTCGCCCAATGGAAGATTTTGAAAAAAGCGGACAATACGTAGATGGCACAGTCTTCATAGAAGGACTCGTCTTCTTCAAAGAAAAATGGTTCCTCTACTATGGCTGCGCCGACTCTAAAGTAGGCGTTGCAATATATAATCCTAACCGAAAATAATAAGCCTTCAATCCGGATTTAATTGCTATAGGTTTTTACATTTTCTCAGCAGAATCCGTGCCATTGTATCGCAGAAAATTGTTGTCCGATAATTATCGGACAGCAATTTCCTGCGATGCTATTTCGTAATTTGTTTACTAATCTTTTCATTTTTAATCGTACTTTAGCGTGAAATAGTGAGTCAATGAAAAGAGGGGTCAGTTGGTTATTAACCGTTTTAAGTGTGTTTTTGGTGGGTTGTACTGCTGAGAAGGCTGTTGTGTCGTGGGGGAATGCTCCGATACGGGTGGGAGAACATTTGGCGGTGGGTGATTTTATGTTTGATACCGGAGCCACGTATTCGGCTGTTTTTGACGATTCTATTTTATTGGCAGGGAGTCCTGTTTCGTCGGAAACAGTGTATGATATAAACCGTAGCCGTAAGAAACAGGATATATATAAGATACGATTGCTGGAGATAGGGGATGTATCGGTAGAGAATGGCTCGTTTATCTATGTGCCCCGAACGGAGCTTCCTTCGTATATGGATCAGTTTAAGGGGATTATCGGTATGAATATCATTAATCGAGCCAATTGGTTTTTTGACACCCGTGCGAATAGGGTAGAGGTGTGCCCGAAGGATTACCTGATATCTATTCCGGATGATGCTTTATGCCTGAGTTACAGAAGTTCGAATGTTCATCCCGAAACTTCTTTAGTGATTGAAGATATCCTTTTCAGGAAGGTGCGGATTGACTTTGGGAGTTATCATACGCTTGATCTGAACCCTTCTGATATTGTGCGTATTAACGAGCTTGCTGCTGAGAAGCATATTGGCTCCGAGGCTACTTCTTCTTTCAGCCTTTTTCAAGACAAAATACCCAAAACCTTGCATGAATACCAGGACGTGAATGTAGGTGATTCCTTTGTTTTTACTTCTCTGAAAATACATGAGAACGAAACGGATACTGATATCCGCCGGATCGGTTTTGGCTTTATTAATTACTTTCATTACTTCTTTATCGACACCCAAAACCGGAAAATCTACTTATTCAACTAAAAACTTCGTCGATTAAAAAGCGGGTTTGGTCTATTACTTACCCCTTTATAACGATCTTGTTTGGCGCGAGGTTGACTTCTTACATAGTTTTGTCTCAGAATATTGACAATAATTTAATGAAAACAATATGAGACAAATTCCTTTATTAGTATTGATGCTGACGCTCCTTTTTCCGGTATATGCAGGGGCTCAGGAAAGCCAACCCAAACGGTGGACGCTACGGGAGTGTCTGGACTATGCGCTGGAGCATAATATCCAGGTAAAGAAAAGCAAAGTAAGCCTGCTTTCGGGACAGGAAGATACGGAAAATGCAAAGGCGCAGATGTTTCCCTCCTTGTCGGCTTCTGTCTCTCAAAACGTGGTGAACTACCCATCCAATGATGTAGCAACAAATACTACTTACAGTGGCAGTTATGGTGTAAATGCCAACTGGCGCTTATTTGATGGCAACAGGCGTAGCAATACCATCAAGCAGCAGAAGTTGTATGATGAGATCAACAGCCTGAGCATTGAACAAAGTGAGAATGATATCCAGATTTCATTGGTACAGACCTATATGCAAGTACTGTATGCATACGAAGCAGTGCGTATCAACGAGAATACGGTTGAGGTATCTCAGTTTCAGCGCGACCGGGCAGAGGAGCTGTTCAAAGCAGGTTCTATCTCGCGTGTAGACCTGGCCCAACTGGAAAGCCAGTACAGCACAGACAAGTACCAATTAGTAGTGGCACGTACAAACTTAGACAACTATAAACTCCAGCTGAAACAGCTATTGGAGTTGGATATCGCAGAGGAAATAGAGATAGAAATCCCTGAACTGACGGAAGAAGACGTAATGCTCCCCCTGCCGGAAAAGGATGTGATCTACATGGCTTCGCTGGCTGTGATGCCGGAGATAAAGAGCAGTGAATTGAGCATTGATGTGGCAGATTTGGAGATCAAAAAGGCGAAGTCGGGCTATTATCCCACGCTTTCGCTCAATGCCGGTATCGGTACAGGGCATACCTCCGGTACGGATTACTCTTTCAGCACCCAGGTATGGGATCGCTTTAATGAGAGTATCGGGCTGACACTCAGTATTCCTATTTATAGCAATCGTGATAATAAAACAGCTGTTAATAAAGCACGTTTGGCGGCTACTACCAGTCAGTTGGAATTGCTGAATGCCCAGAAAGCATTGCTTCGCACGGTAGAGGGCGTTTATCTGGATGCCACTTCGTCTCAGAACGAATACCTGTCTGCCGTAGAGCGGGTGAAGTATGTAGAGGAAAGTTTTAACCTGACACAGGAACAGTTCCTGCTGGGGATGAAAAACACCCTGGAACTGCTTACCGAAAAGAATAATTACCTGAATGCCAGGCAACAGGAGTTGCAGTCTAAATACATGGCTATCATGAGTATTCAGTTGCTGAACATCTATCAAAAGAAACCCGTCAATGTAAATTACTAATCAACAACAATAATAATTACGCTATATGAAAAAGAATAAGAAATTGATAATCAGTATAACGGCTGTAGTTTTGCTAGTGGGCTGTTACTTCCTGTTTTCCAGCAAGACTCCTAAATCAACCTTGCGGTTGGAAATGACAAAGGCAAGCCGTAGTTCTATCTCCAATTCAGTGACGGCAACCGGAACGGTAGAGCCTGTTGTTAAGGTAGATGTAGGTACACAGGTGTCCGGTATCATTGATAAGATCTATGTGGACTATAATAGTGTAGTGACCAAAGGGCAGTTGATTGCCGAAATGGATAAAGTAAACCTGCAAGCCGAACTGGCTTCACAGGAAGCAAGCCTGGCAAGCAACAAGACTGAGTATGAATACCAGCAGCGGAATTATGCCCGTAGCAAGGCTTTGTATGAAAAGCAGTTAATCAGTGATTCGGAATACGAAACAGCTACCTATACATACGAGAAGGCAAAGAGTGCCTACGAGCAAAGCCGGTCTAATATGACGAAAGTACGTCGCAACCTGGAATATGCCATTATCACAAGCCCGATAGACGGAGTCGTTATCAACCGGGCGGTAGAAGAAGGCCAGACAGTGGCCGCAGGTTTCAGTACACCAACCTTATTTACAATAGCCAATGACCTGACGCAGATGCGTGTAATTGCTGATGTAGACGAGGCAGATATAGGCCAGGTAGAGGAAGGACAAAACGTAAAGTTCACAGTAGATGCCTATCCCAATGATGTTTTTGAAGGTACGGTTACGCAAGTACGCCTGGAAGCTACTACTACCTCTAACGTAGTAACGTATGAAGTAGTGATCAGTGCTTACAATCCGGATCTGAAACTAAAACCGGGTCTGACGGCCAATGTTACCATCTATACACTGGAGCGGAACAATGTACTGACTATACCAAGCAAAGCCCTTCGTTTTATCCCGGATGAGGAAATGCTCGGATCGATGAATCTGACAGTTGAAAACGCCATGCAGGAAGCACCTGCCGGTAAGAAGATCGTTTGGCAGAAAGCAGGGAATGCTTTACAACCCAAGATTGTTACGCTTGGAACTTCCAACTTGAATGTTATAGAAGTAACGGATGGACTGAGTGATGGTGAGGAAATCGTATTGGAATTAACATCTGCTGCTCCGGCAGTAACAAATGGTTCAGCGGAAAGAAGCCCGTTTATGCCGGGGCCTCCGAATAATAACAGGAAAAAACAATAAGGTTATGACTAAAGAAATCATAAAGCTGGAGCATATCTCACGTGACTTCCATGTTGGTGACGAAACGGTACATGCCTTGCGCGATGTGTCTTTCACCATCTGTGAAGGTGAGTTTGTTACCATCATGGGAACATCCGGCTCCGGAAAGAGTACATTGCTCAATACCCTGGGCTGCTTAGATACACCGACAAAGGGTGAATACTACCTGGACGGTACATCCGTTCGTACCATGGGTAAGAATGCCCGGGCAACACTACGGAACCGGAAGATTGGGTTTGTATTCCAAAGCTACAACCTTTTGCCCAAGACAACTGCCATCGAGAATGTAGAATTGCCGCTTATGTATAATCCTTCATACAGCGCTTCTGCCCGAAAGGGAAAAGCTGTTGAATCTCTGAAAGCTGTTGGTTTGGGGGATCGTTTGAACCACAAGAGTAACCAGATGTCAGGCGGACAGATGCAACGCGTAGCCATTGCCCGCGCCCTGGTGAACGACCCGGCAGTCATATTGGCCGATGAAGCAACCGGTAATCTCGACACCCGGACAAGCTATGATATTCTGGTATTGTTTCAACGCTTGCATGCCGAAGGCCGTACGATAATCTTCGTTACCCACAACCCGGAAATAGCCCATTATAGCAGCCGGAATATCCTGTTGAAAGACGGGCGCGTAGTAACCGACACAATGAACGAAAACGTACAATCAGCAGCTGAAGTTCTTGCCACACTACCGGTAGAAAACGATTAAATCCCATAATTATGAATATAACAAATTTATTAAAAATAGCCCTGAAGGCCTTGTCGAACAATAAGATGCGAGGTTTTCTTACGATGCTGGGGATCATCATTGGGGTAGCCTCTGTTATTACGATGCTTGCTATCGGGCAGGGCTCCAAGAAGAGCATCCAGTCTCAGATCAGCGAAATGGGCTCCAATATGATAATGATACAGCCCGGAGGCGATACACGTGGTGGTGTGCGACAAAGTGCATCAGCAATGGAAACGCTGAAGCTGACTGACTACGAGAGCATAGTAAACGAAACCCGCTACCTGTCAGCCGTATCTCCTACTGTAAACAGCAGCGGACAGCTTATCTACGGAGCCAACAACAAGCCCAGTACAGTATACGGAGTAAATCAGGATTATCTGGAAATACGCCGCTATAGTGTAAGCGACGGGAATATGTTTACAGAGCAGGAGATTGCTTCGGCAGCTAAAGTCTGCATTGTGGGGAAAACGGTTGTAGATGAATTGTTCACCAACGGCGAAAACCCCATAGGGAAAGTCATCCGCTTCAACAAAATCCCTTTCCAGATCATAGGGGTACTTACCAGCAAAGGATATAACAGCATGGGTATGGACCAGGATGACATCATTCTGGCACCCTACACCACAATACAGAAGCGCGTATTGGCAATCACCCATATACAAGGGATTAATGCTTCGGCAATCAAGGAAGAATATACCCCACAAGCCATCGACGAAATAGGAGAACTATTGCGTCGCAACCACAAGTTGAAAGAGACAGATGATGACGACTTTACCATCCGTTCGATGGAAGAGCTCAGTTCGATGATGACATCCACGATGAATATACTGACGATCCTGTTGGCGTCGGTGGCGGGTATATCTTTACTGGTAGGAGGTATTGGCATCATGAATATCATGTATGTGTCAGTAACCGAGCGGACACGTGAGATCGGGCTTCGCATGAGTATCGGCGCCAAAGGCATGGATATCCTGGCGCAATTCCTTATCGAGTCGATCCTGATCAGTGTAACGGGAGGTGTAATAGGCGTACTCTTTGGCGTAAGTATGGCTTTGCTTGTAAACCTGGGATTAAACTTCCCGATTTACATACAGCCCTGGAGCGTGATCCTGTCTTTTGCCGTTTGTACGGTAACAGGAGTGTTCTTTGGCTGGTATCCGGCTAAAAAGGCTGCACAATTAGACCCGATAGAAGCGATACGTTTTGAATAAATAATATCTTTGTATGTATGAACGAGAGTGATATGATGCGAGAAGAGAATATATCAACAACTGTTACAAGCCCTCCTAAGCGATTGGGATGGCTTATTCACGTTATTCCCTGGGGACTTCTTTTACTTTTCCCTTTCCTCTTTGCCGGTAGAAATTCAGACAATGTGAGTTGGTTTGATTATCTTCGTTTTGTAACCATGTTTGCAGGTATAATCATTGTGTTTTATGCCAACTATTCATACCTGGTAAAACGCTTTTTGTTTAGCCGCCAGATGACTTGGTATGTTGTCAGCAACTTTTTGTTATTTACAGTTTTAATAGTGCTTTCTCATCTGATAACGGAACAAATACCGGCTTCCGAAGGAAGAGGCCCTGGACCTCAACACGAATTTACCTGGAAGCACCATCTGGTTTTTACCTTGTTTGATTATGTGAAATATATCTTTATTGCAGCTTTAAGTGTTGCTTTACGAATGACGAGCAGCTGGTATAAAACGGAAGCCGAACGGAAAGAATTGGTGCAAAGTCGTAGTGAAGCGGAATTGCAGAACCTGAAAAGTCAGTTAAATCCCCATTTCCTGTTCAATACATTAAATAATATCTACAGTCTGATCGCTTTCAGCCCCGATCGGGCACAGGAGGCTGTGCATGAACTAAGTACTCTGCTTCGTTATATGTTGTACGAGAGTAGCCAGCCCACCGTTACGGTAGGGAAAGACCTGGATTTTATACGGGATTATGTAGAGTTGATGCGCATCCGCCTCCCGCAGCATGTGGAATTAAAGACCGAGATACAAACCACCTCTCCGGAGACGCCCATCGCTCCTTTGTTGTTTATCTCGCTTGTAGAGAATGCCTTCAAGCATGGGGTAAGCAACAACAAGCCCTCCTTTATCCACATAGAGATAGCGGCCGACAGCAAAGAGGTGTTTTGTTCAATCCGTAACAGCTATTTCCCCAAAAACGAACAGGATAAAAGCGGCTCCGGCATTGGGCTCGTCAACCTCCGGAAGCGCCTGAACCTGATATACCCTGGCATGTATAGCTTCACCTACGGACAAGAGGAGGATCATTATACTTGCAAACTGGAATTGAAACTAAGCTGAATATGGAACTAAGCTGTGCAATAATAGACGATGAACCCTTGGCAGTCAGTTTGCTGGAAAGTTATGTCAAGAAGACTCCCTTCCTTAGGCTGGAAGGGATGTATAACAGCGCTATTAATGCACTTGCCGAGTTGGAAGAGCGGCCGGTAGACTTACTGTTTTTAGATATTCAAATGCCGGAGTTGAGTGGATTAGAGTTTTCACGCATCATAGAAAATGATACGCGTATCATTTTTACGACAGCTTTTGGGCAGTACGCGCTGGATAGTTACAAGGTGAATGCCTTGGACTATCTGCTGAAACCAATCAGCTATCCCGATTTCTTGCAATCGGCCAAAAAGGCTTTGCAGTGGTACGAAATGCTCCGCCGTCCTTCAGAAGGCGTTACTGAAGCAGCATCTTCTGCAAAGACAGAGCCGGAAACGATATTCATTAAAAGCGAATACAAGCTCTTGCAAGTAGAATTAAGCAAAATACTCTATATTGAGGGTTTGAAAGACTATGTGAAAATCTATACGGAAGATGAGCTCCGGCCTATCCTCTCGCTTATGAGTATGAAGTCTATGGAAGAATTACTTCCGTCCAGCCGTTTCATCCGAGTGCATCGTTCCTTTATCGTTCAGCCGGAAAAGATAAAGGTGATAGATCGCAACCGTATCGTGTTTGGGAAAGAATATATTCCTATCTCAGATTCGTATAAAGATAAGTTTAATGAATTTCTTAGTCTGCATTCGTTGATTCCTAAGATGTAGGGCTGGGCTCAGAAGTAAAAGGGTAGGGCCTTATCAAGGGATTCCATCGCTCTGTATAGACTCCTGGGTAGTCGTTTCTGTTGGATTTCTTTGGACTTATCTTCGCACGTTTGATAGGGCTTTCCGTTGAAGTTATAAGTACGTGTTTCCACTAGCAAAGTAACTATCAAAAAGCCTATAAAGAAAGTGATAGTTCCTATTCGGCGGACGTTTTTTCTATCAAAACGAAGAAAGAGTTGAAGTGCAAGAATTATCAATGAAACAAAGCTGATAACCAAAAATATATCATAGTTGTTCCACCACCAGATATTACCTGTTCCTCCTATATAGGTTTCCGATGGGAAGAACAATCTGACCCCTCCCCAAGAACCTGCAGGAGTAATCATATCCTCTAGCAGATGAATAACGAAACCAAAGAAAAAACCGAGAGGCAAAAGCCATTTCTTTCTGAATATAAGCCCCAGTATAAAAGCAATTGCCAAAGCAGCAAGCAAAGAGTGCATGAATCCGTGATGGGAATACCAGAGTTTAGCCGAATAAATATCTTTCCCCGGATGAGCAAGATTAAAGATACGACCGATGGTAGCATCAAATCCGGACCATAAACTAATGGCATCTATATCGGGTAAAGCGCTACCCAATGCAGAGAGACAAAGAGTAGCCCCTTTCTCCTTCCAGCTTCCTGCGTATAGCGAAAGACATCCGCCTACTGCTACACCCGATAGTGTATGGGTAAAAACATCCATATGATAGCAAAGATAGAAAAAGGAGGCTACATTTTCTTAAGATAGGGCTATAACTTCCAGTAAACCTCGATTTCTTTGACATAACGTACTAGATATAATCCGCTTGATTCTGACGTTATCTGTTCCATTAATTGGTCATCAATATTGAAGTAAAGGATTGAATTGTTGTCGGTATAAAGATAATCTCCCTTTATTTGGATAGGTCTGATAGCAGCATCTGTTAGGATTTTATTGAAATCCGTCAGACTTTTGACACAGAGGTCATAAATTAATTGAGCTGCCGGAGCATCCGGTATTTTCCAATTTGGAATACCCTTATATACATATTTTGTAAGGGCTTCTTCCATCTTTGCTAGGGTCATGTGGTCTCCTTCTCCCGGCGACATAATTAATAAAGTGGCCTTTGTATCACTTTCATTATACACATCTAATACATAGCAGTCTTTATAAATGTCTCCCGGTGCAAGCATTTCGTTGGAGTAGTGTTCACCCTCCTCCTCTTTTCCCTCTTCTTTGTTGTTCTCATTATCTGCTCCTTCACCGAATTCGAAGGTGATATTACGTTCGCCAGCCCAGTCTGTGCTGTTTATATTTCCGGTCAGTTCATATTCTCCAGGCTTGTATGTGGCGACAATTTCAGTTTTATAATTTGCTTCAATCGGTAGAGGCGCTTGGTATAAATATTCGCGTGATCCTTCGGTGTTCGTAAATATAACAGTGGCATTTACCTTTTCGGAACCTGGTAGAATGAGTATGGGATTATCTGTTTCCCACTGTCCATCATCTACTTTCTTCAGCGAAAAAGATACTTCAGCTTTACCATCTCCTCCATATTGACCATTGAGGAGAACTTTTTCTTCCAATGGTTTTAGTTTCATTTGCACAGACGTTACATTTTCAGGTACATTCTGTATAGAAGAAGTTATCTGTGCAACAATCCTCTTTACGGTCATGCTTATATCTGCATTTTGCGTATTCTTGACAAGTATATGTATTGAGTCAGCAGCTAATTCTGCATGCTTATTGTCTCCTGTTTGCAAGATAATAGGTGAATCCGGAGAAGCTTCTTCCAAATCAGGTAAGACGTATTTTTCATCGGATGCTCCGGCAATAGCATACAGCGTATAATTCCCCGGCGCCAACAGTAAAGAAAGATTTTCATTTGCAGATGCAATACTTTGACTCTCTACACACTTGTTATCAGAATCGAAAGCGTACACCGTAATAGGGAGAGGTAATTCACTATCGCTATCTGCATTACCAACTAGTACCCGAAATATGCTACTGGTGTCTTTAGTAGGATAGGTAAACTCGTCTGAATTTGTACATGCAAACAAAGAAGCGAATAACAATAAGGTAGAAAAGCAAAAAATAGTTCTTGTTTTCATTTTCTTTTTAGTTAAAGTTGTTAGGTTAATAAATGAAATGCAAAAAATAATAATAATGGCGCAAATGTATGCTTTTAAAATTCAAAATCAACAATAAAAAGAAAATAAAATGCAAAAATTATTTTTTCTTATACTCTGCAGGAGACATATTAGTATGGCGTTTGAAAAATTTCCCGAAGGCAGATTGGTCGGAAAAATGCAGGATATCGGCTATTTGTTGAATAGAATATTCATTAGAGCGGAGAAGTATTTTAGCCTCTGCCATAATAGCTTTGTCTATGAGTTTATTTGCCGTACTACCTGTAGCGTTTTTCAATACCAGACTCAGGTATTGGGGGGTAATGAATAATTGTTCGGCATAAAAAGAAACTTCATGTTCTTCCTTACAGTGCTCCAACAATAATGTTAAGAACTTGTTTAATATCTCATCCTGACGACTCATAGTATGTGTATGGAATTGCTCTTTTTTTACCATCAGGATATTGACCATTTCAAGAGAGAATGCTACGAGTGCATTTTTAATTACTTCCTTCTGCAACAAATGCGCCCGCAGATGTATTTTTTCTTTGATTAGCTCCATGCATGATATTAAAAGTTTCGTTTCCCCTTGTAAAAGTTCCACAATCGGATTATTGCGTATTTCCATAAGGTTAGCAATAGAGGGGTGTATATGTTCCGGCCTGTTTTCCTGTATAAAGTCTAAATCTAGTAAGAGCATTTTTGCCTGAAAGTCGGATGATGCTTCTTCGATCTGCAAGGTGTGACTCGGCATCAATATCAGGAAACAGTTGGAAGAAAGGTCATACGGGCGGTAATCCACGTATATCTTCATGGTTCCTTTCAGAACCAGGATACAGGTTAAGGTTGTCAGCCGGATAGTTGTCAGCCGGGCTTCTAATAAATAATCATTTGTTTCGTATTTGCTTAAATCGATAAGTATTACCTTATCTTCAAAATTATCATACAATGTAAATAACTTCTTAAACTCATTAACGCCTACGGTATATATAGTTTTCATTATGGGAAGAATTAAGTGAGGGTTATATTACATAATACATGACGAAGCAAAAATAATAAAATATCGGATATCTATCTTATTTGCGATGTTTATCTTTCATCTTTTTGTTCGAAATAGATATTTAATTTGAACCAGTAAATGTTAATTACGGAATGCTCTTTGAGGGGGCGAAGTGCAATATTCATGTTTTAAACCAAACGATTCCATAGTTAAACAAAATTGGTTTCCCCCATTACCATGATATTTGTTTCAAAAATGACCATAATACGAAAACAATAATAACGTAAAAAGAGATCAGTCATGGAAAAGCAACGAACATTGAAGAGTAGTTTCTCTCTGGAAGGTAAAGGTTTACACACAGGTGTATATACGAAGATCACCTTTCATCCGGCACCTGAGAACCATGGGTATAAAATCAGACGAACGGATATACTGGGAAAGCCGCTGATTGAAGCATTGACGGAGAATGTAGTCAATACGCAAAGGAGCACGACATTGTCAAACAGGGGTGTGCGGGTTAGTACTGTAGAACATGCCTTGGCTGCCCTGTACGGCTGTGAGATAGACAATTGCCTGATAGATATTGATGGTCCGGAATTTCCTATTCTGGATGGTAGTGCGAAGATATATGTAGCGAATATAAAGGAGGCGGGGATTCGCTTCCAGAATGCAGAAAGAGAATATATTCGCTTTAATCACAAAAGGATACAGGTGAAAGATGAGGAAACCGGCTCTTCATTGTTGCTTTTGCCCAGTGATACATTCAGTATTCAGGTAAAAATAGCATTCGACTCGGAAATCCTGGATATGCAATATGCATCGTTAACTAATCTGACTCATTTCGCGCTCGAAACGGCTCCGGCCAGAACATTTGTTTTTGTGAAAGAAATCAGGCTATTAGTAGAGAAAAACCTCATTAAAGGAGGGGATCTGGATAATGCAATAGTGATATATGATACCCCTATGTCGCAGGATGAATTCAATAAACTGGCAGGCCTAACAGGTTTGAAACATAAGGATGCCAACAACTTAGGATATATAATGAATGAGCCTTTGCAGTATATAAATGAACCTGCGCGACATAAATTACTGGATGTACTTGGTGATCTTGCTCTGACAGGTGGATTTATCAAGGGTACTGTTATAGCTAATTGTCCGGGGCATACGATCAATACACGCTTTGCACAGCTCATACGCGACAAACACCTCTATGAAGAACAAAAGAAAAGTGTGCTGAAATACGTAGTGTAAGTCCTTTTTCATACTAAAATGTATCGGTAGACTCTGCTATCGGTGATGTTTATTTTGAACCAATTTATGGTCGAAAAGGATTATTATGCTCAAAAGAAACGAATAATATGCATTTTAAACCAAATTTAAATGATACGCAATCAAATTATGTCAACAGCGTTAGACCTTTTTTCTCAATACGGGATTAAGAAGGTAAGCATGAACGATATTGCCCGTAGTCTGCATATCTCAAAGCGGACATTATACCAGCATTTTGAAGATAAAGAAGAGCTTCTGTCGGATGGACTGGCATATCAGGATGAACAATTGAAAAACTTATGGAAGGAATTGGAGAAAGGTCCTTATACTGTGTTGGATACAATACTTCTTTTCTTTCGCGAAATAATGAAGCGTCCCAAATGGTACAGCCGCAAATTTTATGAAGAACTGGAACTATTCCCAACTGTCTCCGAGAAAAGAAGAATACAGGCTAAGGCTCTTGAAGATAATCTTTTGAAACTTCTGAAGCGTGGCGTTGATGAGGGTGTGTTTGAAAGTAATGTCAATTTCGGAATTGTTGTGAAGTTGGCTCGAAAACAAATTCAGAGGTATTATCCCTCCAAGTCGTTTGCCGATTTTTCCAATGTAGAGGTTTATGAAACCATCTTGTTTGCCTTTCTACGGGGTATCTGTACAGAAGAGGGGCGTAAGATATTGGATCGGTGGTTCGTATCGAAGCAATTATATAATATTCACTAATAAATAAATGGATTTAGGTTATTCTTTTAAAATGAAAACGAGATGAAGAAAATTGTGAGAAAGAAGGTGTTGTTGTTGCTGTGGGTTGTATTGCCCCTTTGGGGATTTTCTCCTCTCATGGCGCAACAAAAGTTGGAACTTAATCTGGATCAGGCATTGGAGATTGCTCTGAGCGAGAATCCCACCGTGAAGGTCGCCGACCAGGAAATTGAAAAGAGGAAGTATGCGGAAAAAGGTTCTTATGCCTCCTTGTTTCCTCAGATAAACTTTAATGGGGATTACTTACGAACGCTGAAAAAGCAGGTAATGTATATGGACATGGATGTAGACCTGGGTGGCATAGAAATACCAGGCATGGACATGAGCGACGGAATAGCAGTAGGCCGGAAGAATAACTGGACACTGGGTTTCAACGCATCCATGCCCTTGGTGAATGCTTCGCTATGGAAAAGCCTGTCTATTTCCGGAAAAGATGTAGAAATGGCTGTTGAACAAGCCCGCTCTTCCAGGATAGATATGGTGAATCAGGTGAAAAACAGTTACTATGCCGTTTTATTGGCGAATGACTCCTATCGTGTTTTTAAGAATAGCTATGATAATGCAATGGAAAACTATGTCGATATAAAACAAAAGTACGAACACGGAACAGTCCCAGAGTATGATTTGATCCGGGCTGAAGTAACGGTACGCAATACAGAGCCCAACTTGCTTCAGGCGGAAAACTCGCTTACGTTGGCAAAATGGCAGTTGAAGGCCTTACTTGGGATGGACCTGGATATTGAAATTGAATGTATGGGACAGTTAAGTGATTTCGAACCTCTGTTGTATAGCGACTATTTATCTTTGGATACCTCCCTTAACGACAATACAACGCTAAAACAAATAGACATTCAAAACCAACAACTAAAGAAGACACTAACGATGCAGAAGTTTGATTATCTGCCTACTTTGTCATTAGCGGCCAATTACAACTGGATGGCAATGAATAATAATTTCAAGTTCGGCGATTACAAATGGAATCCCTATTCTACGGTAGGCGTATCACTTACTATCCCTATCTTCTCAGGAGGAAGCAGGTATCATAAAGTGAAGCAAACGCAGGTTTCTATCCATCAGTTGCAGTTGCAGCGGGATGATACGGAACGTAATCTGCAACTGGCGGTAAAGCAACAATTAGACAATATGAATACCTGTATGAAACAGTTTAATGCAGCTCAGAAAGGGGTGGAGCAGGCTGAACGAGGATATGAAATATCCCGGAAACGCTATGACACCGGAGCCGGTACCCAGCTTGAGATGAATGATTCCGAACTGGGGCTTACGCAAGCCCGGCTAAACCTGAACCAGTCTATCTATAGCTATATGGTAGCTAAGTCGGATCTTGAAAAGATAACAGGAAAATATAACAACTAATTAGCATACAATAAAACAAGATAATAAGATGAAAACAAGGAATGTATTACCACTGGCAGTATTGGTTTTGCTGACAGCCTGCTCTAAAGATAAAGGAACAACTGAAAAGCAGGATGAGAAAGTGATGGTGAAAGTAGAAACGGTACACGTGCAGGATGTAGAACAGACGAACGAATTTACAGCTACGGTTCAGGCCAATATAACCAATAAGATTGCCCCACAATCGCCTGTGCGCATAGAAAAACTGCATGTAGAAGTAGGCGATCATATAAGAGCCGGTCAACTACTTGCTACCATGGATGCTACCAATCTGAAACAAACGAAAATACAAATGGATAATCAGGAAGTTGAGTTCAAGCGGATTGATGAATTATACCGGGTAGGAGGAGCTTCCAAATCGGCTTGGGATGCTCAGAAAACAGCTTTGGACGTAAGCCGGGAAGCGTATCGTAACTTAGAGGAAAACAATAAACTGCTAAGTCCTGTATCTGGGGTCGTTACCGCTCGTAATTATGATAACGGCGATATGTACGGAGGAACGGAAGTCTATGTAATAGAGCAGATTCGCCCGGTTAAGCTGATCGTCAATGTGTCTGAAAGTTTCTTTACTCAGGTAAAGAAGGGGATGCCTGTCAGTGTAAAACTGGATGTTTATGGAGATGAAGTGTTTGAAGGAAAAGTAAGTTTGCTCTATCCCACCATCGACCCGGCCACCCGCACTTTTCCGGTTGAAATACGTATAGATAACAATGATGAGCGGGTACGCCCGGGTATGTTTGCCCGTGTAACGATGAACTTTGGGACAAAACCTCATGTAGTGGCTCCTGATCAGGCAATTGTGAAGCAGGCAGGCTCCGGCGACCGCTATATATATGTATGCAAGAACGGAAGGGTTTCTTATAATAAAGTAGAGCTGGGGCGCCGGATGGGCAACCGCTACGAAGTAATTTCCGGTGTAGAAGATGGCGACCAGGTGGTAATAGCCGGTATAAATCGTCTGATGAACGGAATGGAAGTTGAAATTGTGAATTAATCACTAATCGTTAAATATTAAGAATATGAGTATATATGCATCGGCTGTCAAGAAGCCGATTACAACAGCTCTTGTCTTTGTTACAATCGTAATCCTGGGGCTTTTTTCGCTGAGCAGACTCCCTATAGACTTGCTTCCGGAAATAGAAACAAACACCATTCTGGTAATGACAGCTTATCCGGGAGCCAGTGCTTCAGATATAGAGATGAACGTTTCCAAGCCCATGGAAAACGTGATGAATAGTGTGAGCAACCTGAAGAACCTCACCTCCCAGTCGAAGGAGAATATGTCTATTGTGGTGCTTGAATTTGAATATGGTACCGATATAGATGTCGCCACCAATGACGTGAGGGATAAGCTCGATATGGTGGAGTCATCGTTACCCGATGATGTGGAAAACCCTATTATTTTCAAGTTTGGAACAGACGACTTGCCGGTTATGATTCTGTCGGTTACGGCAGATGAAAGTACCAATGCACTGTATAAGATACTGGACGATAAGGTATCCAACCCCTTGGCGCGTATCAGTGGTGTAGGTGCTGTGTCTATCTCCGGAACGGCCGTGCGGGAAGTACAAGTATATTGCGATCCGTACAAGCTGGAAGCATACGACCAGAGTATCGAAAACGTGGCAAACATCATTGCCATGGAAAACCGGAACACACCGGGTGGAACAGTAGATATTGGCTCAAACACCTATTCGCTTCGTGTACAGGGAGAATTTACAGATTCCCGGCAAATGTTGAATCTGGTGATAGGCAGCAAGGATGGCAAGCCGGTCTATCTGCGTGATGTAGCCCGGGTGGAAGACAGCATAGAAGAACGTGCCCAGGAAGCATTCAATAACGGGGCAAAAGGCGGTATGATTATCATTCAGAAACAATCCGGAGCTAATTCAGTAGACATTTCCAAAAAGATAAAAGAACGTTTGCCCGAACTGCAGAAAGAATTGCCTTCTGACGTGGAACTGGGGGTCATTATTGATACGTCCGACAACATCCTGAATACAATCGACAGTTTGGTAGAAACAATCATGATTACGTTTGTTATCGTTATGTTGGTTGTATTTATATTCCTTGGGCGCTGGAGGGCTACCTTTATCATTGTTCTGACAATTCCAATCTCACTGATCGGCGCTTTCATTTATTTGCTGATGTCGGGTAATACATTGAATATTATCTCTCTTAGCTCATTGTCTATCGCTATTGGTATGGTGGTGGATGATGCGATTGTGGTGTTGGAGAATGTCACCAAGCATATAGAAAACGGTAGCAAACCCAAGCAGGCAGCTGTGTATGCCACCAACGAAGTAGCAATCTCCGTTATTGCTTCTACCCTTACCATGTTGGCTGTATTCCTTCCGCTTACCATGGTGTCGGGTATGGCAGGTGTATTATTCAAGCAATTAGGCTGGATCGTCAGTATCATTATGATTATCTCTACAGCTGCGGCTTTAACCTTGACACCTATGCTTTGCTCTCAGCTATTGAAGCTGGATCCTAAGAAAGGCAAGTTGTACACCTTGTTCTTTACTCCTATAGAGAGAGCTTTAGGAGCTTTGGATAGAGGATATGGCAAATTACTTTACTGGGCTGTACACCATCGGGCAGTTGTGGTGGTTGTAGCTATTGCCATCTTCGGCAGCAGTATGCTATTAGTGCCTACTTTGAAAACGGAATTTTTCCCTACTATGGATAATGCGCGTATCGGCGTAACAGTGGAATTGCCCATTGGTACCCGGCAGGAGATCACCCGTGACCTGGCTTTGCGTATCGACGAAAGTTTCCGTCAGAAATACCCTGAAATCAGAATAACGAACTTCTCGGAAGGGCAGGCTAGTACGGATAACACGTTTGCACAGCTAAGTGATAACGGCTCACACATCATATCCTTTAATATTGCTTTGTATAGTATTAGTGAGCGTTTGGAGAAATCCGGTTCCGAAAGAAGTATGTCAGAGATATGTGATCTGATGCGTCAAGACCTGGCTATGTATCCGGAAATCAAAACGTATGAAGTATTAGCCGGTGGCAGTAAGATATCTATGGGAGGTGAAAGCTCTATAGATATAGAAATATACGGATTCGACTTTGAGGAAACAGACCGGATAGCCAACGAAGTTTCCCAGCGAATGCTTCATTCGGCAGGTTGTTCGCAAACCAGTATCAGCCGTGGCGATTATATCCCCGAGTACCAGATCGACTTCGACAGGGAAAAATTGGCTCTCAACGGATTGAATGTAACGACTGCTTCCATGTATCTGCGAAACCGTATCAACGGATCGATCGCTTCGCAATATCGCGAAGACGGAGACGAATATGATATCCGCGTGTGGTATGCTCCCGAATACCGTCAGTCGCTGGAAGATATTGAAAATATCGTCATTTACAACAACGACGGAGAGGGAGTACGTATCCGTGATCTGGGACAAGTAACAGAGCGTATGACGCCTCCTACTATCGAGCGCAAGAACCGCGAACGTGTGATTACCATAACGGCAGTAGCCGCTAAGGGAGCCGCTTTAAGCGACCTGGTGGATGTAGCCACCGAAGAGTTAAACAGCATGGACTTGCCTTCCGATATCACTTGGCAGTTGGCCGGATCATACGAAGACCAGCAAGATGTATTCAATGAGCTGTATGTCTTATTAGTATTGATTGTAATCTTGGTTTATATTGTGATGGCTGCTCAGTTTGAATCGCTTGTAGATCCCTTTGTGATTATGTTCTCCATACCATTCGCCTTAACAGGTGTTGTGTTGGGGTTGTCTATCACACAAACTCCCTTGGGTGTTATGGCATTGATCGGTTTAATCATGCTGATGGGTATTGTAGTGAAGAATGGTATTGTGCTGGTAGACTATACGATCTTGTGTCGTGAACGGGGCATGAGTGTTCTTACAGCCGTAGTAGCAGCCGGTAAATCCCGTCTGCGTCCGGTGTTGATGACTACTCTTACTACTGTTCTGGGTATGATACCTATGGCGGTAGGTACCGGAGAAGGAGCTGAAATGTGGCGTTCTATGGGGATGACGGTAGCTTGGGGACTTTCTGTCTCTACCTTGATTACCCTTGTTCTTATACCTACCATCTACAGCATATTCGCAGGCAACGGTATTAAACGCAAACGTCGCCAATTAGCTAAAATAGAACACCTTGAGGCGCTTTAAATAACATTTAATTATTAAAAAGATGAAAGCAATATTTATATCATTCAATCAGGCTTATTACGAGACCATTCTTGCTATTATGGATCGTAACAATATCCGGGGATTTACCTATTGGGATGTTGTACAGGGCAGAGGGAGCAATAAAGGCGAACCGCATTTTGGAAGCCATGCCTGGCCCACGCTGAATAGTGCCATGCTGGCTATTGTAGACGATAGCCAAGTAGCTAACTTGCTCGATTTGTTGCATAAACTGGATAGGCAGACCGAGGCTCAGGGTCTACGGGCATTTGTCTGGAATGTAGAACAAACAATATAAAGTATATGGTTCCTACATTGATAAGATTTACATTAATACGGAGGAAAATCTGGGGATTGCTGACACTGGCAATCCTCTCTTCCCTGATTGGTTGCGCGGCTCTTTACCTCTGTTCATTGCTGAGGTTTGGCGGAGGGCGTTTCCTGTTACTCATCCTTGGTGTTGTGGGTCTGCTGCTTGCCTTTTTTACCTTTTTCGCCTATTTCCACTTGCGGAAAGAACGCTTCACGGCTATGTATATATCCGACGAAGGAATCAATGATATTTCCACAGGAAACCGTATCGGTACCGTTTTATGGAAAGATGTGGAGAGCTGTAAAGTAATGAAAGAACTGGGTAGTGGCTCTAAAGAGAGAAAGTATATTGTGTTAAAAGTGTCAAACCCCAATGAATATATCATGCGTGAACCCAGCCCTGTTAAGCGGCGATCCCTTGAACTGAAACTGCAATATTACGGCTCCCCGATCTGTTTTTCCAACCGGGCATTGAACTGCTCGTTCGACGATCTGCTGCTGGCCGTAAAATTGAAGTATGATAAGTATAAAGAATCACATATTATTACACTTATAAACTAAAGACCCATGAAAGATGATTTCCGTATGTTTCTTTTTGAAAAGGACGAGGTCTTAGGACTTATGTTGCAGGAATTTATGCTGATGGAAAATATCCACTCAGATGTATTCACCCAGCATGAAACGGCTTATGATGTTTTTTGCGAAAAGCAGTATCCTATCTGCTTGATTGCGTTGGAGAAGTCTCCCGAAAAAGAGTTTGAGCTTGCCCGGAAAATCAGAGAAATGAATAAAGAAACAATTCTGATCTTTACCAGCTTACACCCTACACTCGACGTAGTTACACAGGCCTATGAAACAGGAGCGTACGACCTGATAAGGAAGCCTTTCGTATTGGAAGAATTATACCTGAGAATCGTAGCTATTCTCAGACGTACTCATGGCTTCAAAGGAAGGCACGATCAGGTATACCGCATTGGTCAATACGTGCTCGACACGCATACGCGCGATTTATTGATAGGTGATAAACACACAAAAGTAACCACCAAGGAATGCGACCTGTTGAAGTACCTGTGTGAGCATGTTAATGAAGTAGTAGAAAGGGAAGCGGTATTGAAAAACGTATGGAGGTGCGACTCGTTCCATAATGCCCGCAGCATGGATGTTTACATCACCAAATTACGCAAACTGCTGGAAGGAGACAATGCCATTTCCATTGTAAACATACACGGAAGAGGCTACAAACTACTGGTTTGCTGAAAAATTAATACCGAAAATATTGTGTATCAAAAAGGAATCCCTATCTTTGCAACCGCTTAGATAAAATGGTATTAATTTATTAAAGTAAAAAAACATGTATTTAGATTCAGAAAAGAAAAAAGAGCTTTTTAGCACACATGGACATGCAAAGTCTGCTACTGATACGGGCTCACCGGAAAGTCAGATTGCATTATTTTCGTATCGTATCTCTCATTTGACAGAGCATCTAAAGAAGAATCACAAAGATCACGGCTCGGAAAGAGCGCTTAAGATGTTGGTAGGTAAACGTCGTCGTTTGCTCGACTATCTGATCAAAACAGATATCACACGCTATCGTGCGATTATCAAAGAGCTGGGAATCAGAAAATAAAAAATACATAATTCTCATAGAAAGGGCAATCTCCTCGGAGGTTGCCCTTTTTTTGTGCAAATTTCACCCTGTTTTAATGCTTGAAATTTTTTTTTTCTCATGCCGGTGAGAAAAAAGTTTCATCTGGATGAGAAAAAATTCTCACCAGCATGAGAAAAGATTCTTATCCAGATGAAACTTTTTCTGATTGGCGATAAAGAACCAATAAATGTATGATAATTCCATTTTTTTGACTATCTTCGAGGTAAAATCAGCGATTATATAGTTAACCTCTTACAACTTAAATGCTTTTGATAACAAAATGAACGCAAAAACAACAGATTCCTCTGCTGTGGCCAATAAGACAGCCCGGCAGTTTACACGTGTGCTTGAAATCATTGAGAAATACAATCATGATAAGAAGCGCCTCATCACCATCTTGCAGGAAGTGCAGGAAGAATATCGGTATTTGCCGCAACAGGTGCTTACCTATATCGCAACTGCACTGGATATGCCGGTTGCCGAAGTATTTGGCGTGGCTACATTTTATGCTCACTTCTCATTGGAAGCCAAAGGGAAATACGTAATTAAAGTCTGCGACGGAACGGCTTGCCACGTAAAAGGCTCTTCCCGGCTTATCGACACCGTTTGCAATAAACTGAAGCTATCCCGGGAAAAACATACGACAGACGATATGCTTTTCACACTGGAAGCAGTAAGCTGCCTCGGTGCCTGTGGACTGGCTCCGGTTATGGTAATAAATGATCAGGTGTATGGGCAGGTAACTTCACAGAAATGCGAAGAGATCATCAATGATATCTTACAAAAAGAAAATAACTAAACGGCTATGGGAACTATTAACTTACAACAGATACAGGCTAACTATAATGATGCGGCAGCTCATGTAAAGAAACGGATCATCATATGTGCAGGAACCGGTTGCATAGCCAACGGATCACTAAAGGTATATAAGGCTTTTGAACAGGCTATAAAAGATAAGGGTTTGCATGTATTCGTAGACCTGGAACTTAATCGCCACGATGACAATGACACGTATCAGCTAACCGGTAGTGGCTGCCAGGGTTTTTGCGGGCAGGGGCCTTTGGTAAATATCTTACCGGATGAAATAATGTATACCAAAGTAAAGGAAGAAAACGTTCAGCAGATACTGGAAGAGACTGTTTTAAACGACAGAATGATAGAAGAACTCCTGTATACAAACCCAGCCGACGGAAAGAAAAGTCGTGGACAGACAGAAATACCCTTCTATAAACGCCAGACACGTTTGGTATTGGGAGAATGCTCTCACCTCGATCCGGGAAATATACGCGAATATATTGCACATGGTGGCTACTTTGCAGCAGAGAAGGCCTTTAAGGAAATGACTCCCGAAGAGGTTTGTAACACAATACTGGATTCCGGCTTGCGCGGACGAGGGGGCGGCGGCTTCCCTACCGGTCGTAAATGGCTGTTTACACTACAGGAAGAAAGCTCCAAGAAGTATGTGATATGCAATGGCGACGAAGGCGATCCCGGTGCATTTATGGATAGAAGCCTGATGGAAGGAAATCCCCACCGCGTACTGGAAGGGATGATGATTGCCGCTCGCGGAATTGGTGCCGATGAGGCTCACGTATACGTCCGCCTGGAATATCCCCTGGCTATTCAGCGCATGTCTAAAGCCATCAGCGATGCTGTGGAGATTGGTATTCTGGGAGAGGATATCTTCGGAAGCGGACACAACATGCA
Organism: Parabacteroides sp. PH5-46; assembly: GCF_029892785.1. Taxonomy (GTDB): domain Bacteria; phylum Bacteroidota; class Bacteroidia; order Bacteroidales; family Tannerellaceae; genus DFXE01. Next base: position 68,468 of record NZ_JARXXA010000006.1, read on the forward strand.
TATTCATATTATGGAAGGGGCAGGAGCCTTTGTTTGCGGCGAAGAAACAGCATTGATTGCTTCTATCGAAGGGAAACGAGGCATGCCTAACCCCAAACCGCCATTCCCTGCCCAGAAAGGATTGTTCGGCAAGCCTACAGTTATTAACAATGTAGAGACACTAGCGGCTGTTCCGCTGATTATCCGCAACGGGGCTTCGTGGTTTAATGCCTATGGAACAGAGAAATCCAAAGGAACCAAAACATTCGCGCTAACCGGGCATGTAGCCAATACCGGCCTTATTGAAGTACCCTTTGGTACCACCCTGCGAGAGATCGTATACAATATAGGCGGAGGGGTAACAAATGATGACGGCTCTGTAACCCATGAGGGATTCAAAGCCATACAAATCGGCGGCCCGTCGGGAGGATGCCTGACGGAGGATCACCTGGATATTGAGATAGATTATGACAACCTGATCCGGAACGGAGCTATGGTAGGCTCCGGAGGTATGGTCGTGATGAACAAACAGTCATGCATGGTGCAGATTGCCCGTTTCTTTATGAACTTCACCCAGAACGAAAGTTGCGGGAAATGTGTTCCCTGTCGCGAAGGTACCAAGCAAATGCTGGCCTTACTGGATGAAATCATTGATGGAACAGCTACAGAAGAGAGTTTTGAGTTATTGCAGGAAGTAGCTCATGTGGTGAAAAAGGCTTCACTCTGCGGATTGGGGAAAACAGCTCCAAGCCCGGTTATTTCTACCATCAATCGTTTTCGCGAAGAATACCTGGAGCACATTGTAAAGAAACGCTGCAAAACAAACAACTGCAAAGCATTGGCTGATATTACCATTGATGCCGGGAAATGTACCGGATGTACGTCTTGTGCCCGTAAGTGCCCGGCAGGAGCTATCAGTGGAGAGAAAAAGCAGGTGCATGTTATAGATGCATCATTATGTACCAGGTGTGGAGTTTGCGCCAGCACCTGTAAGTTTGAAGCTGTTGTAGGATTCTAACGCGTACTATTCTAAACAAAAGAGAAACCAAATCATGGAAAATAAAGGATTTATCAAGATAGACGGAATAGATGTTCCGATAGCCAACGAAAAGAATATTCTGGAAATAATCCGGAAAATAGACATAGAGTTACCCACTTTCTGTTATCATTCCCACTTAAGTACCTATGGAGCCTGCCGCTTGTGTGTGTGCGACATTGAGGGGATGGGAATACAAGCCACTTGTACGATTGCTCCGAAAGATGGAATGGTCGTTCATACCAATACGGAAGAGGTACGCAAGATAAGGAAAATAAACCTGGAACTATTGTTAGCGAATCATGACATTAGCTGTCCGAGTTGTGCCCGTTCCAATAATTGTAAACTACAATACCTCACCCGCCGCCTGGGAGTAGACAAGGTGAGGTTTAAAAAGACAAATAAGCTCGAACCGATAGATAATAAATCAAGAAGTATTATTCACGATCCGAATAAATGTATCCTGTGTGGCGACTGCGTAAGAGCCTGTAAGGAAATACAGTCGGTAGGTGCTATTGACTTTGTAAACAGAGGTTCAAAGACACGTGTTGCACCTGCTTACCTGAAAAGTCTGGCTGATGTAGAGTGTGTCTATTGCGGGCAATGCGTATCCGTTTGTCCGGTAGGAGCCTTGATACCCAGGCAAGAAACGGAGGAAGTATGGGAAGCGATCCACGACCCGAACAAATATGTAATTGCTCAATTAGCTCCGGCTATACGGGTAGCTTTAGGAGAAAGCGAAGCATTCGGTACGGAAATAGGAGTAGTTAGTACCGGACAGATTGTGGCGGCATTAAAACGATTGGGTTTTGATCAGGTATATGACACCTCTTTCACTGCCGACCTGACCGTTCTGGAAGAAGCTACGGAATTTATCGCAAGAAAAACAAAAGGAGAAAAACTCCCGTTATTCACCTCTTGTTGTCCCAGCTGGGTTAAGTTTACGGAGCAATATTATCCCGAATTACTGTCTAACCTGTCTTCCTGCAAATCCCCCCAACAAATGTTCGGAAGTATTGCGCGTGAGATATTGCCCGAATTACTGAATATCAAACCCGAACAGTTGGTTATTGTTTCCGTTATGCCCTGTACGGCAAAGAAATTCGAGGCCAAACGCAGCGAGTTTACCCATGAGGGGATACCGGAAGTAGATCATGTATTAAGTACGGAAGGGCTGGGAAGAATGATTCATGAAACAGGTATCCGGATAAAGAAGTTACAGCCCGAATCGTTCGATATGCCTCTCGGTTTTAAAACAGGAGCCGGTGTAATCTTTGGAAATACCGGGGGTGTGAGTGAAGCCGTACTGCGTTATGCCTACGAGAAACTAACCGGTGAACGCCTGACCAACTACGACTTCAAAGAGGTGCGTGGGATGGACGGCATACGTACAGTAGAACTCACATTGGGAGGTATTCACCTCAAGCTCGGTGTAACACATGGATTGGCAAATGCACGTAAGCTGTGTGAAGAAGTGAAAGCTGGCATCTCTGATTACGACCTGATAGAAGTGATGTCGTGTCCGGGCGGATGTATTGCAGGTGGTGGACAGCCGGTTAGCTTCGATCCTGAATTCCGTGAAAAGCGCGCCCAGTTGCTTTACAATGAAGATAAAGCGTTACAATTACATAAATCGCAAGACAATCCCTATGTCAAAGAATTATATGCTAACGTATTAGGCGAGATAGGAAGTCGTAAAGCCCATGAGTTGTTGCATACACACTATCATGGACGAAAGCGGATAGAGAAAGAGCAAATCAATATCCGGAATACAGAGCATCCTAAAATTGTAGTTGCCGTATGTACGGGCACCAACTGCTTTATGAAAGGCTCTCAGGAACTATTGAAGAAGTTGCTGGCTCACGTAGTGGAAAATAAGCTGGAAGACATAGTAGGCTTTGAAGGACAGGAAGAAATGGTAGACCTGAAAGCTACCTTCTGTTTCGAACGTTGCGATCATGCTCCTATCGTACGTGTAAATGATATGTTGATCGAATATGCTACCTATGATAAAGTAATAGAAGAACTTTACAAAGAAATCCATAGAATAGGCAAACTGTTGGCTGTTGAGAATTAACCTCAGCTTTCTGTTTACATAAAATACGTTTACCCTGTCAATATTCCATCTTTCTTTGGAGAGATGGAATATTAATGTAAATTTGCACTGTTTTATTTCAGATTGTAAACAAATTCGGATTTATTGTAAACAAATAATACTTATGGGTAGTAACAAAGTAATCGGAGCGAAGATCAAAAGTATTCGCGAATCTAAGCAACTTACGTTGGAAAATGTGGCCGTTCGTTCGGGTTTGAGCATTGAGCAGATCGAGCGTATCGAGAATAATATAGACTTTCCTTCCTTGGCTCCGCTCATTAAAATAGCGCGCGTGTTAGGCGTACGCCTGGGTACATTCCTCGACGACCAGTCGGAACTGGGTCCTGTTATCTGCAGGAAGAGAGACAGCCAGGAAGAAAACAGTATCAGTTTTTCCAATAATGCTACCGTTTCGCACAAGCACATGGAATATCACTCACTTTCGAGAGATAAATCCGGACGACACATGGAGCCGTTTCTGATTGATATTGCACCGTCTCAGAATGTGAATTTTATTCTTTCTACCCATGAAGGAGAAGAGTTTATCTATGTATTGGAAGGTGTTGTAGAGATCAATTACGGGAAGAACATATATATATTGGAAGAGGGGGATAGTATTTATTACGACTCGATTGTTGCCCATCATGTACATGCCGGCAACGGAAGCCCTGCAAAAATACTGGGAGTTGTTTATACTCCTTATTAATCTCCGGACTGCATATGGAATTACAGGAAAAGACCCTTGGGCAATGGTTGGAGCATTGGGCAGCCGTTACGCCTGATAAAGAATATATTGTTTATTCGGATCGTGACCTTCGCTTTACATGGAAGGACTTTAATGATCGTGTAGACCGGATGGCGAAAGGAATGTTGGCTATTGGTGTAAAAAAAGGAACCCATGTGGGTATATGGGCAACTAATGTACCGGACTGGCTTACCTTCCTGTTTGCCGGAGCCAAGATAGGCGCTGTACTGGTTACCGTAAATACCAATTACAAGCAGAGCGAGTTGGAATATCTGGTAGAAGACTCCGATTTACATACGCTTTGCATTACAGAAGGGGTATTTGATGGAAGCTACATCGATATGGTGTATACAATGCTCCCCGAACTGAAAGAAACGCAACGCGGATACCTGAAAAGCGAACGTTTTCCGAAGATGAAAAACGTGGTGTATATTGGGCAGGAGAAGTTCAGAGGGATGTATAATACCCCGGAATTGTTGCTTTTAGGTGAGAATATAGAAGATACTACATTGGTAGAGGCTAAAGCAATAGTGAATTGCCACGATGTAGTGAATATGCAATATACATCCGGAACGACAGGTTTCCCTAAAGGAGTGATGCTCACGCACTATAATATAGCCAACAACGGCTATTTTACAGGTGAGAACATGCAATTTACAGCCGATGACAAGTTGTGCTGCTGTGTGCCTCTTTTCCATTGTTTTGGCATTACACTTGCTTCCATGAATGTATTGACGCATGGTTGTACGCAGGTGATGGTAGAGCGCTTTGACCCGCTGGTGGTGCTGGCTTCTGTCCATAAAGAACGCTGCACGGCTTTGTATGGAGTACCTACTATGTTTATTGCCGAACTGAACCATCCGATGTTCAATATGTTTGACCTGACTTCGCTTCGGACGGGGATCATGGCCGGTTCATTATGCCCCCCTGAGGTGATGAGGGCCGTTATTGAGAAGATGCATCTTACCTATATAACCAGTGTGTACGGGCTGACGGAAAGTTCTCCGGGAATGACACAAAGTCGCACGGATCAAAGCTTTGAAGAACGTTGCTATACTGTAGGCTATGAATATCCGTTTACAGAAGTACGGATACTGAATCCTGAAACAGGCGAAGAGTGCGGAATCAACGAACCGGGCGAGGTATGCTGTCGTGGTTATCTGTTGATGAAAGGATACTATAAAAAGCCGGAAGCTACAGCCGAAGCCATTGACAAGGATGGCTGGCTGCATAGTGGCGACCTGGGCGTAAAAGATGAAAGCGGCAATTACCGGATCACCGGACGTATTAAAGACATGATTATCCGTGGAGGAGAAAATATCTATCCGAGGGAAATAGAAGACTTCCTTTACAAAATGGAAGGGATAAAAGACATACAGGTAGTAGGAGTTGCCTCTGAAAAGTATGGTGAGGAGGTAGGTGCATTTATTATTTTGCACGACGGAATTTCGATGACGGAAGAGGATGTAAAAGACTACTGCCGGGGACAGATCGCCCGTCACAAAATACCGAAATATATATTCTTTATTAAAGATTTTCCGTTGACAGGAAGTGGAAAAATACAGAAGTTTAAGCTACGTGAGCTTAGTCTCGAATTATTGGCAGAAAAAGGGGTTACACCGGTGTGAACCCCCTTTTTTAATGCCATTCTAATCTGCCTTATACAATTTATGAAACCTTAATCCGTTGGTATTAAAAGGTAAATATGTACCTTTGCAGCCAAATATATACAAACACATGGGAAAGTATAAACTTATCAACAACGCATTAGGGTGGATCGTCTTTTTGATCGCCTCTACCGTATATTTAATGACAATGGAACCTACCGCCAGTTTTTGGGACTGCGGGGAGTTCATTTCTTCGGCTTATAAACTGGAAGTAGGACATCCGCCCGGAGCTCCTTTTTTCATGCTGACAGCCAATTTATTTACCCAGTTTGCATCCAGCCCCGACAAGGTAGCCATGATGGTGAATGCGATGTCCGCTCTTTTCAGCGGATTGACGATTCTGTTCCTGTTCTGGAGTGTGACGCATCTGGCACGGAAGATCATTGTAACGGAAGGCAAAGAAATGACAACTGCTCAGATGATTACCATTTTAGCTAGTGGTTTGGTAGGAGCATTGGCGTATACGTTTAGTGATACGTTTTGGTTTAGTGCCGTAGAGGGTGAGGTATATGCTTACTCATCTTTGTTTACAGCTGTTGTGTTCTGGCTGATCCTGAAATGGGAAAGTGCTGCCGACCGGCCGCATGCCGACCGCTGGATCGTTCTGATCGCTTACCTGATGGGTCTAAGTATCGGAGTCCACTTGCTGAACTTACTTTGTATTCCTGCTATCGTGTTGGTATATTATTATAAGAAATTCCCGAACCCAACAATGAAGGGTACGCTTGTAGCGTTATTAGTTTCCTTTGCTATTGTAGGTTTGATGATGTACGGAGTAGTACAAGGCTTGGTTGAAGTATGCGGATGGTTTGAACTTTTGTTTGTAAACAGACTGGGTATGCCGTATAATTCGGGTGTATTTGCCTATATAATCGTGTTGGTAGCTGTTCTGTTCTGGGCTACTTACGAAACAATGCGGGAAAAGCCGAACGACATACGCATGAAGATTTCCTTTATCCTTTCCATTATATTATTAGGTATTCCATTTATAGGTAGCGGATATATACTGGGTATTGTCCTGATTGCTGCTCTGACTGCTTTTTTGTTCTGGGTAAAAAAGCTGAATATCAAACTGATGAATACAATATTGGTTTCGCTGATGGTGATCGTTGTCGGCTATTCTTCATATGCGCTGATTATGATCCGTTCTACGGCAGGAACTCCGATGGACCAGAATGCTCCGGAAGATATTTTCACCTTACGTACTTATCTGGCACGTGAACAATACGGACAAACTCCTTTATTCTATGGACGTACGTATGTATCTGAAGTAAAATATGAACGTCAGGGAAATTCCTATGCCGTTGCCGAAAAAGAAGCGCCTCCTACTTGGAGCCGTATTATTAAGAAAAGTGCGGACGAGAAAGACAGATACTATGTTTCAAGAGAAAACAAGGAATATCAATATGTGGATGAGCTGAATATGCTTTTCCCGCGTATGCATAGCGAGCAACCTACGCACATAGAAGCCTATAAAGAGTGGGGGCAGGTAAGGGGAACACCTGTGAAATTCAATCGTTTTGGCGAGAATATAACGGTTATGAAGCCTACTTTCGCCGAGAATATCCGCTTTTTCTTTTCCTACCAGTTGAACTTTATGTACTGGCGCTACTTTATGTGGAACTTCTCCGGACGCCAGAATGATATACAAGGAAATGGTGAGATTCTGTACGGAAACTGGATAACCGGTATTAAGTTTATTGATGAAGCACTCGTAGGCCCACAAGATGATATGCCTGACGATATTGCTAAAAATAAAGGACACAACGTATATTATATGTTGCCTTTGCTGCTAGGACTTATTGGATTGTTCTATCAGGCATATTCGGGACAGAAAGGGATTCAGACCTTCTGGATTACATTCTTCCTGTTTTTTATGACAGGGATAGCCATTGTGCTCTACCTCAACCAGACGCCTTATCAGCCACGTGAACGGGATTATGCATACGCTGGCTCGTTCTATGCCTTCTGTATCTGGATTGGTTTTGGGGTTGCGGGCTTGGCTAAATTATTGGAAAAATATGCAAAAGCGCCAGCCATTATCTCTGCCGGTGCGGCTTCCATTTTCGGGCTGTTTGTTCCTATTCAAATGGCAGGGCAAACCTGGGACGATCATGATCGTTCGGATCGTTATATAGCCCGTGACTTTGGTGCTAACTATCTGGAATCTTGCGAACCGAATGCTATTATCTTCACCAATGGAGATAATGATACATTCCCCTTGTGGTATGCTCAGGAAGTAGAAGGCATCCGCACAGATGTGCGTGTATGTAATACCAGTTATCTGCAAACCGACTGGTATATAGACCAGATGAAACGTGAAGCCTACGAGTCGGCTCCGCTGCCTATCTCCTGGAACCGGGAAGATTATATACAAGGAACCCGGGATGCAGCCCGTCTGTTCCCGATGATGGAACAAGCTATTGATTTGAGAACGGCACTTAACTTTGTCCGTTCAAACGATCCGCGCTATAAAAAGCTACCGGAATATTCTCAGGAAATGGATTATATCCCGTCCAAAAAGCTAACGTTCCAGGTTGATTCTGCTGCCATTCTGAAGAACAATGTATTAAGCAATAAATATCTTCCTTATACATTGAAACAGATGGAGATCGACCTGAGCAATAAGCAAATGCTGGGCAAACAAGAACTGATTATTCTGGATATGTTGCAGACAAACAACTGGGAACGTCCGATGTATTATGCTATTACGGTATCTCCGGATCAGTTTGTCAACCTCGACGGCTTCTTCCAGCAGACAGGTATGGCCTATCAGCTCGTGCCGTTGGATACTAAGAATACGAACCTGGCAATTAATACGGAGAAGATGTATGATAACGTCATGAATAAATTCAAATGGGGCAACATCAACAAGCCCGGCATTTATCTTGACGAAACAATCATGCGTCAGGCAAAAACATATCGTGCGTATATATTTGCCAGACTGGCTTCTACGCTTATTCAAGATGGAGAAAATGAGAAAGCCTTGAATATTCTCGATAAGTCGATGGAGGTATTACCTGCCGAAAATGTGCCTTTGGATTACAGCGCATTGCCATTAGCCGAAGGATATTATATGCTGGGTGAAAATGCGAAAGCCGAAGAACTTTATAGCGGCATTGTAGATGTAGCTATGCGGAATGTACGCTGGTTCTTCAGATTGAAACCCTCACAGTTGGCATCTGTTGTCAATTATTTGGAAACAAACCTGTACATCATACAGGAGGTAATGCGAACCTCTGAAAAATATAATCCGGAATTCTTCAAGCCATATCAGGAAGAGTTTGACTCATTCCGAATGGCTTATTCGGCAGCTCACAGAGAATAATATGTTTATAGAGCAACCTCCCTGGATATACAGGGTATTATTCCCGGGAGCAATCTGGCGAATCCCGTCAAAAGAAAAATGTGTATATCTCACATTCGATGACGGGCCTATTCCCCGGATTACTCCCTGGGTATTGGATCTACTGGACAAATACCAGATTAAGGCTACTTTTTTTTGTGTTGGGGATAATGTACGGAAGCATCCGGAGATATACCGGATGATACTGGACAGAGGGCACCAAACGGGCAATCATACCTTCAACCATATACAAGGACTCCGTTTCTGGACAACAAATTATCTGGCGAATATCAAAAAAGCCGGAGAATATATTCAAAGCAATCTGTATCGTCCGCCTCATGGACATATGCGCTTCCCTCAGTTACTACTCCTTCGTAAACTGTATAAGATTATCATGTGGGATGTGGTAACCCGTGATTATAGTCCGCATAAAACGCCGGATGGCGTTTTTGAGATTGTGAAGAAATACACACGCAACGGCTCAGTAATCGTTTTCCACGACTCCCTGAAAGCCGAAACAAACATGATGAACTCTCTCCCACGTTCTATTGAATGGTTGCAACAGCAAGGATATCAATTTAAATTATTTGAATAGACTTATTTATAACTTACTTCTTTAAAGGCGTAGGTACGGATTTTGCCGTCTTTTAAGCGGAGATGTAAATGTCCGGTGAGAGCTATATCGTCTATACAGGCTTCGAAAGAGCCATTGTCGTCGGAAAAGGAGTGATAACCATTGCCCCGGTATAATGCTTTTCGGTAGGCCTCTCTGGTGCTCTCTTCTTTCTCTTGGAGCAGTAGCAGGTAATAGTTATAAAAGGATTGAAGAAACTTCTTTAACATCTTCTCTTTGTCGTACGTTTCTCCTGTGATCTGAAAAAGTGAAATCGGATTCGGGGCATTACTCTCGAAAGATTCTTGGTTGAGGTTGATGCCGATACCGATGATGGAGCAATAAATATGTCGGCCGGTCAGGTCGTTTTCTATCAGCATGCCACAAATTTTCCGGTCTTTCCAATAGATATCATTCGGCCATTTAATCGTGATAGAATCGGTATAGGTATCCAGCGTTTCTTTTACGGCTAAAGAGGCTATTTGTGAGATCAGGAATTGCCGGTTGGCGGGGATGCAGTCGGGGTATAAAACAACACTGAACAGCAGGTTTTTACCGGGTGATGATTCCCAGTGGTTTCCGGCTTGTCCGCGTCCGCCGCTCTGGAATTCGCTCAGCACAACACTACCCTCTGGCAAACGTTCTTCTCGCAGGCATTCCCGTAGGTATTTGTTGGTTGAGACAGTTTCGTCGAGACGGATAATCTGTGGTTGTTCCTGTGCACTATTCATGATGATGCAAAAATACATTCTTTATTTTTGTTTATGAGCTGATAATTATTTTTTATGGAAATTTGTTTTCCAACAAACAAGCCACTACATTTGTTCTACATATAAAACAATGAAAATGAAATCCATGAAGAAAATGGTATTTATCTTGACGCTACTGGTAGGAGTATCCGCTATATCCTGCAGTGGGCAGTCTAATACAGACAAGCAAAGTAAAAAGATAGCGGAAACAGAAAAAAAGGAGACAAAAATGAAAACAATACATTTGACTAAGGCTGATTTTCTTTCGAAAGTAGCCAACTATGAAACAACTCCCAATGAATGGAAATATCTAGGAGATAAACCGGCGCTGATAGACTTTTATGCCGACTGGTGCGGCCCTTGCAAGGCTATTGCCCCGGTATTGGAAGAATTGGCTGCAGAATATGCTGGCGAGATCTATATTTATAAGATAGATACGGAAGCCGAACAGGAACTGGCTGCTGTATTTGGTATCCGTAGTATTCCTTCTCTGTTGTTTGTCCCAATGGGTGAAGATCCGCAGATGGCGCAAGGGGCTCTTCCTAAGCCGCAACTAAAAGAAGCGATTGATAAAGTACTATTGAAAAAGTAAAAACAGCGTCTTTTTGCGGAAATAAATTATCAATGAGAAAAATAAATTCTGCACTTGCAGTCGTTTTATTGTTGATTCTGTTTGCTTGTGGGGGGAAGCAATCTGAAGACCAGATTGTTTCCGTCACAATAGAACCTCAGCGTTATGTGGCAGAAAAGATAGCGGGTGACCGCTTTGTAATCCATACGGCTGTTCCCATAGGACAAAGCCCGGAAACCTACGATCCTACACCGCAGCAAATGCTTCGACTGGGTAAAAGTGTAGCCTATTTCCGGATAGGTGCTATTGGTTTTGAACAAGCCTGGATGCCCGGTATAGTGGCAAATAACCCTGAGATGAAAGTCTTTGATTTATCCGAAGGCTTTGAATTAATCCATGAGACAGAGGAACATCACGATCATCAGGGACACCATCATCATGGTGGTTCAGATCCGCATATCTGGAGTTCTGTAGGCGGGATGCGTACAATCGCTTGGAATACGCTGAATGCCTTTCTGGCATTGGATAAGGAATATACGGCATATTACTGGCAGAATTACAACCAATTGCTGTCTGAAATAGATGAAACGGAAGCTATTATAAAAGAGCGGCTATCGCCTTTGGCAGGGGATGCATTTATCATCTACCATCCGGCGCTGACCTATTTTGCCGAAGAATTTGGTTTGTTGCAGTTTTGTATTGAAATGGACGGAAAAGAACCGTCTCCCGCCCGCTTGAAAGAGCTGATCTCAACAGCTCGGGAACATCATGCAAAAGTAGTATTTATTCAGCAGGAATTTGACAGTAAAAATGCCGAACTGATCGCCAAGGAGACCGATTGTCGCCTGGTCGTGATCAACCCCTTATCATATGAGTGGAATAAAGAAATGATACATATTGCAAAAGCATTGGCAGGTGAATAAACTTGTAGAAGTAGATCATATAACGGCAGCTTATGAGAATAAGGTTGTTTTGCAGGATATCTCTGTCGATATTTACGAGCAGGATTTCCTTGGAATCATAGGGCCTAATGGGGGAGGGAAAACTACCTTGCTGAAAGTGATATTGGGTTTGTTGTCACCTCTTTCGGGAGCTGTGCGCTTTTATGCGGATGGACAATCCGTCCCCTCGCTGAGAATAGGTTATCTGCCCCAAATGAACATGATAGACAAGAAGTTCCCTATATCTGTACGAGAGGTGGTTTCTTCCGGCTTGTCGTCTGAAAAGCCGCGTTTCCGCTCCTTTACAAAAGAACAAAACCGGCAGATTGATGAGGTAGTAGCCCGCATGGGCTTAGCGGAACTTGCTTCCCGTCCGATAGGATCCCTTTCAGGAGGGCAGTTTCAGCGGGTGTTGTTGGGGCGCTCGATTGTATCCCGTCCGCAGGTGTTGATCCTGGATGAGCCGGCTTCATACGTGGATAAGCATTTCGAGACTCAGTTCAATCAGCTGTTACACGAGATAAATAAGGAAAGTGCAATTATACTGGTTTCCCATGACATGGCTACCGTGCGGTCTATGGTGAAGAATATTGCTTATATTAACGGTACGTTGCAGTATAATCCGGCAATGGATATGTTGCAGCCATTAATGTCGTAAGTCTGAGGATGAAAGTTTTGATTACAGGAGCCAGCGGTTTTATTGGCGCTTATCTTGTACAGGAGGCGCTTAATAGAGGGTATGAAACCTGGGCGGGAGTCCGCCAGGGAAGTGATCGTTCCCGCTTGCAGGATGAAAGGATCCGTTTTATCGATCTGAAATATAATGATAAGAAAGCTCTGGAAGAGCAGTTATGCCTTCATGCTGCAGATAACGGCTCCTGGGACTATGTGATTCATAATGCGGGAGTAACAAAAGCTTTGCAGAAAAGTGATTTTTCGCGTGTAAACGCAGAGTATACCGTCCATTTGATCGAAGCGCTGGCGGCTGCCGACTGTAAACCGAAAAAGTTCCTGTTGATGAGTAGCCTGAGCACCTATGGCAAGGGTGATGAAAAGACATTTGCCCCTATACGGCTGGATGATCCGCAACTACCTGATACAGCTTACGGCAAGAGTAAGCTGGAAGCTGAGTGTCATTTGCGTCACCAATCCCATTTTCCCTATATAATACTACGTCCTACAGGTGTTTACGGGCCAGGCGAAAAGGATTATTTTATGGAAATTCAAAGTATAAAAAGCGGCTTTGATTTTGCGGTTGGCCTGACACCTCAACGTATCACCTTTATTTATGTGAAGGATCTGGCTAGAGTAGCTTTTCAGGCTTTGGAAAAAGAAGAAATACTGAACAAGCAATATTTTGTGGCAGACGGAGATGTGTATACCGACTCAACGTTTGCCCGCCTGATACAGGACATCTTGCCTAAAAAACATGTATTACATGCACGTATTCCTACCGGATTGGTGTATATAGCCTGTATTTGCTCGGAATGGATCGGGAAGCTATTAAAGAAGAGTATGACGCTAAATAGCGATAAATACATCATCCTGAAGCAGCGTAACTGGATCTGTGATGTTAAGCCGCTTCAGGATGATTTGGAATTTATTCCTATGTACACTCTTCGTAAGGGATTGGAAGAGAGTATTGAATGGTATCGTAAAGAGGGTTGGCTGTAATTAGTCTACTTGCTTGATAGAACCGGAGCCGGCTACACTTTTCCGAACTGTCTGAGGGTTTCCTTTATACTTGATTCGTCCGCTTCCTGCAATATCGGCTGAGATACTGTTGCTTACGCTGATCTCTATATCGCCACTTCCTGCTATATCACATTTTAGGTCTTCTACCTGAAGATCAAAAGCTCTGACTGTTCCGCTACCAGCAATATCAAGAGACGCTTCTGTCATGATACCTCCCATGTTTAATTTTCCGGACCCGGCGATGTCACCATCAAACTTCCGGCCATTCATGTAAGTGGCATTTAAGGTGGCACTTCCTGCCAGATCAACATCCAGAATGTCAACAAACACGCTATCTCTCAGGTTGATAGTCCCGCTTCCAGCCAGGTCTAATTCCAGATTGTCTCCGGTAAAAGTGTTATCTACATTGAAGTGTACACTTCCGGCAACTTCTGCTTTTTTCAAGCCTTTGGAGCGGGTAGTTACAGTAAATTCCGTGGGGCGGAAATTGGCCCGTCTGAATTCGTCTTTCGGTTTGATAAATAACTTGTTACCGCTTGTCCTGATGTCGTACATTTCAAGGATATTCTGGTCGGTAGTAACCGTAAACATAGGAGCATCTTCCGACTGGGTGTAATTGATTGTCATAGTCTGAGCCGCCTCTATAACGTTGTAATCTTCAATGTTGATCTCCTGAGTGGTTAGATTTCCGTCTCCTATTATCATCTGGAACGGGTTGCAGCTGTTCATAAACAGTACCAGAGAGCAAGCAAGGGTAATAAAGAATTTTGTATTCATATCATCATTTTTTTAATAAGCACTTTATAGATAAGACGTGTAGTTTGCTTGAAAGGTTACAAAATACGATGTTTTTTTACATGATAACCAGATAAGCTGTGTAATGTGTCTTACCGGTAACAGGAGTAAGCGAATAATAGCCTGATCGTAGCTTCCCCTCTTTCAGTTTGCATGGGTAAGCCTGTTTCATCAGTTTATGCCATTCGTTCATGCGATATGGAGTAACTTCATAATGTATATTGAATGTGCCGCTTGCGTCGGGATGGATATACTTCTCAACCAGTCGGATAGCTGCTAACCCCATGGTGTAGCGCATGTTGATTTCTAGGCAGGGATGCAGTGCATGCGAGTCCTTTCCCGTTCTGTACATGAGCATATCTACACCCAGATAGCCTTTGTAATGCCGGGCATAATTCTCTTGTATAACGTGGGTTACAGCTTCTTGTATCTGCCGGTATGTTTCAGTTCCGATCTCTCGGTGGTTTATCTCTTCATATTCCGCTTGCTCATTTATGTTATTACCCTTATAGGCGCCTACTTTCGAGGTTCCGAAGACAGATATACCTTCATAACGGAGGTTTCCTTCACCATCCGAATAATACTCCAGCGCCATGTCCTGATCTTTTGGGAGGGCGTATTCAATTCCTACGCTTCCTTGTTTCTTCAAGGCTCCACTTATCCACTTCTTGTCTTTTTCCTTTAAACAGTTGTTATCCAACCAGAGCAGGCCTCTTCCGGAAGAAGAAAAAGGGGTTTTAATCACAAAAGCTCCCTCGTGTGTATTCAGCCAGGCTTCTATTTCTTCCAGCTCCTTAAAAAACAAGGGGGGAGGAGGGAAAGAAATGTTGGGCAATCGCTCTTTTATCTGCTGGAAACAAAGGGCGGCTGTCTGCCGGCTCGTCAGACGGGTAAATTCCTCTTTCCATGCCGGAACCTCGATGTTCAAACCATAGGTATCCCTTAAATCTTCAAATAAGGGGATGCTTTGAGGGGTAATTCCCCAAGGAGCGGCTTCCATACGAGGCAGAGAGGCAGCCTTCTTTTTTATGTCTTCTCTGGAGAGGATAGTTACTTTGGGACGAACTTCTTCGGGATACTGTGAAAAAAAGCGGGGCGAAGTATTCTCTTCTACAAAGATATAGTCGCCTTCGTCTGCATACCAGGCCGGAAGAAGTGCTAACTCCTGCCTCATTTTTTGTACGTTTCCAGAAGGAGTGTAATGCGCAGATCCTTGAAGTATATCCGTTTCGTGCCCCGGGTTGTAGTAGTGAAGTTTGGGTAACATAACTAAAAGAAATAAAGCCACCCGGAGGCAGCTTTATTCTGATTATTATAAGTTTTCGTCTATCGCATCGATTTTCTTAACAATAAGCTCCATGTCTTCTTTTAGCTTTTCGATCTTGCGTTCCATTTCTTTTACAAGTCCGCCTCCGCCTTTTGAAGAGATGTTGAGGAAGCCAATGTTGTTCTCGTACGTTTGCAACTCACTTTTCATCCGCTCATAGGTACGCATCAACTTATCCCGTTCTCCGTAAAGCTTACCCTTTCCTCTTTCATCGCCTACCATATCAGTCAGGTTGTTGCGGAAAGTCTGCATTTTCCTGTCGTTCTGGTCTACTTTCAAGCGATCGAATTGCTTGTCGATTGCTTCGTGATACTCTTTGTATACTTTGTCTTTCTCTTTGAAAGGTACAAATCCGATGCTATTCCACTCGGCCATGTATTCTTTCAACAAGGCCAGAGCTGCTTCATGTTCAAGACTTTCGTCAAAGTTGTTGACCTTTTCAATCAACTCCCGTTTAGCTGCCAGATTGTTTTGCTCGCTTCCTTTCTGAGAGGAGAAATTCTTATTCTTTTGATCAAAGAAGTAGTCACAGGCCGAAATAAAACGTTTCCAGATCTGATCGGAATGTTTACGGGCTACAGGGCCTATCGTTTTCCACTCTTTTTGCAGGGCGATCATTTTTTCGGTCGTTTCCTTCCATTCTTCGCTATCTTTCAGCGATTCAGCTTTTTCACACAGGGCTGTTTTCAGTTGGAAATTCTTTTCCATATCTTCTTTGATGCCCTTATAGAAATCGCTCTTTTTGTTAAAGTAAACATCACAGGCAGCCCGGAAGCGTTCAAAGATTTTCACGTTATGTTTCTTGGGAGCAAAACCGATGGTTTTCCATTTTTCCTGTAAACCAATCACTTCCTTGTTCTTTTCTTCCCAATCCCTGAAGGTTTTCAACTCGGAGAAGTCCAGGTTTTCAATCTGTTCGCAAATAGCTATTTTTGCATCCAGATTTTCCTGTTCTTTTTCTTTCAGCGATTCAAAGTGCAGCTGATGGCGTTTGTTGATAACAGTAGATGCTGCTTTAAAACGTGCCCACAACTCTTCGCGTAATTCCTTGGCTACAGGGCCAATCTCGCGCCATTGCTGATGAAGTTTTTGTAGTTGATGGAAAGCGGAGATCACGTCGGGTTCCTGTTCCAGTTTTTCTACCGTTTCACACAGAGCAGTCTTTAATTCCAGATTCTTTTTAAAGTCATAATCCCGGAACTGGTTGTTTATCTTTATGATATCATAAAAACGTTCGCTGTATATCTGATAGTTTTTCCACAACTCATTGGCATGCTCCTGAGGAACAAGCTTGGTTTCTTTCCAGCGCTGTTGGATGTCTTTAAACTCATTGTAGAGCTTGTTGAAGTCTTCCTGGCTTTCTGTCAACTCTTTCATACGGTTGATCAGCTGTAGCTTCAGCGCGTAATTAGCCGCTTTTAGTTGTTCTTCTTCTGCATGCAGAGCTGCTCTCTTTTCTCTGAATGAAGCGAGTAGTTCTTTTATTCTTGCTTCTGTTTCGTCTTCCGGAGCTTGAAAATCTTTTTCTTCGCCCCCGCCTTCTAGGAACACTTTCTTAAGTTCTTCTACTTCTGCTCTATGAATTTTATAGAACGATTGCTTGAGAACTTCTACTTCATTGCGGATATTCCCAATAGGCGCGTTGATTAATTCAGCCAGTTTGTCCAGAATTTCTTCTTTAGTCAACTTGCCGGTATTCATAGAACTAACCTCCCCGGAAGGCTCTGCGGATGCTACAGTGTTATCCTCTTCTGCTACAGGTTCTTCTACTGTTGCAGTTACTTCCGCGATCTCCTCCGGTGTTACTTCCGGTGTCGTAGTTTCTTCTAATTTGTCATTTTCTTCGATTGGCAAATTAGTTTCATGAGTGTCCTTCATATTTCAATTGCATTTAAGAGAGGGTATAAATCCTCGATAAAGTCACAAATTAAGCTAAATATTTTTGGATTTCAGCATCTAGACGCGTTTTTTTTGCATTGCTTAATGAAAACGGACATTTACTTTATCAGACAGGGCTATCTGTTGTTTTATTCTGCAAAAAGTTACTAGGTCACATCTATAAGCTACCTGGTCGACAGCTGTGACTCAGCTGGTCGACAGTTGTGACCCAGGTGGTCGACGGCTGTGAACCACGTGGGTCACAGTTGTGATCCAGCAACTTTCTCATGTATAAAGGGAAAGATGATAGTAAGCATGCAAAAGAGTATACGTATCCATTCGTCCATTTCAGCATTATATTTTATTATTATAGATTATATAATTAATAAAATATAATTTATTGAGTATATAAAATAGATTATATGTATATTTAATTGAATGTGATATAAAATATCATCTTATAAAATTAAAATGCGATTAAACAAGTCCGAAAGGACTTACAGATGGACACCCCCCCCTTGCAAGCGTAGCTCAGCTCGGGAAAGCTAAACACTCTCCATCACCTCTCAACTCCGAAAGGAGTTGGACTACTACGCAGTTCAGAAGATGGGAGATCCCTGTTTTGTACTGCCGCGCAGGCTATACTATCACTTGCCCCGAGCTGCGCTGCGCTTGCAAGGGGTTATCCAAATATAAGTCCTGACGGACTTAGTCGTAAATGTTCTAAACAATAAATAATAATATATAATAATTGAGAATAATATATTTTTTAACTGATTAAAATAATAACAAATGATATCTAATGAATATCTAATAATATTATATAGGCGATGAATTAAATATTATATATAGAAACAATAAAATAATTATATTAGCTTTAAATATTCTCAAATATGCTATCAAAAATTATAGGCTGATGGGGAGGAGTGAAGGAGTATTTGTAGTATCTTTGCTCTATGGGAAAGAATAAACTGGCGAAATTTGACGATATGGCGGGATATCCGCATGTGTTTCAATATCCGTTTGCGAAATTGCAGGAAGAGGGCTTCGATTTGAAAGGACATTGGAAGGAGCGATTCTTTAAGAACGATCATCCGATTGTTTTGGAATTAGGCTGCGGAAAAGGTGAATATACCGTAGGTCTGGCCCGTTTGTTTCCTGAAAAGAATTTTATAGGGATAGATATAAAGGGCGCCCGGATGTGGAGTGGCGCAAAGGAGTCGCTGGAAGCAGGAATGCAAAATGTTGCCTTTTTGCGGACGCATATTGAGCTGATTGCTCACTTTTTTGCTGCGGGAGAGGTGGACGAAATCTGGCTTACTTTCCCTGATCCACAGATGAAAAAGATAAATAAACGACTCACTTCTACCCACTTTATGAAACTATACAGACAGATATTGTCTGACAAAGGGATTGTTCATTTAAAGACCGACAGCCTTTTCATGTTTACCTATACAATGGAAATGTTGAAGATAAATCAATACCCTTTATTGTTTAGTACAGACGACCTGTATAACAGTGGGTTGAGTGATGAAATCCTCTCTATAAAAACCTATTACGAACAGCAATGGCTGGAGCGCGGGCTGAACATCAAATACCTCAAGTTTGTTTGTGAAGAAAGGGAAACCTTGGCCGAGCCGGACATAGAAATAGAATATGATGCATACCGCAGCTTCAACAGAAGCAAGCGAAGCGCTTTAGCATCAGGGAAATAAACAATATAAAGTTAAACAAAAAATGGCAATATACCCCAAGCTAATCATAGACGCACTGACTAAAGTGCGTTATCCGGGAAGTGGGAAAGACCTCGTTTCTGCCGGAATGGTGGATGATGACATCCGTATCGACGGGAATAAAGTAAGTTTTTCCCTTTTGTTTGAAAAACCGAACGATCCCTTTATTAAATCGGTGGTAAAAGCTGCTGAAACAGCTATACTTACGTATGTAGACAAGGATGTGGATATAAAAGGAAACATCTCGGTTGTAACAAGGCAACAGGCGCGTCCCGAACCGGATAAACTCTTGCCTCAGGTGAAGAATATCATTGCTGTTTCTTCGGGCAAAGGTGGAGTAGGGAAGAGCACAGTGGCTGCTAATCTGGCAGTTGCCTTAGCCGGACAGGGCTATAAAGTAGGCTTGCTGGATGCTGATATTTTCGGTCCTTCCCAGCCCAAGATGTTTCAGGTAGAAGATTTCCGGCCTGTTATGGTTGAAGCCGAAGGGCGGGAATTGATCGAACCGGCCGAGAATTATGGTGTGAAGCTCCTTTCCATCGGCTTTTTTGTGAATAAAGAAGATGCCGTACTTTGGCGTGGAGCCATGGCCAGCAATGCTTTGAAACAACTGATTGGTGACGCGAACTGGGACGAACTGGACTATTTCCTGATCGACCTGCCTCCCGGAACAAGTGATATCCACCTGACGATGGTGCAGACATTGGCTATTACCGGAGCGATCGTAGTAACCACCCCTCAGGACGTAGCCTTGGCTGATGCCCGCAAGGGAGTCAGCATGTTTTTGGGCGACAAGGTAAATGTACCGGTGCTGGGATTGGTAGAAAATATGGCCTGGTTTACACCTGCCGAACTTCCTGAAAACAAATACTATATCTTCGGACAAGACGGCGGAAAACGCCTGGCGGAAGAACTGCAAGTGCCTTTATTGGGACAGATCCCTATTGTACAAAGCATCCGAGAAGGAGGCGACAAGGGTGAACCAGTCGCCCTTCATACCGATTCAATAACCGGAGCAGCCTTCCATGCGTTGGCAGAAAATGTAGTGAGCCAGGTTGCCTATCGAAATGACCACCAGGCTCCTACCCAACGAGTTGAGATCACGAAAAAGTAGGGATTTTACTCCCGCTCCAGCTGATAGGTTTTTCCTGCTTCAGTCTGAATATCGTATTCGTAAATCGTATATAAAACAGGCCATTGGGGAGTGATTAGCTTGCTAACCAATGGCTCTTTTATTTGTGGCTTTGCAAATAGCGGATTCTTGTTCTCTCCTTTGGCTTTTTGCAAGCCGCTTCCTTTTAGCGGAACATACGAACGAATCCTCAGATTACCTCCCAAGCGTGAATGGATATCAGCCTTAGCCAGTTGCGTACCATCCCAGTTTATATCTACAACAAATCCTCCGCGACTCACCAAGCCTTTTACACTTCCCTTTTCCCAAGCATCGGGCAGGGCAGGCAATAGATGAACCGCTCCGTCGTGGCTCTGCATCAGCATTTCGGCTATACCGGCAGTATATCCAAAATTGCCGTCAATCTGGAAAGGAGGATGCGCGTCGAACAGGTTGGGGTAGGTGCGTCCGTCCGGGTTACGCCCTTCCGGCTTGGTATCAGACTCCAAGAGTACCAGCATATTCTGGATGATCTTGTAGGCATGATTACCGTCCAGCAGACGCGCCCAAAGGTTTACCTTCCAGCCGATAGACCAGCCGGTAGCCTGGTCTCCACGATAGATCAGCGACTTCTTAGCTGCCTGGAATAGCGTAGGATGCATATAAGGTGAAATCTGATTGCCGGGATACAGCCCATATAGATGAGATACGTGGCGATGCTGATTCAGAGGGTTATCCACATCTTCCAGCCACTCTTGCAACTGATTATATTTACCGATTTGCATCGGAGCTAAGCGATTAATCATTGCTTGCAGACGTTTGGAATACTCTGCGTCTTCTCCCAAAATACGATTGGCTTGCAAGGTGTTAGATAATAATTCAAAAGCGATTTGATTATCCATCGTACATCCGGCAGCTACAGAAGAGCCATCGGCATTTTCACCCTCGGGACCATGCTCCGGAGAGGTGGAAGGAGTTGTTACCATCCATTTATAAGTAGGATGCTCTGTCAGGAAATCCAGGAAGAAGTCGGAAGCCCCTTTCAGAGCAGGGTAGACATCCCGCAGATAGGCTTTGTCGCCATTATAGAGGTAGCGCTCCCACAAATGTTGGCAGAGCCAGGCGCCTCCATTCGGCCAGGTGCCGTGAAAGGCGCCATCCACCAATCCGCTGATTCGCCAGAGGTCGGTGTTATGATGCGTTACCCAGCCATTGCTACCATACATGATGCGAGCAGTTTCTTGGGCATTTTCCGACAGTTCCTTTACCATCTGTATCAGTGGCTGATGCGTTTCGCTCAGGTTTGTAACCTCTGCCGGCCAGTAGTTCATCTCCGTATTAATGTTGATGGTATATTTAGAGTCCCAGGGCGGAAGTAACTGGTTGTTCCAGATACCTTGAAGATTAGCCGGTTGTCCTCCGGGTTGTGAAGAAGAAATCAATAGATACCGTCCAAACTGGAAGAGCAAAGCCGCCAATGAAGCATCTTTCCCCTGGCTGAAATCCCTGACCCTCAGGTGTGTTTCCTGTTTGGCACTTTCGGAAGTTCCCAAATCGAGGCTCACCCGCTTGAACTGGTTCTGATAGTAAGTAATATGCTCTTGTTTTGCTTGTTTATACTCCTTCTTTAAAGCTGCGGACAAGAAGTTTGTAGCCTTCTGCGACTCATTGGCATTGATAGTCTTATAGTTTACAAAATTAGTTGCCGCCGAGATATACAGGATAGCGGAAGAAGCGTCTTTTACTGATATCTGCTGGTTTGTGACCTTTACCGTCCCACCTTCTGCTTTTACATACGCCTGGTTTTCAATGCGTAATTTGCCGGGGATTGTTTCATGGTCTGTCCCTTTTCCATTGAGTACCAACTTGCCGCTTTTCGCTTTTACGGTATGCTCCAAAGGAGAGCTGTAGTCTACGGTAAAGTTCAGAGCCTTAGGTTGGTCTGCGCTTATCCGCATGATAATGACATGGTCGGTAAAAGAGGTAAATACTTCTCGGGTATAGGTTACTCCGTTAGCCTGGTAACGGGTAGTAGCCACCGCATTGTTGATATTCAGGTCGCGATAATAGTTTGTGAACTGTTCGTGACCGGGGAAATGCAAATGCAGGCTTCCAATGGTAAGATAAGGCATCCCGTCGGAGGGCTTTTTAAAATTCTTTTGTATAAGCTCCTGTGCCTCCAGACTTTTTCCTTCAAAAATCAAACCGCGCACTTCCGGGAGAGCGGCCAAAGCATCCTTACTTCCGTTCTGGTGGGGACTTCCCGCCCAAAACGTTTCTTCATTCAACTGCAATTCCTCATTAGCAGGATTGCCATACACCATAACTCCCAAGCGGGAATTTCCTAAAGGTAAAGCCTCTACCCATTCAGTAGCAGGCTGCGAATACCATAATTTCAACTCTTCAGCACGAGTAACAAAGACTACGAGAATTGATAAACACACACACAGATAACTTCTTTTCATATAGCATTGTTATTAAAATGACGTGAAGATATGAATTAAATTCAATATTCTACAGCTAAGGAAATCCATTTTCCGGCGGATGTTACCCAAACTTCTTTGTAACAAGCAGTGTTTGTTTGGGGCCAGTAGGGGATATCTTCGTTGCCCAGACTCCGTATGCCTACAGGCATTTCGCCGACAATTTCGCCGGAGGAGAAGCTGTCCATTTGGGGGTAGTTGTGCCCTTCGCCATATATCAAAGATTGTCCGAAAGGGTTCTTGCCTACTGTCCAGTAGAGTTGCTCACGGCCTATCTGTAAGAGTTCTTCGTCTTTCAGGAATTTTCCGCACAAAACGGCCGACTTCCCTGTAGACAGGTGGATTGCTGTATTTCCGTTGAAAATGCTGAACCAAACGGGGAAGCGTTTCATGTAATGCTCTTTATCTAATTTTACTCCCTTTTGCACCTGCTGGCTATATAATTCTTTCGCATTTTCAGGAGGGAAGAGGTGTAAGCGATAAAAGCTGGTAGAGTCGCGATATTCGTCCACATGGTATACCCCGCTGGATAACATACCGTAAGGGGCTGTGTACTTCATCAAACCTTTCAGGTAGTCGCCATACAGGCGGATAGACTCCTGCCATTTGGAATAGTCCGGATGCTTTGGCTGTGTTTCGCATAAAAGCGTCATAGCCTGCATATATACCTGTTCGCGAGACTGATGGATATAGTGTACGATGGATTTTCTAGACAGGTCGCGATAGAAGAATCCTTTTGTTTTGTCCTTGTCTTTCAAAGGTTCTTTTCGTTGACAATCAAGCGTTAGGCGGATGTATTCGGCTGCAATATCAGCATATCCCTGCTCTTTGGTGAGTTTGTACAACATACTGGCAGCCCAGGAAACAGTTGCCATATACTGGCTTTCAGAGGTATTATAGCTATGTTCGTAGAAGTGGTAGAACTCCCCATATCCTATCTCCTTATGACGCTGCATGGCGAAGTTGAAATCCTCTTTTGCAATCTTCAACAAGTGCTCCTGCAGGCGAGGGTCCCGATCCAGAATCATGGCGGCATACGCCTCATAACCGGCATACAGGAAGTTGTCAAACGACAGGTTCTGAACCCTTACTGAATTTATATCATCGAAAGAATTAAAAACACCGTCCAGCCAAATCAAAAGGCCTACACTGCTGGCTCTGTAGCCATCGCCGAAGCGTGTCCGTAACATAAATTCAAGTCCCCATTCAGCTTCTTCCAATAAACGGGCGGCAAGCAGTCCGTTCTTATCTTTCAGTTTGCTGTAAGCCTCCAATAGGGTATAGGTAATATCCCCTGTCTGAAGGGTTTGCTGAGAAAGGTCTCCGGCATCGTGCCAGCCTCCTCCGTAGGAGATTTTCTTCCCGTCATGAACGGCACATAAGTCCGTATGGCAGATACCATGAATACCCGATACCGGGTGTCCGCAACGCTGGCAGAAGATATAGTTCAATACCCGCCACAAGGAGTTCTCCCACAGGTTGTCACTGATCAGAAAGGAGGGAGTTTCTATATTTCCAACTTTTATCTGATAGCTCCCCGGGGTATTAAACTCAGAAAAGTCCAGGATATCAAAGCTTCCGATAGATGTTTTTTCGTTCTTTATATCTCCCTGATAGGCTACTTTTCCTGCTGCGTCTACTAATTCAAAGCGATTCTTATGTATTTCCGGAGCCATGTTGAGGATCGCTGTTTTCTTGTCGTTCAGCATATAGCCGCTTGTGGAATAGACTAATTTGTCTTTACCGGGTAACCAGCCACTCACGATCTCCGGGTTTTCTATTTGCTGAAGCTCTATCTTGTCTATATAGTAAATCAGCGAATCTCCGGTAGTCCGGTCTTTCCCTTTGTTGCTTACGCTAAAGCCTATCTGCGTGATATTATCCCGCTGGTACTCGTCTATATCGAGGAAGCATTTGTTCCACTCTTTGTTCTTTAGGTTGATAAGATGTCCTCCCGACTGCCGGTTATAGCCCGGTTTCTCAATCGAAGATTTATTAAATATCGACAGATCCATGTTCACGACACGGCTCCCGTCGCAATCCGGGTAAATGTAGAAAACGATGCGGTTGTACTTCTCCCAGTTTACACCTCCCAGATCATAATGGACTGCCGCATGTCCGTAGGTGGCATAGTCCGGGTCGGAAGGAGAACCTTGCGCCCTCTTTCCGGTAGAAGAAGGATAAGCTAACTTTATACTACCTGAACCGGATGCGGAAAAGTCTGCCGAGAAAGCCATGTAGCCCAGCCCTTGATGGTTCCACTTGGGAAACTCGTCTTTCAGCGAGATAACCTTGCTATCGAGCACTTTCTTCTGCCAGCCGTTTTGTTCATAAGAGCGGCTGTCATCCAATGGAAGCGGGCTGTGGATAAGCCCTGTCTGTATAAGATGTTTTTCCAGTTCTTTATCTTGTGTCAAGCTGACTTGTGCTACTGCTAGTGAGCAAATGATTGATAAAAGCAGGGCTACAGAAACTTTTCCGGTCATAGTCATTTATTTTTAAAAGGATCTCCCTTTGCGTTTGTACTTAATACCCAACGGAAAGCGTTGATAAATAATAGCTTTTGAGTAGCATCGGTAAATTCGTCATCCCCATGTCCCATATTCAGGTAGATCATGCGGTACTTCTTATTGGTCCAGACGATAGGCCAATCTCCGAAGTTTACTACGTCTTTGATTCCCAAAGGATAGTTGTCCGGCGAGATAGAGAGTAATACTTCTACATCCTTGTTGTTACGTGGACTGGGGTTCCATTGATACCATTCACTCTCCGGAGCAATAAAAGAAGTCGGGAGGTTTTTAGTGATGGGGTGATAGGTGTTGTCTACTACTAATTTCACAGGCTGAGGAGGCCAGTTGTTGCAATAGAAAACGCCTCCGCCAAGGAAGTCTACAAGCCAGGGCCAGTTGGTATTTCTGTCGTTGTAAGCGGCTACATGGAAGCCCATCCAGCCTCCACCGTTTTCCATGTATTTCTCGAAGACATCCCGTTCGGCTTTCGCGCTTGGATATCCATTGAACATAACAACGATATCGTATTCTTTCAGCTTCTCGTAAGGATACTCAGCCATATCAGTCGTAGTGTCTAAAATAAAACCGTCTCCGTAATTGAGCCTTTTAAAGAACTCGACTCCCTGCAAAGCAAAGTCTACATGCGCTTCTTCGGCATGATGCGTATAATACAGCAATGCCTTAAACCGTGGAGCGCTGGCATAATTAGCCGGATAATCGTTCGGAGCCTGTGCATTGATAAATGGAGACACTAGAAATAAAGCTATGATGAATAGAATGTGTTTCATAAGTATGTAATAATTAGTTGTTAATCGTTATTATTTGCCGTCCAGCTAATGGAATTGCTGAACATAGTAGTAAAGTCCTTGTTGTCAAATAGCTTACTGCTATGGCCGATAAGGAAATACACATTTCGCGCCTTCTTGGATGGATTCACCCATACCGCCGGATGGTCGCCCATCTTGATGTCGGAAGCCGGTTGGTATGTAGACTCATCCACAGTGGCCAGTACATGTACGTTCGGACGGGGATTCTTGTCGAAGGTGTACCACTCGTCATCCGGTATGACAAACGATTTATTAACACCCTTCATGACCGGATGGCTGGCATCTTCAACATTCATAGTCCCGTCAGCCAGTGGAGCAATGTAATTCTGGAAGCGGATACCACCCATGAAATCAGCGAACCATTGCCACATCGGATAGCCGTCGAACTCACCTAGCAAGGTGGCATGATGGAAGCCTACCCAGCCTCCCAGGCCTTTGTCGATGTAGTTGATAAATGCTTTCTCGGCTTCTGCTGTCCAGGTATAAGGAGGATAGTCTAATTGGATGACTACCTGGTATTTTGAGAGAAACTCTTCGTTTATGAGTTTGGTATTGTTTATCTCTGTCAGTTCAAAATTCAGGATACTTTTTTGCTCTTCCAGCCACTTCAATCCGGCATCGGTAAATCCGCCGTGTTGTCCGCCCCTTTCAGTAAGTACCAATATGTTGAAGGGTGCCTTCTCGACAGGTTCGCTCTGAGCCAGCCAAAGCACGCCCCGCTGGAAAGCCCGTTTGAAGTTTTTATCGTGAAACATCTCGGGCCCGTGTCCCATGACGATTCCGGCTATCTTCCCTTTACCATACGAGTGGGTGTACATCACATCCCTTGTGCTTTCCGGATGAGTGGTAGTCCATAACACGTGGATATCGGGTGATTGCCATAATTCATTGTATATTTCATCATGCAATACGAAATGTTCGTCCATCCCCTGTGTAATGAAATGATTCTTGTCTACTACTGTAATGGGGATATCCTGCTGATGTTTATACTTGGATACCCTGTACGGTACCCCGTCAACATCTTGCTCACTCATAAAATACTTCATGCCGGCTATCTTGGCAAACTCAGGCCAGGTATTGTATGTAAGCAAGCCATCATGCAGTATGAATGCCGGTTTTCCCTCACGAATCACTTTGGCAATGTGCTGTTTGGTAGACTCCGGAATCTCTTCGAGGCATATCGCGTAAAATACGATCATGTCATACTGATCATTATTTTCCGGCTTGAATAACTCGATGGATTCTTCTGTTGTATATGCCTTCCAGGTCGCGTCTTTAAAATCATCCAGTAAGGGAGCATATAAAGTTGTATCAAATACAGGGTTCATCCCCGATATAAAAGCTAGTTTTATAGGTTCTTTTGCTTGACATCCAAGTGATAGCAGCAGATATGTAATCAACATGAATGGTATATAGAATCGTTTCATAAGACGTTTTTTATTGATTATTCAAAGACTGTAATATGATTTTTAGTATGCGTGGAACGGAGCTTTGTATTCTTTCCTTAGTGTGACGACTCCTTCGCTTGGAAAGTCTTTCGGGGCTTCTTGGGTTACCTGTCCGGTTGCTGCCCATTCGGCACCTCTCAGCAAGGTTACCTGAAATCCCGTACAGTCCATTGCATAGCGGAGTTCCGGGTCATTACCGGCATGCCCCAATAAGGTGACGAATACCTTTCCTTTGCCGTAATTAACGGTCCAGAGTATGGGTTCATGCTTATCCGGTTCATCGGTAGCAGTAGCCAGAACCTCCATGTTTTTAGCAGGTCCCCTCAGCTTCACATATAGCTCATCTTTGAAATGTTGCCAAACGTTGGGTAGCCCTTTTAATATGGGATGTTCAGGATTACGATGTGTAACGGTAAAAGAATGTTGTAATCCGTGATGGCCTCCTGCGCCGGGTGAATAATCATATACATACCGTCCGTTTTTCCAATACAGATAGGGGCCATCTTGTTCGTTTCGATTTCCCCAGGCGCCTAAGCCGATCATCTCATTATAAGGCGCCCAATCCCTCATGGGAATAACCGAAGAATGGACAACTACCAACCCTCCGCCTCCGGAGATATATTTATCGAAATTAGTGAGTGTTTGCTCCGGCCAGGTTTTCCCGTCATAATTAAGTACAACTAAGTTGTATTTTTTGAAGTCGGGAGAGAACGAAGCCCATTCACTATCCTGCGAAGGAGCGACCATCAAATCAACAGTAAACAAGTTGCTGTTTTCCAATATTTGCTTGATAGCCTCACTACCGCCCAGCAGCCAGTGACTCCCTCCTTCGCAAGTGATAAGTAGCGTATTGATCTTCTTTTGAGCCGACAGGCTTGTACATAAAAGAACGAATGACGCGATGATACATAGATACCTTTTCATAACTCTTTTACTTAGCCTTAACAATGCTTTCGTACACCAAGCGTGTCAGGTCGCCGTTTTCATTATCACCTCCATATTCCCAGTACATACCTCCCAGCAAATCCTGGTCGAGAATGTATTTGCATTTGAGGGTAAGAGATTCGGGGTTTTCGTAACAGAAAACCATATTGCCGTTCGCGTCGGTCAGGTAAGGAACCAAAGCATCCGAATCCCAATGGGCGGTATATCCTTCCATTTCGTGTGCTTTTGTGAGGTCTGCCGGACGTTGGAAACCATCTATCGCCCGACCGTATATCGGCATTCCCATCACTAATTTATGCTTGGGTATGCCTGCTGCCAAATGCGCTTTTACAGCTTCGTCGGCACAACGTCTGTCCACTTTGTCGGAACGATAAAGGGCTGAATGATGGTAAGGAGGATTTCCCATATCATAAGCCATTATGTTGGTGAAATCAAGGTATGCGTCTAATGCCTTGTGGTCCATATACTCGGCACTGGCTACAGTTGCCTGTGTAAGTAGTTTATTTTTACCGATAGCTTCGCGAATGTCACGCATCAATAATGTATAGTTTTCCGTGTCATCGGGAGAGGCCGATATGTTAGCCATATCTTGTGTAGGATATTCCCAATCGATATCAATCCCATCCAGGTTAAACTCCTTTACGATGCGTTGGCAGTCCTTTGCAAAACTCTTACGAAGCGCTTCATCTGCTGCCATTTCACTGAATCGTCCGCTTCCCCAGCCGCCAATGGAGACCAGTACTTTCAAGTGTGGAGCTTTTTGTTTCAAAGCGACTATTTTTCTCAATCGTTCTTCATTAGCAATGCGTACTCCGTCGAAACGATCGTTTACATGCCCGAAAGCATAATTGATATGGGTAACAACGTTTGGGTTAGGCATATAGTCTTCCCAAGAGGTTACATAAGCTACCACTACTTTACCATTGCTTGGGCTTGCTTCTGTTTTTTTGCTGCCTGTACAAGACAAACAAATCCCGATAAAAGCCAGAGCTATTAATATGTTTTTCATTTTACTATAGTTTATTTATGAATGATTTTTCCTTCTTTACTGTTATACTCGATACAGTCGTATGCCCAGGTAACCTGCAGGCGATTTCCTTCTTTGTCGACAGAGAATTTATCTTCTTTGAAGTACTTACGGTATAACTCTTGTTTCCCGTCCTGATTACGATCTTCCAGTTTTAGTTCCCGTTCGGTAGTCAGCACAATATCAGACTTGTATTTCATCTCTTTGGTATAGTAATCTACAATTACGTAATACACCCTGAAGATGTCGAAATACGGATAATGTCCTTTATCTCTGCAAAACAGAAATACTTCTTCCAATGCCGGATCGTCATCCATCTGTACGACTTGCGAAGCATGTACGCCGAACCCTCCTTCCTGTGCTTCGGGAGGAAACCGATCCCATGTGCGTGCCTCACTTACCTGATATTGTCCCCAGGCTGAAATGGAGGTTACGGCTAACAGAATGCTTAATAACGCTTTCTTCATATCATTATTATTCTGCAGATTGACGTACTCTTGAACCGATCAGAGCGTAATACAACATGAACAGTTCTCCGAATATGACGATAAACCAAGACCATCTCCATCCATCTAATGCGTCTGCAAGCATACCTTGCAATAATGGCAGGATGGCACCGCCTACTACGCCTATCATAAATACCCCGGAGGCAACGGAAGTATATTTGCCTAATTTGGCAACAGATAAGGTAAAGATAGCTCCCCACATAATTGAATGGAACAAGCCTACAGCCGTCAGCAACCAAGGGTTATTCATGCCGATAGCTAACAATGTAAGGATAGTAGCCGAAACAGTAGTTACGATCAACTGTACGCGTGGAGGTACAGTACTTAACGAACTGCCTACCAAACGGCCGATAAGCATACCGCCCCAGTATAATGTAGCCATCAAGGCAGGTATAGCAAAGTTGATACCAAACAACGTTAAGGAACTGTTTCCGAAGAAAGAAAACGCTCCGTTAACCTTTTCCATTTCAATGGCATATAAGTTTATGTTGGCACCGATGCAGACCTCCACCCCTACATAAAAGAAGATAGCAATAACCCCCAAAGTAAGATGGCTGAAAGACCAGACACTCTTTTCCAGTTTCTCGCCTACTTCGGCTTTAGTTCCCTGTATATCCGGCAAAGACAGGCGGTATAAGATGACAACTACCAGCCCGATAATAGCCATAAGAGATAAGAAAGGTATCATTAACTGACTCACTTGCACTTCTTCCATTGCCAGTCCGCCAAAAACAATACCGGTTACAAAGAAAGGAGCAATCGTGGTACCGATAGAATTGGCCGATCCTCCGATGGCAAGCCGCTGTATGGGTTGAGTTCCTTTTACATAACAGGCTGTCAGGTATGGGTTTATTACCACCTGAAGAATCGTAGCTGATGCCCCTACCACAAACGAACCTAATAGGAAAATAAAGAAACCTGTAGGAATTGTATTCTCTCCCAGATGTAAGTTCGCCCCCGGAAACTTCACAGTAAACCAGGATGAAAGGTAGAAAAGGCCAAGCCCGACGATCATAATAAACAAGGAGCGGATCAGCGTTCCCTTGTATCCAACCTTAGTAGTCCAAGACGATCCTATCCCGCCACAAAGTGGATAGGCCAAAAACCAGGAGAAGGTAATCAAGGTAGCAAAGGTGTTTTTCAGATCACCTACTCCAGCCAGAAAGGCTTCTTTCAGAGGACCTTGGAATTGAGTATTGGCAGTAGTTAGAAAGCCAACAATAAAGAACAGGAATACCATCGTGATAAATGGTCCCACATAATTGATTTGTTTTTCTTGCTGTGTCATGGTATTTAGTTTTCAATGATCAATGTTCAATAGACAAAAGGCTTGCCGCCTCTTGGTCGAGCAGGAATTCGCAATTAGGATGGAGTTGCAGGATGGATGCCGGAACGTCAGTGGTGATCGGCCCTTCAAGCATTTTCTGTACAATTTCAGCCTTTGATTTGCCTTTGGCTACTAACAGAATCTTGCGTGCCTGCATGATATTCCGGATGCCGAGGGTTATTCCTCCCAGTTCTTTGTTGTCCGGTGTATTAGTCTCTTTCCGGATACGGGCTTCCAATACTTCGTCCATTTTAGAGAGCCATGTTTCACGTTCAAAAGGAGTTCTCGGCTGATTAAAGCCCAGATGGCCATTGGTACCCAGTCCTAATACCTGTAGGTCGATTCCGCCCCGTTCTTTCAGTTGATCCTGAAATAGTTTGCATTCTTTTGTAAAGTCATCGGATAGTGTAGGAGGCATGATAAAATAGTTGTCTTTCACTCCTAAAGTGTCTATTAACTGGTCTTTCAGCATGGTATAACAAGCCCCTTTATATTCTCTGGGAACATTGGTCACTTCATCTACTCCAAAGAATGTGGTTTGCGATATATCAAAAGGGTTTTCCTGATATATACGGCTGATCAACACGTGCATATTGTGTGTTGTCTGACCTGTGGAAAGGCCGATTACAGCTTTTGGCTTGTTTAAAATCTCACCGATAATGCGCCAGGCGGCTACATTATCAAATGCTTGTTCATTGATCGTTACAGTAATTTTCATGTTTAGTTATCGTTTTATAATTCAATGGATTAATGTGTAGTTCAAAACGCATGCATCCTTTTCTCAAAACGCATGCATGTGTTTTTGAAATCGCATGCGTACTTTTTTTGAAACGCATGTGTGCAATTTTTTCCGGCTTGCGCTTAGTGTAAAATTACACATTCATTGCTACGGCTCCTGCTCCAATCAAACCGATAAAATCAGGATTCAATTTGGTGATAACTACCCCATTCTTTACAAAGCGGATAGTATTAGCATTCAGCTTTTCAAGAATTTTTGTGTGGATATAGCCATCGGAAACAAGGCCTCCTCCCAATACAACAGTATCCGGGTCACTTACCCGTACCAGGTTCATGATCAGATTGGCAAGTGCAAGGGAAGCATTTTCCACTAATTCAACGCAAAGAGGATCTCCTTTTTTGCTTAAATCAAACACTTCTTTTATGTTCACCCGCTCACCGGGGTTTTCAGAAATAAACAAATTGGTTTCAAATCGTGGTTTTAGCAGGCGGGCGCAGCTGTCAAATCCTATGCCGGCAGCAATCTGTTCTACGCAATCCATCCGTCCACAACCGCAACGTACCCCGATATTTACTCCAACCTGCGTATGTCCTACTTCGCCTGCATTGAAGTGACTTCCCCGTATTTGCCTGCCATTAATAACGAAGCCGGCAGCAATCCCTGTTCCTACATTTATATAAATAAAGTTTCTGGATAGTTGCCCGAATCCAAAGTGACGCTCTGCCCGTGTGGCGCTTTTTACATCATTGTCTATATGGCAGGGAATACCGTATAGGTCAAACAATTCCTGAGCCAAGGGGATAGGTTGGGTACGGCTTGGATCAATCTGTAGCCAAATGCCTTTTTCAGGATCTACCCGGCCGATAAGGCCAACGCCCATTCCAAGAGGTTTCTTGTCTGTCCAGCCTACTGTCTGTATGTAGTTGTCCAGTGATGTTTTTATGATATCCAGGGCAGATTGCTGATTAAAATATCCGGAATCATACTTTTTGTATTTAAGTATATTTCCGCTACTGTCCACTTCTCCTATCAGCAATTTAGTTCCTCCCAGGTCAATGCCTAAATAAGTTTCCATATTCTGTATTACTCTTGTTTATTAGTTGTTGTTGTTCCTGCTGCAATGATATCCATAATCTATAGATGAGAGGTTTGATAAATGACAAAAAAGGTTTGATGGTTGTTATTTTGAGTACAAAAACACGTTTTCCACTGTGTTTTAATTGATAATTGCCGCATATTTAGGCTTGTAATTATTCACTGCTACTTATAAAAATCGTACCTTTGCAGCCGTAAAATTAGTCTCAATGCAAAAAATTAGGAATATCGCGATTATCGCACACGTAGATCATGGGAAGACAACCCTTGTAGATAAAATGTTATTAGCTGGGAAGCTTTTTAGGGAAGGACAAGACGATTTAGACCAATTCTTAGACAGCAATGACCTCGAACGTGAAAGAGGGATCACCATTTTGGCAAAAAACGTATCGATTCAATATAAAGATTGTAAGATAAATATTATTGACACTCCGGGTCACGCTGACTTTGGCGGTGAAGTGGAACGTGTATTGAATATGGCAGACGGATGCCTGCTGTTGGTTGATGCCTTTGAAGGCCCGATGCCGCAAACACGTTTTGTATTGCAGAAAGCCATTCAGATAGGATTAAAACCCATTGTTGTTATTAACAAAGTAGATAAACCGAATTGTCGTCCGTCGGAAGTTCAGGAAATGGTTTTCGACCTTATGTTCAATCTGGATGCTAGTGAGGATCAATTAGATTTTCCCACGATATATGGCTCTGCTAAGCAAGGCTGGATGTCGGATGACTGGAAAACGCCCACCGATAATATATTCCCCTTGCTGGATGCCATCATAGAACATATCCCGGAGCCGGAAGTGCTGGAAGGTACCCCTCAGTTGCTTATCACTTCTTTGGACTATTCCAAGTACGTAGGACGTATTGCCGTAGGGCGTGTCCATCGTGGAGAATTGCAAGAGGGACAAGACATTATGCTCTGCAAGCGAGATGGTTCGATGGTAAAGTCCAAGATTAAGGAAGTGGATGTCTTTGAAGGTTTGGGCCGTACCAAAGTTTCCTCTGTAAGATCGGGCGATATCTGTGCCCTGATCGGGATTGAAGGTTTTGAGATTGGTGAAACAGTCTGTGACGTAAATAATCCGGAACCCCTGCCTACGATTGCGATTGATGAGCCTACCATGTCGATGTTGTTTACCATCAATAACTCACCTTTCTTCGGCAAGGATGGAAAATTCGTAACATCCCGTCATATCTTCGACCGTTTGCAGAAAGAGCTGGATAAGAACCTGGCGCTACGGGTAGAACCTACTAATTCAGCCGATTCATGGCTGGTTTTCGGAAGAGGTGTACTTCACCTCTCTGTACTGGTTGAAACGATGCGTCGCGAAGGCTATGAATTACAGGTAGGTCAGCCACAGGTTATTATCAAAGAAATAAACGGAGTAAAGTGTGAACCGGTAGAACAACTGACGATCAACCTGCCGGAGGAATCATCCAGCCGCATCATAGATATCGTAACCCGCCGCAAAGGCGAGATGACGATGATGGAGAGCAAGAACGAACGTATGTTCCTTGAGTTTTCCATCCCTTCACGTGGTATTATCGGCTTGAACAATGCAGTATTGACCGCTTCGGCCGGTGAAGCAATCATCGCCCACCGCTTCCTGGAATACCAACCCTGGAAAGGAGAGATCGAACGTCGGGTAAACGGCTCCATCATTGCCATGGAAACCGGAACCGCCTTTGCTTATGCACTAAACAACCTGCAATCAAGAGGCCGCTTCTTTATCTCGCCGCAAGACGAAGTATATGCCGGACAAGTAGTAGGAGAACATACAAAAGAAGGAGATCTGGTAGTAAACGTCACGAAATCAAAGAAGCTCACCAATATGCGAGCTTCCGGATCAGACGATAAAGTAGCCCTAGCTCCCCCAATCGTATTCAGCCTTGAAGATGCCCTTGAATACATCAAAATAGACGAATACGTAGAGATCACCCCCCACTACATGCGCATGCGCAAAATACTCCTCGACGAAAACGAAAGGAAGCGCCAAAGCAAGAACGTATAACCTAAAATATCTGTGCAAATTCGGCTATGTAAATGCCAATTTGCACAGATTCTTTTGACATTACTCCTCCTCCAATTCCTTTAATTCTTCCAGGCTTTGGAGAATGGCATTTGTATTCTTTTTATACATCTTTTTGTATTCGAGATATCCCAGAATTACGCCTAATGGTATTGCAGATCCGATAACAATCCAGCGCCAGTTCTCCATATTTGGGGATAGCAGACAAGCGATAATTGCCATTATAAAGATAATAGTGACGAAGATACATATAACTGTAGTTTGCTTCTTCCATCTGATCTTGTAGAGTTGTACTAGTCTTATATTTTCACTTACATTTTTAGTGAAATCAATTTTCTTCAGGTGTGATATGTTATAAATCCCTATAATAATACATGCAAATCCCAATAAGATACCAAGTATGAATATCGTGGTTTTAAATAACCCAAAATACTGTAGGTTATATGCATATATAAGGAAAAAAATGCACAATATACATGTAACGATTCCGAAATAACCATAGTTTATCAGACGACTGAGCGGACCTGATTTGGTTTGCCTGATCTCCCGTATCAGTTTTTCATTCAATATGCTTTGCTTTTTCAGTTGCTCTTCCAGTGATGACCAGTTGTTTTTCAATTCTTCCAATTCCATAACATGTAATGTTTTAACGATTCGACATTTCTCTTAATTTCTGTTTGGATCGTTTCAGTTTTGTGGCCACATTACTTACTGTTAATCCTGTTATATCAGCAATTTCTTGATATGATTTCTCTTCGAGATAGAGCAAAACAATGGCTCGTTCCATCGTTTTTAACTGATGGATCAGACGATACATTTCTTTGAGTTGTTCACTGATGTTTTCCGGCTCGACAAGTACTTCCTGCAAGGCAGAAACAGGGATACTTTCTGGCTTTTTCATGACTTTCCGCAAGCCGGAAATGCATGTGTTTAAAGCAATACGGTATATCCAGGTGGAAAAACTGCTTTCGCTTCTGAATTTCGGGAAGCCAGTCCACAAATTGCATATTACATCCTGGTATAAGTCGGCCATCGGATATTCTTCCGATACATAGAATGAACATACCTTGTAAATGAGTCGTTCATTTTCCTGAACCATCTGCAGGAAAGCCTCCTTTATATCATCTGTGTGTCCCATCATCTGCTCTTTTATTTATTAGACGAACAGAAGTGAAAAAAATGGCAACTTATTCCTGATTTATATCTTCAGGCAGTTCTTCGAATTCGTGGTCTTCGGTGCTTTCTCCGCTTTGTTTCTTTTTCAGGTCGGAGATAATTCGTTGGAATTCTTTGTCTGTGCGTAGCTTTTTGACAGCCATTTTGGCGGCGTTTTGTTGTGATTCTTTCTTGGAGTAACCAATTCCGATACCTATCTGGTGCTCAAATAAAGTTACACAGGTTTGGAAGACGGGGTTTCCGTCATTGTCCATAAATGATTCGATCAGGTCGAAGGAGATTTCCAGCTTGTTCTTCTGGCTCCACTCTATCAGGCTGGACTTGAAGTTTACTTCCTTACGGGCGATGGCATCAATGTCTATATACTTGTCGATAATCCTGTTCTCTACAAATTTGAAGCATTTGCGATAGCCCTGATCCAGGTATATGGCACCAATCAATGCTTCCAAGGCATTACCATACAGGTGGTTGTTGTGTGAATTGAGTTTTGCCGAGTAAACGATCATCTTATGAAGTCCCAGTTTAACGGCTATCCGGTTCAGTTGTTCCCGTTGTACGATTTTCGAGCGTGTGTTGGTCAGGAAACCCTCCCGTTTGTTTTGAAAATGCTTATACAGTATATCTGCAATAATAGCATCGAGGATGGCATCTCCCAGAAACTCCAGCCGTTCGTTATTCAGGTATCTTCCATCACCGGATTCAATGGAAGAAGACTTATGCAGAAAGGCCTGTTCGTATAGCGACAGGTCATTCGGATAAAAGCCCAATATCTTATATAAAGACAAATAAGGCTCCTTACCTCTGTTTTGAAGGAGCCTTATTTTCTTATATAAACGTGTAAACACTTTTAACTGTCTATATTATCTCACAAATTTCTTAACAATAACACTTGCATTATGCCCTCCGAATCCAAACGTGTTGGACAATGCTGCATTAATGTCTCTCTTTTGTGCTTTGTTAAACGTAAAGTTCAAGTTGTAATCAATTTCAGGATCATCGTCCCCTTCTTCATGATTGATTGTAGGAGGAATGATTCCTTCTTTTACAGCCAATATACAGGCTATTGTTTCCAATGCTCCGGCTGCTCCCAGTAGGTGTCCGGTCATTGATTTTGTAGAACTTATGTTTAAGTTATAAGCATGTTTTCCAAACACATCAGTGATAGCTTTAACTTCAGAAATATCACCAACAGGGGTAGATGTTCCGTGTACGTTAATGTAGTCTATCTCTTCAGGTTTCATTTCAGCATCTTCCAGTGCGTTTCTCATAACCAGTTTAGCTCCTAAACCTTCGGGATGAGAAGCTGTCAGGTGATACGCGTCGGCTGACATACCGGTACCTACTACCTCGCAATAGATTTTAGCACCTCTTGCCAGGGCATGCTCCATTTCTTCCAATACCAAACAGGCAGAACCTTCTCCCAGTACAAACCCGTCGCGACTTTTACTGAACGGACGTGAAGCTGTCTCCGGAGATTCATTACGAGTAGACAAAGCATTCATGGCATTGAATCCACCAATACCTGCTGCGGAAACCGCAGCTTCTGCACCACCGGTAACAATAGCGTTTGCTTTACCTAAGCGGATATAATTGAAGGCATCAGAAATAGCATTGGTTGATGAGGCGCAAGCCGAAACGGTTGCGAAGTTAGGGCCTCTGAAGCCATACATCATAGAGATCTGACCGGCAGCTATATCAGAGATCATTTTAGGAATAAAGAAAGGATTAAAGCGCGGACCTCTTTCCTCGTCGTATCCTTTTACTTCATCTTCAAACGTTTTAATACCACCAATACCGGATGAAAAAATCACCCCGATACGGTCCAGATTTTCTTTCTCAACATCCAGTGCCGAATCGGCAATTGCTTCTTTAGCAGCACCTAATGCTAATAATGTATAACGATCACATTTGCGAGCTTCTTTCCGATCCATCACTTGCAGAGGATCAAAATCTTTTACCTCGCAGGCAAAATGTGTTTTAAATTTTTCAGCGTTAAACTGAGTAATAGGTCCGGCTCCAGTTTTTCCATTGATAAGACCCTCCCAGGTTGCTGAGAGGGTGTTACCAAGCGGAGTAATAGCTCCAAGACCTGTTACTACAACTCTTTTTAATTCCATACGTAGAAATAAAAGGGGAAATTACTTCGCATTAGCTTCAATATAAGCGATAGCGTCGCCTACTGTTGTAATCTTTTCTGCTTGATCATCAGGAATTGAGATGCCGAATTCTTTTTCGAATTCCATAATCAACTCTACAGTATCAAGAGAGTCTGCTCCTAAATCATTAGTAAAGCTTGCTTCGTTTGTAACTTCAGTTTCTTCAACGCTCAATTTATCAACGATAATAGCCTTTACTCTAGACGCAATTTCAGACATAACTTTTCAATTTAGATTAATAAATAGAATATACTTTTTAAATTTGCAGTGCAAAGAAAAGCATTTTTTATGTTACAAAACAAATATATGTACCTAAAAATGCGAAAAAGCTGCACAGAAATTCTTTTCTTGTGCATTTAAACTGTAATTGAAAATGAAAAATATTGCTATTTTCGCTTCCGGATCGGGAACAAACGCAGAAAATATTATCCGCTATTTCGCTAATAATGAAAATATTCGGGTAGTAGTTGTATTCTCTAACAACCGGAAAGTAGGAGTGCATGAGCGGGTAAACCGCCTGGGTGTCCCTTCCTTTGTTTTTACACGCGATGAATTTGCCGATGGAGCTCCCATTATTGCTAAATTGGCAGAATATCATGCCGATTTTATCGTGTTGGCCGGATTCATGAATAAAATCTCCGATGTACTGTTAAAAGCCTTTCCGAATCAGATCATCAATATCCATCCGGCACTATTACCCAAATACGGAGGAAAAGGAATGTACGGCATGCACGTACACGAAGCAGTGGTGGCTGCAGGAGAGAAGGAAACCGGCATCACCATACATTATATAAATGAAGAGTACGACGAAGGCGCCGTTATCTTTCAGGCCTCCTGCCCTGTTTTACCAAACGATACGCCGGAAGAGGTAGCCACCAAAGTACATGCCTTAGAGTATGAGCATTATCCTCAGGTAATAGAAAAGATTTTCCTTTAATAAAGAATAGGGCTAAATTACAATAATAAAATTTTGTTAAAGAAAAGTATGCATACTTTTCCGAAAAAGTATTAATACTTTCTTCAAGAAGTATGTATACTTTCAAATAAATCGAAGTGTTTTATTTTCAAGAACGCTGCAATGTTTGTATACGTTAATCAAGAGTTTCAATAAATTATACAATGTCTATTATGGAATAACGAAGCGCACTGAAATTTTGAGTATTGACTACATTTTTTACTTTTGAAAACAAAAAAACGTTAAAATCTAAATTCGTATAATACTATTTTATTTCTTCTGTGTTTTTCTTTTAACGCTACTGTGGTCTGAAAAAACACATCCGTTATTATATGAAAAACAAGGAACAGATACTTCTTGAACAAGTGCGGAGGGGTAATGAAAAAGCTTTCAAAAAATTGTTTTATCTGTATGGCGACAGATTTTATCTCTGGTCATACAAGATAACAAAGAATTCACAAGCAGCAGAAGATATTGTCCAGGATTTTTTTGTGCGTTATTGGGAAAAACGGAAAACACTCTTTTTTTATCCTTCTTTTGCCGCTTATGCTTATCGGGCGATGTACAATGCTTCCCTAAATTACATCCGCGACAATGAGCGTTTTATCTCTGGATATGAAATTACTATAGATCTGATGGATATGGACGTGGAGGACGAAGATCTGCAGGAATTGAAGCGTTTACTGTTAAAAGCGATTGACGAACTGCCCGACCGGTGTAAAAAGATTTTTGTTATGGCGACACTGGAAAAGAAAAAATATACGGAAGTAGCTGATCTTTTAGGTATATCTGTAAATACAGTAAAGGTGCAGGTGTCAAAAGCATATAGGATATTGAAGGAAAAAATAGGGTAAATCTAAGTGTGGATAATACTTTTCATGTAATGATGTGTTACTAGATAAATTAATAATTAAATGCTGGAAATCGGAAAAAATAATATTCCCGGATGGGAGCTACTCTTAAACGTATTGAGCGGAGAGGTTTCAGAGAATGATCCGTCTTTTCAGCGTTGGTTAGAAGAGGACGGGGAAAACAGAAAGCTCTATTTGCAGTTAAAGGGAAAAGAAAAGATTGCAACTCTTGCTTTTGATAAAGAGAAAGCTTTTAATAATATGTCGGATATCCTGGGTCTGAACAACAGAAAAAAGGTTCCTTTTTATCAGCAAAATTGGCTCAGGTATACCGCTTCTTTCTTAGCGATTATTTTCGTCGGTCTGGCGGGCTATTTTTTAGTGATAAATAATTCTGTACCGGAGCAAATCGAATATGCTGAGATAGAAAATAATGTCCTTGATCCGGGAACCAAGAAAGCCTTCCTTCTTTCTTCACAGGGAAAGGTTATTAACCTATCAGAGAGTTTTGAACTTAAAAATACGGATGGTACGATTATCTCAAATAAAAGTGAAGGAGTTGTTAGTTTCAAACCAACTAAATTACAAGAGAAGAAAGTGGAGCAACATACAATCTATGTCCCGAAAGGCGGCGAATACGAGCTGTTGCTTGCTGATGGATCGAAGGTTTTTCTCAACTCAGAAACTCACTTAGTTTTCCCCAGCCATTTTAATGACGATGTCCGCCAGGTGGAATTGACCGGAGAGGCTTATTTTGAAGTGCAAAAACAGGAAAAGCCATTTATAGTTAAGACTCCGGTGATGGATATTGAAGTATTAGGAACTTCTTTTAATGTCAATGCCTATCAGGAAAATCTTTCAGTACATACAACTTTAGTTGAGGGAAGTGTACAAGTGCATTTACCGGACGATATGGAAACCTATTTGTTAGAACCTGAAAACAACCTTACCATAAATAAAGCTTCCCGGAAAATATCTATTCGTAAAGTGAATACAGATCTTTATACAGCTTGGGTGAAAGGTGAATTGGTTTTCCGGAACCAACCATTAGGGGAGATATTCACTCAATTGCAAAGATGGTATGATTTCGAGATTACTTATAAAGATCCAGCAATCCAATCCATGCGGTTTTCCGGAAGCATTGAAAAAGTACGCTCCTTGGATTATTTTTTAAATCAAATACAATCTGTAACAAATGTAAAATATAAAAACGAAGGAGAGGACATTATTTTGTATTAAGCCAAAAAAGGCTGTCCGATTTTGAGCCCTTCGGACAGCCTTATGAGTGTTTAAACAAATGTTCTCATTTTTCATAGTGAATCAAATACTAACTATTCATTTAAACTTTTCAAAAGTATGAAAAAAAGTGAACCTAAACACGCAATTCCATTACCGAATTGTCGAAAGCTACTACGTGTTATGAAATTAACCCTTTTGTGTGTGCTACTTGGTACAAATTTAATGTGGGCCGGACTCACTTATGCACAACACACTTCCTTAGAATTGAACCTCAACAATGCGAAATTGGAAGAGGTTTTTGATGTCATTCGCAGGCAGAGCGAATTCGAATTTTTCTACAGTAATGATCTGGTGAATACTTCGACAAAAGTAAGTGTCCAATTAAAGGATGCCGATATTATTGAAGTATTGAACGAGGTATTACCAACTATGTATGAATACCGAATTGATGACCGTTATGTGTTAATAACCAGAAAAAAAGAACAAAAGGTGCCGGAAATTCCCAATGCTCTTCCTCAACAAACCAAACTACAGATAAAGGGAACTGTTACCGATGCAAATGGTGAGGCTGTGATTGGTGCAAATGTTGTAGAAAAAGGAACCACAAATGGGATTATAACAGATCTGGACGGACACTTTGTCTTGTCGGTCTCAGAAAACGCAACGTTGGAAATTTCCTACATCGGCTATATCGCTCAAAGCATACCGGTACGAAACCAGACTACGTTTTCTGTTATCCTTCGGGAAGATTCGCAAGCATTGAATGAAGTCGTTGTTGTTGGTTATGGTACAATGCAAAAGAAACAAGTGACGAGTTCGATTACTTCTTTAACGGCAAGCGATCTTCCTGTTGGGGTAGGTGGTTCATCCATAGCAACAGCCTTACAGGGGAAAGTTGGAGGTTTGGTCATGTCGGGCACGACAAGTCCTAACTCGGGGAACACCTTCCAGTTACGTGGTATGGCATCTATCAATACATCCAAAGAGCCGTTGATTGTGATCGATGGTATGCCGGGTGGTGATATCCGTACGATTGCCCCGGAAGAAATACAATCTATTGATGTACTGAAGGATGCTTCAGCCGGTGCTATCTATGGTACAAGAGCTACCGGAGGGGTAATTCTGATTACTACCAAACAGGCTAAAGCCGGTAAATTGAAATTGAGCTATACCGGTGAGGTACTCTTCAAACAATCATTCGGCAAACCTGATTTGCTTAATGCCGCCGATTATATCGCGACTTACGAAGGAGCAAAGAATGATGAAGGACACAACACAGACTGGTGGGACGAAGCTATGAAGGATAATCCTACTTCTCATCGGCATACAATAACCTTACAGGGAGGTATGGAAACTGCCCGGATCTTTGCGTCGGTTATGTACGACGAAAACAAGGGTATAGTACGGGGGGATGACCGTCAGGATTATGCAGGACGTATTAACGCTGATTTTAAATTACTTGATGGTTGGCTCGACATCTCCACACACGTAAATTACCGACAGGCAAAACGAAATCAAAATAAACCGTCAATTGAAGGTATTATGCGTGCCAACCCAACGCAGGCCGTATACGACCCCGATAGTCAGACAGGCTGGAATATCTGGACGACTGGAGACAATACCGAGATGAACGAGATTGGTGAAGCTGCGCTCAAGACAGATGAAGGACTAGATAAATGGTTCCGTCCGGATGTGTCACTTAAATTGAATATTCTGCCGATAAAGGGCTTATCTTATTCTCAAACATTGGCCTATGAAAACAGGCAATGGGAAAAACATTTTTATCGCTCCATGTTCTCACGTGAAGAATTACGCGCAGGAAGAAAAGGATGGGCTGAATTGGAATTTAGCAAAACAGAGTTGATTAATAGTGATGGTTATCTATCTTACCTCAACGATTTTGGCCCTCACATGATCAATGCTGTAGCTGGCTATAGCTATTTTGAGCGGAATAATGAAGATTTCAAGGCAAAAAACGGCAACTTCACGAATGATCTTATAAAGTTCTGGAATCTTGGAGAAGGATCACGTCTGAAAGAAGGTGAAGCGGAAATGTCTTCAAGTAAGGGTATAACACAGCGTCTGGCGGCTTACTTCGGGCGTATCAGTTATTCTTACGATGACAAATATATGGCTACTGCTTCCATACGCCGTGAAGGATCCAGTAAGTTTGCGCAAAAGAATCGATGGGGTACTTTCTGGTCGCTTTCAGGAGGATGGCGATTATCAAGAGAGCATTTCATGGAAGACATGTTATGGATAAATGATCTTAAGCTTCGTGTAGCCTATGGGGTTACAGGAAATGAAGGTTTTTCTGCCGACTATGCAGCCAGAATGTATGGTTCCGATACCCGCTGGCTATTACCTGACGGAACCTGGGCTTATTCTTATGGGGTGACCAAGAACGTGAATGATAGACTCGGATGGGAAGAAAAACACGAGTGGAACCTGGGGCTTGACTTTTCAGTACTGGATAATCGCCTCTATGGTAAGTTTGATTGGTATCGTCGTAAGATAGACGGACTGATCTATAATGTTGAAGTTCCTCAACCCCCTAATACAGAATCGTCCATGTATCAAAATATCGGAACAATGAAAAACCAGGGATGGGAAATAGAACTTGGAGCCGATATTGTACGTTCGGGTACCTGGCGATACAGTACTTCATTGAATCTGAGTAGTAATAAAACTACGATCGGTTCACTGTGGGGCGATCAGACCTATATTGACGGAGAAGGAGTCAATAATTGGGTACAATATGCACACCGCATTGAAGAAGGTGTAGAAGTGGGTAGCTTCTTCCTTTACCGATATGCCGGCGTAAGTGATGACGGAAAAATACAGATATACGACAAGGATA
The DNA here is from genome assembly GCF_029892785.1 of Parabacteroides sp. PH5-46. Lineage (GTDB taxonomy): Bacteria > Bacteroidota > Bacteroidia > Bacteroidales > Tannerellaceae > DFXE01. Next base: position 112,923 of record NZ_JARXXA010000006.1, read on the forward strand.
ACAACGTCATTAACTCGGATGACGGAAAAGTAGATGATCGTGTATATCAAAAGAGCTACATCCCGAAACTTATGCTTGGATGGACACATAACGTAGGGTACAAAAATTGGGATTTAAGTGCTACGTTTACAAGTTGGATTGATTATGACATCTACAATGGTATCGAGCTGGAATACGGATTGCGGAATGTTGTGCAAGGAAACATGCTTTACGATGCAATCGGGAAAAATGCAAAGATCACCGGACGTCCGGCTCCTTGCGATTATTTCCTCCAGGATGGAACCTTCCTGAAACTTCAGAATATCACGCTGACGTATACTTTGCCTATGAGAAAATACACATCACTTATAGATAACATTAAGTTGTATTTTACAGGACATAATATGTTTACTTTAACGAAATATGAAGGTTTGAACCCAGAAGTAGATATCACCGGTTGGGATGCCGGCATCGAAAAGAAAAGCAGTATTTATCCCCAAACACGTACATACACCTTGGGACTTCAGTTGAATTTTTAAAAGCGTATAATGATGAAAAAGAGCAAATTATATATAACAGTCGTAATAATAATGGTGTTTTTGGGTCTATTTCAGGCATGTAGTGTAGACCCGGAATATTACTCACAATCGACACCCGAAATGTTTTTCGACACTCAATCGAAAGTTTATCAACGTATGGGACGCCCCTTTACCCACTGGGCATGGGCGATGGCTGACCATCAGGCACATTCTAATTTGGTGATCCTTCAGGAGATGACGACAGATGAAATGCTTGTGCCTTCCCGCTATAATGACTGGTATGATGGAGGTAATTACCTGCGTATGTATCATCATGATTTTACTCCTACAACGCCTGGTTTGAATGATGCGTGGAGAGCGTTTTCAATGGGAGTTGCGCAAACCTGGAGTGCCAAGGATGACATTGATCAGTATGTGGATTTCGAGGCATTGAAATTCCCGGAAGGTAGCAGGGATGCCATTTTGATGCAACTTCAAACACTGGCTGCTTTCTTCTATTTGCATGGCTTGGATCTTTTCGGCGGAGTACCTCTATATGTCTCTAATAATGACGAACTTCAGGCACGTGCTTCGGATGTGGAAACATTCGAATTTATCGAAGGATTATTGAAAGAAGCATTGCCCAAATTACCTAAAAAGACAGAATTGGGAGCGATGGAAACCGGTAGCATCAATCAGGCAACAGCTGCTCTTATGTTGGCACGCCTTTACTTTAATGCCGGACCGTATATTCGTCAGGATAGATTCTCTGATTGTGCTACTCTTTGTCAGGAAATCATCAATGGCACATATGGTGCTTATAAGCTGGAAGACGATTGGACTAATATTTTCGGGTTTAATAATGACCGCTCAACCGAGATTATATGGACAGTTCCAAGTCATTACGCTCAGAGTGAGCGTAGTGTTGGAGTCCATTCCGGCCATTACGGTATGAATGAATATTGGGGCAATGGCGAAGTAGGCAACCGCAATAATGGCTATTGCCTGGTTCCTTCGCTTGATGTAAATGGCAAATCTTATCTGTATGGTAGTAGTAACCCAAGTTCCAATGGAACTTATCGCTTAGGAAGTCCTTTTGCTAAATTTCATGAAAAGGATATACGTAAGCAACTCAATGCTTATGAAGGCGAAGGTAAGTGGCGCGGCATGTTTTATTTTGGCGAATTGGTTAATCCTGTGACAGGAAATGTGTGCCATGGTGGAAACCGCCAAATCAAACCTGATGAAGTGGTAACACTTGTTGACCAAATAGCCCGTATCATTCCACAGGCAGGAGCTGAAGCCGATCATGGTAAAGAAGGTGCTCGTTGGGGAGAAGAAAATTCAGGTGTCCGTTTAGGTAAATTTTCACCGATACCTTGGCTTTCCGAGAAAACATATAGAGGCAATTCGGATATCCCTGTTTTTCGTTTGGCTGAAGCATATTATATGCTGGCAGAGTGTAAATTGCGTGCAGGTGATAAGAGTGGGGCTGCTTCCCTGATTAACGATGTACGCAAACGATATTTCCCGGAAGGCGACCCTGATCCGGTAACCGCTTCAAACCTTGACGAATGGCGTATGCTTGATGAGTGGATGGTCGAATTTATAGGTGAAGGACGCCGTCGTACCGATCTTATTCGTTGGGACAAATATACGACTGAATCATGGTGGGATCATCCGGCTGATGGTCCGGCTAAAGCACACTTCAATCGTTTTCCAATCCCGGAACAAGCAATGGGAAGCAATAATTTGATTGAGCAAAATCCAGGATATAATTAAAAAAACATTGGTCTAAGATCAATGCAAGTGCTAATTGTGTTCTCCGGTATGTCTTTTAGATATACCGGAGTTTTTTTTCAAACTTTTGTATTAATAGTTTGCCTTTATAAAGTCCATTAATTCAAGTTCTTTCTTCAGTTCGGGTTTGCCTAATTGTTTCATTTGGGTATGGATCATCAGCGGCTCTTTGTTTTCTACATACTTGGTGATAAAGGTGCGTATTTCGTTCAGGTTCTGAACCATAGGGTCACCGGATATCTCATGGGCGGCATTTTCCACATCATAGAAGTAATAGGGGAGTTCAGACTCCTTTAATTGCTGACTAATGGGCTGTGAGCCGTATACGGCCCAATCCATCATCTCTAGTTTGCCGTAAGGCACATTGCTGTCTGCATTTCCGTGGAATAGCTGAATAGGACTGGGGTTTACCGTCCACTTGAGCCCTCCCTGATTGCTAAAGATCGCTCCGGCAAAGGCGATAATACCTCCGTAGCAGAAGTCATCCGGCAGGCGTTTGGCCGCTTCGTGCAGGTTACACCAAAGGTATTCACCCTGCAGAACGGTTATGGCGCCGGCGCTTGATCCGCAGGCTACGATCCGGTTTTTGTCGATATTCCACTCACCGGCATTCATGAATACAAAGCGGGTGGCATCGTATAAGTCTTCAACTGCTATATTGATAGCATTATCCAACATGCCGACGAATGTCATGGGGTTGCCATCCAGTTGTTTGGAAGCATCCTTCATGCCCAGGCGGTAGTCAATCGCTATGGCTACATAGCCGCTTTTTGCCAATTCGTGCATAAAGGCAGTATTGAACTCATTATCACGTTCTCCATTGGCAAATCCTCCTCCGAAAACAAAGATAACACAGGTTCTCTCTTCTTCCGCCGGAGAGGGTATTTCGTATTTATCCAGCCGCAAAGTATCCCGGTCTTTGATACCATAAATATAGGTTTGTTTCTTGATTTCGTCTGCAACGGAGAGGCCGGCAAACAAATATACATTCGTAAGAATAAGGCAGATAGCAGTCAAGACATATTTTTTCATATTCGTCATAATTATAGATACGCCGTAAAGATACTTATTTCAGTACAAATGCCTTGAAAAATGAATGGCGTACTTGCCGAAAAACGCTTGTTTTTATTTGTTGCCGATAACTATCAACAATTCTGCTGATAATTATCAACAATATTGCCGATAACTATCGGCAGGCTTGCCGACAATTGTCGGCAACAAAAAGTAATGGGGGAAATACTGGGTGTTATCTGCTTGAAATCAGGCAATAGAGTCGCTTTTTTATTGTGTTTTCGTATGTATTTCCGGCAACAAGAGTTTACGCTATACTTGTTTTGGATTATTTGCAGAATGTACAAAAAGCTGTACCTTTGCATCTCGCATATTTTTACTTATTTAATATACTATATCTTATGGCTATAAAAAGGGGATTTATTCTGGTTTTGGCTAGTGTTGTTGTTTTTAATTCTTGCGTGAGTACAAAGAAGGAGGAGGCTATACTTCACAATCTTACTCAGTATGTAGATCCGTACATCGGGACGGGTGATCATGGACACGTATTTATGGGGGCGAATGTGCCCTTCGGACTGGTGCAGGTAGGACCGTCCAATATTCCACAAACATGGGATTGGTGCTCGGGATATCATATATCCGACTCTACAATCATAGGTTTCAGCCATATGCACCTGAGCGGAACAGGTATTGGCGATTTGGGGGATATCAACTTTATGCCTGCCATTGGCGAGGTGAACCTTAACAGAGGACAGGCAGACGACTATAACACAGGTATATTTTCCCTGTTCGACAGGAAAACGGAAAAGACAAAAGCCGGCTATTACGGAGTGCACCTTGACCGGTATAATATTGATGTAGAGCTGACAGCCACCAAACGGGTTGGTTTCCACAAATATACTTTCCCTGCTTCGGAAGATGCCAAGGTAATTATCGACCTGGAAAACGGGCAGGCCTGGGATGCTCCTGTAGAAGGATATATTGTGCAGGAAAACGATTCGGTGATATCCGGTTACCGCTATTCTAAAGGCTGGGCAAACGACCAACGGGTTTTCTTTACCGCGATATTCTCTAAGCCGATGAAGCAATTTATCGTTTCGGAAAAGAACGAGATAAAAGAAGGTAACAGTCTGAAAGCCAGAAGAACGTATGGACAGGCGCTTTTCAGTACACAAGACAAGGAAGAACTTTACGTAAAGGTGGCGCTTTCTCCTGTAAGCATAGAAAATGCCAAGCTGAATATGCAAGCCGAACTTCCTGCTTGGAATTTCGAGCAAACAATCACAAATGCTGATAAAGCGTGGAATGAAGAGCTGAACAAAATCCTGATTGAAACAAATGACAATCGCGTAAAGCGGACGTTCTATACTGCATTGTATCATACGATGATTGCTCCGTCTGAGTTTTGCGATGTAAACAATGATTATTACGGAGCAGATAACCAAATGCATAAAGCCGGAGCATTCAAGAACTATACGACCTTCTCCCTTTGGGATACCTATCGCGCGGCACATCCGCTGATGTCGATTATCCATCCCGAAAAGATGAGCGATATCATGAATACGATGCTTACGATCTACCAGCAGCAAGGCAAACTGCCTGTATGGCACCTGATGGGTTGCGAAACCGACTGTATGGTAGGTAATCCGGGTATATCCGTAGTAGGAGATGCCATCCTGAAAGGATATGGCGGATTCGATAAGGAGCTGGCTTTTGAAGCAATGAAGAACTCGGCCATGCTGGACGAAAGAGGCCTGAAATACATGAGAGAATATGGCTATATCCCTTACGATAAAGAACCGGAAGGTCTGGCCAAGTGTATGGAGTATGCGATTGCCGACTGGAGCATAGCCCAGGTAGCCAAACAAATGGGTAAGACTGAAGATTATGAGTATTTCCTAAACCGTAGCAAATCTTATAAGCATTATTTCGATCCGGAAACCCAGTTCATGCGTGGGTTATCTTCGGAAGGCGTATTCCGTAGTCCGTTCAACCCCTTTGAGTCTGTACACCGCGACAATGATTATACCGAAGGAAACGCCTGGCAATACACCTGGCTTGTGCCTCACGATATAGAAGGGCTGGTAGAACTTTTCGGAAGCAAAGAACGCTTTATCGAGAAGCTGGATTCACTCTTTATCGTAGAAGGCTCTTTGGGCGAACATGCCTCTCCCGACATCAGCGGACTGATCGGCCAGTATGCCCACGGAAACGAGCCGAGCCATCACGTAGTCTACATGTATCCGTATGTAGGACAGGCTTATAAAACAGCCGAAAAAGTACGCGAAGTACTGAGCGTGATGTATAACGACCAACCTGCCGGACTCTCAGGAAACGAAGACGTAGGCCAGATGTCAGCCTGGTATATCCTGTCGTCTTTGGGTATGTATCAGGTAGAGCCCGCCGGAGGTAAGTACATCTTCGGTAGCCCGATAATGGACGAAGCTACCATCCGCGTGAAAGACGGAAAAACTTTCCGCATCATTGCTCACAACAATAGCACGCAAAACAAATATATCCAGGCCATCAAACTAAACGGACAGCCCTACGATAAGTATTATATCGACTTCAAAGACATAGAAGCCGGCGGAACATTAGAGTTTGAAATGGGTAGTTCGCCCCTGTAATTATCAGGGATTACCTATAAGATATTCCTTTATGAAAGGCGTTCTCCATAATTGTCACGGAGAACGCCTTTTTTATTCCGAAATACAAAATTCCTACAGATTCCCTCTTTACTTTTGGCCAATAAATCGTTTTAAATATTCTATTAATATGAAAAAATTGGTATTATTTGTAGTGATGGCATTTGCCTTGGATGGCGCCTGTATGGCAGATGCAAATACAGATTATGTACATTATAAAAGGAACTATGGGCAGACGTATTATAAGGGGTATGTATCTCCGAAAGAATTGCCGAAAGCAGTCATAAAATACCTGGATAAACATTATCCCGATTATACGATCATGATCTCTAAAAGAAAAGGAAACGGGCATTATTTTGTAAAAATCCGTTTTGCAGGAAATGGTTATCATGCGTATCATAGAAGTTTAGTCTTTGATTCTGAGGGGAGAGTGATTAAGGGATAAAGTAATCTTCATCAAATGCCTGTGCTTTTTGTGCAGGCATTATTTTTTTAGTAGATTTATTGTTTTAATCCGATGCATTCATATGAACCTGTTAATTATTGAAGATGAGATAGATTTGCTGGAGTCAATAAAAGAATTCTTATTGTCGGAAGCATTTACGGTAGAAACGGCAACTACCTTTCAGGCGGCTGAGGAAAAAATAGACCTCTACGACTATGATTGTATCATTGTAGATATCAGTTTGCCGGGTGGAAGCGGCCTTGACCTGATACGCAAATTAAAGAACCGGGATAAGGATACGGGAGTAATCATTATTTCAGCTAAAAATTCGCTTGGCGACAAATTAACGGGTTTAGATATAGGAGCCGACGATTACCTTACAAAGCCTTTCCATCTTTCGGAATTAAATGCACGTGTCAAATCTATCATACGGCGCAGAGGTTTGAAAGGAACAAACGTAAAGAAATTCAACGAGCTGACACTCAATTTTGATACACGCCGACTTTTTGTCAATGATAAAGAGGTAGTGCTGACCCGCAAGGAATACGACCTTTTGCTTTACTTTATTATGAATGAAGACAAGGTATTGAGCAAAGAAAATATAGCAGAACATTTATGGGGAGATAACATGAGTATTGCTGCCGATTCGTTTGATTTTATCTATAATCATATTAAAAATATGAGAAAAAAACTGATAGAAAACGGCAGCAAAGATTATATAAAAACGGTGTACGGGATTGGATATAAATTTTCGGAATAATGAGTCTGATAAAGTTAATACGAAGGTATCTTTTGGTGTCTGTTTTGATAGTACTCCTGCTCGGTTGTATTTCTCATTTTCTGATATTTCGTTTCTTCATACATTATTCGAGCGATGAGATGCTGAAAGACCAGAAAGTGAAAATAGAAAATTATATCGCCCGCAATGATACGCTTCCTTTAGCTGCTACTTTGGTATTGAAACCGGCCCGTATAGAAGTAAAAAAAATAGAAAACCTCCAGTCATTCCCCGCTGAAATATTTAAAGATACGGTCATGTATAGTGAAGAAACAGGGACTTTTACTCCCTATCGCCAGCTGTATTTTACCGTCTCGTATAAGGATGAACATCATCTGATAAACATCAATCAGCCAACGGTTATCTCGGATGATTTGTTTTATGCAATTGTTTCGTCTCTTTTGATATTACTGCTCCTGTTTATTTTGTTTACTTATGCGATTGAGTATTTACTAAACAGAAATATATGGAAGCCTTTGAATTATAATCTTCAGAAGTTGCATGAATATGATCTGAGAGCAAATACAGTGCTGGAGTTGAAGAATCCCGGCATAAAAGAATTCGATGAGATAAACAATGTAATTCTACGCATGGTAGGTAAGATTAATGCCGACTATGAAAATTCGCGTCTTTTCACGGAAGATGCTTCACACGAAATGCAAACTCCTTTATCCATTATTAAGTCTAAAATGGATTTATTGATGCAAAATTCTTCATTAATGCAGAATGAAGAAAATGAAAAAAATATGAAGGCTATATCAAGAGCCACATCCCGTCTGTCTAAATTAAATAAGTCTCTACTGCTTATTGCCAAAATCAATAATAATCAATACACCGAAAAGAAGAATATACAGTTAGATAAACTGCTGGAATTGTATTTAACTGATCTGGAAGAACTGTTCGAAACAAAAGAACTTTCAATCAATACGGATATCCAAGCTTGCTGTTTATACATGAATTCGGATTTGGCCGACATAATGCTATCTAATCTTTTAAGTAATGCGATCCGTCATAATGTGGTACAAGGCTATATTGATATCATATTGAATGAATCTCAACTAATCATACGTAATACCTGTAAGAAGACAGAAGAAAAAACGGCTAATTTGTTTAACCGAATAACCTTTCATAATAAGTCGGAAGATTCTTCGGGCTTAGGATTAAATATCGTGAAATCAATTTGTGACTCGAATGAGTTCACCATCCAATACGATTACCCTGAAGACGATATATTCAGCATAAACATACGATTCTGCTGATTTTTTTTGCCAATTGGTTTTTCTACAGATTTTCTACAATTTCCAGTCATAGCTTTGTCCCGAAGTTTAATTTCAAATGTATTATTTAAACAGAAAGAGTTATGAAAAAAGTAATGTATTATACGTTTTCATTAAGTGTGATTTTGTTTTCTACATTCGCGACAGGATGTAGTGGTAATGATGACGATATTTTAGAGGAAGGTAGCGGGGAAACAGTCGTTGAAGGCCCATCGATAGACGATGTATTGACACTCCCCTCGGAGCCCTCTTTTCTTGGAGACTCCATTCAGTTTACAAAGACATTCTCATTGGCAGAATACAGTATAAAAGAGGTAAAAGTGTCTACTACGCAGAACGGACATATCTCCGTTTTAGGAGGTTACAAAGGCCAATCCGGAGTATATATTTATGCAAAAATAGATGATAATAGAGGCAAGGTTTCTGACGAACAGATAAAAAATATCCTGGATAAGTATTACATCGTAGAATCGTATGCCAGCGGGACGGAAATTGTTGCTACTGTAAAAGAAAATACGGCCGTTACCCGTGAAGCGGATTTCCGTAATCTGCGGATTACCGTCCAGGTATTTACACCCCGGAATGTTTCAACAACATTGCAAATCGCACGAGGAAGTATTATTGCAAAGAATGTACATGGAAACCAACATACGGCAACATCTACCTCCGGAACAATCAAGTATATCGACTCGTCGGGTAAAAACTTCACCCTAACTTCGGATGCCGGACATATCGGCCTGATTAATACCCCTGCAACCGGATCTATTCATGCCAAGATGGCCAAAGGTACTATCCAGATTGCTTTGCCGAAGGATACAAAAGCAACATTGAGTTTGGAGTCGTCCACAAGAGTAAATGCCCATATACTGAATAAGTCAAACTTCCAGGGAGTAAACACCCGTACCAAGGTAGAAGGAACACTTAATGGCGGAGGATATGAACTAAAAGCGATAAATGATTTAGGAGTAATTAATCTCTCCTGGTATGACGGCAGGGGTGGAAATTATTAAATAGAAGATGAAAAAATACAGCTTACTTTTCTTATGGGTGATATTCAATTTTTCAATCTGTGCTACAGCTGCTCCATCCGTTGTATATCAAAGGCATTTGCCGAGGAAAATGCAGGTTTTTCTGGACAGGCATTTTGGTAAATATGAAATAGAAAAATTGGAATATGATGCGGAAGACGGGGAATGTAAAGTGAAGTATTCAAACGGGATTGAGGTAGAATTTGATGATTTTGGAAGTTTGATAGAAATCGAAAGCGATTATGCCCCCTTGCCTAAAAGTATCATAGACATTTTACCCTCTCCCGCTATTGATTTTATCGCCAAAAGATATTCACAAAGACCTATCCGAAAGATCAAGTATAAATCCGGTACTTACAAAGTAAAATTAGGCAAATCATTAGAGATAATCTTTGATGAAAGAGGTAATGTTATTGAGATTGATGATTGATTTTTTCATCTCCTATCCAGGTCCATTTGTGCCAGATGTGCTCGAATGGACCTTGTTTATGTTTTGAGAGCCACCATTGGCAGCCTTTTACTTGTAATAGGAATACAAAAATTCCGATGAGTAAGCTGATTGTATATCCGCAATAAGGCGCCAGGTACAGACCGAAAGGGAAATAGATAGCGGCTCCTATGATGGATTGAGTTATATAGTTGGTCAGACTCATTCTTCCGTAAAAACGTAGGCCGGAAACGGCATTGACAAACCTTTCGCGTTGATAAAGCAGGACGAATGAAGCGACTAAAACAAACGTAAAAGCCAGCTTCTGCCACATATCAAAGGCTGTTCTGGCTGTTTGCTGTATGATCATATTGCTTTCTATCATTAACTCACTCAGGCTGTACAAGGGGGCGAAAGATATGGCGGCTATTATCAATACTTTAACCCAAAAACGCAGATTCTGTTCTGTTGCGATAAACAGTTGTTTTCTGCCGATGTAACAGCCTAAGAGGAATAAGCCTGCTGTTTGCACAAAGCGTCCGGCATTCACAGCCCATAAAAGACTGGCTTTCTGCCCTAAGGTAATATTACCGATGATGAAATTCCATAAATTTCCGGCTTTTGTGTATTCCGCCACTTCTGCGTACATAGCGCCTACACCCAGATCCGGTAGTTGATGTGCCGGATTGATCAGGCTTGCGATGTAATGAAACCATTCGATGGGCTGCAAGAGGAAGATGACAGAGCTTATGAGGATTGCTTTGTCGCTCCAGTTGCGGGTGAAGAACAAGACAAGTCCGACAATGGCGAACAACAGTAAGACGTCTCCGGCCGGGAAGAAAGCGGCGTTTAAGGTGGCAAATCCTACCAACAATACCATGCGCCACAAAAAGCGATAGCCAAAATCTTTCCCTTGTTTCCTTTGATTATTACTTTGAATGTAGAATGTAAACCCAAACAGGAGGGCGAAAATAGCATAGGCCTTTCCTGCAAATAAAGTGAAAATACAGTTAAATACCCCCTGGTCTACTATGTTCAACCAAGTAGGATAGTTGGTGGGATAGACTGGGAAAATAAAATGTTCTAAGTTGTGTACCAATACAATAGCCATAACGGCAAATCCTCGTAAAGCATCAACAACTTCAATACGCGGATTCTTATTTATAATATGTTTCATCAGTAAAATAGATGAGTTTTAAAGGTTACTTTGTATCTTTGTTACTTAATTGAGAAATGCTTCAAAGATAATGAAATATATGATAACAAGCCCGGGTAATAGTGTCCGGGCTTCTGTTCCGCTACCGGCCTCTAAAAGTATCAGTAACCGGGTGTTAGTGCTGAATGCATTGGGCTATAGCCCCTATGAGATACAGAACCTGTCGGATAGTGACGATACGAGAGTAATGGCAGAGGCGCTCCGCTCTAATGATCGCGACTTTAATATTGGGGCAGCGGGAACGGCTATGCGTTTCCTGACGGCTTTCCTGTCGAAGGTGGTTGGTGAATGGACGATTACGGGAACGGAACGAATGAAGAACCGTCCTATCAAACTGTTGGTAGATGCCCTGAATAGTTTGGGAGCGCGGATTGAGTATATGGAAAAGGAAGGATATCCTCCTTTGCGTATATTCGGTAGTGCTATGCAGGGAGGGGAGATATCCCTGTCTGGAAGTGTCAGTTCTCAATATATATCAGCCTTGTTGATGATCGCTCCCTATATGGAGAACGGGCTTACTTTGCACTTGGAAGGGAAAATTATTTCAGTCCCTTATATTCATCTTACGATCCAGTTGATGAAGCAGTTCGGAGTAGATGTTCTTTGGAATAAACAAACCCTAAAAGTTCTTCCACAGGAATACAAACCTGTACCTTTTACGGTAGAGTCTGATTGGAGCGCCGCTTCGTACTGGTATGCCATCATGGCATTATCGAAGCAGGCAGAAATTGAGTTGCTGGGCTTATTCAAAGATAGTCTGCAAGGTGACTCCGCAGGGGCTAAGCTGTTTTCCCAACTGGGAGTAGGGACAACTTATACCAAAGAGGGAGTCGTATTGAAAAGAAACGGAAACTTGGCAAAGAAATTAGTATATGATTTTGTCAATGAGCCCGATCTGGCACAAACTTTTGTCGTAACTTGTGTGTTGTTAAATATACCGTTCCGCTTCTCCGGTTTACAGAGTCTGAAGATCAAAGAAACAGATCGTATCGAGGCTTTGAAAACAGAACTGCATAAGCTGGGTTATCTGCTTACAGACACCCATGATAGCATATTGGAATGGAATGGTGAACGATGTGATCCGGAGGCTAATCCGGTTATTGAAACGTATGAAGATCACCGGATGGCAATGGCATTTGCCCCCGCTGCTTTGATGCGGCCGGAGGGACTCATAATAGCAGAACCCGGAGTCGTAACTAAAAGTTACCCCAACTTCTGGGAAGATTTGAAAGCCGCAGGCTTTGCTATAATGGTGAATGGTGAATGATGAATTGTTAATTTTTGATGTATATTATGTAATTAACAATTAACCATTAATAATTGATAATTAAAGAAATGTTTTATCTGATTTTAAGTTTGATCGCTTTAGGCTGTATCGTTGCTGTTATAGGATACTTCCGGAACAGAAAACTGCAGAAGATGCTGGAGCGTGGAGAGATATCCGAAATACCGGAAGTCTCAGAAATACCGGAAGTTTGTTGCGGGCAACATGAACTCTGCGAGCGGGACAGCTTACTTGCTGCCGTAAGCAAAGGGATTGAATACTACGACGATGAAGAGCTTGATCGTTTCCGTGGTACAGCAGCCGAAGACTACCAAGAAGAGGCTGTAAGTGAATTTCGGGAAGTCCTTTATACCTTGCGCGAAGTGGAGGTAGCAGGTTGGTTGCGCAGCCTTCAGTTACGAAACATAAATCTCCCCGATTCATTAAAAGATGAAGCCTTCTTGATCGTAGGAGAAAGAAGAGTTAGCTAAAAAAATGTTTGATCTATTACAATATTCTTTTTTTCAGAATGCCTTGTTGGGTAGCTTGCTAACAGCTATTTCTTGTGGAATAGTAGGAACGTATATTGTTGCCCGCCGTCTGGTTTTTATCAGTGGAGGGATTACGCATGCTTCGTTTGGAGGGCTGGGGCTGGGCTTTTATCTGGGAACGAACCCTATCCTGACAGCAATGCTGTTTTCTATCCTTTCTGCTTTTGGGGTGGAGTGGGTTAGTAAGTCGCAAAATGTGCGGGAAGACTCGGCTATAGCCGGTGTGTGGTCGTTAGGGATGGCTTTGGGTGTTATTTTTATCTTTCTTACTCCGGGATATGCTCCTAATTTATCAGCCTATCTGTTTGGAAATGTACTTACAATTACATTTACGGATATTCTTTGGATCGCCATTGTTTCAATACTCCTGATTCTGCTCTTCTCTTTTTTTCTGAAAGAAATTGTATATGTAGCTTTTGATCATGACTTTGCCGTGACCCAACGACTACCTGTCAAGTGGATAGAATATACCATGATGTTCTTTATAGCCGTTACGATTGTCCTCTCTATCCGGCTTGTGGGGATCATGCTGTTGATGAGTCTGTTGACCCTGCCGCAAATAACCGTTAATTTGTTTACTTCCGATTTTAAAAAGATTATCTGGGGGAGTATAGGCCTTGGTTTTTTGGGGTGTCTTACCGGATTAGTCTTGTCCTATTACCTCGACGTACCTTCGGGAGCTTTTATAATTCTGGTACTGGTCTTGTTTTTTCTGCTTACAAAAGGTGTATTATTCCTTAGGCAAGGCAATAAACGGAGTTAATTTCAGTTTATAATACGTTAAAGGTAGCCTCATATAGTGAAGAGAAGTTTTTATTATATCGTTTTGCTTTTTATTTTAAGCTTACTTGGATCGTGTAGTACAAAGAAAAACACGAAAGTAACGCGTTTTTACCATTCCTTTAACTCCCGCTATAATATCTACTATAATGGCAAACTGTCTTTCGATGAATCACTGGATGCCATGCAAACAGGTTATACCGAATCGTATACTGATATGATCCTGATGTATCCTATCAGTGCGCAACCCAAAGACAAAGAAACTCCGGGAGGCTCTTTCGACCGGGCTATCGAGAAGGGCAACAAAGCCATCAAGCTACATTCCATAAAAGCCAAACCAGCTAAAAAACCGGGATGGCGAAACAACCCCAAACAACGCGCTTTCCAGGAGCAAGAGGAGTATAATCCCTTCCTGAAACATTGCTGGCTGTTGATCGGGCAGTCGCAGTTCTATAATGCCGACTTCCTGCAGGCTGCTGCTACATTCTCTTATATTGCCCGCCACTATTCGCAAGACGAAGAAGTAGTAGCCGAGGCACGTATCTGGCAGGCACGCTGTTACTCTGAAATGGAATGGTTTTATGAAGCCGAAGATATTTTAGGAAAACTGAACATAAACGGGATGCCAAAGAGCAAGCTGAACGATTATGCTACGGTATATGCCGATTACCTGGTAAAGAACAAAAAGTACGAAGAGGCAATCCCTTACTTTAAAACAGCTATTAAAGCGGAGAAAAACGGGAGGCAACGTACGCGTATGAAATATCTGCTGGGACAGATATATGCCGACCAGGAGTTAAACGATTTGGCGTATAAAACCTTTGGAGAAGTGATAAAGGCAAATCCCCCTTACGAATTGGAGTTTGCCGCTCGCATCCGGCAGACAGAAGTGTTCTCCGGAACCAATTTCCAGAAGGTTGTGAAGATGCTGGGGGGGATGGCTAAAAGTGAGAAAAACACCAACTATCTTGATCAGGTATATTACGCATTAGGGAATGTCTACCTCTCACGCGAAGATACGGTACAGGCCATCGCAAACTATGAGTTGGGAGCAGAAAAGAGTGTCCAGAACGGTATGGATAAAGCTATTTTGTGGATCAAACTGGGCGACATCTATTTTCAGCAACGCAATTATATGAAAGCTCAGCCTTGCTTCAGCGGAGCGATAGGTATCATACAAAAAGAGTATAAAGACTATGAGCGGGTAGCCAAACTATCGGCTGTATTGGACGAATTGGTTGTACATGTAGAGGCTGTTCACCTGCAGGATAGCTTGCAGGCATTGGCTAAAATGCCGGAATCCGAACGTCTGGCTGTCATAGACAAAATCATTGAGCAGGTTATCAAAGAAGAAGAAGAGGCTAAAGCTGATGCGGAAAGAGCTGAATACCTGGCAGAACAGGAGGCGATGGGAACAGGTATTGATCGTCCGGGAACGGAATCGAATGTCCTGACCATACCAACTGCCGGAGGAGGAACATTCTATTTCTATAACTCTCAAACAGTTTCCCAGGGAAAGACTCAGTTCCAGCGCAAATGGGGTAGGCGTACCTTGGAGGATGATTGGCGTCGACGCAATAAGCGAGTAACAACCTTCGACGAAAACCTGGCTGACACTCAGATGAATCAGACAGGTATGGAATCAGACAAAGAAGTACAGCTTGGAGCGGATGGTGAGCCACTCCCTGTCGATTCCTTAGCAACCGGACTACCGGAAGAAATGTCCGACGATCCCAAAACCCGGGAGTACTACTTGCAACAGATCCCCTTTACGGAAGAAGATATAGAAGCATCCAATGTTATCATTGTTGACGGTTTGTATAACATGGCGATGATCTATAAAGATAAGTTGGAAGACCTTCCGCTATCCATCGAAGCTTTTGAAGAATTGGAGCGCCGTTTCCCGGCTAATGCCCACTCATTGGAGAGCTACTACCAGATATTCCTGATGACACTCCGGACCGGTAATACAGCCTTGTCGTCACACTATAAATCAAAGATAAGAACCGAATATCCGGAAAGTGATTATGCCATCGCTTTAGCTGATCCTGATTACGAATACAATATCCGAATGATGGATGCCGTACAGGATTCAACCTATGAACGAACCTATGAACGCTACCTGGCAGAAGATATCCATACTGTCAGGGAAAACTACAAAGAGATGAGCGAAAAATATCCGCTGGCTACTTTGTTGCCTAAGTTCATGTTCCTGGACGCTCTTACCTATGTACAGGAAGGAGATGCCGAAGGTTTCAAGGAGGCTTTGAAAGCATTGGTTGAGAAATATCCGGACGCAGATGTTTCCGAGTTGGCCGGAGAAATGCTGAAGGGTGTTCTTCGTGGTCGCGAAATCGTGCAGGGAGGTGTCAGAGGTATGATCTGGAATATGCGTTTCGGAGAAGGTGAGCTTACGGCTGCAGACTCAGCTCGCACCTTCAGCACGGAGAAGAATCAAGCTCATCGCCTGATGCTGATGTATCCTTCCGAAGTGCTTGACAAGAATCAATTACTGTTTGCCGTAGCTGCTTATAACTTCTCTAATTTCCTGGTAAAGACGTTTGATCTGGCCCAGGAAGAGAGCGGCTCGCTAAGTACACTTTCAATCAGTGGCTTTGTAAACTTTGAAGAGATTCATCAATACTACAAGATGATCTATGGAAAAGACGGATACGCTTCATCATTAGGTGGTGAAGTAGCTGTTATTCCTATCTCAGATGAGAATTATGAGACGTTGATGAGGGGTAAAACACTCGAAGAATATATAGCCTTCCTGGAAGAAAACTTCAGCGAAGAAGCTCCGGAATTGGTAGGCCGCCTGAAAACCCGTATAGAGAAAGACGAAGAAGCAGCAGGCGAAGAAGAGAAAGCACCTGTTATTACTGTAGCACCGGAAACGGAGCAACAACTCGCACCTGATATACCGGTAATAATAGAACAGCCTTTGCTCATTATCGAAGATGCTGAGGTTATTATTTCACCTGTTGAGTTGGATACTGTACAAACCAATCCGCCTGTGCAGGAAGAAGACGAAGGCCTTACGCTGAAAGACATTCAGGAAATGCGTAAGCGGGAAGCCGAAGAAAAAGCTCGCCTGGAAGAAGAAGAGCGCCTGGTAAAAGAAGCCTATGAAAAAGAAGAACAGGAACGGGCGGCTCAATTGAAGAAAGAGCAGGAAGAAGCCAGGAAAAAACAACAGCAAGAAGAAGAAGCTCTGCTGAAGGCCAAAAGAGAACGGGAAAAACAACTGGTACTCGACCGGAAAGAAAAGCAAAAACAAACAGAAGCCGACCGCAAGGCCAGACTGAAAGCCCGCGAACAACTCCGCAAAGAAAAAGAGCGCGAGTACAAAGAGCGCCTCAAACAAAAAGAGAAAGAGCGTAAAGCCAAAGAGCGCGAATACAAACAGAAACTTCAGGAAAAAGAAAAAGCTCGTCGCGAAGCCCAAAAGGCAAAAGAATCATCCGCTCGTAAGCGCTGATTATCAAAGCATTTTAATACTCTAAAAAAGCACCCATGCGTTTACAAAAACGCATGGGTGCTTTTTGCAAAACGCATGAGTGCATTTTTTTGATTGCATGTGACAAATATTTTTCATTCTCAAAAGAAATACTTACCTTTGACGTTAGTAACGCAAGAAGTTATGATTATCACGTTTGGAGATAAAGAGACTGAAAAAATATGGAACGGTATTGCATCAAAAAAACTTCCATTTGAAATTCAAGAAATTGCAAGAAGGAAGTTGAGAATGCTGAATAACTCTGTGGATATAATTGATTTGCGGATTCCTCCCTCCAATCGGTTGGAAAAATTGAAAGGAAATTTGAAAGATTTTCATAGCATTAGAATAAATGACCAATGGAGGATTATCTTTAAATGGAATAATGCAAATGCGAATGAAGTAAGAATAATAGACTATCATTAAAATGAAAAAGTTAAGAAATATCACACCGGGCGAAATCTTGTTGGAGGAATTCTTAATACCTCTGGATATTTCGCAATACCGATTAGCAAAAGAATTGGGAATACCTCAAACAAGGGTTTCAGAAATTGTAAAAGGGAATAGACGGATTTCTGCTGATACAGCCGTTAGATTAGGCATTTTTTTTGGTAATTCAGCAAAGTTCTGGCTTGGATTACAAGATGATTATGATATTGAAAATGAATTACAGGAAAACTCGAAAGAGTTGAAAAAGATAGTCAAACACAAAATCCAAGACGCTTGCTGATTTATTTCTGAGGATGCAACGTTTGCGAGCCGGTTACGTATTTTAAAGTAGAAACTACTAATTACGTAACTTGTTTGTAACCATGAAACATGCATCGCTACTTATCGTATGCTTTTATCTTTTTTCTTTGCCTATCTCTGCTCAAAGCGAGAATTCCGACAGGTCTTTTGCTGCTGTGAGAGTCAGCACTCCTCCCATTATTGATGGTCTATTGCTTGATGATTGCTGGGAGAACACAGGGGAATGGTCAGGTACTTTTGTGCAGCAACAGCCGGATGAGGGTAATCCGGAAACGGAAGAAACCCATCTGAAGATACTCTATGACAATCATAATATATATGTGGCTTTTCGGGCGTATGACTCCCAACCGGAGAAGATAAACCGCTGGCTGGCTCCCCGTGACCAGATCAAAGGGGATGCCGTATGTATCATGTTCGACAGCTATGCAGACAAACGTACCGGTTTTGCTTTTGCTCTCACTGCTGGCGGTACAAGGGCGGATTTTTTATGTTCAAATACCAACAATGATGATTATACCTGGAATGCCGTATGGGAAGGAAAGGTGTCGTATGATAACAAAGGCTGGTATGCCGAATTTCGTATCCCTCTTTCGCAGCTTCGCTATTCTGGTGAAACAGAGCAGGAGTGGGGGTTCCATGCCCTCCGCAAGATAGACCGGAAACAGGAAACGGATCATTTACACCTTATCCCACGCAACAATAAAGGTTTTGTCTTTTCTTTCGAAACCCTGACAGGTATATCCAACCTTCCCAAGTCAAGAAGGGTAGAGCTCAGTCCCTATACATCGCTTAAATACCAGACGTCTGAAAAGGAAGCTGGGAATCCTTATGCTACAGGTAGTGAATGGGGGTATGGTGTTGGGCTGGATGGAAAGATTGGCCTGTCTAGTGACTTTACGTTGGATTTTACCATCAATCCGGACTTTGGACAGGTGGAGGCAGACCCTTCTACCATCAATCTGACGGCTTTTGAAACTTGGTACGAGGAGAAACGCCCCTTTTTCCTGGAAGGAAAGAATATCTTTGATATGATGGGAGAATCGATGTTTTATTCGCGCCGGATCGGTGCCCGTCCTCGCTGGAGTCCGGATGATGAGGAAGGACGTTACAGTTCCGTTCCGCAGCAGACTCATATTATCAGTGCCATAAAGGTATCGGGAAAGAACAGGAAAGGCTTGTCGGTGGGAGTATTAAACAGTATTACCTCCAAAGAATGTGCAAAAATCACCGAGAATGGAAGTGAATACAATATGACAGCCCAACCCTTGACTAGCTATTCGGTAGCGCGTGTGCAACAGGATATCAAAGGGGGGAATACGATACTGGGGGGTATGCTGACATCGACCAACCGCTCCATCAAACACGACCATCTTTCCTTCCTGCCGCGTAATGCCTATACCGGAGCGCTTGATTTTACGCAATATTTCAAAGAGCGGGAATATTACATCATGGGAAGTGTGCAGTACAGCCATGTAGAAGGCTCAAAAGACGCCATGATTGCCTTGCAGGAATCTCCGGTTCATTATTATCAGCGCGAGGATGCCTCGTATGTGTCGGTAGACAGCTCGCGCAGCCGTATGAGCGGTAGTGCCGGAAACATCGTGATAGGGCGGGGAGGCGGAAAGAAGATCGTCACCGAGCATCGGTTTGTGTGGGCTACTCCCGGATTCGAGCTGAATGATATGGGCTATCTGCAAAATGCGGATTATAAGTTGATAAGGGGGCATGTAGGCTATGTAGAGAATAAACCGCAAGGCATCTTCCGCAATTATGTTTTCGACACTTTTTATCGTGTGATATGGGATTATGGCAAGACCAATACGTTTGCTCGTGCCGGAGTAGAAGGGGATATGACTTTTACAAACAAATGGGGTATATATGCGTGCGCTTTTTATGACTTCAAAACGGTAGAGAACGGTATGCTTCGGGGTGGCCCGGCCGTGTTGCTCAATCCTCGTTGGGGTACTGATCTGAGCTTCTGGTCGGATCAATCCAAAAAGGTAGGAATAAGCGGTTATCACGGTACGGTGTTAGGAGATCAGCGATATGCTCACTTTGCCTGGGGAGAAATCAGCTATCGGCCAATACCCAACCTGGCTTTACGAGCCCGTGTTAATTATACCTATTGGGATAAAGGCCTAGAATATGCCGGGCAAGAAGAACTTGATTCGGGAAAGAAGGCTTACCTGATGAGCTCTTTAAGGCAAGATGTATTGGGTCTTACGATACGCATGGATTACAGTATTACGCCCGATTTATCCATCCAATTCTATGGTAGCCCCTTTATGTCGTCGGGTAAGTATACCGAGTTCAAACGAGCGACAAATACAAAAGACAAGAAGTACGCCAACCGCTTCGGCTTGCTGGATGATGTGATTAGTTATAACAAAGAGGATAACACCTATTCGGTAGTAGAAACCAATGGCGATAGCTACACCTTCGACAATCCCGATTTCAGCTTCCGCGAGTTTCGTTTCAATCTGGTAGCCCGCTGGGAATACCGTCCCAATTCTACTATTTATCTGGTTTGGGGACAAGACCGCTCCGGCTCGGCTTCGGAATACATTTCCTCCTTTTCCCAAAACACCAAAGACTTGTTCAACTACAGCCCCACCAATGTATTTATGGTGAAACTAAACTATTGGTTTACGCTCTGATCATTCCATCTTTTGGTAATAGCGAGGGGTATAATCCGGTAGCAGTTCGGGGTGGAATACCCAGATCAGGTCTTCCAGCAGGTAATCGGGATGGATGGGGAATTCTTCGTAATAGGGGACTTTCCCAGTGTTGCAGGTGTAGATGTTCCGGTTTTTCCAGGCGTCGAAATTCTCGTAGGGCGTGTATTCGTCGCGCAGGCTTTTGTAGGTCATCTCGTCTGTCTGGTTATATTTCATTAGCCAGATATCGGCATGCATGGCCTGGTCTAATACCGTTTCAAAAGCTAGCGGCGTACTGCCCGAACCGGGGATGTCTTTGAAGATGTAATCGGCACTAGCATCTTTGAAGAAATGGGCTATGTAGCTGTCGTTCCCGGATATATACCAAAACGAGCCATAGCGCTTTTCCGACAAAACGGTCGGATACTTGGTTGCAGTCTTGGCCAGGCTTTTCAGAGCAAGATAGCGTTCCTCTGTATCCCTGAAGATGGAGTCGGCCATCGCCTCTTTTTGGAATAACAAACCGTAAAAACGTCCCCATTCTGCCCTTCCCAGCGGGAGTGGCTCCATATAGTCGGCTGCCTCAATGATGGGAATACCTATCTTTTCGGCCTGTCCGTAATTACTGTTTTGGAAGGGGGAAGCGATAATATACTCTACATCGATGTCAATCATCTTCTCTACATTGGGGGATGTAGCCATTCCCAGATCAACGATTCGTCCGCTTTGTAGTCCTTCCTGAATAGTTGGCGAATCCATATACTGAGGTTCACAAACTCCGATGATCTTATCAGCCTCTCCCAGTTGGTCGATAATCGAAGCATGAACCGAGGTATATACTGCTATCTTGCGAAGAGGTACTCGTACAACTGTTCCTTTGGGTAAATTGCCAGGCAGCGCTTGGCCTCTCTCCACCAGCAAATACCGTTGCAGGACCTGAGTCGTATTCCAGGGATCGATCACTTCTACAGAGATAAAATCGTCAAACCGCTCTACTGTAAATCCTGTAGCATAGCGGATGGTATCCGAGTCATTCGCCTGAACGGAAGTAGCTTGTTTTGCCGGTTGCGAACAAGCCGCAACCAGCAAAATGAAGCATATTGATACAAAGTGTTTCATTGTTATTCAGTAACAAAAGTTACCCATTTGGCATAATATCCACCTGTATCCATTGCTTCTCCTTCCAGTTTTCCATCCGAACTGAACATATACAGAGAGCTTGTCGCGCCATAAGGCGATTCGACCATCAGTATTTGCCCGTTGGCAGGATTAACGAAAGAGGAAAGAGAATTATTCGTAGATATTGCGTTGCTGTCTTGAATGAAGTTTTCGCTGATTACTTCTTCAGTTTGCGTATTATACTTTTTATAGGTGATCCCGGCTGCTCCCCATTGGGCGTACATGGTGTATAATTCATCGTTTACCAATGCCATATACGAGGCGTTACCCATTACAGTTACTTCTTCTGTTGTTGCATCAATGCGCTGTAAGGTGTTTTTAACATCGCCATAGTTACCCATAGAGATAACATAGATGTCCCCTTGGCTGTCAGCTTTGAGTTGGGTAGGATTAATGAGTACTTCAATCTCTTTGCTTACGGCAAGTGCTTGCAGATCAATCACCGATACGGTTTTTGCATATCCTGTTCCATAATCAAGACCTCCTGAGTTCGCTACATATAGTTTTCCGTTGGAAACAGCTAGTTGCTCGGGATAACGGCCTACCGGGATAACCTTTTCTACTGCTAAGGAAGCGGTGTCCAATACAGCTACCGAGTGACCATAGTAATAGCTTACGTAGATTTTCCCGTTATCAGCCACCATACCGCGAGGATTCATCGGCTCGCTACCTTCCGGTGTGATGCTCTTTATTTCTTTCGCGTTCATGTCCAACACAGCGATACGGTTTGAGGCTGTAATTGTAATATACATTTTCGAGCCGTAGATAAGTAGTTGCTCGGCAGAATCACCCAGGCCTTTGCCGTTAGCTGTTTTATAGACTTCTGTCGTCAGCTTACTGGTTGTATAGTCGTAGTAGCTTAAAGAGGCATTGTTTGAACCTTCATTTCCGCAGTTCAGAATATAGAAGCCCCCTTTTGTGAATTCGTCTTTAACGGCTACTGTAGACAGGTTGTCGGATTCGCCATTTACAGTCAGGGTTACTACGTGCAGATAGGCTTTGTAGGTTGTTCCTTCAGGGATGTCGAAAGAGGTAGCGTCTGCTGCTGCTTCGCCAATCTTTTCTCCTTTTGAGGTGTTGCTGTTGCTGGCATAGATCACATAGCCGGTTATCTCGGTAATGGGGTTTGCCGGAGCTGTCCATGACAGTGTACCTCCTATTTGTTGGTATTTTGTATCGGTATCTGTAAATGTTGCTCCTGTTACTACCGGGTCGCCATAATTGTCTACGATAGCCAGATTGGCGATGTTGGTTGATTCGCCGGTAGCATTCCGGGCAATTACCAGGATATATTTCTGATGTTCTGTTCCGTCCGGGATGTTGTAAGAGGTTGTTCCGGCTGCAACTTCTCCCAGTTTCTTCACCTTATCTGTTTCGGAACTGCCCAGGTAGATCACATAATCGTCAATATTTGTTTCCGGGCTCGGGAGTGTCCACGACAGCGTACCGCCAATCGTACCTTCTTCGGTATCGGTATCGGTAAACGAGAGGTTGCTTACAGCCCTGGCGGGAGTTAACAGATCATTGTCTTTATCATCGTCACCACATGATGTAAAGGTAAACGACATTGCGATTAATGCGCAAGTACTAAGCAGATAAAAAAACTTTTTCATGTTCATTTGTCCTAGTGAATTATTGGTTTAAAATATATATTTGATACTTCCTCTGAACGAACGTCCCGGCATTGGATAATAGCGGATTACGTCGTATGTTACATCTCCCAAGTTTACAATCTCCGCTTGCAAACGCAGAGAAGATTGTCCGAATGTAAACGTCCGGTTGAAAGATAGTTGTTGCTCTATATAGCCCTCTATCAGATTGGCTTCTATGTTCTGTGGGAGCGAGTAACGATCGCCTACAGCCGTCAGTAGCCAACTGACATTCACCCACGGATTCTCCCATGATACCGAAGCTGTTCCGCTATGTTCGGGGGTGTAGGGGATTTGGTGTTTGTACGTTTTCGCCTCTTTGTCTGTCTTATCAATCGCCTCTTGCCAGGTGTACGAACCGTCTATGCGGAGGAACATTCCTTCCGGCAGGGTAAAACGGGCGGATACGTTTATGTCCAATCCCTTGATATCCACCTTTCCCATATTCATCATTTTCCAGATAAACATGGTAGGGAGGGCTACGATCTTATCATCTACCCGGTTGTAATAACCGTCTACTGTCAGGCTTACGTAATCCAGCCTTAGCTTGTCGGATGCGCCATTCCAGGTAAGCCCCAGGTTGTATTGGGTGGCCTTTTCGGGGTCTAAGTCTTTGTTTCCGATCCTATCATAATACAGATCGTTGAAGGTCGGAACCCGAAAAATATCTTTATACGAAGCCCGAATACGCAGGTTCTGATCAGCTAACAGCTTGTACGAAAGGCTAACAGCCGGAGAGAGACGCTTGCGGTTATCGGCAGCTTCGCCATTTTCTACTTCTTCGGTGATGAAGGTTCCAAGCAGACTGGCTGTAGCTGTCAGCCGTTCGTTTTTAAACTGAGCTGCCAAAGCCGTCAGAGAGGTCAGCCGCTCCGGGAACAGGCACTTGGGAGTTGTAGCATCCAGTGTATTGACAAACACATCCTCTGCCAAAGAGAAGGAGAGGTGGCGAATAGGGGTATATAACAAAGCTGCCGAAGCATAATACTCCCGCTGTGTATACACGTCGGTTTGCTGTCCGTCTATGTATTTGCTGTGGAAATCCTGATAATGCGTCCAGGAGTAGTCGAACTTGCCTTGTGCCTTCAGCGAGAGCTTGCTGCTCAGGCGGTTTTCGTACACTCCCTGCACAAAGCCGTTCCGGTTGCGAAGCCGTTCTTTGTGATAGTCGTTGTATAAGACTACCGATCCGGGAAGCCCTCGCCGGGAGTCAAACCAATAGCCTTTCAGGCGTAGTGTGCCGTTGGTTTCCCAGTCGGCAAACAGGTTCAGTTCTGTCCGGAGCGACTTAATATCGCTGTTCTTCCGCTTCTCTTCTGTCACGATTTCCCCATTGGTAAACGTATAAGGATACTGTCCGTCAGCCCTTAGCCAGTCGGCTTGAAGAGAAGCGGCGTATTGCTTGGCCAACTTCTGTTCGTAGCGCAGGGAGGGGTTGAACATACCGAAGGAGCCGGCCTTTACCTGTCCTTCGAGTCTGTAACTTTTTTTATCGAATTGTGGCGTTTGAGTTGTGATATTCAGGGCTCCGGCTGAGGCATACATCCGGGCGGTCTGAAAAATATAATCTGCCTGTCCGATGGAAAGAGAAACGGTCTCTACATTATCTAACGTAAAACGGCTGATATCCACCTGCCCGCTTTGGGCGTCGGTGATGCTTACCCCATCATAACTAACGGCTGTATGCTGAGCGCCCAGGCTGCGTACAGACACGGTTTTCAGTCCGCCAATGCCTCCGTAATCCTTTACCGTAACGCCCGAAAAGCGGCGAACAGCCTCGGAGAGGTCTTGCAAGCCCAACCGCTCCATACCCGAACGATCCAGTAATTGAATCGGCGCGCCCTCCCGCATAACAGAAGGACGTGCCTTTTCAACCACTTCCACGTTGGAAAGTGAACGATACGTAATACTATCTGTCTGTTGCGCAGCTGAAAAGACAGCAGGAAAAAGACAGACCAAGAGCCAAAGCCCTTTCTTATAAAACAACAAATCTGGCATACAATTTCGGTTTACCAAATACCTTTACCCGAGGTATTGCATAAAAAAGAACCATGGCAGGTTTTCTGGCTTGTCCTCCTCTTTGTCGGCCGCCTTCCCGTTCCACAAAGGGAACAGTGGCAATGAAGAATGCCGGAGTTTCAGGACTTACAGCTACGGGTACAGCTCCGGTCTTTCACCGGATTCCCTTTTACTAACCCATCTGCGAGATCAAACAGGTTACACCATAATTCGACCGCAAATATACACAAAATTACAATTCCGCAACAAATCCCCGATATTTTTTACCCTTTCAGTTGTTGGAATGAAAGTCTTGCGTACAAAGTCCGAAAGACAACCGGAACGGTTGTTAACCTTGGTAGCCCGATGCGCTAGCGTCGGGTTATCGTAGGACGCCATCCCCCTCATAGCGTGCCGAAGGTACGCAATATCATTGTCAAGATAGCGTACCTTCGGCACGCAAATGTTATATTCTATCCCATTATCCCGATGCTAACGCAACGGGCTACCAAGATGAACAACCGTTCCGGTTGACCACACGATATATTCAATCATCCTTTCAGGTGGACGATGAAGATTACGGGGTTGTCGGAATTGCTGCGGGTGGGGAAAGCCATTCTGGCTTCTTCGCCTGATTTGCAATAGTAGTAGGTATTGCTGAAGGTGTCGAGGGGCTGTAGGTTGCAGACCGGGCCGGTGTGGTAGAAGTTGTCTTTGAAGCCTTCGGAGAGTTGCCAGGACTTTCCGCTATCACTGTCGTAGCAGAAGGTGTAGGTCTGGTCGGGATCGTGCGGATTGTGATAAGAGGAGAACCAATAGCGCCTGCCGAAACGCAGGGGGTAGACGTTTATCGCCTCGGCGTATGAGAGGGGTACAGGGTATATCCCGTTGTTGCGAATGGCCAGGGTATCCTTCAGTAATTTCTCTGTTTGCAGGATGGGCGAATAGGCATAAACGGCTCCGGTGTCTTCCGTTACACCCAGCTCCAGGTGTAGGTACGAAGCATAGGGCGCTTTGCTAGACAGCTCGGCAGAGGCCAACTTGTAAGAAGAGATTTCCCGGAACGTAGTATCATATTGTACTACCTTTTTTTCAACGCAGATTTCCCGGGTGGCAAGGTCGGGCTGGGTATGTTCTTCTACTGTCCAGATGGAGTGATTGTACATGGCTATGGAGCGTATGTGCTGGTTATGTACGTCTACGCCCATCTTCTTCTGCTCCAGTAGTTCACCGCCAAAGGAGTAGTAAAAGAGGTCGTTCACATTCCCTAGTACGATAAGCTGACGGCTTACAGGATCAATAACATAGGTGGCTGCGCGGATCTTCTGAGGATCAGTAATCCGCCCCAGAAACTCCCCCGTATACCTGAAACGATACAGCACATCCCCGCTGATCAAAAAGATATTATCCCCTTCCCGGCGGATATCCCGTATCTTTTCCATCTTCCCATAGCCGGTAGGCATCAGAGGAATAGCCGTTACCTGCTCGGCTATATCAGACAACGACCCCTTGAGAGCGCTCTGAAGCTGCCCCTCATCTGTCAGCAGTTCATATCCCAACTTACCGTATATAGCAAGCATAGAGACAAATAGGAAAAGGAATGTGCGTTTCATAACTATAAAATAAACGCGAATGTATACATTTTATTGCAGCACACAGCACAGAACAAACAACATAAAAAGTTTCACTCTTTTTTTAAGTATGAAACTAAAAGTTTCACCCAGGAAGATACTCAAGGATCACTGCGAAGATCTTTAAGGATCACCGCAAGGATACCTAAAGATCACCGTGGTGAAACTTTTAGTTTCACTAAATAAAATAAAGTGAAACAAAAGGAAAAAACTAGTTGTATTCGAGGTTGATCCGGAAGGTGTATTTCTGTCCCATCTCGAAGGTGAAATCAGCGCTGGCGTCGTTGGGGTGGTGGATGGGTGTTTCTTTTGTTAGACCTTTTGCTACCACTTTTTCCTCTGCGGAATTCTCTAATACATCGTAGGTTATAGCTACTTTAAAATCAGTACCGGTTTGTGGTAGTACCATCAGAGGACCGACTGCGGGGTTGGATACTGCTGTGAAAGAGGAACCGAAAGGTATATCAACAGAGCTATTTAGGGCAATAGCGTAGTTTGTCCTTGTTCGTTGGGCTTCCCACATCCAATCTTCAGTAGTACTGCCTATGAGGATTCCTTGCCGGCAGAGGTTTAGTAATGTCACTTCACGAATGCGGAAGATATATCCCGGCGAATTGCTGTTTCGTGCCTCAACGTTAACCGACGAAAGTACATGCTGAAACTCCAGACGGATAGGAACTGTAGTTTGTTGGGGGGCTTTGGCAACCATAAAGTCGTGTTGTGTCATAAGGTCGGTCGTTACATCATAGTCGATGCGAACCCTATCGTATGCACCACCAATCTGAAAGTCATTTACTGAGGCATTGGCTGGACTGTAAGCAAAAAAGTTGACTGTGCCATAGGAGGGCATATAGAGGATAGGGGAGTATACCCAGGCGCCACCGGCATTCTTTTCGACAGATTGTCTATCCATAAAGTCAGCTACATAATTGCCCGGAGCTTTTGCCCAGACGGCCGATACCCGAAACGTAGCAATATTGCTAGCTGTAGTCTCCTGTGCGCGTGTTTGCATGGCATCACAAGAGAAGCTAATCGCCTGTCCGGAAGGGATATTGTCCTCCATATCGTTGGTGCAGCCAGTCCACAAGGTTGCTGATACAACGATGGCTAATAATATATGGATTCTCTTTTTCATTTTGTTTATCAGGGTTTTGTTCTACCCTTTCTTTGTATCCGGACGGGGACATTCAACCCCGTCCGGCTTTTGTATGCTAAAAATTAATTCTTCGGATATTTTGTAGAAGTTGAAGAAAGAACAGTTCCGCTCACAGTCTCAATTTCTTCGATTGTAAATGTGGAATCGCCACTACCGCTGTAGTAGGTATTAAAGAAGCCATATCCAGTTAAATTAGCCACAGGAAAGTCATCCCAAACAATCAGTTTAGTGATACCGATTGTGCCATTAGCGGCCTGACTTGATATTAATTGGGTTGTTGTAGGTATACCGGATATGTCTAGTGTACCTATTTCCTTGAACTTATCGGGAGCCTTTATTTTTAGTGTTTTAAGACTAGAATGCTTGAGGTCAATTTTTACAACATTAGTTGTCAGATCAAGACAGAGATTGGTCATGCCTGTGAAATATTCGAGTCCTGTAAGATCTGCATCAGCATCTGAAGCAATTGTTATTATTTTCTCGTCATTGCCGGCAACAGCTTCAATCTGATTTAGTGTCACACCTTGCGTGGAGTATCCACTAGGATTAGCCAGTTTGGCAAGACTCTTACTGATAAGGCCTGAGCCATAATAGTCAACCTGGGGGACGTATATTGTTGGGTTGTCGTCCCATTTGCTTACAGCTACATCGAACTTGATATCATCGCCTACTTCAGAACCAAATGTGAAACAGAAGTTATATTGACGTCCGATCTCGAAAGTAAACGGAACATTATTTCCTTTATCTGTCGAGCGGGCTAAATCGGTTACCATAAAATAGACATCTTCGTAGTTATTTTTATCTCCGGCATAATAGGTGCCGCTAGGGTTATTAAGATAGGCTTTGTAGCTGAGCTTTATCAGGAACCCACTTTTATCAGTGGGGCTACCCAAGGTAGTTTTCTGTGGCAACACCATCAAAGCATTGCTTTCGCCGTGAAGTGATTTGAAATCAGACAACAGGTTTATAGGGGAGTCACCCATATCGAGAACCATCTTATCTTTACTTGCATCAGGAGTCCAAAGTACAAGAGGGTCAGCTGATACAGCAGGATAGGGAGCGAATGTCGCATTAGTCGGGATATCTTTGAAGTCGATAGACCCTGTCATGGCTAAATCCAACATTTCAACTCCACCTATAATGTAGGTCAGGTTGGGTTTAGTTGTTTTCGCAAAGAACTTTACACGCGAAAGAACATGGGCAAAAGTCAGTTCTACTTTGCCATCCGTTTTCGGGTCGGTTTTGGCCAATAGAAAGTCTTCCTGCGCAGTATTCTTTATTTGAGCCTGGGTTACCGGATTGGGTACGGTGTATGTGAGCTTATCGCCTTGGAAGCCGTGAAGGCCTTTCGATACGTTTTTAGAAGACGCAGGACTATAGGCGAAGAACGATACACCTCCACCAATAATATCAGCCGAAGGCCAGTAACGCATCGGCGAATATGTCCAATCACCAATAACTGACTCGCGGCGTGTAATGTCATAGGCATTAAACATATACTCATCGGCAGAAGCTTTCTTTACTGCTTCAGCAACAGCTGCCGAAGTAGTGGAAGCACCAGCATCTTTCGCTTTCTGAATCTCATTTTCCTTGTCCCACCAGCCGGTTACAGTGAAACCGAGGATATTTTCGCCAGTGGCTATCGTGGCACGTGTGTCGGTACCTTTATCTATAAATGAGCGAAAGCTGATCTCTTTACCGCTACTTTCTTTTTGGGTGTTATTGAGCTCTTCGTCATTTGAGCAGGAGCCCAGGGTTAAGGCGACTGCCATAGCCGCCAGTAAATATATTTTTTTCATATTGAATTGTTTTTTTATCATATTTTTTATTTATGTCAGACGGGGAATATTAAGCCCCGCCCAATGTGCTGACAACGCGATTAGGGGTATTAGGGTAATGTTACATTCTTACCAAGAGAACTACTACCTGACATTATTTCACCAACCTTTATTGTTGAAAACCCATAACCAGAACTCTGAGTAAATGTCATACTATTCTTCCATTGGGTTAGGGTTAATCCGTTTGGTACAATCAATGTGCCGATTTTCATACTACCATTGCGGTAAGTAGTACCATCCTTATAAGTACCAGCATGAATCTGTGTCAAACTACCTCCCGATATATCTACTGTTTCTATTGTAGCATCGTTTTGTTCACCGAAGGTTAATTTTTTGAGATTTGGGAGAACTTTGGTATCAAGCATTGTAAGTTTTGAAGTACTGGACATCATATTGAGCCTGAGTTCGGTTGTTTTTGTTAAATATTCAAGCCCCTTTAAATCAGCATCTGTAGTAGCGTCCATGGTTAAGGAAGTGCAATTATCAAGCTGAACTTGAGTCACACCGTACTCTCGGTAGTCACTGTTTATTGCCTTAGCAATACTTTCGCTAATCAAGCCTTCAAACCAATAGTTTTTCAGCGGCAGATTGATATCAATTTCATCGTCCCATTTGCCTACTTCTACGTTAAATGCAATTTCACCACCTGCTTCAGCGCCGAAAGAAAGGCTGAAGTTATACTGACGTCCGATTTCGAACGTAAAGGGTTCTTTAGATGATGTTATAGAACGCAAGTCATCGTGCACTGGAAAGTAAACTGTCTTATACGTATCATCGTCGGTTCCCATAGAGCCGGCATAATAAGTTCCCGGATCATCCACTTCAATGAATGCTTTGTAGAGCACCTTAATCATAAAGTCTGTAGAGGTTTTAGACGGATTTGTTGCGTATGAAGTTTTCTGTGGCATCACCATCAAAGCGTTGGTTGTACCCAGGATTGATTTGTAATCATTCTCCACATATACGGGAGAATTTCCCAGGTCGATACCTAGATCTCCTTTTGTATTGGAACTCCAAAGTGTTACAATCGGTTCGCTAGCTGTTTGAGCGTAAGAAAACGTTCCGTTTTCCGGAATATCTTTCAAGTCGATAGTTCCTTTTTTGTTGATATTCATTAATTCCACACTCTTGATCAGGTACGTAATCCCCGGATTGGTTTTTTTCGCAGAGAATGTTGCGCGTGAAAGAACGTGGGCGAAATTTAGCTGAACAGTGCCACCATTCATCGGAGCAGTTCTGGCCAACAGGAAGTCTTCCTGTGATACTTCTCTACCCGGCTCAGGCATGGTGTATTCAAGCGCTTGGCCTGCATATTCGTAAAGCCCTTTGTTCTGTGTTACATATATTGACGAAGCAGGGCTGTAGGCGAAGAAATGCACCAGCCCTTTTTTCGGCCAATAAAGGCTTGGAGAGTACTCCCAGTTGCCTATACCAGCTTCGCGGCGGGTGATATCAAACGCATTAAATAAGTATCCCGCATTCGTCTCCGGGCTCGTGATAACAGCAGAGCCATCATCTGTTTTATCCCACCAACCGGTAACGGTGAAGCCAAGAATATTGGATTCAGTAGTGACCGTTGCACGTGTATCACTTCCTTTGTCAATAAAGGAACGGAAAGCGATTTCGCCACCATTCTCTTCTGATTTACCGACCTCCTTATCTTCCGAACAGGAACTCAGCATTAAGGCGGCTGTTGCTGCCATAAATAAGAATTTTCTCATGTTTAAAATAATTAAAAGTTGTTTACTCATTTTTTTACTTATTACTTATTATTTGTTATTTTAGTTCAACTATAACCTCATCGCCCCAGTCGCCTACACCTATTTCGAAACCATTTCCCGAGCCACTGCCCGGATTGTTGGGGTCTGTTGGGTCTACTTCGGGGAGGCCGCCGCCGTTGTCGCCGTCGTTGCCATTGCCGTCGGGATTGTTGTCTATCAGGATGTCGTAGCCGTCGCGTGCCAGCTTGGCGGGGCGGTCGGTCATCGATTCTTCTACCTGGTCTGATACATTCCAGTATGAATTGTAATATTTACTGGCGGTAGAGTATAGTTCCATCGTGAAGCGGTTCTGATAGGGGGCCAGGGGGGCGAAGGTGTAAAATTCGCCTTCTATAAAGCCGTATCCCTTTTCGATGTCGTGACCTGTGCGGACATTGCCGAACAGGAGGGTAGAACGTACGTCGGTGGAGCTGTTGGTGCTAAAGTTGAAGGCTGCTGCCATTCCCGATATCGCTCCCCGGCTGTCGCGTATGTTGTCTACCCCCTTCACGTTATTGATCCGGTAGGTAAACTGGCGCAGGATGTTTTGGGGATAGAAGTCGAGCGTTATTTCATCTTCACCGTTGGCAAAAATTACGTCGAATGTATTCTCCCATGCATGTGCATAGAATGCCGTTCCCGAAGGTGCGCTCACGGTTGTTTCTTCTGCCACCGGCGTAGCGTAGGTGTCGTAAGTGGCGCGTGAGGCACCGGAGAAATAGGCCTCGAAGGCTTCCATTTCCAATTCGTTGCGGAAGTAAATATCCGATGCATTATAGTCGTAGCAGAAGGGTCGGTGGCATGTTCCTTCGTTGAGGTAGATGTATTTTACACCTTCCGACGGAACGTTGTCGCGTCCGTAGTCTGTTACTCCGGAGGTTTGGGAGAACAGGTTGATGCGCATGCTGCATGCCTGCGTATCCGGATCGTCCCAATGGATTACTACTTTGATGGCTTTGTCGCCTCCGCAGTTGTCTTCACCCAGCTCTTTGTGTTCGCAGGATACGGCAGCTAATATAAAAAACAGTAATAAAAGTAACTTGCTTTTCATCGTAACGCCTCCTTCCTTTTGCTCTTGTTTACTCCACTGCCAATTTGCCACACCAGCGATATGCCTACTTTGGTAGGACCGAAATAGGTTCGGTCATGCGTGCTTAGCAACGGGAAAACTCCTTCTTCGCAATCACTCACATCGTATTTCTTATATTCTCCTCCGAAGTATCCGACACCCAGGCCGAATTCAAGATTGAATCTTCGCCCGATGGGTATGGCATATCCGATGGTTAGTCCGCCTGAGTAGCTCCAGAGGCTTTGCTGCCCCTTGTCGCTGTTCTTGTCGGCAAATAGTCGCAGGTCGTAGTCGCCTCCATATCCGTAAAGACCCACATACCAGCCGTTCAACGGATTTCCGGTACGGTTTCCGAACCATCGGCGCACCTCAATCCCGGCCATCTGTATCCGGTGATAGTTGTATTTGCTGGCTCCTGTGTCCCACCACGACCAGTTTCCTTCGGCGGCAACAGACCATTTATAGTCGCGTCCGAAGGGTATTTCTATCGAAAGGTTGGGTAGCAGCGCCAGGTCGTACAGTAGGTTGTTCTTGACAGCGATATAGAAAGGCTTTCTTTCCTCCAGTGGTTGAGACGGTTCAACATCTTTTTCTCTCTCCCTTGTTACATACACCTTTCTTTCCAGGTAAACGGTGTCTACGCGTGCCGGCTTTTCGCGGTCTCTGAAGTAGATCGTACCTGAAACGCCTCCCCTCAGGTGGGGCAGTATATGTTCCTGCAGGTATTTGTAAGGCTGGCCACCTCCGAGGAGCGCCATCCGCCTTTTTTGTTCTTCCCTGGGGAGTTTACTACGCAGAATGCGAAGTAGCTCCTTTCGGTAGGGCACATTCATGTCATTTTCGATCATGGACTCCAGCCCTTCCCAGTTCTCTCCCTGTGGAATGGTGACGATCTGGTCGTCGTGCACTCCCGGGTAATTAGTCAGTATATAATGCTTGAGAGCCAAAGCCCTCCATTCTGCTAATCGGTAATTGTTTTGGGAAGATCCTTCGGGAGACGCACTACCTGTAATAACAATATAGGCAATATTCTCCACGGAATTACTGCTGAATATGCGGTCGAGCATCCTGAGTGCGCGCGCATTATCCATATATTCGTATTCGATATCACTCCGGTTTACCCGGTAATGAATACGAACAGTCTTCATCAAGGTAGTATCTATTGACCTATTTTTCACATTTACAACGAGATCGACAAATGGAGAACTATCTTCGGCCAGCGTTTCCGGCATAGCGTAGAGAGAAGGCGCTGTTAAGATACAACACAAGAATAGAATAAGTAATTTAGTATATTTGTAATTCATGTACAATTTTCGGCGATTCTTTTGGATTAGTGTCGAAAAATGCAAAGATATGGTACTTTTTGCATATATGAAAATTTATTTTTCTAATAATTACATTTTTCGATAAAGTAAGGGTGTCTTAATTTCATTTTACGAGTCTATTTTTAAAAGAAATTCCTTTTGTTTGCTATATTTCCTCAATATGTAAAGAAATTTCTAATGTATACAATTACAGTGGTTTATCTTTTCTTTTGAGGTATTGTTAAAATCCAATGACGTATTATTGTCTTCCTATTTCTAAACACTTGTCTTTCTTAAAGATAAAAACATTTTTTAATTATTATACAGCGTTTTTAAATGTTTTCGCATCTTATTTAATGGGGTAAATCCCCTAAAGTTGGCTAATGTAATGTGTTTGAATGGAAATTAGATACAATTTAAGAGAGAGTTGATATGAAGAAACAGTTAATCTTTATCCCTATGTTATTGTGGATGTTTACATTGGCAACCTACGCACAGGGAGTATCGGAAAACGGACATGAAAAGAGTGACGTTTTTCTACGTAAAACAGGAAAGTTGATCAGCTTCACCCAAGGTGGAGTACTTCTCGGTAACTCGGACAACACCAACAGTGCTCCGTTTATTCTCAATACGTCGCTAAATTATGCATTTACCCGAAATATCTCTGCCGGAGTAGGAGTAGGAGTGGAGTTTTTTCGCGAAACCCATTTGCCTGTTACAGGAAATATACTCTATCAGTTTGGAGATAAGAGGCTTGTTCCATTCGTGATGCTTCAGGCCGGATATCAGATAGCATTGGAAAGTAAGCTGACCGACGACAGGCGCTACTATATTCCCTATGACAGTTATTTATCTTATTATTATCCGCAATATGAGTTGGATGCTAAAGGAGGATTTATGGCAAATCCTTCTGTTGGTATTATTTACTATACGAAGCAAGGTGTCGGTTTGAGTCTGGCGTTAGGCTACCGGTATCAGAAATTAAATTATACAGGAGAGGATGATTATAAGATGCATATTGAATACAATCGTCTTTCCCTGCAATTTGGTATCATCTTTTAAATTTTATCACGTATGAAAACTATATATACATCCATACTAGCCTTGATGGCTATTGCTTTTATCTCTTCATGTACAGATAAATACACAGAAGAGCTGAACCTGAATGCACCTGTTTATATGAGTTATAGCGAACTGCGTTCGTCGGTAAACAAAACCTCTCCGAGGGATATGGTAAATCCCGGAAAGATTTATTTTAAAAGGAATTACCTGATGGTCGTTGAGATTTTTGAAGGTATCCACTTCATCGATATTTCCAATCCGGCAAGTCCGCAAAACAAAGCATTCCTGGAAATTCCGGGCTGTATTGATATTGCAGTAAAAGACAATTCATTATACGTTGATAGCTATGTAGACCTGGTAGTTGTAGATGTTTCCGACATGAACGATATCAAGGTAAGCGGCCGGGTAGAAGATGTGCTGCCCTACACTCTCCCAAGGGCAGAGCAGGATCGACTCCCTTATGGAAAAATAGACAGAAAAGAAGGAATCGTAATCGACTGGAAAGTAGTACGGGAGAAACGGGAGCTGGAAACAGAACGCTATCCATATTACGACGACATGGTATCATCACCAAGTGACAATTGGTCTTCAGGTGAGAGTTCTTCCGGTATCGGAGGAGGCTCGATAGGGAAGAGTGGCTCCATGGCTCGCTTCGGCATCTATGATAAGTACTTATATACAGCTACCGACTATATGTTATATCTGTTTAATATCAACAATCCGGCCAAACCGGTAAAGGATGGAAGTATGCACCTTAACAGTAACATCGAAACAATGTTCATCTATGACGGACATATGTTCTTTGGCATGCCTAGCGGTATGATGGTCTACAACCTGAAAGTACCTTCGGTTCCCGAATTTGTAGGGATATACCGCCACATTACAAGTTGTGACCCGGTAGTGATACAAGACAGCATAGCCTATGTAACTTTGCGGAGCGGAACAACCTGCGAAGGAACAGTCAATCGCCTGGATGTGGTAGAAATGTCAGAAAATTACTCGAAGTACAACCTGCTCAACTCCTACACCATGACAAACCCTCACGGCCTGGGAATCGACAAAAATATATTGTTCATCTGTGACGGAGACGCCGGATTAAAGGTATATGACGCCCAAGATCTGGACAAGATAGCAGACAATCAACTGGCACATTTCCCCGACATTCAGACATACGACGTCATTCCGGTAAACGGCTACTTGTTCATGATCGGCAAGGGAGGTTTCTATCTATACGACTATTCAGACATCAAAAACATCAAACAAATCGGACATATTCCGGTAGTTACAAATTAAGAGCCAGCAGTTCTTCTATTTGTGTACGATCATTACTTAGGCGGGGAATCTTGTGTTGTCCGCCTAATTTTCCTTTTTGCTTGAGCCAGTTGTAGAAGGTTCCTTCTTTTGAAACGGTTATCTTCAGTGGTTGGAGGGAGATATCTTTGTAGCGCTTGGCTTCGTAGTCGGAGTTGAGCTCTTGCAAATGTTTGTCTAGCAAAGCGGCAAAGTCGTCGATGGAAGGAGGCATTTTCTCAAACTCGATAAACCATTGATGCAGGCCTTTTGCCTTATCCAGCAAGAATAAGGGAGCAGCGGTATATTCCTTTACCTTGGTGCCGGTTTCACGACTGGTCATGCTGATAGCCTTGTCAGCATTGTCTACCATTAGTTCTTCGCCAAAGGCATTGATATAATGTTTGGTTCTACCGGAGATAATAAACTTATGCGGAAAGAGAGACGTAAAACGCACCGTATCACCGATAACATACCGCCAGAGGCCGCCACAAGTAGTAATCACCATGGCATAATTCTTCCCAGTCTCTACCTGTTCAAGCGGCAGGATCGTAGGGTTCGCACTATCCAACTCATTTAAGGGCACAAACTCGTAGAACACACCATAATCAGGCATCATCAACAGACTGGAATTTCCCGGATCATCTTGAATCCCAAAGAAGCCTTCCGATGCATTATAGGTTTCGATATAATGCATATTATCCGATGGAATAAGCGTTTTATACTGGTCGCGATAAGGCTCAAAGCTGATACCTCCGTGAAAGAACACTTCCAGATTAGGCCATACGTCGGTAAGATACTGTTTACCTGTCTTCTCCAACACCGATTTAATCAATACCAGCATCCAGGAAGGAACGCCCGACAGACTGTTTACGTCTACATTCCAGGTACTATCAACAATGGCTTTGATTTTGCTTTCCCATTCATCCATCAGGATGATACGCTTTTTAGGTACGCGAAAATGGTTTACAATAATCGGGATATTCTGTATTAACACAGCGGAAAGGTCACCGCAATGTGCACTTTGATTCAATGAAGAAGGACTATGACTACCGCCCAGTATCAACCCTTTGCGAGAGAAGAAGCGGCTTTTAGGATTACTGCGCAGATAAAGAGCCACACAATCAAATCCACCTTTGTATTGGCTATGCTTAATTTCGGGGGTGACGGGGATAAACTTACTCTTGTCATTCGTGGTGCCGCTACTCTTGGCATACCATTTAACGATTGAAGGCCAGAGTACGTTCTTTTCTCCGTTGATCATCCGGAATACATACGGTTTGATATCCTCGTATCCCTGTAGAGGCAGGCGGCTTGAAAAGTCTTCATACGTCCGGATACTCTTGAAGTCGTACTTCTTTCCCCACTCCGTATTTCGGGCTTTCTGCAAGAGTGACTGAAGCTGATTCCGCTGGATATCATCGGTATTATGCGCAAATCTCTCGATTTCTCGTTGACGGGGAACGAATATCTGTGATGTTACTCTTGTTAAAATATCCATGCTCTCTTAAATGAATCGGATGCAAATGTAGCTATTCTCTCTGTTATTCCTATCTTTGTTGTGAATAATTAATGTTATCATGAGAATAGGTATTCTTTCTTCAGGGGGTGATTGTCCCGGTATCAATGCCACAATACGTGGGGTTGGTAAGACTGCTATCATGCACTATAATATGGAAGTTGTAGGAATCCATAGTGGCTTTTCAGGCATTTTGAAAAAAGACATTCAGCTATTAGACGAACGAAGCCTTTCCGGTATACTCAACCTGGGAGGTACCATCCTGGGAACCTCTCGCGAGAAGTCTTTCCGCAAACTAATTGCCGACGACGAAGGACAGGCATCCATCATTAAAAAAAGCTACGATGAACTAGGCCTCGACTGTATCGTCTGCATCGGAGGAAACGGCACACAGAAAACAGCCAACCTACTCTCCGAGATAGGATTAAACATCATAGGCGTACCCAAAACCATCGACAACGACGTATGGGGAACCGACATCACCTTTGGTTTCGACACAGCCGTTAACATAGCAACCGAAGCCATCGACAGGCTCCACTCCACCGCCAGCTCGCACAAACGCGTAATGGTAGTAGAAGTAATGGGACACAAAGTAGGCTGGATTGCCCTCTACGCCGGAATGGCCGGAGGCGCCGACGTTATCCTGCTACCCGAACTAGGCTACGATATCACCAAAGTAAACGAAGCAATCCTCGACCGCTCCCGGCGCGGAAAACCCTACTCCATCGTAGTAGTAGCCGAAGGAGTAGAAACTGTAAACAGAAAGAACCGTCCGGCAGACTTTATCACAAAAGCCATTGAAGACGGCACCGGCATAGAAACCCGCGAAACCGTTCTGGGATACACCCAACGCGGCGGCAACCCTTCCCCTTACGACCGCAACCTAGCCACCCGCTTGGGTGGACACGCCACCGAACTAATAGCCAACAAACAATTCGGACGCATGGTATGCATGAAAGACAACAAAGTAGACTCCATCCCCCTCTCCGAAGTAGCCGGCAAACTAAAAGTAGTAACCCCCAACCACGACCTCATCATCCAAGGCCAACGCATGGGTATCATGTTCGGACAATAAAAAAGAGAGAAAAGGATCAAAAAGTTAGACGAAGGCCCTCTCCTCTGACTGTTCATTTATAAAAGAATATAAAATATATCAAACTTAATTTTTATGGAAGAAAAAACAATAGATTCCGGTAGAGTAAACATGATTTCATGTGTTGTTTTTTGCATTGTGTTTGCTTTAGTTTTGCTACCATTTTTTTATATTTTAAATGATGGCTTTGAGGAAGCAACAGTAAAGTATCCAACCTATTGGTTTATTATTGCCATGTTTGTAGCCATAGTTATTCATGAATTAATTCATGGTATTTGTTTTGCACTCTTTGTCAAAAA
This sequence comes from Parabacteroides sp. PH5-46, assembly GCF_029892785.1. GTDB lineage: Bacteria > Bacteroidota > Bacteroidia > Bacteroidales > Tannerellaceae > DFXE01. The sequence continues at coordinate 152,395 of NZ_JARXXA010000006.1, forward strand.
CGGTTTCAAGTCTGTCCATTTTGGTGTTAAATGGAAAGCGCTTACTCCCTATTGTCATTGCACTGAATCACTTAACGCGAATCAATATAGAATAACATTATTAATGCCTACGATTATTTTAGGAATTATTCCCACCATAATAGCTTATATCATTAACGATTATAGCACTGTACTATTTGGATGTGTAATGATTGCTGCCGGAACAGGTGATTTTTTTTCCATTTGGTTATTACGTGGTTTAAACAAAAATATATTATTAAAAGATCATCCCGAAAAGATCGGTTTTCTAATATATAAAGAAGAAACTAATTAAAGAAATAATAAACGGATAGAAGAGCAGCTTTTATTTGCTAAACATCCATAACGCTATATATTTATATCAAGAGTAAACAATAAAAAGCATCATGAAAAACTCCATCGACTGGAAAAAACATTGGGTATTTAACTGGGTATTCTTTAAGAGTAACTTGTTTATGGGGCTTGTTTTGGGGCTTGGGTTTGGAGTTTATCAGCAGGCGATAGGGGGAGATGGGACGTTGTTGGGGTTTGTTAGGCAATGTCTATTGGCTATTCCTTTGGGGTTTTTGTTGAGTTTTTTGTATAAGGAGTTTGTCTATAAGGAGGGGTATTATTTTTATTATAATCAGGGGATATTGAAGGTTGAGCTTTGGATTGTTTCTTTTATTCTTTCCTGTTTTTTTTATCTGATATTCAAATTAATACATATAGTATGGATGATTGTCTTGAGGTAGATAGTGTGGTGAAGAATTTCTCGGAGAAGACCATCTTGTCCGATGTTTATCTTTGTTGCAAGCCGGGGGATATTATCGGGCTGTTTGGACTGAATGGGACAGGTAAATCCACCTTGCTCAAGATTATTTTCGGCACCTTGAAGGCCGACAGAAGTTTCATTCGCATCAACGGACAGGTGCAAACAAGGCCAGCCTATTTGTCCGGCTTGGTGGCCTACTTGCCTCAGCATAATTACTTGCCTCACAACTTGACGATTACCGAATTAGTCCACCTTTACCTCCCCAAGGAGCAGGTGAATAACTTCCTGGGCGACCGCTTCCTGTTTAAGTACCGGAAATCGAAGGTGAAAACACTTTCCGGCGGAGAACAGCGCTATTTGGAAATCAAACTTCTGCTCTATCACACAGCCCCTTACGTATTGCTGGATGAACCCTTTAACGGACTCTACCCCTTGGCGGCCGAAGCCATTCGCGAACATATTACAATCGCCTCCCAGACGAAAGGCATTATCCTGACCGATCACAACTTCCGCGAAGTACACAAGGCCGTGAACCGCCTCTTGCTCCTCAGCGACTGCCACCTCAGGGAAGTCTCCGATGCCGATGCTCTTTCCGCCTACGGATACGCCTCTAATCCAAGGTAGTACATATGGGGCAGGAGGTGCCGTCGAGGATGGCGATTACTTCGTTGTCTTTTATTATCTTTGCGGGGCCTTCTCTTTCGCCTTCGAAGGGGATGACGAAATAAGCTGTTGATTTGAAGGGTGATATAATCAGGCCGATGCGACTGGGGTTTTGGGCATCGTCGGACATCATGAAGCCGATGATCGGAAAGTCTAGCACCTCATCACGTTTGTTAATCATCTGTAGCACACCGCCCAAGGCTGCGGGGTATAGTACCCGGGAAAACCTGACAGGGTCTTGCGCCCTGAGGCTCATCTTAAGCCCTCCCAGAGTCTCCTCCTCATAGGCAACTTGCTCAACGATTATAAAATGCGGCGGATCGAGAGCAGGCTGATCAGAAGGCGTATTTTCATCCTTTGGTTTCTTATAAGATGAATGCCGGGTCAGATTATCGGCTGCCGTTCTAAGGTATGAATTAACAGTGTCAATAAAGTCTTCCGTTATTGTAAGCAGTTCTAAATCAGGCGATACTAAGAGGGCGTTTTGATGCACCACCATCAGCAGATCGGCTACTGCGCTGAAGGATGAATCGCTCTTGCGCTGGGCATTTATCAGTTTATGCCGCCGCATCACCCTTATTTCATGCGCACGTGTGCGATAGAGACTCATAAAACTCTTGTTTTGCACATTCAGCAAGTTCAGTTCTGCCTCTAATCCAAGCACTTGAGTGGCTTCCAGGTAAGGCTCTTTCTTCAGGTCGATAATCAGTTTACTTATAGCTGCCGAATTTTTGGTATATGATTCAGTATTGCTGCCTTTGTAATCTAAGAGTTTATTTTTCAGTAAGATGGCAGCTTCTTTTTTTCTTTCTACTTTATTATATGTATAATATTCTACTGTGCGATTAATATCACGAAAGCTTTCATCGCGTGCGGCATCCATCTCCTGAATTTCTTTGGTTATGGGCAGCTTTCGTGACACTTTAAATTCATCAATTTCTACCTGAAAATTAGCTACATATGTACTCCATAAAGGAGTGAGCCCGGGAATAAGCATATACTTATCGTTTCCATATTGAATGATCGCGTCGTGCGTATCATAATGTTCGGCATTTGTTAGCGCATGTAACAATCCCATATGAGAAATAATTTTTTTCATAATATAAGTGATTTAGAAATGGTTACTATAAATAAGAAGTGATCTTATAGGTTATTTCTTTTTCTACCTTCCTGCATGTTTTCCGATATTTGGAAGGCGACATCTGCTTTAATCTTTTGAAAAAAGAATAAAAAGAAGAAGAGTTGAGAAAGCCTAATTTGACAGATACCTCTTTGATAGACATCATGGTATGTATCAGCATCCATTGCGCATCATATAGAACCAGATAGTCTTTAAACTCGGCCGCTGTATAATCCGTAAAAGATTTCACCGTTTTATTCAATTCATCCAAGGTAAGGTTCATACTTTGGGCATAATAACTTAAATAATCATTTCTGCGCGAGCGAATTTGCTGCCCAAAATTATCTATCACATCATTTCCTGAAGGATTTAACGGCGTATTGTCTTTTTCAGGCGGAGTCCAGATTTCATCTAAGGTAATTTTCTTAATTGTACTCATACGCATTGGAGTTTTAATGATAGTATTTAACAAGTCTTCATGAGTAATCGCTGCAAGTAACAAAATATTTTTCAAAAATTCACACAAAATGCCGGAAAATTTACATCCGATAATCATTTTTATAAAAAAAGTTACTCAATCTCAGATTTCGATAATCATTTTATATAAAAACCATGAGCCATTGGACAGGGAGAATATGCTTTTGCACTAAAAAGTTATTCAATCTCAAACTTCAGTAATCATTTGTCATCAAAAAGTTACTCAAGTTTGAGATTGAGTAACTTTTTCGGCTCAAATGATTACCAAATCTCAAGATTGAGTAATCTTTTAGTACAAAAACATTCTTCCCCTATTCAGGGATTAAACTTTTTATGCAAAAAAGATTATCCAAATTCGAAATGGATCATGATTTTGTGACGAAAAAGTTATCGCATATTTTCAGTATGCTATTAAATGTCTTTGCTGGGGGGGGTGGTGAAGTGTTTTTTGTAGGCGGTGCTGAAGTATTTGGGGTCGGAGAAGCCTACTAGATTGGCTACTTCTACGATGGTGTATTGCTTGGTTTTGAGGAGTTCGCGGGCTTTGTTGAGGCGGTGGATGCGGATGTAGTCGTTGGGGCTTTGGCCGGTGAGGGTTTTTATTTTGTTGTATACGGAGGTGCGGCTCATGGCTAGTTTGTTGCAGAATTCGTTGATGGAGAAGTCGGGCTTGTCCATTTCTTCTTCGATGATGTGGACGGTTTTGTTGAGAAAGTTTTTGTCTAATTCGCTGATGTCGTTGTTGATGTTGCGTATGCGGGTTTTCAGGATGCTGAGGTTAAAGGGCTTGGTGATGTAGTCGTTGGCACCGGCTTCGAGTCCCATCATGATGTTTTCTCTTTCGCTGAGGGCGGAGAGGAAGATGAGGGGGATGTGGCTGGTTTCGATGGAGGACTTCAGGCGGCGGCACATTTCGTCGCCCCGGAGGCCGGGCAGGATGATGTCTGAGAGGATGACGTAGGGGTTGATTTCGCGTGCCAGTTCGAGGGCGCGGTTTCCGTCGCCTACGCTTATTACCTGATAGTCGGGCGAGAGGCTTTGGGTGAGGGTTTCGATTTGTTCGGGATTGGTTTCTACCAGCAGGATGATTTCTTTGTCGGGCTGGGGACGAGGCAGAGGGGCTGCGGGTTGGTTGATGCTGTGGATGGCTTGAGTGAGTAGCTCTCGGGCTTTGGGTGAGAGTTCTTCGGTTTGGAGTATGTGGCGAAGGAGTTCTGTGAGGAGGCGTATCTTTTCGTTGGCCTCCTCACAGGTTTCCTGCCTGTTTTCTGTGTTCGGATAATCGTTCATTACCCTGTTATTTTTCTGTTATCCCAAGAAGGAGATCAATACTCCGGCGGCTACGGCCGATCCGATAACGCCTGAGATGTTACTGGCCATGCAGTATTGCAGGACGTGGTTCTTGGGGTCGTACTTGAGGGCTATATCATTGGCTACACGTGATGCCATGGGTACGGCACTGAGTCCGGTAGCTCCAATGAGGGGGTTGATCTTCTTCTTGGTAAAGAGATTGAATAGTTTTACCATAAAGATACCTCCGGCAATAGAGAGGGCAAAGGCCAGGAATCCTCCTACTACAATTCCGATGGTGGTGAAATTGAGGAAGGCTTCGGCCGTCATGGTGGCTCCTACGCATAGGCCCAGGAATACGGTTGCCGTGTTCATGATGCTATTGGAAATGGCATCGTGCAGACGGGCGGTGGTGGCTCCGATTTCTTTAATCAGATTGCCAAACATCAACATACCGATCAAGGGCACGGCAGAGGGTACGAAAAGGGCTACGATAACGGTTACGGCTATCGGGAAGATGATCTTCAGCACGCGCATGTTCTTTATCTCTACGTCGGAAGGGTATTTCTTTTCCTGTTCTTTCATGTTGATGCGCAGTTCCTTTTTGGAGCAAAGCAGGTTGACTACCAAGGGTATGATTACCGGTACCAATGCCATATAGGAGTATGCGGCAATGGCGATGGGACCCAGTAGATGGGGCGCCAGCTTGATGGTGGTAAAGATAGCGGTTGGTCCGTCGGCACCTCCGATGATACCGAGTGCGGCTGCTTCTTTGGGCGTGAAGCCCATTAGTATGGCAACGAGCAAAACGGTGAAGATTCCCAGCTGAGCTGCCGCTCCGAAGATGGAGAGGCGCAGGTTGCGCAGCATCGGCCCGAAGTCGGTAAGTGCTCCCACGCCCATGAAGATAACGGGGGGCAGGAAGCCAGTCTTGATCAGCATGTAGTAGAGGAAGTTCATCAGACCCATCTCGTGGGCGATGTCGTGCAGAGGCATCTCCCAGATGTTCTTCATCACACCATGTATATTTACGGCTCCGTTTTCGTCGGCTTGTATGATGCCCATGTCGCCACCGGGGAAATTGGCCAGCAACACTCCGAAGGCTATGGGTACCAACAGCAAAGGCTCGTACTCTTTCTTGATACCAAGGTAGAGCAATACGAAGGCCAATAGGTACATGATGAGGAACTGCGGCTCGGCAATTATATTGCTGAAAGCCGTCATTTCATACAGGTTGCTAATTATCTCCTTCATTATCCGATGGTCATTAATACGTCATCTTCGGCTACTGTGTCGCCCGGAGCAGGGAGTATAGAGGTGATTGTACCGCTAAATTCCGAACGCACGGCATTGTATGTTTTCATTGCTTCGATGTAGCACAGGACATCGCCTTCTTTTACGGTATCGCCTACCTTGAGGGGTGTATCAGAGGTACCTTTCACGAGGAAGAATTTTCCTTCCAGCGGCGACAGTACTTCTTCTCCACCACCGGCACTATTGCTTGCTGCGGGAGCGGCTGCCGGTTGAGCTGCTACAGGTGCTGAAGCGGCGGGAGCGGCGGCTGAGGAGGTGTTTCCAAAGTCTACCGTTACCTGGTATTTCTGTCCGTTTACATCTACGCTCATTACCTGAGGAGTGGTAGGCAAGGCGAAAGAGGCGGCTTGTGATTGGGCTGCCGGTTGAGCTTCGGCTGCCGGTACATTCTGCTCTGCTTTACGCTTGGCCACGTCTGCCAGGAATTCCACTTTGGCTTTTCCGGAGCGATAGGCTTCGTATTGAGCGGGGTGCATGGCGTATTCGAATAGTTCTTCGTCGTCTTCGCCCATTTCCCACTGCTTCTCGTTCATGAGTTTGCGATATTTGTTCAGGGCGTCGGGATAGTTGTCTTGCGGATTGCCCTCGAAGAATTCGCGTCCTTCCAGTTTGGCCTTTTCTATGATTTCGGGAGCCAGCTTGCCGGGCAGGCGTCCGGCCTTTCCGAGTATCATGTCCCAGATATCATCGGCTATCATGCTCCAGCGGGCTTTGCCTTTTTCGAGCTGCATGACGTTCATCATCGCCAGGTTCTTCACGTATTGGCTGAAAGGAGTAACCAAAGGAGGATAGCCAACGCGCGGCCATACGTAGGCCACTTCGTCGAACAGCTTGATGAGCAGTTGGTCTTCCGACATCAGAGGCTTGTTGTTCTTTATGTTGCTCTTATTGATGCTTTCGAGGTTCTTCTCGAGGTCGGACATCAAGCTTCCCATCATACCTCCCGGCAATCCGGGGCCGATCAATAGGGAGTTCATCAAGCGGTTCTTCGGACTGATGTATAGGCCGAGGAAGTCGTCCATGAATTCCTGTACCATGCTTCTTACCTTCATGTAGGCTTCCATGTTGATGTCGGGCACTTTGTATCCGGCATCTTTCAGCATGGCGTGTACTGTCAGCAAATCGGCATGTCCGGTACCCCACGAGAGAGGCTCCATACCTACGTCGATATAGTCGCAACCGGCATCGCAGACTTCCAGAATAGAAGCTACATTAAAACCAGGCCCTGCGTGACTGTGATATTGGATGGGGATTTCGGGGTATTTAGCTTTTATGTTCTTTACGATCAATCCCAGCGAATGAGGACGTCCTATCCCGGCCATATCTTTTATGCAGATCTCGTCTGCGCCCAACTCAATGAGCTCAATGGCCATCTTGGTGTAATACTCAACGGTGTGGATAGGCGAATGCGTGATGGAAAGAGAGCATTGTGAGATCATACCTGCTTCTTTCGCATACTTGATAGAGGGGGCAATGTTTTGCACATCATTCAGTCCGCAGAAGGTACGGGCGATATCGGTTCCCTGTGCCTTTTTAACGGTATAGAACAACTGGCGCACATCGTCGGGAACCGGGCTCATGCGAAGGCCGTTCAATGCGCGGTCAAGCATGTGTGTTTGTATGCCGGCTTCGTTGAATGGCTTTGTCCACTCGCGTACCGCCTTATTAGGGTTCTCTCCGAATAATAGATTTACTTGTTCGAAACCTCCGCCATTCGTTTCTACGCGATCAAAACAACCCATTTCGATAATGGCTGGAGCAACTCTGGTAAGTTGGTCAACACGAGGAACATACTTTCCGGCTGATTGCCACATGTCTCTGAAGACCAAACTGAATTTGATTTCTCTTTTCATATAAAAATATGTATAGCTGGTTTATTACTTTTCAATCTTAATGACCTTTCCTTTCCCACCGGTCAGCACACTAATGGCTGATACGATTGCCGCTGTAGTAGCACCGGGCATACTGTTGTCCTGTGTGTGTGGAAGCGATTGCGACTGTACGGCAGCTGTTCGCTTTTTAACTATAATCTCCTCGGGGATATATTTATTCACAAACGCAATCAAACCTTTGCCTAAATAAATGACAATCAGTAAAATTGCGAACACTGTCGCCATTCCTACAACCATTAATAAGAGTCCTGTTTCTATGTTTTCCATTAGAAAAAATATTAGAGAGGGATCCAAATCTTTCAAAAAGAAAATTTTCCGCCAAATTAAAAACAGTTGCAAATGTACTAATTCAAGATATATCGACCTAATACTTCTTCTATTAAAAAAATAAAAAAACGTATATGTAATGTAAATATTTCTTCTGATTGATAAGAAAAAGAGGCAAACTACTTGCGATTTATCATAAACGACTATTTGTGAGCCGTAAGTGTTTATTATTTGTTTTTTTATTTATACTTTTGTTTTGATAATAGGATAAATATTTATTTATAAATCCATCATTTAATTTAATTAATAACAAAATGAAAAAGTATTTAGCTGAAATGATCGGAACAATGGTTCTGGTACTTATGGGTTGCGGATCTGCCGTATTTGCCGGCACAGGCGGACAGATTGTATCATCTGTAGGAACGCTGGGAGTAGCCCTTGCCTTTGGTTTGTCTGTTATAGCAATGGCCTATACAATCGGCAAAATCTCCGGATGTCATATCAATCCGGCCATTACCCTGGGTGTATTTCTTTCAAAGAGAATGTCGGGAAAAGATGCCGGGATGTATATGCTGTTCCAGGTAATTGGGGCGATCATTGGTTCTTCTATTTTATTTTTGCTGGCCAGCGGTTCAGGCTCTGCCACTACTTTAACTGGGGCAAACAATTATGCAAGTGATGCCGTAGTAACAGCATTCATTGCCGAAGCGGTGTTTACCTTTATCTTTGTGTTGGTGGTACTGGGAACTACTTCTAAGGGAGGTGCCGGTAATTTTGCAGGTTTGGCTATCGGTCTTACTTTAGTGTTGGTGCATATTGTATGTATCCCTATCACCGGAACGTCTGTGAATCCGGCTCGTAGCATTGGTCCGGCTCTTTTTGCAGGCGGCGAACATCTGGCTCACCTTTGGTTGTTTATCGTAGCTCCGTTTGTAGGTGCGGCTTTATCAGCATTGGTTTGGAACGTAATAGATACGGAAGAATAAAAAGAGAATACATTTTAATACAAAAAAGAAGCCATCCCAACGAGTAGGATGGCTTCTTTTATTTCCCTTTAAAGAAAGACTTTTTTTATTCTGCTTATTTCACTAAATTGGAAAGTTCAGAACCAGCTTTAAATTTAACTGCTTTGCGAGCAGGAATGTTAATAGGCTGTTTTGTTTTAGGGTTAACACCTTTGCGAGCTGCTTTTTCCGAAACTGAGAAAGAACCGAATCCTAACAATGCAATTTTTTCACCCTTCTTCATTTCGTCAGAAACTGTTTCAATAAAAGCGTCAACAGCTTTTTTTGCGTCAACTTTGCTTAAGCCAGATTTCTCAGCTACAGCACTAATAAATTCTGTTTTGTTCATAATGTTAAAAAATTATTCGTATTAAACAATTCTTATAATAGCCTTTTACTGGCACCAAATGTACTTTTATTTTAGTATACAACAAAGAATTTGTGTTTTTTTTTATCGTTTTTTTGTGTTTTAATATCTAAACGCCATAAAATCGCAAATATATATATACCTTTGCTTTACAAAATCGATGAAACAATGATGAATCAGAATAATTCCGGCTTCTTAAATTCCATACCCGTTGTTACTAAAAACTTGATTATTATTAATGTTCTTTTTTGGATTGCGAGTATTACTTTACCCAAAGTAAATGTTGATTTAGTGGCATTGTTGGGCTTGCATTTTCCCGGGGCAAAGAACTTTAATCCGATTCAGTTCATTTCCTATATGTTCATGCACGATACGCGTTCTATCAGCCATTTGTTTTTCAATATGTTTGCTGTTTATATGTTCGGACGTATCCTTGAGCAGGTGTGGGGGCCTAAGCGTTTCCTGATCTTTTACATGGTTACGGGAGTGGGTGCGGGATTGATACAGGAGTTGTCCTGGTTTTTTGAGTTGCGCGATGTTCTTTTCTCCGGCCATGATATGGTGAACCTGAATGGTGTTCAGTTAATGGCTAAAAGTGAGTTTCTGAACCTGTTTGTTACAGTAGGAGCTTCCGGCGCAGTATTTGGTATATTGCTGGCCTTTGGGATGAAGTTTCCGGATGTTCCTCTCTATATTATGTTTGTCCCTATCCCCATAAAGGCAAAGTATTTTGTTGTGGGATACGGGCTTATCGAATTATTCCTGGGTGTTTCCAACTTCAGTGGAGATAATGTTGCACACTTCGCCCACTTGGGAGGAATGCTCTTTGGTTATTTTTTAATCCGTTATTGGAAAAAGAAGGATGCAGAGAATGGACGGTATTTTTAAAGATTTGAAGCAAACGTTTCGCCAAGGTAGTCTGCTTGCGAAACTTATATATATAAATGTAGGGATATTTGTTATTATCCGCCTGATTGCGGTATGCTTCCTGCTGTTTAATGTAAGAGATATTCAAATTCTGACATATTTAGGGGTACCCTCCTCTTTAGAGTCGTTGCTCTATAAGCCCTGGACGCTTATTAGCTATATGTTTGTTCATTACGACTTTTTGCATATCCTCTTTAATATGCTGTGGCTCTATTGGTTTGGGAAGATCTTTCTACAGTTTTTCGTTCCCCGGCAATTAGGTGGCATTTATTTTTTAGGCGGTATAGCTGGATCCATCTTGTATCTTGTAGCATTTAATATATTTCCTTATTTTCGCGAGATGCAGTCGGCTACTATGATTGGAGCTTCCGCATCTGTTATGGCGATTGTTTTTGCCGTTTCTTTTTACCGGAAAGATTATGAAATCGGGTTGATGTTCATTGGGAGAATCAAGCTGATTTATTTGGCAGTTGCGGCATTTGTTATTGACTTTCTGTCTATTACTTCTTCAAATGCCGGAGGGCATATCGCCCATATAGGAGGAGCGCTTCTGGGCATTTGGTTTGCAAGTCGGATCAAAGAGGGCAAAGACCTTACAGCACCGATAAACAGGCTGATAGACAAAATTGTGAACATAAGGAAACCGAAGTCTAAGATGTATGTTTCTTATAAACGCAAGGAGACCGACTATGATTATAATGCCCGTAAGCATCAGGAGAATATAGATCTGGATGCTATACTGGATAAGTTGAAACGTTCCGGCTATGAAAGCCTTTCGTCGGAAGAAAAAAAGAGATTATTTGATGCCAGCAAAAAATAAGGGAACAGGCAAGGGAATCATTTTTTTCAAGAGTATTATTCAATACTTTTTTGTGATAGCCAACGTATTGGCTGCACTATTGCTGATTGTATCGGCCTATTCCGACTATGTCTCTCCCAACAGAAGCCTCTTCTTTTCGTATATAGGTTTGATTTTCCCTTTTATTTGCCTGATGAATGCATGTTTCTTGGTGTATTGGATCATCCTTCACCAGTGGAAGTTTTTGCTGATCGGAGTTATTGCTTTTGTTGTCTGTTGGAAGCCTGTGCGGAGCTACTTCCCTCTGCATATCAAATCCAAACCTGTACCGGAAGAGGGCGTTATCAAAGTGCTAACATACAACGTTATGGGATTTGCCTACAAAGATCATACGAAAGAGGAGCCAAACGAGATCGTCCGATATATTATTAACTCAGAAGCAGATATTGTTTGTCTGCAAGAATGTCATATTAATAAATCTAAGATTACTGAAAAGAAGCTGAATAATGCCCTGGGAATGTATCCTTATCATTCCTTTGTACCACTGCAAAGTAAGAACTGGGGCCTGGCTGTTTACTCTAAATTTCCGATCCTTAAATCCCGCAAGATAGAATACGGTAGTGAGTACAACGGCTCAGCAGTCCACGAATTAGATATCAATGGAAAAAGCATGACCTTGATAAACAATCACCTGGAGTCGTTTAAGCTCACCATGGATGATAAAACCCGCTATTCCGACTTTATAAAGGGAGTAGGCCCAGAAACCTTTGACGAGCTGAAGGGTACGATCCAACGGAAACTGGGCCCCGCATTCCTTATACGCGCCAAGCAGGCACGGATAATTGCGGATGAAATACAGCGTGCGAAAAGTGACTATCTGCTGGTGTGTGGCGACTTTAACGACACCCCTGTTTCATATGCCCACCGAAAGATACAAGGCTCGCTGCTCGACGCTTTTGCCGAGTCGGGCAGGGGATTAGGTGTTACCTATAATCAAAACTTTTTCTGGTTCAGGATAGATCATATCCTATATTCCGCTAATATGCAAGCCATTAATTGCAGGGTAGGGCATGTTAAATACTCCGACCACTATCCTGTATATTGCTATCTGAAGCTGGAAGAGTGATTCATTCCTCTTTTAATGCGGCGTATAGGTCTGCAAACAAGCTCTCAACAAAGAAATAAGTGGCGTTGCAGAACAGCACCGGGTCTTTTATCGATGCAGCTGTGTTGCTCAATCCGTTATCGGCAATTACCTCTTCCGCCGTATAGGTTTTGAAGCGTTTATCCCCCTCTGCATCATATTGATAACGTATATCCCTCACCTCTGCCGTATATCCTTCATTATGGCAAGTGACATACATTTTATACCGCAGGAGTGTTTTGGTAGAATCATCCATCAGCAGTTCTACTTTGGAGCTCACCAATATGCTGCTTTTGCTTGCATTTGATGATACATTCGACATGAATACGTCTTTCCCGTAGTTCTTCCTTGCCCATGCGTCGATAGCCTTGAATAGCGCTTCTTTTGCGAGTCCGGGGGCTTCTACGGTATCGGTATAGCATACCTTCCCCCTCTTCATCGGGGCGCAATCTTTGGTGGTACCTTTATGTCCTTGGGACATAGCTGAAACGCAGGAAAAAAAGCAGAGTATAAGTAGTAAATGTTTCTTCATAATTGCTTTATTATTTGATCCAAACATTGATAATTTCGCCTATATACATTTTGTTAATCTGTTTCCCCAGCCACTCTTCGCGAAGCTCCTGATTGCTAATTGATTCTGTGCTTAACGATTGTGAGATGAGCTTGCGGCATTCGATAATCATCCAGGCTTCGCCAAAAGCCTTGCTACCCGATGGTGTTGTGATGGGAGTAAGTCCCGATCCTTTCACTTTGTCGGCGTCTTTGCCGGATGTGCTTCCGCAATATTTCAAGGCTTCCCTGTAGGCTTCTGTATAGAAGGTAAGTGTATAAGTATCATTCTTTTCCATTAACTGATAGGTGTAGCGCGTAGGATTGATAAAGCAGGTAGCTACCGGCTTTCCGAACACGTAACCCAAGCCACCCCAGCTGGCTGTCATCATGTTGAAAGACGTTTCATTTCCAGCTGTAATAAGCATCCAATCTTCAGAGAGCATTTTGATGATATTCCCTGGTATTTTGTCGGGTGTGATCTGTTTAAATCCGGCAAACGTATTTGAGGGAGCAGATTCGGAAATAACATTTGCAGGCGCAGACGGAGTCGGTGTTTCAACAATAGTTTCCTGCACAACAGGCGCTTTGGGTGCAACAGTCAAAGCAGAAGTCCCTAAAGCAGCGGCTGCTTCGTCCATCAGAAGGGTTGCATAATCAATGGTGGCTGTCCGGAATTTTCCGTTCACCCGAGCTAACTTCCCTTTGCTTAAGGCTTTACTGTCGGTTATCCACTCTTCGGCAGTATAGCGTTCCGGTTCTCGCTGGTATGCAACATTATATTCGTAGCGGATGCCCTGAACGGAGATTTTGCAGGTATGTCCTTCACATTCAAAGATCATGCGGTAGTTTATCAATGAGCGGTCGAGCGCCAAGGCTGTACTCGAAAAAACCAGATACTCTTCCCCACTAATGGCGATGTCGCCTTCTTCCCTGTTTTGATAAAGAATCCGGTTCTTGTCATCGTTGAAACGCTCTTTAGCCCAGGCTAATAACGTGTCAAAAATATCCTTCTGAGAGAGGGAAGAAACATTTATTGTTTTTGAAAAAACCACTTTCCCGTCTACTTCCGGCACAGCTCCGGCCAGATACTTGTCATCCGTCTGAGCATAAAGGAATGCAGGGATGAGTAACACGATGAATAATAGATACTTCATGTTTAAAATTTTCTTGTTTTTCCGAACAAAGATATCTATTTTATTACCGAAACTATGTTAAACAGCCCATTTTATAGATTGTTTGGATAATTTCATCTAAAATATTTATCAACTTATAAAAATGGAAGTAAAACTTTATCTGGTGCTTCTTGTTTAAAGGGTAGAAGCAGGAATTAAAAAACAATTTATAGATAAAGTCATGAAAAAGAGTAAATATAATATATGGATACTGGCTGTTGTATTGGCGTTGATGTCAACAGGATGTTCTTCGGATACATTGTCCGAAAATGGGGATGCTTCAGCAGTAACAACAAGTATAAATCCCGGAACTCTTGTTTTAAAGGCTTTTTACGATGATTACCAAGGTGCAGAACACATAAGCTGGTCAATAAAAGATGATTACTATGTGGCTGATTTCAGCCTCAATACCGAGCCGGCTACTGCCTGGTATAGCGAAAGCGGAGAACTTGAAGTAGGAAAAACAAGTGTTTCGTCAGCTAAGTTTGAAACAGCCGTCTCCACTGTGTTATCACAGATGAATGTTTCAGGATGGCAGGTGAAAGGAGCCCATCAGCTTGATCGTAAAAACCTGAGCACGATCTACCAGGTTGAGGTAACGGAAGATAACAATGACATAAATGTTTATTTCACTCAATATGGCGACTATATCAAAACAGCTTACGATTCGCAAGATATTACTGATGAGCCGATTGACTTCTCCTCTGAACTCTCTGTTGCCCTGCAGAAAATATTCAGTAATGCGGTGATTGTTGATGTTACTTCTACCAGTTTCCAGATAACCAATGTAGGTATATTAGACGGGGTAAGATATAAGGTTGTCAGCTTTGATGCGGATTACTCCTGGGTAGCAACTATTTGGGATCTTCACGACAACGAAATTCCGGATGTTGTTGTAGCAGGTTTTAAGAATTCCAAATATGGTTCGCAAACAGTAAACAACGTAAAGGCAAAGATTGGTAGCAACGGTCTGAATTATCTGTACTACTTTGAGCAAGAGTCTAAAAACGTGATTCTTACGATTACGGAAGAAGGACGTTTGACCAGCGCTATTAGTTACTAAATCCGATATTCTCTAATTCATTTTCACATAAAAGCTCGCTATTAGCGGGCTTTCTTTTTTTCCTTTTTTCATCAGAAGTAGGTTAAAAATAATTTAGAGGTACCTCTAAACGGATTTAGACGTACCTCTAAATAAAAAGTATTTTTTCAGGAGTGAAAAAGTCCACAGGATAATATGTCCTTTCATCTGTAATCTGCTGAAAAGTGATGATAATTATTGATTTTACTCTTTGACAAAGAAAAAAAACTCTATATTTGCACCCTGTAAAAAACAAATAATAAATAATGTAATAATATAAATATAAGATTCAAATGCAAAACAAAGGATTTGTAAAGGTCTTCGCGGTGTTACTTACGCTTGTGTGTTTGTTCTACTTATCGTTCTCGTTTGTAACGAACCATTACAATGCGAAAGCCGCTGAGTATGCAGGTGGAGACCCTGTAAAAGAGAGTGCATACCTGGACTCTTTGAATACCCAGAAAGTATGGCTTGGGTATACCCTCAAGCAATGCCGTGAAATGGAAGTAACCTTAGGTCTTGACCTGAAAGGTGGTATGAACGTAGTACTCGAGCTGAATGTGCCCGACGTAGTTCGCTCATTATCAAACAATAATCAGGACGAAAACTTCAACAAAGCGTTAGACTTGGCCTACGCCCGCCAGGCTACCAGCAACAGAGATTATATCGACCTCTTTGCTGAAGAATACAAGAAGTTAGACCCGGGAGCCCGTCTCTCCGCTATATTCAGCACATTTGAATTAAAAGATAAAATTACACCTCAGAGCACGGATGCTCAGGTGATAGCTGTACTTAAAAGCGAGTCAACCAGCGCGATAGACAACTCATTCAACGTGTTGCGTACGCGTATCGACCGTTTTGGGGTGGTATCTCCGAATATCCAGCGTTTGGAAACTGCCGGACGTATCCTGGTGGAACTTCCCGGTGTGAAAGAACCCGAACGTGTTCGTAAACTGCTTCAGGGTAGTGCGAACCTGGAATTCTGGGAAACATATGAACTGTCTGAAATCTATCAGCAGTTGATTTCTGCAGACAATCTGCTGGCTACTTTGCTGGCTGACAAAACGCCTGTACAAACGGAAACAACAGAAGCAACTCCTGCGGCTGACAATCTGCTGGACGAATTGCAACAGTCTACCGACTCAGTAGATGCCAACGAAGCAGACTCATTGCTTTCACAGCTTGCCGGAGAAACTACAGATGCCCAGGCTGCCCAGTCGATGGAAGAATATGCCAAACAACATCCCTTGTTTGCCCTCTTGCAACTGAACACCTATAACGGACAGTTGGCTCCCGGCTCAATCGTAGGTATTGCACACACCAAAGATCGTGCGAAAATAGACGAATATCTGAGCATGCGCCAGGTGAAAGACATCTTGCCTCGTAACCTTTCTCTGAAGTGGGGTGTAAAGGCGATTGATGAAAAAGAACTGTATTACCAACTATATGCTATTAAAGTAACCAACCGTGACGGTAGCCCGGCTTTGGGTGGTGATGTAGTTACGGATGCAGTAGCCGACTTCTCGCAGACAGCCGGTCGCTCGGAACAGCAGGTTAGTATGTCGATGAATGCCGAAGGTGCGAAAGCCTGGGCGCGTCTGACAAAAGATAATATCGGCAAATCTATCGCGATTGTACTGGACGAGTTGGTGTATTCAGCTCCCCGTGTAAACGACGAAATTACAGGAGGCCGTTCTCAAATCTCCGGTTCATTTACGCCGGAAGAAGCGAAGGACTTGGCAAACGTGTTGAAGTCTGGTAAAATGGCAGCTTCTATTAATATCGTACAGGAAGACGTAGTAGGTCCTTCACTGGGACAAGAAGCAATCAATGCAGGGGTGATCTCTTTCATTCTGGCTTTGATACTGCTGATGGCCTATATGTGTACGATGTACGGAATCATACCGGGTATGATTGCCAACGGAGCTTTGATATTGAATATCTTCTTTACAATGGGTATTCTTGCCTCTTTCCAGGCGGTACTTACCTTGCCGGGTATTGCGGGTATGGTGCTTACGCTGGGTATGGCGGTAGACGCAAACGTGTTGATCTATGAACGTACAAAAGAAGAGCTTCGCGCAGGTAAAGGCTTGGCAAAAGCAATTGCAGACGGATATAGCAATGCTTTCTCTGCCATCTTTGACGCGAACTTAACGTCTATTATCACAGGTGTGGTATTGTTCTATTTCGGAACAGGTCCTATCCGTGGTTTTGCTACTACATTGATTATTGGTTTGTTCGCTTCATTCCTTACGGCTGTATTCTTAACCCGTATCGTTTACGAAGCATTACTGGCTAAAGATAAACTGAAGAACATTACATTCACTACTTCTGTCAGCAAAGACCTGTTGACCGATCCGAAGATCAACTTCCTGGGAATGCGTAAAACAGGTTATCTGATTCCTGCAGTGATCATCATTATAGGTGCTATTTCACTGGCAACTGTTGGTTTGAACAATGGTATCGACTTCACTGGTGGACGTAACTATATCGTACGTTTCCAGCAGGATGTAAATACTGCGGAAGTTCGTGATCTGTTAGACGAGCAGCTGGAAGGCGCAGTAAGTGTTATTACCATTGGTTCACAAGATCAGGTTCGTATATCTACCAACTATAAGATTGCAGATAACAGTCCGGAAGTAGATCAGGATGTCGAATCCAGAATATTTGAAGGAGTAAAATCTCTTCTACCTGCCGGTACAACACTGGAGCAGTTCTCGGGAGATTATATCAAGAGTTCGCAGAAGGTAGGGCCAAGTATGGCAGATGATATCAAGAATGCAGCTATACTTGCTGTAATATTCGCTATGATCTGTATGGCACTTTATATTCTGGTTCGTTTTAGGGATATCTCTTTCTCAATCGGTACATTCTTCTCGGTAGCTGTAACTACATTGTGTATCATTGCGTTTTACTCCATGCTTTGGAAGATTTTGCCTTTCTCTATGGAGATAGACCAGACGTTTATCGCTGCTATCCTGACAGTTATCGGGTACTCTATCAATGACACGGTGGTTGTATTCGACCGTATCCGTGAAACGATAGGTCTTTATCCGAAACGCGACAGATACCAGGTTATAAATGATGCATTGAACTCTACGCTTTCACGTACGCTTAATACAACATTCTCTACCTTAATTGTTGTACTTTGTATCTTTATCCTGGGTGGTAGTACAATCCGTAGTTTCACATTTGCAATTTTGCTGGGTATTGTGGTAGGAACTTATTCTACATTGTTTATCGCAACCCCGATTGCATACGAAATACAGAAGAGAAAAATCGCTAAAAAATCTTTGGCTACAGCTGCTAAATAAAGGATATATTCTATCTTATATATAAGAAGCTGTCTCGGAAACGGGGCAGCTTCTTTGTTTTTTGTCAATATGCTAATAAACATGCAATAACCGGTTTGAAATATTATTTAATATATCTAAATTGCAGCCGTTTTATGACAGTATAGCTTACAAACTGTAAGCAACTCTTTAACTTTATGGAATATGGATATATATCTTAGTAATCAATTACCTGATTATCCTTCTTTTGTTCCCGGTATACGGCGTGCGCCGGATCGGGGCTATACTTTAACGCCAGCACAAACGGTTACAGCTCTTAAAAACGCACTTCGTTATATTCCTGAAGAATTGCACGAAACATTGGCTCCCGAATTTATGGACGAGTTGGCAACGTACGGACGCATCTATGGTTATAGATATCGGCCTGAAGGAGATCTGAACGCCAAACCTATTGATGAATATAAAGGAAACTGCCTGGAGGGGAAAGCCTTTCAGGTAATGATTGATAATAACCTCTGTTTTGATATTGCTCTCTATCCTTATGAGTTGGTAACCTATGGCGAAACAGGGCAGGTATGCCAGAACTGGATGCAATACCGCCTGATAAAGAAATACCTGGAAGTCTTGACCAACGAGCAGACCTTGGTTATTGAGTCTGGGCATCCTTTAGGCTTGTTTAAGTCAAAGCCCGACGCACCGCGTGTGATCATCACCAACTCGATGATGGTTGGGATGTTTGACAATCTGAAAGACTGGCACGTAGCTGCCCAGATGGGAGTAGCCAATTACGGGCAGATGACAGCCGGTGGGTGGATGTATATTGGTCCGCAAGGCATTGTTCACGGTACCTTTAATACCCTGTTGAATGCCGGACGCTTGAAGCTGGGAATACCGCAGGATAAAGACTTAAGAGGCTATCTGTTCGTTTCTTCCGGCTTGGGAGGCATGAGTGGGGCTCAGCCCAAAGCTGCTGTTATTGCCGGAGCCGCCTGTATTATAGCCGAAGTGGATGAGTCGCGGATCAAGACCCGTACAACGCAAGGCTGGGTACAGTATGCAACAGACAATCTGCAAGAAGCCTTTGCATATACCCGTAAAGCAATAGATAAGAAAGAGCCGGTATCGGTAGCCTATCATGGGAATATCGTTGATTTACTGGAATATGCCGAGAAAGAAAACATACATATAGACTTACTGAGTGATCAAACCTCTTGCCATGCGGTATACGAGGGAGGATATTGCCCAGCAGGTATTTCATTTGAGGAACGGACGGATCTGTTGGCTCATAACCGGGAGGAATTCAACCGCAAAGTAGATCAAACCCTCGGCAGGCATTATAAAGTAATCAAGAAGCTGGTAGCCAAAGGGACGTACTTCTTCGATTATGGTAACTCCTTTATGAAGGCTATCTATGATGCTGGCGTGAAAGAAATATCCAAGAATGGCATAGATGAGAAAGACGGCTTTATCTGGCCTTCTTACGTGGAAGATATCATGGGGCCTGAGTTGTTTGATTACGGATATGGCCCGTTCCGCTGGGTATGCCTGAGTGGTAAGCATGAAGACCTGATTAAGACTGACCAGGCCGCCATGGAATGTATCGACCCGACCCGTCGTGGACAGGATCTGGACAATTATAATTGGATCCGGGATGCCGAGAAAAACCAGTTGGTAGTAGGAACACAAGCCCGTATCCTGTATCAGGATGCCGAAGGGCGAATGAATATAGCTTTACGTTTTAACAAAATGGTTCGCGATGGCGAAGTTGGCCCCATTATGCTGGGGAGAGACCATCACGATGTGAGTGGAACAGACTCTCCTTTCCGCGAGACATCCAACATATACGACGGAAGCAATGTAATGGCCGATATGGCTGTACAATGCTTTGCCGGAAATGCTGCCCGGGGCATGAGCCTGATTGCTCTGCACAATGGCGGTGGAGTAGGTATCGGAAAGTCCGTCAATGGCGGATTTGGTATGGTTCTCGACGGAAGTGAGCGTGTGGATGAAATCCTCCGTTCGGCCATGTTGTGGGATGTGATGGGTGGTGTGGCACGCCGCTCCTGGGCACGCAATAAAAATGCCATGAGTACATCTGCCGACTTCAATAGTAAATACGAAAAAGAATATCATATAACCCTCCCTTATATTCCGAAGGAAGACTTAATGCTAAAAACTATCACGAATTACTTAAACAAAGAAAAATGAGTAGCTGGAGTAAAATTATGGAGTGTGTCCCCAATTTCAGTGAGGGACGCGATTTGGAAAAAATAGAAAAAATAGTAAGCCCTTTCAGAGCCAAGGCCGGTGTAAAACTTCTGGATTACAGCAATGATCAAGACCATAACCGATTGGTTGTTACAGTAGTTGGAGAACCTGAAGCTTTGAAGGCGGCGGTGTTGGAAGCCATCGGATTAGCTGTAGAATTGATAGACCTGACCAAGCACTCCGGGCAGCATCCACGTATGGGGGCCGTAGACGTAATACCGTTTATTCCCATCAAGGGATGTACGATGGAGGAAGCTATCAACCTGTCTAAAGAAGTAGCTGCCGAAGCAGCGAAACGCTATCAGCTTCCGGTATTTTTGTATGAAAAGTCAGCTTCTTCTCCTCAACGAGAGAACCTGGCGAATGTCCGGAAAGGTGAATTTGAAGGTATGGCAGAGAAGATCAAATTGCCGGAATGGGCTCCGGACTTTGGACCTGCGGAACGTCATCCTACAGCCGGAACAGTGGCTATCGGAGCCCGTATGCCGTTGGTTGCTTATAATGTAAATCTGGGAACTGCTGATTTGGCGATAGCCGACAGTATAGCCAAGAAAATACGCTTCCTGGGCGGCGGATTGCGCTTCTGCAAAGCTATGGGAGTAGAACTGAAAGAGCGGGGCATCGTACAGGTGTCCATCAATATGACGGATTATACCCGTACCGCCTTGTACAGAGCCTTTGAACTTGTACGGATTGAAGCTCGCAGATATGGTGTTCCGGTGGTAGGCAGTGAGATTATCGGACTGGTACCGATGGAAGCATTGATAGATACCGCTTCATACTACCTGGGATTAGAGGATTTCTCTATGGATCAGGTATTGGAAGCAAGAATCATGGAATAAGCATGAAAACAGGGAAACTACTGATAAAAAATACTTCCCAACTTGTCACCTGTTCCGGTTTTGCCGCGAAAAAGGGAAAAGCTATGTCCGACCTGGGAGTCATTGAGAATGGAGCAGTTGCCATTTCCAATGGCATCATTACCCATGTGGGGACTACGGAAGAGGTTCTTTCTCAGTTAAATGAGGATGACTATTCTGTCATTGACGCATCAGGAAAGGCTTTGTTGCCCGGCTTTGTGGATAGTCATACTCACTTCGTCTTTGGCGGCTATCGGGAAGAAGAATTCTCCTGGCGCCTGAGAGGTGATAGCTATATGTCTATTATGGAGCGGGGAGGAGGCATTGTAAATACCATGCAGGCTACCCGTAACAGTACGTATGACGACCTGTGGGAAAGCGCTTATGCCCGTCTAGACGATATGCTGGATATGGGTGTAACAACCGTAGAAGGAAAGAGCGGCTACGGATTGGATCTGGAAACGGAACTCAAACAGTTACGTGTCATGGAGGAGCTGAACGAGGAGCATCCGGTAGATATTGTCAGTACGTTTCTGGGTGCACATGCTGTTCCCCCCGAATATAAAGGCAAAGCAGACGAATATATAGACTATATCATTCAGACAATATTGCCTGCTGTACAAGAGGAAGACCTTGCGGAGTTCTGTGATGTATTCTGCGAAAAAGGCGTTTTCTCAATAGAGCAGAGCGAACGTTTGCTGAAGGCTGCCGAAGCGCATGGTATGAAGCCGAAACTACATGCCGATGAGATTGTAGATATAGGAGGTGCAGAGCTAGCTGTCAGGCTGAAAGCGACAAGTGCCGATCATCTGCTGCAGGCTTCGGATGAAAACATTCGCTTACTTGCCAAGAGTGATACAATTGCAACCCTCTTGCCTCTGACAGCCTTTTCATTGAAGGAGTCATACGCTCGCGGACGGGAAATGATCGATGCAGGATGTGCAGTTGCTTTGGCTTCCGACCTGAATCCGGGTAGTTGCTTCTCTGGCTCTATACCTTTGCTTATAGCTTTGGCCTGTATTTATATGAAACTGACTCCGGAAGAAGTTGTAACAGCTTTGACCATCAACGGGGCAGCAGCCCTCGGACGTGCCGAATCCATTGGTAGTATTGATGTAGGAAAGAAAGCCGATATGATTATCCTTCGGTATCCTTCGTACAAGTTCCTATCCTATCATATTGGTATAAATATTGTCACTATGACTATAAAAGACGGGAAAATAACAATTAATGACTAATTAAAAACAAATAAAAAATATGTTAGCAGATTTAACCATAAAAGAGTTTCTCGCTAAAACAGCCGGCAGTGATCCGGTTCCGGGCGGAGGAAGTATTTCGGCTCTGAACGGAGCAATCGCTTTGGCATTGGCTGAAATGGTGGCCAATCTTACAGTCGGTAAAAAGAAATATGCCGAAGTAGAGAATGATATGTTGGCTATTACGGCTAAAACAGCCCCTCTGCGTCAGCGTTTGATAGAGTATATCGACAAAGATAGTGAGGCGTACGACCGGGTATTTGCGGCTTTCAAGCTACCTAAAGAAACCGATGAACAAATGGCTGTCCGCTCGCAGACCATCCAGGAGGCCACGAAAGATGCAGCTCGTATCCCTATGATGGTGGCAGAAGAAGTATTTGGCGTAATGGACACTATTGCCTATGTGGCAGAAAAGGGAAATCAAAATGCCGTTACTGACGCCTGCGTTGCCATGATGGCTGCCCGTACAGCCGTATTGGGCGCTTTATTAAACGTCCGGATCAACCTTTCTTCCATCAAGGATGAAATATTTGTCAGGGAAATGACAGAAAGAGCAGATACATTAGAAAAACAATCGATTGAGAAAGAACAACTGCTTTTAAACAAAGTAAAGGAAATCTTATGAGTAATAACGTATATCATGTAGGTGCGCAGCCTCTTACATTTGAAAGTATTGAAAAGATCCTGACGGAGAACATGCGTCTGGAGTTGACTCCCGACGTAATCAAGCGGATCCAACACTGCCGCGACTACCTGGACAAGAAGATCGAACAACAGGAAGGCCCCTTATACGGCATCACTACAGGCTTTGGCTCGTTGTGTAATAAGACGATTTCTCCCGATGAACTCAACACCTTGCAGGAAAACCTGGTGAAAAGTCATGCCTGTAGTGTAGGTGAAGAGGTAAGTCCGGTAATCGTGCGTCTGATGATGCTTCTGAAAGCACATGCCCTTTCTTTGGGGCATAGTGGCGTACAGGTGATTACGGTACAACGTATCCTAGATTTCTTTAACAATGATATATTGCCAATCGTTTACGACCGAGGCTCATTAGGCGCTTCCGGTGACCTGGCTCCTTTGGCCAACCTCTTTCTGCCACTCATTGGGGTAGGGGATGTATATTACAAAGGGAAGAAGCGAGATGCCATGGGAGTACTTGACGAGTATGCCTGGAGACCTGTCAAGCTAAAAAGTAAAGAAGGTCTGGCTTTATTGAACGGAACGCAGTTCATGAGTTCGAATGGGGTATCGGCCTTACTTCGTGCGTTTAAAATATCTAAAAGGGCAGACCTGGTGGCTGCTATCTCCCTTGAAGCATTCGATGGTCTGATTGATCCGTTCATGGATTGCATCCAGCAGATGCGTCCTCATAAAGGACAGATAGAAACCGGTGAAGCTTTCCGTACCTTGCTGGAAGGAAGCGAGTTGATTGCACGAAAGAAACCGCATATTCAGGATCCTTATTCTTTCCGTTGTATTCCTCAGGTACATGGAGCAACAAAGGATGCGATCCGCTATGTGACAGATGTGTTGCTGACAGAGATTAATTCGGTAACGGATAACCCTACGATCTTCCCTGACGAAGACCGTATCATCTCGGGAGGTAATTTCCACGGACAGCCCTTGGCTATTGCTTTCGACTACCTGGGGATTGCATTGGCCGAATTAGGAAATATCTCCGAACGCAGGGTGGCACAACTGATCATGGGATTACGCGGACTACCTGAGTTCTTGGTAGCCAATCCGGGCTTGAATTCCGGCTTTATGATCCCTCAGTATGCTGCTGCCAGCATGGTTAGCCAGAACAAGATGTATGCCTATCCTGCCAGCAGCGACTCGATTGTGTCGAGCAACGGACAGGAAGACCATGTAAGTATGGGTGCCAATGCCGCCACCAAGCTATTCAAGATCATGGATAATTTGGATCATATCTTGGCTATTGAGTTAATGAACGGAGCACAAGGTATTGAATTCCGCCGCCCGGCCAAAACCTCTCCTTTGCTGGAGAAATTTCTGAAAGACTATAGGAAAGAAGTCCCTTTCATAAAAGATGATATTGTGATGTATCCTGAGATACACCGTACCGTAGCCTTCTTGAGAAGGTATCCGGTATAGTAATGTCTGAGGCATTAATAAATTGTAGTAGAAGGCTGTCTTAGTGAATATAAGGCAGCCTTCTGTATGTTTAGTCGGAGCATCGGACATTTTGATGAATATTTTTGGAAAGAAATTTTGGATATTAAGAAATAAACATTACTTTTGCAACGCTTTTGAGAGATTATCATAAGCAAAAGCAAATTCTTCCTTAGCTCAGTTGGTTAGAGCATCTGACTGTTAATCAGAGGGTCCTTGGTTCAAGTCCAAGAGGAAGAGCAAAAAAGAGAATTACTGTTTAGTAGTTCTCTTTTTTGTTTTAGATAAAACACATATCTTTTACTCGTTTTTTACAACTTCACCAGGATTCCGGTCAGCAGCTTTTAAAACCAAATTTAGCACTGTTAGCAAAACTAATATAGTGACTCCAACCAGTACACTTGCCAATAGCCACCATGAGATGTGAATACGATAGGCATATCCTTCTAACCAATGATTCATAGCCAGATATGCGAATGGCAATGCTATGGCCGCTGCAATAACCACCAATAAAGTGTATTCTTTCAAAAAGAGTTGCACAATTACTCCAGCTTTTGCTCCAAGCACTTTGCGAATGGCTATTTCTTTGCGACGGCGCTGAGTGGCTGCGGCAGCTACAGCATAAACACCAAACAGCGAAATCAACAAGCAAACCGTTGCGAGTACAGAAAATAATTGCATGCCAACCTCTTCAGAATTATTTAATTGGTTATATATTTGCTGAATAGGAGTAAATTTCACATCACCTTCTCCGGCAATAAGCGTATTTATTTGTTGTATCACATCTTGTTCTTTTTTGTCAATTGCACGGATATACAAAATATCTACCAGACCTTTTGAAGGAAGAAAGATCGTTGGGAGGATACGATTACGCAGTGATGATGTGTGAAAATCTTTTACTACACCTACTACTGTATATTCTTGCATATCAACACGAACAACACTACCTATAGGTTCTTTAAGCCCCATCACTTGAACAGCTTCCTCATTGAGAACGATATTATTTCTTCCAAGTTCATCCAACCATTTCCCAATAACCATATTTAACCTGAATGTGGAGGCAAATCGGCTGTCAGTCGGGATTCGTTGGAATATATAGTTCTCTGATGACTGTTTTCCTGCCCATTCTACTTTATCCGTCAAGCTAGAAGAGTTAACATTTTGTTGAGGTTCAAAGTAGGTGAAAGAATAATTCTCGATTTGCGGGATAGCTACCATTCCATACATTATGGAAGCCGCTTTATCCATTGGAATCGTAGTTATGCCTGATACGTGTATGATTCCAGCACTATTGAATCCTAAATCTTTATGGTTAATAAAATTCATTTGAATTGCAACTACTAATGCTGCTACAATAAATGACACACTTACCGCGAGTTGTGAAATAACTGCCGTACGACGTAAAGTCGTCTTGTTATTTGTCTTTCTTTTCGACTGATAGCGAATAGCCAATTGGCTCAATCGCCCGAAAATAATAAAGCTGATAAACAGCATCAACCCCATCACTGCTATTGCACAAATCACAAAATATAGCATTAGTTGCAATATGTCAATATTAATTTTGAACATTCCAGAAAACGCAGGACGAGTTATAACAATAAAGAAACCAGCCAGTAATAATGCTATAAAAATGGCACAAGCCAGTTCAGTCATCATTTGCTGAACGAGTTGGAAATGTGAGGCTCCATGCACTGTACGTAAGGATAACTCACGGTTTCGTTGGTGGAAAATGTCAAGATATAAATTTAGGAAATTGTAAAGAGCGCTAAATAGCAACAATAATCCGCATGCAAAGAGTATATGTATAAAGTTCAATGTGAATGGTACATCTGCATTTAGTTGATGGCGTATATTGCTTATACGCATCATCTGTAACTCCATATGGGCTTTTGAGTCTAACGTTGATGCAAAATTATTGAGTTCTTTTACTAATTCATTAGCTTTTATGCCAGAAGGTAGCTTTACGTACATTGACAAGTTCGCTAATGCCCATATTTGTTCGACAGATCTTTCTACAAAAGATTTTTGCAGTGTTAACTGTTCATGACAAAGGATAGCATTGAACGATATATTTGTATTAGGGGGAGGGTCTTTCATGACTGCAGTAACTATGTACGGCAAAAATCTTGTGTATAACGTACTTTTTATTGTCTGTCCGATAGCTTTTTCAATATCTCCAAACAAACCAATTGCTGCAGATTCTGTAAGAATAATGTTGTTTAAAGCCTGTAATGGGTTTTGTGCATCACCGCTAATAATTGTTTGAGGGAAAACATCCAAAAAAGTACTATCTGTAAAAACAGTCTGTAATTGCAAATTAGATGTTTCGTTAGATTTGCAACGATCTTGTTCTATAAAAAAGACCGTAGAAGATTGCAAGCTTGGGAACTGTTCACGTAATTTCCTTTCTAAAATACCTGAAACCAGTTCGTTTACTTTCCCGGATTGCTTGTCTACAGAATAAACACGGTAAATCTTGTCTGCATCGGGATAAAAATAATCATCTGATTTTTCACGAAAACTATCTTGTGATAATTCATAAAAATTATCATATGATGTTTCATATCGAAACCAGTAAAGCGCTGGGACAAAACAGGCAAGTCCGAATGCCAGTCCGAAGATACCAGTGAGCGACTGCGTTTTGTGTTTGCGCATATTGCGCAAGGCCATTTTTAAATAATGTGTAAACATATTCTTAATTATTTATTGTTGTTTTATCTTGTTTATCCAGACACCACGCCAAAGTAGGTATAATATTAGTTTGAAACGTAATAACCAAAGGCTATCATCTCCACCTGTCTAAAAATTAGACAATGCTGTATGATTATATTGGATATTTGCAACCTATTCCGCTTTGATGCTATTCGCCGGGTTTTCATTGTCAATATTAGCTATGAACAAGGTGTTACCGATATAGCCAAGACTGACAGTTATAAATACAGAAATTACAGTTTGGCTTTTCTATTTCTTTTTGCTTGCATCCAAAAAAAGAGAACTACAAACAAATGTAATTCTCTTTTCTATCTACCGATTTTAATAGGTTACATCCTATTAATCAAGGTGTGTTCTGTTGCATTCTACTTCCACTACCTGAGGGGTGTCCTTTTCGTAGCTGGTTTGTGAACGGGCAACTCTCAGGCGTTTACCGGGAGTGAAAGAAATACGGTTTTTCTTGATCTGTGATACTGAAAAATTCTCTTCTGTTGTAGCTCCTGAAGAACCGACAACCATCCGGAAATTTCCCAACTCACCGAATTGCACGATACGTCCGGCACGAAGGTTTTTATCCAACTGATAGTTCATACGGTCGAGTACAGCTTTCACATCTGCCGAAGTAAGAGTACAATTCTCAGCAATATCATTACATAACTCTTCAAACGTTACATAACCATTATTCACTGCCTGAGCATAATATTTACGTGGAGTTGCAGCCGCGTCTTTTCCTAAGTTTTTGCGTTCAATTAATCTAAATTTTACTGACATAATTTTTACTTTTTAAATTGTTAATACAGTTTTGTTTTGTGATCACGGTGCAAAGGTATGGTAGGCACAAATGTTAAAACTGCCGTAATACGTCCCCTTTTTAGCACTAAAAACACGGGGGAAGATTGGATTATTGCTGATAATCAGCAATGTATGTAAAAATAAACATCTTAGAACGGACATAAAACGTGACGTATTGCAGCAGTGTACAGCAGTATTGCAAAAATAGAATTAAGACAGTAATAGCTAATGTGTTGTGCGAATTTTTAAATTGATATATTTAATATTAATCAATAATCTAACCTTAATGCTTAACACTTGTTGGATTTTGAATATAGATATGAGTCTTTTTCCTTTCTTTTAGAATCGTTTTTGGGGTTCTCAAAAATGATTGATATATAGCGCTTTATAGTATGTTAAAAATCGCACGTATGCGTTTTCGAAAACGCATGCATACTTTTCTCAAAACGCATGTATGCGATTTTTCGATTGCATAGGAGCGTTTAATATTTAATTCCAGCCGATTACGGCAAGTTAACCTAACAAAAAAAGAGAACTACCTCTCGGTAATTCTCTTTTTTGCTCTTCCTCTTGGACTTGAACCAAGGACCCTCTGATTAACAGTCAGATGCTCTAACCAACTGAGCTAAGGAAGAATCTTTTGTTTTGCAGTGCAAAAGTACGGGATGTTTTCCAAATATGCAATATATTTGCAGAAAAAATATTAGTAGATGAGTACACTTGGTTTAGGAAATGCATTGGTAGATGTATTATTACAACTAGAGGATGATCGTCCTCTGGCAGATATTGGAATCGTAAAAGGAGCCATGGATATGATTGATGAGAATCAGATGATAATTATTCAGAAAACGCAGCAACACTTGGAACGGACACAGGTTCCAGGTGGTTCGGTATGTAATACGATGCGAGCTATGGCTAATCTGGGAGCTACTACTGGATATCTGGGAAAAGTGGGAACCGACGCGCTTGGATCCTATTATGAAAATGCGATCCGCGAGGCTGGCGTAACGCCTTATCTGGCAAAGGCGGATGGAATTTCCGGCTGTTGTACGGTGTTGGTGTCTCCAGATGGAGAGCGTACGATGAGTACTTTTCTAGGTCTGGCTTCTACGCTTACCCCCGATGATGTTAAAGAAGAAATTGTAGGCAGCTATAAATGTGTATATATCGAAGGTTATTTGTTGGTCAATGAGCCATTGGTTCGCTCTACGATGGAGAAGGCTAAGAGACAGGGAGTGAAAGTTGCTCTGGATTTGTCTAACTTTAATATCGTAAATGCTTTCAGAGGTTTCCTGGAAGATATTATCCCTAAATACGTAAATATCCTCTTTTCAAACGAGAGCGAGGCCAAAGCCTTCACGGGGCTTGAACCGGAAGAAGCGATAAAGAAAATAGCTACACAGGTGGATATCTCTCTCGTTACGCTGGGTAAAAGGGGATCGATGATAGCAGGAAATGGCGAAATCATACATGTGGCGGCCGAAGGAGGAAAGCCCCTTGATACAACAGGTGCCGGCGATCACTTTGCCGCAGGCTTCCTGTATGGACAATCGGTGGGGGCTACTTTTGAGCAGTCTGCCCGCATTGGGTCTATGCTAGCCGGGTATGTTATTGATGTGCTCGGAGCACAAATTCCTTCGCATCAATGGGAACAAATAAAGTTAAAAGTAAGAGATATCTTATCATAAACGATAGATTATTATATACATTTACAGGATAAATAAACAGATTTTTGATTATGTGTAAAACGATCCGCGTCCGTATAGTGAGCTTTCTGATGTTGTTATTTCTTTTAGGAACAGCTTTACCTATACAAGCTCAAAAGGATAATCGCTTTGAAGTGAGCAAGCAATTGGATATATTCAATGCCTTAGTGAAAGAAATGGAAATGTTCTATGTTGATACGATTGATGTAGACAAGACTGTTCGCAGAGGGGTTGATGCCATGCTGGGCGGACTTGACCCTTATACCGAATATATTCCGGAACAGGATATGGGGGATTTAAAGCTGATTACTACCGGAGAGTACGGAGGAGTGGGTGCTTATATCCGTCAGCGAGATGAGGGGGTGATCATTGCAGAACCTTTCGAGGGGATGCCTGCGGCATTAGCCGGTTTAAGAGCCGGAGACCGTATTCTGGCAATAGATACGGCTGATGTGGAGAAAGCAACAAGTGATGAGGTGAGTAACTTGCTGAAAGGAGTTCCCAACACCAAAATGAAGCTAAAAATA
Source organism: Parabacteroides sp. PH5-46 (assembly GCF_029892785.1). Taxonomy (GTDB): domain Bacteria; phylum Bacteroidota; class Bacteroidia; order Bacteroidales; family Tannerellaceae; genus DFXE01. Next base: position 182,783 of record NZ_JARXXA010000006.1, read on the forward strand.
CAGCGTCCCGGCGAGAAGAAAGCCCGCACAGTAGATGTAACCCGTAAACAGATATTGGTGAATCAGGTAACTTATTATGGCGTGCGTAATAACGATGTAGGCTATATTTATCTGTCAGGATTTACCGACAAAAGTGCCCAGGAAGTGAAGGCGGCCTTTGAAGATTTGCGGACAAACCATCAAATCAAATCGCTTGTCCTGGATTTGCGTAATAATGGAGGTGGGCTATTGGAAAGCGCTGTACAGATTGTAAATATGTTTGTTCCTAAAGGCTTGGAGGTAGTATCTACTAAAGGTAAAATAAGCCAGTGGGACCGGACGTATCGCACATCCAACGAACCGCTTGATACAGTAATGCCTATCGCAGTCCTGATTAATGGAGGTTCTGCCTCTGCTGCTGAAATTGTTTCCGGCGCTTTGCAGGATTTAGACCGTGCTGTGCTGGTAGGCCAACGTTCTTTTGGGAAAGGATTGGTACAAAGTACACGCGATCTTCCTTATAACGGAAACCTGAAGATAACAATGGGAAAATACTATATTCCGAGTGGGCGCTGCATACAGCAATTAGATTATTCGCACCGAAACCCGGATGGAAGCGTAGGCAATATACCTGACAGCCTGACAAGCGTATTCTATACTTCCAAAGGCCGTCCGGTTCGGGACGGTGGAGGCGTTCGCCCGGAGTTTGAAGTGGAGGAACCTAAAACACCAACGATGATGTTCTATTTGGTGAACGACTATGTATTGTTTGATTTTGTTACAGACTATGTACAGAAGCACAAGACAATTCCTCCTGTTGATGAATTTAAAGTAACGGACGACGATTTTGAAGCATTTAAGGCCTATGCTAAAGAAAAGAACTTCAGCTATGATCGTCAGAGTGAAAAGATACTGAAGAACCTGAAAGATGTTGCGGAGTTTGAAGGCTATATGGATAGTGATTCAACGATGTTTAAAGAACTTGAATCTAAACTGACTCCTGATATTGAACGAGACTTTGACCGTTTTAAAGACCAGGTTAAAAAGATAATGGCTTCTGAGATCGTAAAACGATATTACTATCAGAAAGGAGCCTTGATAGAGTCATTGAAAGATGATGCTGTGTTAGACAAGGCACTGGAAGTATTAAGTAATCCTGTTTTAATGGAAGAAACCTTGAGTTCTCCCAAAGAATCAGAGTCGGAAGCTGTAAAAGGAACAACAAAACCAGGGAATAGGAAAGGGGGCTTAGCCTTCCTTTCCTTACCAATATAATATGATGCCGGCAATACCGGCAAGGAAAATCATAAGGATGGGGTGTATCTTTAGCTTCCAGGTAAGTAGAAAGGCGGCACCAAAGATAAGAAAGCTTTTATAATCGATAAAATTCTCCTGATTCATTAACAGCAAAGCTGCTGCAGCGATAAGTCCTACCGTTGCAGGGCGTAGTCCGATAAAAGCAGCTTCTACGTATTTGTTTCTCTTGAAACGATTAAAATAGTAGGAGATAAGTAAAACCAGTATAAAAGAAGGCAAGCAGACGGCAAAAGTAGCAATGCATGAGCCCAGGATGGAGATGCCGGCCGAATAACCTGCATTATGTACAGCCGTATATCCAATGTATGTAGCACTGTTGATGCCAATCGGGCCGGGAGTCATCTGCGAAATAGCAACTACATCTGTAAATTCCTGCAAACTGATCCACTTGTATTTGTTGACAACTTCGTCTTGAATAAGAGAAAGCATGGCGTAACCTCCGCCGAAGCCGAAAAGCCCAATCTTAATGTATACCCAAAACAGTTGAAGAAATAACATATCAATCCTTCTTTTTATTCAATCCGTAAACCAAACCGCCTGCGGCAGCTATGATGATAATATAAACAGGAGATACTCCTACCAGCCAGATTAATAGAGCGGAAGCTATTGCTATAAGAGCTGTTTTCCATGTTAGGCCAATCGTTATGGCGGCATTAAGACAAGGTACGGCAATTAATGCTACTACTGCCGGTCGTAAGCCTTTGAATATCTTTTCTACCCATACGTTATCCTGTATATGCGAAAAGAAAAGTGCAATAGCAAGGATGATTACAAAAGAGGGGAGGATAGTACCTAATGCACAGACAATGCTACCGGGAATACCCTTAAGCTTATATCCCAAAAAGATGGAGATATTAACAGCAAAGATACCGGGCAAGGATTGTGCCACAGCAAACAAGTCTATAAATTCTTCTTTCGATATCCACCCACGATTAACGACCTCCCGTTCAATGAGCGGGAGCATCGCATAGCCTCCTCCTATAGTAAAGGCGCCAATACGTGTAAATACGAAAAACAACGTCCGATACATTATCGTCTTTTGCGGACACTACGCACGGGTGCGGAATTTTCCGCCTTCGGAGTTGATACTTTTGGTTGTTTTGTAGCTTTCGTTGTTTTGGTGGAAGCTGTTTTTGTTACACGGGAAGATTTAGCCGCTTTCTTGCTTTCTTTAGTGTTAGCTACTTGTGTAGTATCTGGTTGCCAGTAAAGAGACTGCTGGAAGGTTTCCAGTTGTTTTTCTATTTCTTTCTGAGCCAACATCAAAGAATCCGGTTCCGGATACATTTGCCTCAATGTCCGGTTCATCAGGTTCTCAGTTTTGATGATTTCTCCCTCAAACATTCTTCGGCGGAAGTAATCATCGATTGTAAATGTCTTCGCATTATTGATATTGGAAGTCATTATACGTGAGTTCGTGATGTAGGGGCGGATATTTTCATAAGGAATCCAGAATAGAGGAGTAGTCTGCTCTCCCAAATCACCCGAAACCGTCAGAATAGGACAGATAGCCAAAGTCTTTACATCAAAGACTGAGTTATTCTGGTCAAAATACCAAGCCTCTTTCACGTAATACGCCATCACATCGCCGGAAGGTATATCACTCTCATTGATGATATAAGAAGGAGCGCCACCTGCCTGGCCGGGGATTTCTTCATAATATATATAAGCGCGGTCTAGCACATCTTCTTTGAAGTTGATGAGGTGTTCTTCATCAAAGGCTTCAAAACCGTCTTCGTAGCGGTAGGCCTCCAGCTTATTTTCACTCATTAGCTGAAAGATGGTAGAGAAGAGATTCATGCTTCCGTTCAAAGGTCTTACTGGATAGTATAAAGGTGCGTTTTGTTCTTTGTTCAAATCTACCTGACGATAGATAACACGCATCCAACGGGCATTCCCAATCTCTTGTGTCATGCGTTCGTTCATATCCTGCGCACGTATGGTTAGTTCAGGCAGTCCTGATTCTTTTTTATCAGACTCCCTGCCACCAGTGCGGGCCCGAGGCGATCTCCGTTCCTGATTATCATTCCCTTCTTCTTGTGCATATAAAGAAAGAGGGGCTATCAGTATGCTTGTCAAAGCTAGTATATAATACAAGCGTTTCATATTATAATCTTGTTATCTTTTAATTTACAACTACTTCTATAGGAGGTATCGTTCGTTCGATACCATCAGGCCCACGGGCAACTACTCGATTGATCCAGAACTGTTTTCCGCGTGCCAGTCCACTGATATAATTCCGCTGGCGATCCGAGAAATTAGCTCCGCTGGTGGGTTCGTTTATCATGTTACCGAACGCATCGGCATAGGTAATTTCAAAGCGAAGAACGGTAAACTTGATATCCAGGATACCATCGTTGATTGCTGCCATAATACCCGGTGCTTCCATCAGGCTACGTTTGGCAATACGTCCTCCTCTGAATTCACGTACAGCTTCATTCTGGTCTTTGTATTCCAGATAGGGTAACGGATCAGGTAATGCGCGTACGCGGAACGGGGTGTTCGCCATTTGTACCATACGGCCGTCTGCCATCCGTGCATTTACGGAGACAATCGCTTCCGTACCTACTGTACTAGGTTTAGCATCCCATACATCTCCATTGCGAGTTAATGTACCGTTTGTCATGGTTGCAGATATATTTCCGCTGGGTATACCTGGTACGGCAATACGTATTGGATTGACGATACCAGCATACAATACATTCATCATTGTAGGTGCTACTGTAGCATTCGGCTCCGTCACGAAATATTCGCTTTCAAAGTCACGTCGCAAAATACTTCCGTCGCTGTTCGGCATCTCTATATATCCTTTGATAGGGAAGGTGCCTGTCGCTCCTGTATTAACACTAAACAAACCATTGCTTTCTTCCGGTAGTTTCTGTCCGTTTACATACACTGCCGGACGTTTGGTAGAGTCGATAGCTGATAATACAATATTTGCTCTATACTGGCTTCCGCGCATGACAATCTGGCTTTCCGGTATTACCTGCGCTTCGATGATATTTACGCGATAGTCTCCAACGTCGATACTGCTCAGCAGGTTGTTCAGTACTTCTCCCTGTGCGTAACGAATATCACTTTGCAATTTGGTAAGTAGCGTGATAGCAGCGGCTACCGGCATATTCTCAAAATGATATTCTTCCCAGTTGCGTTGGCTAATACCCGCTTGCTTGGGCACTTCGGTATCAAGTACGGCTTCAATAACAGCTGTTTTATTCGGATCGTCTACCATGTTAGCCATTGCTTTCCGGTATGAATCAATCGCTTCCCGTAGTTTCTTTCCTTCTCCGTTAATGGGCGCCAGCATAATGCGTGATGCCGCTTCCAGATCGTCTTTATTCTGTATGTCCTTTAAATCACCGTCTTTTCCGTCAGCTACCTTTACGATCCGATCCTTCAGTTCTTCTACATAATTATAGATGTCGTCTGATGATTTTTTTACTTGTATACTTCTGTTGTACCATTCTTCGGCTTTTGTCGGATTCGCTTGATAATATGTTTCTAGTTCGTTACTGATGATTTCGTTGCGATTTGAAGTATTCTTTATAGACGTTTGCAGGCTGTTGTCTACCAGTCCGAATCCATCTAACACTTCCGATGACACATTCAGAGCCATCATCGCAATGAACACCAGGTACATCAGATTGATCATCTTCTGACGTGGTGAATTAGGATTATTTCCTATTCCTGCCATCTTCTTTACTTAGTATAAGGTGATTGATACGGATTACCTTGCTGCGGCTGTTGCTGATACGGATTCTGCTGCTGTGGCTGCTGGTACAGGTTTGGCTGAGGTATAGGCCCCATATTAACAGTCATAGCACTTAGCAGACGGCTGTACACCTGGTTCAACTGAGTCAGCTGTTGTGCCATCCGTTCGGTTTCTGTCCGGAATACGGAACTATCGGTCAGCGAGCCGTCATATAAATCCTTGATGCGGTTCAAACCGGCATTGATATGTTCAATCGAATTGATTTGCGAACTGATACTCTTCAGTTGCATTTCATAAATGGTATTCAATCCGGTCAGGTTACGATTCAGCAATTCCATCTGTTGTACATAACCTTGTGAATTGCGGGTAATACCATCCGAATTGTCTGTAATGTTTTTATAGGAATGTAATAAGGTATCAGATACATCGGTTAGCGAATTCGTTACCCGGCTGAACTTATCCATGTTCTCAGACATACCGGACAGCTGATCGAGGTATTTTTGTGTAGCATCCGTCAGTTCAGCCATTTTGGATATTTGCTCAGCTGCAGCACTTAGCTTCTTTATGCTGGATGATAAGTTCTTGGTATCTTCTTCTGATACGTCGATAGGTGAAATCCCCATGCTACCCAGGTTGACACGTTGTGCTCCTCCACCTCCGTTGCCTCCTGTCATATTTATATTTGCTCCCGACAGGTTAGGGGTAGCAGATGTGTCATCATCCTCCATGTTTGCATTGGAATGCATAATGCTGGTGATGGATGATCCGGAGAAATCCGGCCGATCCAGCGGGTTCTTGGATTTCAATACAGGAAACACGTCTTCCCAATGATAATCCGAGCCTGGTTTTTCAAATCCGAAGATGAAAAATACGAAAAACTCGGTAATCATCCCGACAGCCAACATGGTATTACCATACGGCAAATGCAGGATCTTGAACATGGCTCCCAGGATTACGATGGAGGCTCCCCAGCTGTAGCAGAAGTTCAACAAGCGTTTCCCTTTATCACTGGAAAGATACATCTCCACTCTGTTTTTATATCTTCTATACTTTCCCATTGTTTTTGAAGTATTATATCTTGCTTTTTATTCGTTATTATTTCCCTTTTGATCGGGAGAAACCTACTTGTGTACGGGCGCATCTGAAACCGATGTATGAACGAGGTACGTTCTGGTACTCAAAGGTGCGCATATCCGAACGAATGAATTGAGCTACGTCTTTCCACGAGCCACCGCGAACCACCTTTGTCTTCATGGCATAAGGATCTTCCTTAGCTGCGTTGTAGCGCAAGTCAGGGTTCATATCATTCATCTGGCTCGGGCCTGATTCGGAGTAAACAGTAGCTGTCCACTCTGCCACATTACCTGCCATGTCATATAGTCCGAATTCGTTGGGAGCGAATGATCCGGTTCGCGCCGGAATCAAATGACCGTCTTCCGTGTAATTACCATTACCCGGTTTGAAGTTGCCAAGGAAACAACCTTTGCTGCTTTGCAACTCGTCAGTAGCCCAAGGATATTTGTATTCGTTTTTCCCTGTGCGTGCAGCATATTCCCATTCGCCTTCTGTCGGAAGCCTGAAAGGTTCAAAGGCTTGTCCCGCAAGAAGGTTTATCGATGATTTGAATAGGTTCGTGCGCCAGATACAGAAGGCATTGGCCTGTTCCCAGGTGACACCGACTACAGGGTAGTCGTCATATCCCGGATGCTGGAAATACATACGCATATAAGGCTCGTTGTAAGCATTATTAAAGTCGTTGATCCAGCAAGTTTCATCAGGATATATATTTACGATGCGCGTATGCAGGAAATCCCACTCACTACCCAGCGGGCGTGTGATCGTTTCATTTATTACACGTCCTTCTTCATCGATGTAGGCAGTGTCTTTGGAAATCATTATCATTTCGTTAGGATCAACGGCGATGTCTGTATTCAGAATGCGTTCGTTGGGATTCAGACGATGTTTGCGAAGGGCCGCCGACGTATAGTCGTACCAATCGTACTTAAAGAACATCTGTCTTTCGTCCAGTCTCTTTTCTCCGGTAACAGGATTGGTGTAATAGATGCTTTCTATTGCCAACTGTTCATCTTCGTCCGCGCGTTTCCAGGGAATCGGACGGCTCCAGTCCAGATAAGGCTCTACCGGCTCACCATAGCGGTCTTCTGTTATTTTGAAAAGGTCGTTTCCACCATAAGCAGGGTCGGCTAGGCGTTCGCGGATGATGGAGTCGCGTACCCAGTAAACAAACTGGCGGTATTTAGCATTGGTTACCTCTGTCTGATCCATCCAGAAAGCATCAAAGGAAACACCTTTCGTTTCCGTCATAATTCCCCAGAGAGAATCTTTGTCGGCAGGCCCCATTTCAAATGCTCCCCTTTTTATCAGCACCATGCCATAAGGTGCCGGCTCATTCACGGCTACTGCTCTTGCGCCTGTCACTTCCCCTACTCCGCGCAAATTTTTGCCGCAAGAAGAGAATAAGGCTATTACCGCAAGTACTAAGAATACTTTTTTCATATACTGTTTATAATATACGTACGCTTTTATGTTTGTACATTCCTGACTTTGTTTTATCCAGCTTCAGTTGATATCTAACCAACACCTCATGGCTACCCGAAGTTGCCTTTAGTATGGCACTATTTATCGGAAAATCGTAGGCATATCCCACCTGTATATTACCGAATGTAGCTCCCAACAAAAACACAAGCGATTCATTCACCCGCCAGGAAAGCCCTCCGTTAAACATCTTATTGTAGACCATTCGCGCTGTAATGTCAGCCTGAAAACTCTGCATGTCTGTCTTCAAAAATACGGAAGGCTGTAATTCATACAACGGATTCCTTAGTTGAATATTGTATCCGCCTGTTAAATTATATGATTTCCCTATATAGGTATAAATATTTTCGTCGAGTTCTAATTCCGGCTCCATGACGTGCATAGCGCCTATACCTACATAGAAATGTTTATGTGTATAATAGATTCCGGCATTCAGGTCGAAGCCCATGCCGCTAACCTCTACGTTAGGAATTGCTTCGTCCTCCTTTTGATGATAGTCTGATGTCGGGATTTCTATGTCTGCTCCGTTGAAAGAAATATTGGCAATCCCCGGCTGCAGGCCTATGCTCAATGTTCCGCCGAATAGTTTATGTTTATAGGCTATCTGGGCAGCAAAGTGAGAATTATTGAAAAGCCCGATACTTTCGGTAAACAGCACAGCTCCTATCCCCAGGTTTATTTTCTTTACAGATAACGGCATATCTCCTGTTACAAAGAATGATTTAGGAGCGCCTGTCCATCCAACCCATTGCTGGCGGTGTAGTCCGAAGAAATTCAACTTGCCGGATGTTCCTGCATAAGCGGGATTATAATATCCCATAGCCATAAAGTACTGGCTGAACTGCGCATCATATTGCGCCCAGACAGTACCTTTCAAAGCCAAGAGGGCTATCATAACAAGGAAGACTCTCTTCATACAGTACAAAAACGGCATAAAAACCGATAAATTGTATTAAAAATAAAAAAACGAACGAGGCAGGAAGCTCCGAAAAGCGTCTACCTCGTTTTATCTCTCAGAACCTCGTTCTGTTTTTATACCATTTCAATACTCTTCTTCGTTAAAAAAGAAATCTTCCTTACTGGGATAATCCGGCCAGATGTCTTCCATACATTCATAGATCTCCCCTTCATCTTCCATTTCCTGTAAGTTTTCAACGACCTCTAACGGTGCACCGGAACGTTGCGCGTAATCAATCAGTTCGTCTTTCGTTGCAGGCCAAGGAGCGTCTTCAAGTTTTGAAGCTAATTCTAATGTCCAATACATAGTTGTTAAGCATTAATTAACCATCAACATGGTTTGGTTTTCAAATTTCCCGCAAAAATATAACTTTATTTCTTAGATGCAAGTGTAATCCCAAATAATTTCTTGACCATTATTCTTTATACATTCTTTACGCGCCAAAACAAAGAAATAATCAGACAGGCGATTAATGAAGACCAACACTGGTTCTTCTACCGTAACTGCTTCACAAAGACTATAGATCCTGCGCTCGGCTCGTCTGCATACCGTACGGCACACATGCGCCAAGGCAGCAGAACGGCTTCCTCCCGGCAGAACAAAATGTTCCATCTTAGGAAGTTCATGGTCCAGGCGATCTATTTCGTGTTCAATCTTCGTGATGCTTTCAGGGCTTACTTTACTTTCTATTTTAAGTTCCGTACTTTCCTGGTCGGTAGCCAGGTAAGAACCGATAGTAAAGAGCTTATGTTGTACGAATCGCAGGAAATCCAGGTCTTCTTGCCCTGTGAGTTCTGTCATTAACAGGCCGATAAAGGAGTTCAACTCATCTACCGTACCATAGCTTTCGATCCGTTTGTCTGCTTTCGATACGCGCTTTCCTCCCACCAGTGACGTTCTGCCTTTGTCTCCTGAACGGGTATATACTTTACTTTTTTCCATAAATATTATTCTCCGGTTTAAAAATAAACAATGTATTCGCGTTTATGTAGTCTCTCATTGAAGAATAAGATGCCCATAGAGTATAAATCGATAGACACGCTCACTATCGAATGGGAACTAATCTCTTTCCAGCTGTCCCGCATCCGTTGGTTCATCCGAATTCCTTCAAAAACGATAACACTACCTGTGTGTAAATATCGTACACATGAATTAAACAATGCAACAGGGTCGCTTTGTTCATGGCAGACGTTAAAATAGATAATGTCAGGGTTTTTCATTTCAACCAAAGCACGACGTAACATTTCAGATAAGTCCCCGGTTCGCTGATCAATATCCGTACGGTCAGCTTTCTCATAGACCCATTTAGCAATAGGGACAAGAGCCGGATTGGTTTCCAGCGAAACACATAGACGATTGGGAGCATGCGAGCTTAGATACAACATAGACAAACCGGCTGTAGACCCAACCTGGAGGATAGATTCGGCATTAAAATGATTAGCCAACCTGAACAGCAGAGCTCCATGTTTGGGCGAAATGGCCTGACGTGTTGCTACTTTTTTGTCCGGAATCTGCTTCCGGATCAACTCGATATCATCAAAACAATAGTAGGGCGAGCGTTCTTCAATCACTTTTGTGATCAGATTGTAGACAAAGGGAGAGTGCACCCCATGCCCTTTGCGATAACGCAAACGCCTATATAAGAGAATATCTATTCTCCGAAATGAATACTTATTACACATGCTTCGCATTGACACACATCCTATCTTTTTTTGTTCGTTACCTATTTTAAACGGCTCGTTACCGAAAAAAAACGGCTCGTTTGTAAATTATTCTACACCGCCACCCAGCGCCCGGTAAAGGTTTACGGTGGCTTGCAGTTGCTCCAGTTTGTCGCTAACCTGTCCCAACTGAGCTTGCAACAGGTTCTGTTCGGCAGTTAATACCTCGGTATAGTTTGCTTCGCCGGCTTTCAGCAATTCTTGCGTGTAATAGAGTGCCGTTTTAGCCGCTTCTACCTGTTTGTTCCGTGACTCGTTTTTGCGGAGCGACGACTCAAAGGTAAAAAGTATATCGGATACTTCCTGTCCGGCACTCAATACGGTTTGCCGAAAATTGAGCAAAGCCTCTTCTTGTTGGGCCTTTGCTATTTGCACCTGGCCGATTAGCTGTTTTCCTGCAAAGAGGGGCTGGGTAAGTCCGCCAATGACATTGAGTAGCAGGTTTTCGGGTCTGAAAAAGCTGCTCAGGGTGTTTGCTCCGTAGCCAATCATCGAGCCGGTACTCAGTGTAATAGAAGGATAAAGAGCCGCCTGTGCTGCATTTGTCAGCTCAAAGGCTGAGCGGAAATTGAGTTCGGCCTGCATTACGTCCGGACGCTTGGCCAGCATCTGAGCCGGTATTCCCTGTTTCATCTCCTTCGGTACACTTTGCGTGGCAAGTGTAGCACGTGAAATGCTGCCCGGATTTCTTCCCAGCATAACACTCAGTGAATTTTCCAACTGGCGGATCTGGCTTTCCAGGCCCGGAATCGAAACCTGAGTGCTGTAGAGCAATGATTTACTTTGCTCTACGGAAGCGCCATTCAGTAAGCCGGCATCCATCATAGCTTGCATCGTTTCTACACTTTCCCCCAGTATTACAACCATTTCTTTGGTGATGTTCAACTGTTCGTCCAGGGCCGTTAGCGAATAATACGAAGTTGCTATATTGGCAATCAGGGACGTTTGTATCAGGTTACGGTAGGCATACGAATTCAAGAACTGGGCATATTTGGCCCGTTGTTGCCTATTGATCTTACCCCATATATCCGCTTCCCATTGAACGGCAATCCCTAAATTGTACTGGTTGCTTGTTACTCCCAATACGTCTTTATTTCCGCTTGCATCTACACTGGTACGACGATGCTGCACCTGTCCGCTCAGGGCAGCTGTAGGGAAATAAGCCGCCCGGGCTATTCCTAGCGCTACTTCCGCCTGCCGTATACGGGTATAGGCAATCTGTAAGTTGAAGTTTTGCTGCAAGCCTTCTTCAATCAGGGATTGCAAATAAGGGTCTGTAAAGTATTCCCGCCAGGGAATCGTCGCGATAGTCGTGGTATCGACGGATGATTCGCCCCGGTATAGGTAAGCGTCATCAATATCCGGTGTTTTGTATTTATTCACCACCTGGCAGGAAGTGAGCCCCAGCGAGAGAAAAACTCCCAGCAGAAGCACACTTTTCATATATTTTCTGTTCTTCATAACTATCAATCGTTTTTACTTCCGATCAACTCATCGTTTGTATTGATCAGGCCTGATTTGCTAAACTTATCCTGTATACTCTGGAAGATAATGTACAGAGATGGGATCACTAATATCCCGATCATTGTACCTATAAACATACCTCCAATGGCACTGATGCCGATAGATTTGTTACCGATGGCACCGGCTCCCGTAGCCATGGCAAGCGGCATGATACCGAAGATGAAAGCAAATGATGTCATCAGAATAGGACGCAGACGGGCTACGGCTCCGTTAACGGCAGCGTCTACAATACTCATGCCCTGCTGCCGTCGCTGAATGGCATACTCCACAATCAGAATAGCATTCTTGGCCAGCAAACCGATCAACATGATCAGTGAAATCTGTACATAGATATTATTAACGATACCTGTACCCATCGTCATACCAATGAAGATAAAGATAAATACTCCCGAAAGACCTATCGGCAATGACAGGATTACTGCCAGCGGAATGATATAGCTTTCGTAAAGGGCACAGAGCAACAGGTAAACAAAGATGAGGCAGAGCAGGAAGATCATGTATGTCTGTCCACCACTCTTTACTTCTTCACGTGTCATCCCGGAGAAGTCATAACCGAACCCTTGCGGAAGGGTTTGGGCGGCTACCTCCTCTACAGCATTCAGCACGTCTCCGGTACTGTAGCCATCCAGAAAGTTAGGGATAATCGTCACGCTCATCGACGAATACATGTTAAAGCGGTTCAGCATCTGCGGAGCTGTTATATCTGTAATGGTAAGGAACTCTGTGATGGGAGCCATCTCGCCGGAGGAAGTTCTGATGTAATAACGGCCCAGGTCTTCCAACTTGCTGCGATACTCCGGTGCTGCCTGCACCATTACCCGGTACTGTTTTCCATACAGGTTGAAATTCGAGATATACATACTACCCACATAAGCCTGTAAGGTACTCATCACCTGGTTGAGGGTCAGCCCGGCTTCCTTTATCTTCGGCATATTCGCTTCCAGCAGTTTTTGCGGAAAGCTCGGGTTGAAGGTCGTCATAGCCATGGTTACCTCATCCCGCGCCTGCATGGCAGCCAGGAATTGGTTGGTAATGCCATAAAAGACGTTGACGTCGCCTCCGGTACGGTCTTGCATCTGCATTTCCACCCCGTTACTTAGTCCAAATCCCTGCAAGGTTGGAGTTCCCATGAAGATAAAGGTGGCATCTTTGATAAAAGCCGTTTTATTTTTCAGGATATTCGCTACTTCGTTGGTCGTTATCTTACGCTTATCCCAAGGATCCATTTTAATCATGATGGTAGCATACGAACTACCCACACCACTCATAAAGTTTACACCTGTAATGTTCATTACATAATGCACATGTTCAATCTCTTCAGCCATGCGAATCACCTGGCTTACGACAGAATCTGTTCTCTCCAGGGAAGAGCCCGGTTGCAAAGTGATCATTCCCATTACACCTCCACTGTCTTCCTGAGGCACAAAGCCTGTAGGTATTATTTTCATCAAGCCGAACAAAACCGCAGAGGCTACGGCGATGATCATAACAGTTATCCAGCGGTGATTCTTCTTTCCCAGAAAAAGCAAAGTGGATTTGTAGGCGTTGGTAAAGGATGTGAAGTATTTATTAAATCCGTTGTAAAACCCTTGAAGCGGACTCTTCTTCGCATGCTCTTCCTCTTCTTTGGATTTCAGGAAGAGGGCACAAAGCGCCGGACTCAACGTAAGCGCATTAACAGCGGATATGATGATAGATATAGCCAGAGTAAGCCCGAATTGTTTGTAAAACACCCCGGATGTACCTCCGATAAAGCTCACCGGGATAAACACGGCAGCCATTACCAATGTGATGGATACAATGGCAGGAGCAATCTCCTTCATTGCTATCAGGGTAGCTTCCTTGGCACTTTTTACTCCGGTATCTAACTGGGCATGCACGGCTTCGACGACAACTATGGCGTCGTCTACCACAATTCCGATGGCGAGAACCAAAGCAAACAAGGTGAGTAAATTGACCGAGAAGCCAAACAACTGAAGGAAGAAGAAAGTTCCGATAATCGCCACCGGCACGGCAATGGCCGGAATAAGCGTAGAACGGAAGTCCTGCAGGAATATGAATACCACAAGAAACACCAACAAAAAGGCCTCAATTAGCGTAGTAACAACCTTTTTGATAGAGGCGCTCAGGAATTCATTGGCGTCCATTATGTAGCTGATCTCCAGCCCCGGAGGCAGGATCTCCTCTGCTTTCTTCAACTCTGCCTTTATATTGTTGATTACTTCCTGGGCATTTGATCCAGCAGTCTGGTTGATACCGATAGATACCGCCTGTTTCCCGTTCAAATAGGAGATAACCGTGTAGTTAAGCGCTCCAAGTTCTACGTCTGCCACATCTTTTACCCTCAGGATATGGCCGTTTTCGGAACGGATGATAACATTGCCGAATTCTTCAGCAGACTTTAGGCGCCCGGTGTACTTCAGTGTGTATTGGTACGTCTGGTCGCTGTTCTGTCCCAACTCTCCGGGAGCAGCATCCATGTTTTGCTCTTGCAGGGAAGCGATTACTTCCGTAGGGCTCAATTTGTACGAAGCCATCACATCCGGCTTGAACCAGATACGCATAGAGTAATCTCGCGCTCCGTATACGTTCGCGTCACCCACACCTTTAACACGCTTTATTTGCGGCAAGATGTTGATGTTTGCGTAGTTTTGTATAAATGTATTGTCGTATTCCGGATTGTCGGACGAAACCGAGATCATAAGAATCGTACTACTCTGAGATTTTCTTACTGTCACCCCGATTTGTGTCACCTCCTGCGGAAGCAGGGACGTGGCCCGGGCTACGAGGTTCTGTACGTTTACGGCTGCGATGTCCGGGTTAATCCCTTGCTCAAAGTAAACCTGGATTGTTCCTGAGCCATTATTGGATGCAGAAGAGGTCATGTATGTCATTCCCTCCACTCCGTTGATAACTTCTTCCAGTGGTATGATAACACTATTCATCACCACATCGGCGTTTGCTCCCGGGTAACTGGCAGACACATACACCGTGGGTGGCGCAATATCAGGGTACTGCTCTACCGGCAGCGTGGCAACCCCTATTACCCCCAAAACAACAATCAGAATAGATATAACGGTGGATAATACGGGTCTCTCTATAAATGTTTTCAGCATTGTGTTATGTTTTTAATCATCTACTTAACCGTAATTTTTTTCCCGTTGAAGAGGGTTACTATCCCGTCGGTCACAACTTTGTCTCCTTGTTCAAGCCCTTCGGTTACAGCATAGTTTTTTCCGTCAGGAAGGGGAACGACAGAAATTACTTTCTGCACAACAGAATCTCCCTGTACCTTGTAAACTAATATCTTGTCTTGCTGAGCAAAGGTTGCTTTCTGAGGAATTGTTACCACGTTTTCCAGTATCCGGGGGATAGAAATCGTTCCACTTGTTCCGCTTCTCAACATCCCTTGGGCATTAGGGAACTCTACTCTGAAGTTAGCTGTTCCGGTAGTTACATTAACCGTTCCGGTAATGGTTTCAATCTTTCCTTTCTCGGGATATACGGTGCCGTCGGCCAGAGTCAGCGTAATTTCCGGGGCATTTTTGATCTTTTCAGCTTGCGTGTTTCCTTCCAGATTGCCGAGGAATTCAGCCAGCATTTTCTCGTTCAGCGAAAAATACGCAAAGACATTGCTCGTATTTGCTACAGTAGTCAGTACATTCTGCTTGTCTACTAAGCTACCCTGGCGGTATGGAATGGCACCAACCACTCCGTCAACCGGACTGCTTACGTTTGTCCAGCCCAAGGTGGCCTTAGCATTCGTAAGGGAGGCCTCGGCCTGAGCTTTTGCCGCCAATGCCGTAGTGTAGGTGTTCTGATGTGTTTCCAATTGCACTTTGCTGACGATACCCTTCTCGGCCAACGGTGCAATCCGGTCTACATTCAGCTTGGCTGTGTTAACCTGTGCTTCTGCACTCCGCAGGGCTGCCTGAGCAGTAGTCATAGCTTGTTCGGATTGTGGAGAGTTGATCTTAAAGAGCGATTGCCCCTTCTTTACTACGGAACCTTCGTCTATATAGATTGCGTCAATAAACCCTTCCACGCGCGGACGGATTTCAATATCTTCTTTACCTCGTATGGTTACCGGATAAATGGTTTTCAGTTCAGCATTTTGCATGCTAATGGTCATCGTAGGGTACTCTTGAGAGGCGGTAACACTACCGCCTGTATCTGACTTCTTACCACAAGAAATCATGACAAGAAGAGCCGCTGCTCCCCAAATAAGATTTTTCACATTCATTTTTAGCATTTCTATTACAAGTTCAACTTTTCTTTTAATAATTTGTAGCCATTGCTACTTGCCTTAAGACTTGTGCCGTCTTTTAACTTAACCTGGTAGCTTTCTTTCCCAAACAACTCAACACGAACAATGTAGTTAGTGTTTATGATTGTTGAGCGATGGATACGCACAAAAGTCGGAGGCAGATGCAATTCAAAGTGTTTCATAGTTTGCTCTTTTATAAACTGCCCCGAATCGGCGAACAAAGTTACATAATCTCCGCTTGCCTGAAGATAAAAAAGTTGATTAATTTGAATGATATGTATCCGCCCTCCGTCTTTAACGGATATCCGGTCTATCAATTCTTTAGCTTCCGTTTGTGGCACTTCTTCCTGCTTGATTGGCTCAAAGGGCTCGGGCTCTTCTTTCCCCTGAATGGTATACCATTGCAGCAGGATAATCCAACATAATAGTCCGAAAAAGAAACGTAGCGGAAGGCTTTTGATAAAGGCTTCTTGTGTAGCCAAGTCGGACAAGGAAAGAACCGAATAGGTAACACCTAGACAGAAAGCCTGAACCAACAAGGCTACAACAATCTGTGCCTGCCATACTTTTACAAAGGCCAGCATATACCAGCCGGCATATCCGGCCAACGCCAATAGTGTGATGGATAATATACTATCTACTACAGCGGGTGATGGTGAATACCCTGCATACATTACAAGCAATCCCCATTGTACAACCATAGCAAGCAGTATAAGGATACTACCCGCCAGTTTGCTTTCCAGTGAAGTTGTAAAGGGATGTTCTTGCATGGGATCAGTTTTTTATCTCAAGTCCGCTGAATGTTATGTCTCCCCGGATAATCAACTGTTGGTCGTAATCAATCGTCTGCGCTGCATAGCGTTTATCGTCGCATCCGCCCAAAGTTGTATTCGTTTGGCATACAACATTCCAATGTGAGGGGATAAATAGTTGGACTCCCCCGAAAGAGCAGTCTACATCTATATATGTTTGAGGAGCATCGAGGGATGTCTTGCGCAGGTCTAATACTGCCGAGCCGAACGAAACATCAATATCTGCGCCACGGAATACAGGGTCTAATACGATGTGTTTAACATTTCCGAAACTAACGTCGGCTTTTACAAATCCGTTCTCCGAAGTTCCTTCTGTGCGGGTGAAATTGTCGTGATGCTTGTGATGAAAGGAGTGGGATTTGAAAAATAAATGTTTAATCAGCATAACGATTCCAACGATAATGAAAATGGCCGGCCAATACATGTGAAACCATTGTCTGTCTATGCCGGAAACTACCGGGACCAGGAAGAAGCCACCCACAGCCAGCATAATCAAACCAGAGGTGAATTGTTGTTTGATGAGATGTGTAATCCCAATTACGATTAGTAACATCTGCCAGGAAATTACAATCCGGAATATATGTGGATCTACCCATCCCAGATTACGTCCGAGGATCATTACTCCGACTACAATAAAGGCCAGAGCTGTTACTATTGCATTCAATTTACGATGCCCGAAAACATGCGTTTGCTTATTCATGTCCATACTATAATTTATTAAAGATTATGAGGTAAAAGTAAGGGGCATTATCCCCCTTGGCAATAGCTAAGCGATTATCTACAGGTGTTTCCCGACAAATGACCGATTTTCCCCGACAAAAAACTCCCCCATTGGTTTAGCGATGGAGGAGTTTTTTTAGTTACATGTCAGATTATTTAATCTTGTAATTTGGCTTTAATAAATTCCCGGTTCAAACGAGCAATGTTTGATATAGAAACATCTTTCGGACATTCGGCTTCGCAGGCGCGGGTGTTGGTACAGTTTCCAAAGCCCAGTTCATCCATTTTCGCTACCATTGCTTTGGCGCGACGGGCAGCTTCCACTTTTCCTTGCGGCAGCAGAGCCAACTGGCTTACCTTGGCCGAAACAAACAACATGGCAGAACCGTTTTTACAAGCAGCGGCACAAGCTCCACAACCGATACAAGCGGCAGCATCCATGGCCAGGTCTGCATCTTTTTTAGGAATAGGAATTGCATTTGCATCAGGAATCCCTCCTGTATTAACGGAAACAAAACCTCCTGCCTGCATGATCTTATCGTAAGCATAACGGTCTACCATCAGGTCGCGGATTACCGGGAAGCCTGCCGAGCGCCAGGGCTCGATAGTAATAGTAGCACCATCATCAAACTTACGCATGTGCAGCTGACAAGTAGTAATGCTTGTGTCGGGGCCGTGAGGATGTCCGTCTATATATAGAGAGCACATACCACAAATACCTTCGCGACAATCATGGTCGAACACCACCGGCTCCTTGCCTTCATTAATCAATTGCTCATTCAGGATATCAAGCATTTCAAGGAAAGAAGTGCCTTGTGAAATGTCTTTCAGTTGGAAAGTCTCGAAAGCACCTTTTTCTTTCGGTCCTTTCTGACGCCAGACTTTCAGTGTGATATTTATATTTTTATCCATTGTTGAATTTTTTTGAAGTTGAAAGATTAATTTTTGTAATTTCTTTGCTGACGAACGACAAACTCATAATCCAGTGCTTCTTTGAGCATTTCCGGGTCTTTGTCTTCTCCCTTGTATTCCCAGCAGGATACATAAGAGAATTGGTCGTCGTGGCGAAGAGCTTCACCGTCTTCCGTTTGATGTTCTTCACGGAAGTGTCCGCCGCAGGATTCTGCCCTGTCGTAAGCGTCGTGAGCCATTAGCTCGCCTATCTCGATAAAGTCGGCCAGGCGCAAGGCTTTTTCAAGCTCAACGTTCAGGTCGGCAGGATTACCCGGTATGCGAACATTACTCCAGAACTCTTTCTTCAGGTCTTTCAACATCTTGACTGCTTCTTTCAAACCTTCGGCATTACGTGCCATACCCACATGATCCCACATGATATGTCCCAGTTCCTTGTGGATACTGTCTACCGAGCGCTTGCCTTTAATAGCCATCAGGCGGTTGATGCGGTCTTGGATATTCTTTTCAGCTTCAACAAATTCAGGAAGATCTACGCTGAAGCGTGGTACCTGAATCTGGTCGGCCAGATAGTTTTGAATAGTATAAGGTAATACGAAGTATCCGTCTGCCAAACCTTGCATCAAAGCAGATGCTCCCAAGCGGTTTGCTCCGTGATCGGAGAAGTTGGCTTCACCAATGGCGAACAAGCCGGGGATAGAGGTCATCAGTTCATAATCTACCCAAAGGCCACCCATTGAATAGTGAAGAGCCGGATAAATCATCATCGGAGTTTCGTATGGATTGTCATCTACAATTTTTTCGTACATCTGGAAGAGGTTTCCATAGCGTGCTTCTACCACGTCTCTACCCAAACGGTTGATTGCTTCTGCAAAGTCAAGATATACAGCTTGTCCTGCTCCTACACCAAAACCGGCATCGCAGCGTTCTTTAGCGGCACGGGATGCCACGTCGCGCGGAACCAGGTTACCGAATGCCGGATAGCGGCGTTCCAGATAGTAGTCGCGTTCTTCTTCTTTCAGTTCAGTAGGCTTTTTCTTTCCTGCACGGATGGCTTCTGCGTCTTCTTTCTTTTTCGGAACCCAGATACGTCCGTCATTACGAAGAGACTCCGACATCAATGTCAGTTTAGACTGGAATTCGCCATGTACCGGGATACAAGTCGGGTGGATCTGCACCATACAAGGGTTGGCAAAGTAAGCTCCTTGTTTGTAGCACTGCCATGCAGCCGAACCGTTAGATGCCATCGCGTTGGTAGACAGGAAGAATGTGTTTACATATCCTCCGGTAGCTACTACTACAGCATGAGCAGCAAAACGTTCAACCTTACCGCTTACCAAGTCGCGAGCAATGATACCACGGGCACGTCCGTCTACCTTTACTACATCCAGCATTTCGTGACGGGTGTACATTTTTACTTTCTTCAAACCGATCTGACGGCTCAGAGCAGAGTAAGCGCCCAGCAATAATTGCTGTCCGGTCTGTCCACGGGCATAGAACGTACGGGATACCTGTGCACCTCCGAACGAGCGGTTGTCAAGCAAACCTCCGTATTCGCGGGCAAAGGGAACACCTTGTGCCACACATTGGTCGATAATAGAGTTGGCTACCTCTGCCAGACGGTAAACGTTGGCTTCGCGTGCACGATAGTCACCCCCTTTGATTGTATCGTAGAACAGACGGTAAACAGAGTCGCCGTCATTCTGATAGTTCTTTGCAGCATTAATACCTCCCTGTGCAGCAATAGAGTGTGCGCGGCGAGGAGAATCCTGTATACAGAAGTTCAACACATTGAACCCCATTTCGGCAAGTGAAGCGGCAGCAGAAGCGCCAGCCAGTCCCGTACCTACAACAATGATGTCGAGGCGACGTTTGTTTGCCGGATTTACCAGTTTCTGATGAGCTTTATAATTGGTCCACTTTTCGGCCAAAGAACCTTGTGGTATTTTTGAATTTATCTGAGTCATAATATTTACTTTCTATGAATGATTACACCTATTCATTTAACTATTTAAAGCCTTTTATAGCAGGCTCTTCAGGTAGAATGCAATGGTTACAAATGCAAACCCTAAACAAATAACAGTGGCGAAGATATTGCCAATAACCTGCCAACGTTTCAACCAGATCGTGTTGTTCCATCCGATTGTTTGGATAGCACTCCAGAAACCATGTGTTAGGTGGAACCACAAAGCCACATACCAGATCAGATAAAGTACTACGATCACTACATTGCTGAAGTAGTATTTAATGAACTGGGCTCCTGCCTGTGTAGATACCATGGCACCACCAAGCTCTATCTGATGATGCCCCATTAACTCGGCAAACATCATCTTGTACCAGAACTGGGCAAAGTGCAGCAATAAGAAGCCTACGACTATCAGCCCCAAAACAAACATGTTTTGCGACGACCACTCAACTGTTTTTGGTCTTGAATTCACAGCGTAACGGTCGCTTCCGCGTGCTTTGCGATTTTGCAATGTAAGCAGAATAGAGTAACAGATGTGAACAATAAAACCAGCGGCTAACACCAATGTTCCGGCTACTGCATACCAATTGGAGCCTAAAAGCGAGCAAATCATGTTGTAAGCGTCTTCAGAGAAAACAGCCGTAACATTCATAGCCATGTGAAACAGTAGAAACAAAACGAGGAAGAGACCTGATATACTCATTATCAGTTTCTTCCCGATAGAAGAATTAAGTAACCACATAAGATAAATAGTTTAAGTTATTTACGTTTGTATTTCGATTCCGTTTAATACATTATAATCCAATATAGGAACGCAAAGGTATGTTAAAAAGATATATCAAACAAGCAGAATCAGCGTTTATTTCTTTAAAGTCATTTTTCATGATGCAACATCTGTAATTACGTCATTTTAGAAATATTTTTTTGTGACATTTATACATTTTGCACAAAAAAACAATATTATAACAAAAAAGTATTATATTTGTGCTTTGACTTAACCTATTTGAAACAAGAAGATGAAGCAAATATTTCTGGTTATTGTCGGGTTCTTGTTGCTAACCGTATCCTGCAATGA
Source organism: Parabacteroides sp. PH5-46 (assembly GCF_029892785.1). Lineage (GTDB taxonomy): Bacteria > Bacteroidota > Bacteroidia > Bacteroidales > Tannerellaceae > DFXE01. The sequence continues at coordinate 204,302 of NZ_JARXXA010000006.1, forward strand.
CGACGACCTTTTAGGGCATGGCGACTTTGCCGAAGCCTGCTTTTCATTATCCGTTGAACTTCCACAGTTGAAGACGGGTGACTCCATTTATAGTTTTAACAGCGAACGAATTACTGTTTATTATGGCGATGTATTGCAGACCAGTTTTCAGCAGGCCAAGTTGCAAGGTGATTCGCTGATGTTTAATTATCCCGTATTATTAAAGGTAGGAGATCCCGGACGCCTGAGAGGTATTTATGTAGATGAGACATTTTTCCCTCGGATAGAAGACGCAGAAACACTGGCCGATACGCTGTATGTAGATAGCGATGATCCCTCCACCATTAATATAGATTATGTGGAAGATAAATACAAGGTTAAGCTACTTTTCAAGCATTGCAACGCCTTGGTTGACCTGAAGGTTTTTGCCAAAGGAAACAAGGAGGTTACGGATCAGATAGACCGCATAACAGTACTTGTGGACAAAGAAGAAGGAAACGGACTGAAATATGCCGACAAGGGATCGAAAATAATCCTCCCCGATGCCTGTATACTAAAGAAAATAGCACTCCATCTGAAGAATGGCAAAGATGTAATCGTAGAAAACACAGCTAATTTCCTATTGAAACGGAATAAACGATATCCTATGCAAATATCTCTTTCCCCTCTGCAATTGCTTGTCGAAACAGAAGACGGCATTGAAGACTGGCAAGAATAACCTCCCTTCTCATAGACTAACTTGGTGCGAATTTGTGGACACGAAACTACCCTTTTTTATTTTAGTATCACCTAGGTGAAAAAAAAGTTTCACCTAGGTGAGAATTTTTTCTCACCTGGATGAGAATTAATTCTCACTTAGATGAGAAAAAAATCTCATCCAAATGAAATTTTTCTGATTACTCGTTATCTTCCTTGCTTACAAAGGTTTGTGCTCTCTCTAGCGCTTCGTGAATATTGCGGCAAATGTTTTCGGGTCCTATTTGCTGGTCAAATCCTGCTTTTTTCAGCACCTTACGTACATCTTCATTTACGCCTGAGAGGATCAGGTGTATGTTTTCTGCTTTAGACAGGCGGAGCAAGCTTTCCAGGTTGTGTAGTCCGGTTGAATCCATGAATGGGACTTTACGCATGCGGATGATACGTGTACTGGGTTTGTCACCCAGCGTTTGCATCACTCCATCGAACTTATTGGCTACTCCGAAGAAGAAAGGCCCGTCTATTTCGTACACCTCTACTCCGTCGGGAACCGACAGCTTTTCATCCTCGGGAGCTATTTCGCTTTCATTGGAAAGGTCAATAACGTCTCGTACGACTGATACACTGGTTGTTTCCGTTACCCGGCGCATGAACAGGAACATTGCTATAAGGAGGCCAATTTCAATGGCGATCGTTAAATCGAATATAACGGTGAGGAAAAATGTGACCAATAATACATATACGTCACTCTTTGGCCCTTTGAGCAAGGAGCGGAAGGTACGCCATTCACTCATATTATATGAAACAATGATCAGTACACCAGCCAGACAAGCCATCGGAATATGCTGTGTAAGTGGCCCGAGGAACAATAATATCAGCAAGAGGACAATGGCATGAATAATTCCGGCAACGGGGGTCCGTCCGCCATTGTTGATGTTTGTCATGGTACGGGCAATGGCGCCTGTAACCGGTATCCCGCCAAAGATCGGGACGATGATATTTGCAGCTCCCTGTGCTATTAGTTCTGTATTAGAGTTGTGCTTGTCACCCGTTACCCCATCGGCTACCGTAGCAGACAAGAGGGATTCTATAGCTCCCAATATAGCGATAGTAAAGGCAGAAGGCAGTAGCCTGTTGATCGTTTCCATATTAAAGGAGATAGACTCCGGTTGTGGCAAGGAGGCGTTAATCGTAAATCGGTCGCCAATGGTTTCAAGCGTATGAATATCCAGGAAATGACGCATCAGGTAGGAGATAACCGTCATCAATACAATAGCAATAAGCGATCCGGGTATCTTTTTGGTAATCTTTGGCGAATACACAATGATTAAGAGACTGACGATCCCAATGAGCAACGGCCAAAGCTTTACGGTTTGTATATGTTGGAAATAAACGATCCATTTAGAAATGAAGTCTGCCGGTACTTTGTCGATGTCTAGGCCGAAAAGGTCTTTCATTTGCGTAGTGAAGATGGTAACTGCAATCCCGCTGGTGAAGCCCACAACAATGGGGTAGGGGATAAACTTTATAATGGTTCCGAGCTTCAGTACCCCCAGGATAACAAGCATAATACCGGCCATTACCGTAGCAATGGCAAGCCCTTCGATACCAAAGTTTTGTATGATGCCATAAACAATCACGATGAAAGCACCGGTAGGCCCTCCGATCTGTACGTTGCTACCCCCCAGGAAAGACACAATAAAGCCACCGATGATAGCTGTGATCAGCCCCTTTTCCGGACTCACACCGGAAGCAATACCGAACGCAATGGCCAGTGGAAGTGCCACGATACCTACAATAATACCAGCCATCAAATCTTTCAGGAATTTATCCTTCGTATAGGTTTGAAGTGCTGTGAACAGCTTCGGCTGGAAATCTAATTTTCCTTTCATTTTGAGAACATTTACATAAACGGCGGCAAAGGTATGCAGATTTGGGGATAAAAAAAATAATTGGAAAAGTAAGAACAATTTGGTATCTTTGAGAGTTGTATTAATAGGAAATTAAATCATCTAACTTGTATTGTAATTAGCATTATGGAGAAAAGTCTGAAAGGTACGAAAACAGAACAAAATTTGTTGAAATCATTTGCCGGAGAATCTCAGGCAAGAAGCCGTTATACTTTCTTCGCCAGTAAGGCTAAGAAAGAAGGCTATGAGCAAATTGCAGGCGTTTTTTCGGAAACAGCTGAACAGGAAAAAGAACATGCCGAACGCTTCTTTAAGTTTCTGGAGGGAGGTATGGTAGAGATTACCGCTTCATTCCCAGCAGGTGTTATCGGAGATACGATGGAAAATCTGGCTGCTGCAGCAGCAGGTGAAAACGAAGAATGGCATGATTTGTATCCCATGTTTGCCGATATCGCAGAAGAAGAAGGCTTCAAACAGATCGCTGTGGTATGGCGTATGATTGCCAAAGTAGAACAGGAACACGAAAGACGTTATCTTAAGTTGCTGGAAAATCTGAAAGAAGGCAAAGTGTTTGAAAAGGATGAAGAAATAGAGTGGCAATGCCGCAACTGTGGCTTTGTACACAAAGGTAAGAAAGCTCCGGGAAAATGCCCGGCCTGCGATCATCCTCAGTCATACTTTGAGCCGATGAAGCAAAACTATTAAACGCTCGGAGAAAAGAAAATGAGAAGAGTAGCATAAGTTGTTACTCTTCTTTTTTCTATATCTTTGCCGGATGAATTCATTTGAAGGGTATATAGGTATACGGATGTGGGATGATCAGTTGGTCAATGATCTCATCCTTACGCTTTTGCTCCTTTTGCTTGTTGTCTTTGCCATAGTTTTCCGGACAAACTACCGTATGTTTGGCAAGATGATACGCGATACCTTCTTTATCCGCGAACGCATGAGTATTTTTGAAGAGGTAGGCGGAAATGAATTTGTTTTTCGGCGGTTTATGACTTTTCAGACCTTGTTTCTGGCCAGCCTTTCCTTGTTTGCTATATGGCGGGTGGGTAGGCCTGCCGCTAATCTGGATCTGAAGTCCGGCTTGCTTTTGCTTTGTTTTATTTTTGTTTTTAGTGTTTTATATTATTTCATTAAGCAGGTTTTATACGCAATTACAGGATATATTTTTACAGAACCGGACAAGTATAAATTTTGGAAAACAAATTACAATGCGATTACCGGTTTTTGGGGAACATTATTATATATACCTGTTTTTTGGCTGATATACATAGGTGTTTATGTACGGATACCCATTTTATTATTTGTAGTATTCTATATATTATATCGTTCTTTATTAGTTTATAAAACAATACGGATATTTCACATAAAAGATGGTGGTTTTTTGTATATTATTTTGTACCTTTGCGGCCAAGAAATCCTGCCTTTGATGTTTTTATATGAGGCAATGATTTATTTGTATAACTTTATCGAAAAAAGTGCTATATGGCATTGAATATCAAAAAATTACTGGTATCACAACCGAAACCCACTTCTGAGAAATCTCCCTACTTTGACATTGCGGAGAAGTTTGGAGTGGAAATTGACTTCAGACCCTTTATTAAAGTAGAGCCCCTAAGTGGAAAGGAGTTCAGACAGCAAAGAATCTCTATTTTAGATCATTCGGCAATCATTTTTACGGCTCGGACAGCTATCGATCATTTCTTCCATCTGTGTGAAGAATTGCGGGTAACTATCCCTGAAACAATGAAGTACTTCTGTATGACAGAGGCAATTGCCGTCTACTTGCAGAAGTATACGGTATACAGAAAGCGTAAAATATTTTTTGCCCAGAATGGTAAATTAGATGAATTGGTGACGATTATAGGCAAACATGCGAAAGAGAACTACTTAGTACCGGTATCCGATGTACATAAGGATGATCTGTTCGTATTGCTGGATGCCAAAAAAATCGTATATACAAAAGCAATCATGTTCCGTACGGTTAGTAACGACTTTTCTAAAGATGAAAAGTTTGACTACGACATGTTGTTATTCTTTAGTCCTTCCGGAATTACTTCGTTGTTGAAGAACTTCCCGGATTTTAAACAAGAAAATATAAAAATTGGATGTTTTGGCCCTACAACGGCAAAAGCGGTGAAAGATGCCGGCTTGCGTTTGGATGTAGAAGCTCCAACTCTTGAAGCGCCTTCGATGACGGCAGCATTGGAGTTGTATCTGAAAAAAGAGCTGGCCAACGGTAAAAAGAATGGTAAATAAACGACAGCATACGCTTTCGAAAGAAGAACGCCTGTCTTGGAAACGCCACATTGATTTACTTTTTGAAAAAGGAAAATCGTTTGTGGCGTTTCCATTACGGGTTATTTATTTACCAATGGAAGAGGAAATGTCTGTATCGGCCTCTATACTGGTAAGCGTTCCGAAGAAAAGATTTAAAAGAGCCGTTAAGCGAAATCTGATTAAACGGCAGGTGCGTGAGGCCTATCGTACACAGAAACACCCGCTGGCAGATGTGCTCACAGCTCGGAAAGGGTCGATGTTTATTGCATTTCTGTATATAGACAATGAAATCCGATCTTTTGCCGAAATGGAGAAAGCCATGACAAAAGCCATAAAGATACTTGTCAATAAGGAATGATCAGACGTTTTTTTACATCCGTTCTTTTGTTGCCGGTTTATTTCTATAAATATTGTATCTCTCCTCTCACTCCGGCTTCCTGCAGGTTCGTACCTACTTGCTCCGAATATGCTGTGCAAGCCTTGAAGAAACATGGGCCTCTGAAAGGTTTGTGGCTTTCCGTCAAACGCATACTCCGCTGTAATCCCTGGGGAGGGAGTGGTTACGATCCGGTACCATGACTGCATATTGCGACATACATACCCATCAGCTTTCCGCGCATCCTGATTGCATAGCGATTGTGAATCGCATCATCAAAGAGGGGAGGAATGAAGAATGGAAACAAGAGCCAATATCCCCGCCTTTTCTGAGCCTGGGTATTCATCCTTGGTATATTACGAATGTAAGTGAACAGTTAGGATATCTCAAGAAAGAGATTGCCAATCCGAAGGTAGTTGCTATAGGTGAGGCAGGATTGGATAAACTTGCGGACACTTCGTTTGATGTTCAGCTAAGCGTTTTTACATCACAGGCTCAGTTAGCTGAAGATATGCGGAAACCTCTTATTGTCCATTGCGTGAAGGCCTGGACAGAGCTACTTGCCGTGCGGAAGCAAATCAATCCGAAATCTCCCTGGATAATACATGGTTTCCGGGGAAATAAGGAGCTGTCCCGGCAATTAATCAATCACGGGTTGTATCTGTCTTTTGGGAAATACTGTAATCCGGAGGCTCTTCGCGAGGTCTGGCGGGATCGTATCTTTGCGGAGACAGATGATATAGATGTAGATATTCGTACCATATACAAACAGATAGCTTCCTCTTTAGATGTAACAGCAGAAGAAGTTGTTTCGCAAATAAGAAAAAATGTAGAGGATGTGTTTGGTGTATAATTTTGGTATTAGATGTATCTTTGTTGTCGGTTTTATAAAATAGGGAAACATGGATTGGTTACGGGAAGCCTTTCTTGAGCCTTCTGCCATACAGGCAATTATCGTGATAGCGTTGGTCTCGGCTGTAGGCTTATCCTTGGGAAGGATAAAAATATTTGGTATTTCTTTAGGTATTACGTTTGTGTTTTTTGTCGGCATTGTTGCCGGGCATTTTGGAATTGTTATCAATCAGGATATGCTGACATTTGTGCAGAATTTCGGGTTGATTTTATTTGTTTATACCTTAGGGTTGCAAGTTGGGCCAAGTTTCTTTTCGTCTTTCAGGAAAGAAGGAGTAACCTTGAATATGTTGGCTATCGGAGTAGTATTTACCGGATTACTTCTCACACTGCTTCTCCATCAGTTGACAGGCATTTCTGTTCCCAAGATGATGGGACTTCTCTCAGGTGCAGTAACTAATACGCCGGTATTGGGTGCCGCCCAGCAGGCTTTGCTACAGAAATATCCTACAAATATAATGGAGACTACGGATATGGCACTTGCTTGCGCTGTAGCGTATCCCTTGGGAGTGATCGGTGTGATACTGGCGATTATCGTCATGCAAAAAATCTCAAAAGAAGAAGATAAAGACAAAAAAGAGCAAAAAGCGCCCAAACCGAATGTAGCAGAGTTTCAGCTGATAAACCCCGCTGTGTTTAATAAAAGTATCAAAGAGGTGATGCAGTTGTCGGGTAAGCACTTTGTAATTTCCCGTATCTGGAGAGATAGAAAGGTAACGATCCCTACCTCTGATACCGTTCTGAAAGAAGGAGATCACCTGCTGGTTATATCAGTAAAGGCAGATGTTGAAAGCATTAAGGCCTTATTCGGAGAGCAGGAGGATGTGGATTGGAACAAGGAAGATGTCGATTGGAATGCCATCGACAGCCATCTGGTATCGCGCCGGATTGTTGTTACACGAAGCAAAGTGAATGGAGCAAAACTAGGCTCGCTTCGTCTGCGTAATTTGTACGGAATAAATATTACACGAGTGAATCGTGCTGGTATTGACTTGCTGGCGTCTTCCAAACTACGCTTACAGATTGGCGACCGCCTGACGATTGTAGGTGAATCAGCAGCTGTCAACAATGTCGGGAAAATACTGGGCGATGAGGTAAAGCGCCTTACTCTTCCCAACCTGTTTGCGATATTTTTCGGTATTTTTCTTGGGGTATTGCTTGGTGTGCTTCCGATTACACTTCCCGGGATGTCTACACCAGTCAAACTGGGGATAGCCGGAGGTCCGATTATAATTGGTATCCTCATGGGAACGTTTGGCCCTCGCTTGAAGGTAACAACCTATACTACACAAAGCGCCAATCTGATGATGCGTCAGTTTGGTATTGTCATCTATCTGGCAGGACTGGGTGTTTCGTCGGGCGCTCATTTTTTTGAGACTGTATTTCGGACGGAAGGCTTGATCTGGATAGGGCTTGGCTTCCTGCTGACAATGGTTCCGGTCCTGATTATCGGCTTCCTTGCCTCTTTTTTCCTGAAGATAGACTACGGCAACAATATAGGCATGCTTTGTGGAAGTATGGCTAATCCTATGGCGCTTAACTATGCCAACAATACTGTAGACAACGACGATCCGTCGGTTTCCTACGCTACCGTATATCCTTTGTCCATGTTCTTGCGTGTTATCACGGCTCAGTTAATGATTCTGCTCTTCGCCTGAGGCTTTCCGGCTACTGATGAGTACCTTTTCCTGGTTGGCCAATGTGGTGGCAAACAGGTAAATGTCTCCTCCTTCCTGTATCCCGCTTCGTTTGCGTAGGGCGTCTACACTCAGGGGAAAGTTACGGGTACTTATATTCGCTTTAGGAATCTTTGTCCGGATTGTTTTGCAACATTTGTTGTTGAACGGAAGTATCTCTTCAATAACGAAGCGTCTTCCGGGGAAGTCCTCCAAAAGTTGGCCGGATGTGTACAGATGGCTGTTGATGTGCAGTTTCGTTACGCCCAGTCGGGTGATGCACTTAAAGGCTCCTGCTTTCAATACCGAAGCATTTGGCTCGTACAGGTATTTCTGTGTTGTGTGGGTGAAGCCCGGTAGGGTATTTTCTTCTTCTGATAAGGTAAAATCAAACGTTTCCTCTCTGTTCCCTACTAGGTTGATACAATATATGTGCGGATCGGAAATGGCAGCTTTTTCCCTGATTACGAAAAGGATCTCTTTACATTCATTCTTTACGGATAAGACATGAATTTCTGTTACTCCGGGAAGTAATTCTAGTGTCTGACGGATATCCGCCATCGGAGATATTTTCGCGATCACCAAGGGAGCCTGCCGGAGCAGCTCGGGCAATAGCTTCACCAAATCGGGCTCGCAATCCTGCAAGGCATACACGCGCTTGTTGCCATCCCCTCGTCTGGCCGGATCAATGTAAAAGGCATCAATCCCTGATAGGGTAGGCAGCACCTCCAAAGCATCCCCTTCCAATACATTTATATTAGTTGCTCCCAGCGATTTGAAGTTGTGCCGGGCGGCTTCACAATATGCCTGAAAACGTTCCAGGTAACTAACTTGCTTCACTTTCCGGGAGAAGAAAAGCGTATCAATACCCAGCCCTCCTGTCAGATCGCAGAGATGCATCGACTCACTCACCAAGCGCTGTTTATAGCGGGCAGTCAGTTCAGACGAACACTGCTCGGCAGCCAGCCTGGAAGGAAAGATCAGTTCATCGTTTGCATGCCAGGAAGGCAACTTCTCCTGTATTTGTTTTCTGGCAGCAATCTGTTCAACAGCAAAAGCCATATCTATTTCCGGATAGCGGGAAGCAGCAAGCAGTAAACGGTTGACATCCTCTCCCGCATGCTCTCTGATAAATTCCTTCAAAGTAAGCGTCCAATTCATCTCATTGATCTTATGAATTTGTGAGAAAGCTTCTCACAAATTGGCGTTTGTAATTAATCAGCTTCCAGTTGCTGGCTTATAAGGTTTCGCAGTTCTTCTTTGTTGGGAAGGTACAACTGATATTTAGAAACAAATAATTGACTATTCATTCCATAGGTGGCATATTCGACTAAAAGCTCGTCTTTATCTTTCGATAAGATAATACCAATAGGAGGGTTATCGCCTTCATAGTTTTCTTCTTTGGCGAAATATCCCATGTACATGTTCATTTGCCCAATATCATCGTGTTTTACCTCGTTAATCTTCAAATCAATTAAAACGAAGCAGCGAAGAATGCGGTGATAGAACACCAAATCAACACGATAAGGGGTATTATTTATAGTAAGCCTGTATTGGCGTCCAACAAAGGTAAATCCCTTACCGAGTTCCAGCAAAAATTTTTGCAGATTGTCAATCAGGCGTGTTTCCAATTCGGTTTCAGAATAATTATACGGTTCAGGGATTTTAAGAAACTCCAACACATAAAAATCCTTCACAATATCTTCTGGGCGTTCAACGATCTGTCCTTGTTGGGATAGTTTCAGTATTTCTTTATTACCTTTCGATAAAGCAAGCCGCATAAATAATCCTGATTTTTTTTGCCGTCTCAACTCCGGGATACTCCAATTTTCTAATATGTTTTGTTGGTAATAAAACGATCGTTCCATTTCGTCATCAATTTTTACCAACTCACAATAATGCGACCATGATAATTTGTGAGAAAGCTTCTCACAAATTGGAAAACGGAGATAGAACAGTCTCATATAATTGAGATTGGAGCGGCTAAACCCACGTCCATGACGCAAAGACAAATCACGTGAAAGATTTTCCAGCAATTTTGAACCGTATTTTGCCCTTGCACTTCCTCCTTGCTCATATTCAACGATATATTTTCCTATATTCCAATTCGTATCAATTAAGGATTCATTGACAGAGCGTATTGCTTGCGCTTGTCCATCAACGTACCTGCGGGAAATGCGTTCAAGTAATTCGTTATATTCAGGATTCAATTTGTCGGGCTTCGTTATATTCATAATTAATTCAGCAACGTTGCAAATTTTACTAGTTTCAATTCCTACAAAGGTACTGATAATCATAAAATATCCCTTAACAAAAGCGAATTTTAAACATTGGCAACTTAAATATGTATAAGCGCAAAGATACCTATTTGTGGTGTTTAAATTCGATTGTTTTTTGTACTTTTAGCTCGAATATAGGGACTAACTTGTTGTTATGATGAAGGGTGTTGGTTTTCTCTTTCTGCTGATTGTGGTTTTTTACTCGTGCAAGGGGAGGGAAGTGCCTGTTTGCGAGGGGATGATAGATAATCAGCGGGTGAATGTTTCCTTACAAAAGAAGACTGACTCGGCTTATGTTCTGCTGCTGTATGTGGATGATAAGTTGCACTCCTCGTGGCCGTTGGACTATCCCGTTTATCGTTATGATTCAGGTGATATTACCGGGAATGGGAAACCTGATATAGCTGTGGGAGTTATCAAGCCGACTCGTTTTGATCCTAAGCCGGATAAAAGATTGTTCATCTTCCGGATAACGGATGACTTTTATATTCGTCCCTTATGGCTGGGATCGAGGGTTTCTCAACCGCTGGAGGATTTTTGTATCCGCAGGGATGAGATACGTCACATGGTCTGCACAATCGAAAGGGAACAAAGCGGCAATTACCTGGTAGCCGAATATCGCTGGCGTGGATTCGGACTTGATTTTGAAAGGTATATTGAACGGGAAATACCGCTGAAAAAAGCAAAGAAACTATTACAAGATAATGAATGATATGAAACAAATCTCCTTACTGCTTACGCTTATCCTGCTGCTGCTTACCTGTACGGAATGTAAGAATAAGCCTGCCACTGTACAGCAAAGTGAGCCGAAAGTATCCCCGACTCTTATTTCGGATGAAGAAACTACTCTTTTTTTATTTTCAAGTGAGAAATTGCCTCAGGCGGTAGACCTAAGCCAGGACATCAGCCGTTTCTCTTTTCAGGAGTTGCGATTGCTGTTGAATTACGTATATGCCACACATGGCTTGTACTTTATGGAAGCCGACTTGTATGCCTACTTCACAACGAATACCGACTGGTACGAAGCGCTGACGTATGAATTGTGGGAGAAGGATGAGGATAACTTCCCGCTGGCACATAAGGATATTACCCTCTCGGCAGAGGAGCAATCCTTTGTGGATAAGATAAACAAGCGCCTGAAAGAACTTCAGGCAGACAACTTCACGATGAGGGGAGGAGAGCGTCTCGGAAATGTGGAAAACATTGTCAATATGTTCCAGTTCCTGGATTGCGACTCGTTGTTCATGGACAAGCTGGCCCGGAACAATTTCGTGATTACCTCGGGAAGCAACCTGCAACTTTTCCATGTGTATGAGGAGAACGATTACAGGCAGATCCCTAATTTCATAACCACAGACCTCTTTCTGCAAGCATTCCATATGTATTTTCTATATGCCTTGAAAACGCTGGAAGAATACGAATTTATCCCCACCCTGAGTCAGCTTTGCCTTGGGTTGTATAACGAATGTATGCAGATGGCAGCTACGGAAAGCGATCCGCAACTAAAGTCTTTGGCTGAGTATAACGCAACCTTTTATGCCATTCCGTATTTTTTCCTGGCAAAGGAAAACCTGAAAATCCCGGCAACCTATCAGAATGCCTATCAGACAGAGATAGAAAATATCAACGAGCAAGCGGATCAGTCCTCCGCCTTCTTGTCGTTTACGGAGGCAGAATTTCCTTATAGCTTGTTTAAGCCGCGCGGACATTATACCCGCAAACCACAGATGGAAGCCTATTTCAAGGCGATGATGTGGCTGCAAACGGCGCCTTTCTGCCGGGAAAAAGAAGAACAACTCAAGCAGGCTACCTTCTCAGCCGTATTGCTGAATACAGTTCGCACGGAAGATAATAAGCGCTTGTTTGATTTATATAGCGCAGTTTATGAACCGATTGTTTTCTTGGTTGGGCTGCCGGATAACTTGTCGGTAATGGATATTGCCGCTTTTCTGGAACAAGAAAAGGTAAATAGTCCGAAGGCGGCGCTGGCGGATGAAAATATGGCGAAAGTAAACCATATGTTACTGGAACTTACCAAAGCAAGAAATCAGATCAAGCCGAAGATCGAAATCAGCTGTCCGGATAAGATCAACTTTATGCCTCAACGGTATCTGATCGACAATGATGTGATTCAAAACCTGGTAGATGTAACGCCCGATAGCAAGCGCGCCTATCCCAAAGGGCTGGATGTTTTTGCAGCTTTGGGCTCACAGCCGGCGGATCATCTTCTGAGTGGCTTCCACCAGGAAAAGGAAAACTGGAGCAAGTATCCGGCAGAGATGCAGAAGATGAAGGATAAGTTCCGGAATTATTCCGGCTGGAATAGCTCCGTATATAACAAATGGATTGAAAGTTTGCTTACGTTGCAGAAGCCCGACAAAACCTATCCCGAATTTATGCAAACAAAGGCTTGGGAACTGAAAAACCTCAATACGTCGCTGGCTTCCTGGTCGGAGTTGAAGCATGATGCCATTTTGTACGGAGAGCAACCGATGGCAGCCGAATGTGGCGGGGGCGGGCCTCCTGTGCCGGTGGTCAAAGGATATGTAGAGCCGAATCTTCAGTTCTGGAACAAATTGTCGGACTTGGTATCGCTCACGCAGAACTTGCTGGAGAAGCACGGTTTGTTAACGTCTCCCCTGAAAGGAAAAACAGAGCAGCTTGCCGAGTATATCAACTTTCTTATACAGGTCAGCAAGAAAGAATTAGCAGGTGAAGTGTTGGATGAAAACGAGTACTATACGATAGAATATATGGGGAGTAGTATAGAGTATTTTACCTTGTCGGTAATTGATCCGGAACTATACCTGGACAATTGGACACAGGTGCAGGGTCCCGACAAGTCTATTGCCGTAGTTGCGGATATTTACACGCGAAATGTACCTGGCTGCGAAAAAAACGGCATCCTGCATGTAGCAACCGGCAATGCCAACAATATTTACGTAGTAGTAGAAGTAGGCGGATATCTATACCTCACGCGCGGTGCCACATTCAGCTATTATGAATTTGTTCAGCCGCCGGGAACCCGTCTGACGGATGAAGAATGGCAGCAGATGCTTGAAGAGAAAAAAGAGCCTGCTATCCCGGCATGGATGAAAGACATCATCATCGAAAAAGAACCGAAGGTAGATGAACGGATGTTTTACAGTTCCGGTTGTTGAAGCCTTCTCGCTACATATCAGCCTTTCTCGCCGCAATATTGCTAAGTAGTTCGTGCCGGCAGGAAGCACATCTTACGATTTGTTTTACGGGAGATGTGCTTCTCGATCGTGGCGTACGCGAGCAGATAGAGAAGAAGGGAATCGATTACCTGTTTGCCGATGTTGCTCCCTTGTTTCGTTCGTCTGATGCAGTGGTGGTAAACCTGGAATGCCCGCTTACGGACACAGTTTCGCCCATCAATAAAAAATATATCTTCCGGGCTGATCCTGCCTGGCTGCCTGCTTTACGAAATAGTGGCATTACGCATACCGCACTGGCCAATAACCATTCGATGGACCAAGGGCGCAATGGACTGAAAGACACCTACTATCATTTATCTGAAAGCGGGATAACTGCTTTGGGTTATGGTGAAAATCAGGCAACTGCCTGTGAGCCTGTAATCATTGCCAAGGACGGTATCCGGGTAGCTGTGTTTAATTCGGTACTTGTACCGCTGGAAAACTGGGTGTATCTGGAAGATGAACCGGGCGTATGTCAGGCAACTGCCAAGTCGTTAGCCGCTGAAATAGAGCAGTACAAAGCTGTTCGTCCGACGGATTATATTGTCGTTTTCCTGCATTGGGGACTTGAATATCAGCCGGAGCCTACTTTGCTGCAAAGGAGAGATGCCGCCTGTCTCATAGATGCCGGAGCAGATGCCGTTATCGGGCATCATCCGCATGTCATCCAGCCGGAGAGCAGCTACAAGGAGAAACCTGTCTTCTACAGCCTGGGCAACTTTGTGTTCGACCAGAACAGGCCGGGAACAAACGAAGCACTCCTTGTCCGCTTAGCCTTTCACCGGGATACAATGACCTATTCCACATACAAAGCGGATATAATCAACGGGAAGCCAATACTGAAAAAATAACTCACTTTCGCCTCCGAAACAGGAAGCGAGTTATTTTTTATAGGACACGAGCCGTTTTTTATAGCTCACGAGCCAATAAAATCAGGACATAAGCTATTTTTGCGTGTTAGTTTATTTCCATATTTTTGTAAAAAAACAATGAAAATAGATCTGATTGATACCGGTTTTTTTCTGGCAGACGGAGGAGCTATGTTTGGAGCTATTCCTAAAACCGCCTGGCAGAGGCGTTATCCCTCTAATGAACAGAACGGATGCGTACTAGCCATGCGAACGGCCCTGATAACAACAGACGACGGCAGGATTGTACTTGTCGACAACGGGGCAGGCGATAAACATCTGAAGCAACTGAGCTATTATCGTTTTTTTGATTTAATAGACCTGGGGGAAGCCCTCAAAGAACGGGGAGTACTGCCCGAACAGGTAACGGATATGGTATTAACCCACCTGCATTTCGACCATTGCGGATATACCACCAGGAAAGAAGCAAACAGCGAACAATTAACCCTCTCTTTCCCCAATGCCACCCACTGGGTAAGCCGCCGGCAATGGGAAAACTGCCATCAGCCTACGCCTTTGGAGAAAGATTCGTATTTTGTGGAGAATATTCAAGCCGTAGCCGATGCAGGCAAACTCCGCTTAGTAGCCGAAGATGTCAGCCTCAGTCCCGATATCTCCCTCCGCCTGTACGACGGACATACGCCCGGACAAATCGTTCCGTATATCCGGACGCCTGAACAAACTGTTGTCTTTGCCGGAGATGTGATCCCTCTGGCAGCCAGTGTTTCTCCCGACTGGATCTCAGCCTATGACACCTTTCCCGTCACCTCATACCATGAAAAGCTCCGCTTGTTGGAAGAAGCTGCCCGTGACAAACAATCCATCATCTATTGCCACGATGCCTACACCCACAGCTCAAGAGTAAAGAAAATAAACGACTTTTATAAACCGGAAGGATAATCCAGCGTATAATGCAGCCCACGGCTTTCTTTGCGGTCGATGGCCTGGCGCATGATGAGGTAGCCTACGTTGATCATGTTACGTAATTCGCAAATGTCTTTGGAAGCTACAGACTTCTTGAATAGGTCTTCTGTTTCTTCGTAGCAGATATCCAGCCGCTTCCAGGCGCGTTCCAGCCGGAGGTCGGAGCGTACGATCCCCACATACGTGCTCATGATCTGTCCTACTTCTTTGGCGGTTTGGGTAACCAGAACCATTTCCTCGGAGGCCTGCACGCCGGCGTCGTTCCATTCGGGAATGTCCTCCTGATACGTCAGAGAGTTGATTAGCGGAATACTGTGTTTGGCCGCAGCGTCGGCATATACGACAGCCTCGATAAGTGAGTTGGAAGCCAGTCGATTGCCACCATGCAAACCTGTGCATGAGCATTCGCCTACGGCATATAGGCGATTGATAGACGAGCGCGCGTCCAGATCCACCAGAATCCCCCCGCACAGATAGTGGGCTGCCGGAGCTACCGGAATGTAATCCTTTGTAATATCAATGCCTATCTCAAGGCATTTTTTGTAGATGTTGGGGAAATGTTCTTTTGTCTTTTCTGCGTCTTTATGGGTAACGTCGAGGTAGACATGATCGTCTCCTCTGAGTTTCATTTCGTTGTCAATCGCGCGGGCTACGATGTCACGGGGCGCCAGGGAGAGGCGTTTGTCATACTTGTGCATGAATTCCTCTCCGTCGAGGGTGCGTAATACGGCGCCGTATCCGCGCATGGCTTCTGTGATGAGGAATGACGGACGGTCACCCGGATGATACAAGGCCGTTGGGTGGAATTGCACAAACTCCATATCCTTTACCGTACCCTTTGCGCGATACACCATGGCGATGCCATCGCCTGTTGCCACCAACGGATTGGTGGTTGTCTGGTACACGGCTCCTGCGCCTCCGGTAGCCATCAGTGTTACTTTGGATAAAAACGTGTTGATTTGTCCTGTTTCCAAGTCCATGACATATGCTCCGAAGCATTCGATATCAGGTGTCTGGCGGGTAACTGTTACGCCCAGGTGATGCTGTGTGAGTATCTCGATAGCAAAATGATTTTCGAAGACTGAAATATTGGGATGCCTTTCAATCGCTTGTATCAGGCTGTCTTGAATTTCGGCACCGGTAGAATCTTTATGATGCAGGATGCGGAACTCGGAATGCCCGCCTTCCTTGTGCAGGTCGAAGTTACCCGTCTCGTCTTTGTCGAAATCTACGCCCCAGCTGATCAGTTCCATGATCTGTTCGGGAGCATTCCGTACTACTTTCTCTACTGCGTCGCGGTTGCTCAGCCAGTCGCCGGCAATCAGGGTATCTTCTATGTGCTTCTCAAAGTTATCAGTAATCAGATTGGTTACCGAAGCAATCCCACCTTGTGCAAAATAGGTGTTAGCTTCTTTCAGATTTGTTTTGGCAATCAGAGCTACTTTCCCTTTGCTTGCTACTTTCAGCGCAAAACTCATCCCTGCGATTCCGGAACCAATAACTAAAAAATCAAACCGTTTTACCATCGTTTTGGAGTGTTAGAACGGCAAAGGTAAAAAAAATCGCTTGCTGATATATCAACAAGCGATTTTAATACATTCTTTATACCGAATTAAAGAGGGATGATAATCTTCTGTCCGGGATGGATCAGGTTCGGATCTTTAATCTGATCTTTGTTGGCTTCATATATTTTCTGCCAAGTCATTCCTGGGTATTTCTTCGCAATTTTGCTCAGGTTGTCACCCTTCTTTATTTCATAAATTTCCTCTCCTCCTTCTACAACTTCTATTTTCAATACCATATCTGCAGCACGCATATCGGGATCTATCTCGTCGTAAATCTTCCAGAGCTGGTCTTTCACCATAGCAGTTGCTTCGCCGGTTACGTACAGTACGCTATTTTGTTCAACAACGCTTAGATTCTGCACACCTTTGGCCTCTGCAAAATCAATAAGTTTTTGATATTTTTCTGTTAAACTCATTACTTAATTGTTAGTTGGTTAATAACTTTCTTAGGGTTAGATTCGTTGGCAACTTGCATTACCTTCTGAAGATCTGCACGTTTCACATCGCCTGTCAGGGTTACTTCGCCTTCCTGTACCGCTACATTAATGCCAGCAAAACCGGCAGCCGAAAGGGCGGTTGAAATAAGTTGAGAAATCTCAACATCCGGATTGATTTTCACCACAGGAGGCGTTACGGTAATGTTGTTAGCTACCGATTTGATGTCCTTAACGGCTTTCGCAACAGCCTCGGCTCCTGCTTTGATCTCGTCTGATTCTACGGCACCTGTCAGGGTTACTACGCCATCTTTTACTACTGCTGAAACGGTAGGATAAGCGGCTGTCAATACGGTTTCTACCTGTTGTTGCAATTTAGCGTCACTGGGTTTACATGAGCCTAAAAAGCAAACTGCAAATAAGCTACACAAACATACCAAAACTGTTTTCTTAATTACTGTCTTTTCCATCTTTTTCTTTACGATTAAATTAATTATTAAATACGTTATTAAAACAAAAAATACTTGCGATTTGTTTACGATTGTTATTGTTTTGCATTCAAAAAACAAATGTAGTATATTTCCAATACAAAGCTATAATGATTGACCGGAAAATTCTAAACCTTGCTATACCTAACATTATTACCAATATTACGGTTCCCCTTTTGGGGATGGTAGATACAGCCATCGCCGGACACCTGGAATCTGAACTCTATATCGGGGCCATTGCCGTAGCTGCCATTATCTTTAATTTTATATATTGGAACTTCTCTTTCTTACGGATGGGAACCAGCGGTTTTACGGCTCAGGCCTACGGCAAAGGCGATGAGCAGGAAACCGTTCTTGTCTTGCTCCGTTCCCTGCTGGTAGCTTTTGTTGCAGGGCTTATTATTATTCTGCTCCAGTACTTCATTTTGCGCTTGGCTTTCTTCTTTATTCAGGCAAGTCCGGAAACGCAGTTGTACGCCAGTACTTATTTCTACATATACGTGTGGGCCGCCCCCTTTGTATTGGGGATGTACACGATGACCGGTTGGTTTATCGGTATGCAGGATGCCAAGACGCCGATGTTTGTATCCATTGCAACAAACGTGATTAATATTGGCTTGAGCTTCTTGTTTGTCTTTGGCTTCGATATGCAGCTAAGAGGTGTTGCTTTGGGCTCTGCAGCCGCTCAGTTTATCGCTTTTTGCCTTACCTTGCTTATCTGGAATAAAAAGTATCATCACCTGAAGGTATTTGTTTCAACCCAGTTTATAAAGAATCTAAGCTCGTTTAAACCATTCTTCAAGGTGAATAGTGATATTTTCTTACGCAGTTTCGCTCTGGTATTGGTGACTACATACTTCACTTCGGCTTCGGCCAAAGCAGGTGATACCGTGTTGGCTGTAAATAGTTTACTGATGCAGCTGTTCATCCTTTTCTCTTATATGATGGATGGTTTTGCCTATGCCGCCGAGGCACTTGCTGGCCGTTACTATGGAGCAAAGGATTACAACACCTTGCTTCGGCTTATCAAACGCCTCTTTTTGTGGGGGATAGCCTTAGTTTCCCTCTTTACGCTCGTTTATGCCTTGTTTACTGACAACATTCTGCGTATACTGACTGACAAAGAAGCCATCATACAAGCCTCCAGGGAGTTTCAGGTATGGGCTTTGCTGTTTCCCATTGCCGGTTTTGCCGCTTTCCTGTGGGACGGAATCTTTATTGGGATGACGGCCTCCCGGCAGATGCGTAACTCCATGTTTGTAGCTGTAGCCCTCTTCTTTCTTATCTATCAGATCCTCTCACCCATCTTGGGGAATGATGCTCTTTGGCTGGCCTTTCTCTGTTACCTGGCCATGCGCGGTATTATGCAGACATTCCTTTTCAAGAGGCTGATAGGTAGCCATGTGCGGGCTAATCAATAGACAGTGTCTGTTTGCAGAGCTTAATCTCTTTCAGGTTGCCGGTATGCTTTCCGGGAGTATCCGAAAGTTTGACGGCATGCCGGAAGTGATGGTTCATATCCTGCTTTACTTCTGTTAGTTTGATTACCATATTCAGCGGTGAGGCTCCTACATCGTTGGTGAAGTAAGTGCCTATCCCATAGGCATCATGGATACGCCCGTTTACGTACTGCTTGATCTCCTTTACCCGCTCCAGGTTTAGCGAGTCGCTGTAAACAATCGTCTTGGAAAGGGGATCAATCCGCATCTCTTCGTAGAAGCGGATCGTTTTGTCTGTAAAAGATAAAGGATCTCCACTATCCCAACGGACACCATCGAACAATTTGGCCTGTTTCAGACTGAAAGACTGATAGAAAGCATCTGTTGTATAGGTGTCTGTCAGCGTTATACCCAGGCTGCCCTGATAGACATCCACCCAAGCCTCCAAGGCTTTCATATTGGCAATCCGGTAGCCAAACAGCGCACCATGATACATAAACCATTCGTGAGGCATGGTGCCGATAGGCGTTGTGTCGTACTTCATTGCCAGATAGATATTGCTGGTACCTTTGAATTGTGCCCCTCCGTGTGCTTTAAAGCTGGAAATCACCTTGTCGTGTACATCATAGGAGAAGCGGCGGCGGGTACCGAAATCTGAAAAATCAGCATTCAATTCTTTCAGCTGTAAGGCTTTGTCTACAGCCTTCTTCTCTGCATCCTGCGGACTTACACCCATCATTTGAAAGTACAGTTCCGAAATAATGGCCATGAGCGGCACTTCCCACAAAACCGTGCGATACCAGTAGCCTTCTACCATTACTTCCAGGTGCCCTTCTTCATCTTGCGTGATGTGTACCTCGTCCGGATTATACCTGTAACCTTCGAGGAAATCGATAAAAACCGGGTCGAAAAAATAACACCGTTTGCTGATATATGCTTTTTCCTCCTTTGTCATCCGGAGGGAGGAGAGGGCTTTTACCTCTTCCCTCAGACGCTCGGCAAATCCTTTCGGAAATAAGGTTCCGCCCCGGTTCATAAACTCATACCTTACATAAGCCCACGGATACAAGCGCTGGATGGCCAGCATAACCGAAAACTTATATAAATCATTGTCTGTAAAGTGTTTTATAATCATAATCTGTTACATCTTTTGGATTTATATTCATATAACAAATAAAAAAGAAAAGAGTTGAGAATCCGACAAATACAAGTTTCACTATTTTTCAAAGCGTGAAACTCAAAGTTTCACCCGAGTGATCTTCAAGTATCATTGCGGTGATCTTTAGGTATCATCGTGGTGATCCTTTAAGATCACCTAGGTGAAACTTTTAGTCGTTGGCTCGATATACTTTTATTACAGAACCTTTGTGGAAAGTTTCCGGTTATATAAAGTAGATAATCAATAAAAAACTGATAAAATGAATGCAATTCTCAAATTCTTATTTCCGGTAAAGCCGGATAACACAAACGTTTCCTTATTTCTGCTGGCTATTCGCTTGCTTTTTGGTGTGCTTCTACTAACGCATGGCATCCAGAAGTTCAACAACTTTGAGGCCCTATCAGGTGGCTTCCCCGATCCGCTGGGTGTAGGAAGTGAAGTATCCTTGGTCTTAGCCATACTTGGAGAAGTAGCTTGTTCGTTGGGCTTTATTTTCGGTGCTTTGTATCGTCTGGCCTTGATTCCGATGATCTTTACTATGTGTGTAGCTTTCTTTGTTATACATCAAAATGATCCTTTCGGGCAAAAAGAACTTGCTTTTATCTATTTGGTGGTATTTGTCCTGATGTATATTATAGGCCCCGGCAAGTATGCACTAGACAGATTTGTAGCCATTCCGTTGTCTAAAAAGAAATAAATCCGTTTCTTTGCAGCAAATCTCAGGATTATGGCTGACGAACAACAAATGATTCTCCGGACGGAGGATTTGGTAAAGAAATATAAGACACGTACGGTGGTAAACAATGTTTCCATTCACGTGGAACAAGGAGAGATTGTAGGTTTGCTTGGTCCGAATGGTGCGGGAAAAACAACAACCTTCTATATGACGGTGGGCTTGGTTACACCTAATCAGGGAAAGATCTTCCTGAACGATATGGAAATAACCAAGTTCCCTGTTTACAAGCGGGCGCGTAGCGGAATCGGCTATCTGGCGCAGGAGGCTTCTATCTTCCGTAAGATGACGGTCGAAGACAACATCCGTGCCGTACTTGAGATGACCAACCAACCGGAAGAGTACCAGAAGGAAAAGCTGGAAAGCCTGATTGCCGAGTTCGGATTGGGAAAGGTTCGCAAAAATCTGGGAGACAGGCTGTCGGGAGGTGAACGCAGACGTGCGGAAATTGCCCGCTGTCTGGCCATTGACCCCAAGTTTATCATGCTTGACGAACCCTTTGCCGGGGTAGACCCTATAGCCGTACAGGATATTCAAACCATCGTGGCCCGGCTGAAGCATAAAAACATCGGTATCTTGATTACCGACCATAATGTGTATGAAACACTGAGTATTACCGACCGGGCTTATCTCTTATTTGAAGGTAAAGTACTGTTTCAGGGAACAGCCGAAGAACTGGCGGCCAATGAAATCGTACGCGAAAAATATTTAGGAAAAGACTTCGAACTACGGAAAAAGAATTTCTAATCTTTTTTGAAGCTTTTGTATAATTGATTTATACAGAGGTAGAACAAACCCAAAGTAATAAGTGCAGAAATAGCAAAAGGAAATATCCCTCCTTCGGGTATTTCACCTGAGATGTATTCACTCTCTTTCAGGCGGCTGTTGGACATTCCGATGACAGCAACGGCATTATTGACGAAATGAGCAAAGACCGGAATCCATATATTTTTACTCCAATATAAAAGGTATCCGAAGTAGGCTCCCAGCAACATGCGGGGAATGAATCCGTAAAACTGCAGATGTATGGCACTGAAAAAAAATGCAACAATCCAGATCACCGCATGATGGTTTGCAACCCATCTCCCTACAATGCGTTGCACCGCCCCACGGAAGAAAAACTCTTCTGTTACACCGGCTATTACAGCTATTACAACAAGATTAAAAAGAAGGGTAACCCAACCTTCTCCGGCCATGATTAATTCCGTTAGTGCTTCGGCGGCAGTTTCCATCTCTTTCATCCACTGCTCCAAGGGCCCCAGAAAAGCGGGCAACTTAATAGACTGGTTCAGTAAGCCGGCCAATGTAATAGTGGGAGAGACCAGCAACATGCTGGCAAACGTGAGCAACAGGATTTTAAGGTTGGGAAAATGCCTTATCGAAAGATATCTTTCCGGCCGGTGGCTACACATCCAGGCTACGCCTAAAGAAGGGAGTAGAAATGTAAAAATAGCAGAAAAAAATTGCACCCATCGTAAGGTGTTGGGATTTTGCGTATATCCACTCAGGTTACCGGATAAGGCAACGCCTGTGATAGCTGACAGTATAGAACCAAGTAAGACCAAAGCCAGTAGCAGGAATAACTGGAATATGGCCGGCTTACTTGCATAAACACCTTTTAATTTCATTATACTCTTATAGTTATTAATATCTTCTGCCCAAAGATAGTTAGAAGTTTTTTAACTCAACTATTTGTGATATTAAAAGATTAACTCTAATTTTGCACCCTGATTTCTAAACAAGATAAATAATTAATAAACATCCGGAATGAATATCTCGCTCAAGAACAACGAGGATGCCGTAAGTGGAGTCCTTAAAATAGAAGTGGTAAAGGCAGATTATGCAGACAAGGTAGAAAAAAGTTTACGCAGTTTTCGCCAAAAGGCAAATGTCCCTGGCTTCCGTAAAGGAATGGTACCCATGGGAATGATTAAGAAAATGTACGGAAAAAATGTTCTCATCGAAGAGGTGAACAAATTAGTATCCGAAAGTCTGTACAATTATATACGGGAAAATAACCTGAATATCTTAGGAGAACCATTACCCAACGAAGCCGAGCATCAATACCTTGATTTCGATGATGAAGAAGATTTTAATTTTCATTTCGATATAGCGTTTGCTCCGGAAATAGATATAGATCTGACCAAGAGAGATAAAATGAACTATTATCAGGTGATAGTAGATGAAGATATGGTCAATAAGCAAATCGAATCCTATTGTGCTAATTTCGGAACATATGACGATACCGATGAGCCTGTAGAAGAAAAAGATTTGGTGAAAGGAAAGGTTACGGAATTGGAGAACGGCGCACCGAAAGAAGGTGGTATCGCATTGGACGATGCTCTTCTGATGCCGATGTATCTGAAAGAAGCCGACGAAAAGAGTAAATTCGTAGGTGCGAAAAAAGGCTCGGCAATTGTCTTTAATCCGGCTAAAGCCTATGAAGGTGCTGAGGCGGAAATCGCTTCTTTCCTGAAAGTGGAAAAATCAGAAGTGCCTAATATTAAGAGCGACTTTAGCTTTGAAATAACAGAAGTAACCCGTCATAAACTGGCTGAAATAAACCAGGAACTGTTTGATAAAGTATTTGGAGACGGCATTGTAACTACGGAAGAAGACTTCAGAAGTAAAGTGAAAGATTCGGTTGTTGAGCAATTCACTCCGCAAAGTGATTACAAATTCCAGTTGGATACTCGTAAGCTATTTCTTAAAAAGGCTGGCGATGTAGCTTTTGCCGACAACTTACTGAAACGTTGGTTGCTGGCTTCTGATGAAAATAAAACCGAGGAACAGGTAGACGCAGAATATCCGCAAATAGTTGAAGACCTGAAATATCACTTGGCAAAAGAAAGCCTTGTCAAGAAAAACGACATCAAAATAGAAAATACAGACATCGATATTTATGCCAGACGCATAGCGAAAGCTCAGTTTGCACAATATGGTATGTACACCGTTCCGGATGATCTGCTGGACAATTACGCTAAGGATATGTTGAAAAACAAACAATCTCTACAGAGCGTAATCGACAAAGCCATAGAGGATAAGCTGTCTGCCTGGTTAAAAGGAAAAGTTAAACTGGAAACAAAAGAAGTTTCGGTAGATGAATTTAATAAACTTTTCGAAGAATAATTAACAGCTGATTAATTAGCTGCATTACAGCGAAAAAGGATTTCTCTCCAAAAAAAGCGATAGCGTATAACAAATTACTTGTTTCTTTCAGAAATTTATTTATAACTTTGTTATCCGTTTTAAAAAAAGGGGGGGAGAAATCCTTTTTTTTGCGCTTTTTGAAATTTATTTATATTAAGAAGGAGTTGACAATGGAAGACTTTAAAAAATATGCAACAAAGCATTTGAGGATGAACAGTAATACACTGGATAGTTACATGAACATTACCAGTAGTTATATTTCACCAACAATTATAGAAGAACGTCAGTTGAATGTGGCACAAATGGATGTGTTTTCACGTTTAATGATGGATCGTATCATATTCCTTGGCACGGATGTGAATGATTATACCGCTAATGTGATACAGGCTCAGTTATTATATTTGGATACAAGCGATCCCGGAAAAGATATATCAATCTATATCAATTCACCGGGTGGAGTAGTGTATTCGGGCTATGGCATATACGACACTATGCAGTATATATCCTGTGATGTTTCCACTATTTGTACCGGTATGGCTGCCTCTATGGCATCTGTATTACTGGTAGCAGGGACGAAAGGCAAACGTTTTGCTTTGCCCCATTCACGTGTTATGATTCATCAACCGATGGGTGGAACACAAGGCCAGGCTTCGGATATCGAAATCGTGGCTCGCGAGATTATTAAAATGAAGAAAGAGTTATATACTATTATAGCCGACCACTCCGGACAGCCATACGAAAAGATAGAAAAAGATGGCGACCGCGATTATTGGATGACAGCTTCCGAAGCAAAGGAATATGGCATGATAGACGAAATTTTAACTCGTAAATAACCGAAAAGAACTAACTAGTTTATGGCCAAAACAGACGATACGTGTACGTTTTGCGGAAGAAACAGCCGGGATGTCAATATGCTTATCAATGGCATCTCGGGCGCTATATGTGATGATTGTGCTCAACAGGCATATGAAATAGTAAAAGAACAAACTCCGACGATAAAGAGTTCTTTTGGGCTGAACCAGAAAGAACTCCCTAAGCCGGAAGATATAAAAACGTTTCTGGATCAGTATGTGATCGGGCAAGACGATGCCAAACGCTATTTGTCTGTATCTGTTTATAATCATTACAAGCGATTATTGCAACGAGTTACATCCGATGATGTAGAGATTGAAAAGTCGAACATTATCATGGTAGGTGCAACAGGTACCGGAAAAACGTTATTGGCGCGTACAATAGCTAAGCTGTTGCAGGTGCCCTTTTCAATAGTAGATGCTACCGTTTTAACCGAAGCCGGCTACGTAGGAGAAGATATCGAAAGTATTTTGACTCGCTTGCTGCAAGCCGCAGACTATGATGTGGATGCAGCGCAACGAGGCATTGTATTTATCGACGAAATTGATAAAATCGCACGCAAAAGCGACAATCCTTCCATTACCCGTGACGTAAGTGGAGAAGGTGTGCAACAAGGCTTACTGAAATTGCTGGAAGGCTCTATCGTCAATGTACCTCCTCAAGGAGGCAGAAAACATCCTGAGCAGAAGATGATTGCGGTAGATACTAAGAATATTCTGTTTATATGTGGCGGCGCGTTTGACGGGATAGAAAAGAAAATAGCCCAACGCCTGAATACACGTGTAGTAGGCTTTGCTGCCAACAAAGAAACCAGCCAGGTAGACAGGAATAATCTGTTGCAATATATCACTCCGACAGATTTGAAAGCGTTTGGGCTGATTCCTGAGATTATAGGTCGTTTGCCTATACTTACTTATCTGAACCCGCTTGACAGGGCGACCCTGAGAAATATTCTGACCGAGCCTAAAAATTCAATAGTCAAGCAATATCAAAAACTGTTTGATATGGACGGTATCAAGTTGTCGTTTGATGAAGACGTATACGAGTTTATCGTCGACAAAGCCTTAGAATTCAAATTGGGAGCCCGTGGTTTGCGCTCTATAGTAGAAGCTATAATGATGGATGACATGTATTGTATGCCATCACAAAATAAAAAGGCGCTTCATGTTACGTTAGCATACGCAAAAGATAAATTTGAGAAATCGGATAGAAATCGCCTGTTGATTGCGTAGGTGTAATGTGCTTAAATTTTTTTTATGGTAAAAAAGGATAATCTAACTGAAAAACTAAAAACACATTTTGGATTTGACACATTTAAAGGAACACAGAAAGTCATTATAGAAAATGTATTGGCTGGAAATGATACCTTTGTGTTAATGCCTACCGGAGGCGGCAAATCATTATGTTATCAATTACCTTCTCTTTTGATGGAAGGTACGGCGATTGTTATATCTCCATTGATAGCTTTAATGAAGAACCAGGTAGACGCCATGAGGAATTTCAGTGAAGAAGACGGAATTGCCCATTTTATGAATTCTTCTTTGAATAAGGCCGCTATCGACCAGGTGAAAGAAGACCTTTTGAGCGGTCGTACAAAGCTTTTGTATGTGGCTCCGGAGTCTTTAACCAAAGAAGAAAATGTGGAATTCCTTCAGCAAATCAACATATCATTTTATGCCGTAGATGAAGCGCATTGTATTTCGGAATGGGGACATGATTTTCGTCCGGAATATCGTAGAATACGCCCCATTATCAATGAGATAGGGAAAAGACCGCTTATTGCATTGACTGCCACTGCCACCCCCAAAGTGCAACATGACATACAGAAGAATCTGGGGATGATTGATGCAAAGGTGTTTAAGTCGTCTTTTAACCGATCAAACTTATACTATGAGATCCGGCCGAAAGGGACAGATATTGACCGTGAAATAATCAAGTATATCAAAGCAAATGATGGAAAATCGGGCATTGTTTATTGCCTGAGCCGGAAAAAAGTGGAGGAATTTGCGGAAATACTGAAAACAAATGGAATCAAGGCCCTGTCTTATCATGCCGGGATGGACTCACAGCAGCGTTCTGCCAACCAGGATGCCTTTCTTATGGAAGAGGCGGATGTGATAGTCGCTACCATTGCCTTTGGTATGGGAATTGACAAGCCGGATGTTCGGTATGTGATTCATTATGACATACCTAAAAGTCTGGAAGGTTACTATCAGGAAACCGGAAGAGCCGGACGGGATGGAGGAGAAGGTCAATGTGTGGCTTTTTATGCCTATAAAGACCTTCAGAAGCTGGAAAAATTTATGCAAGGAAAACCTGTTGCCGAGCAGGAAATCGGGAAGCAACTGTTACTGGAAACGGCCGCTTATTCAGAAACGGCTGTTTGTCGCAGAAAAGTATTGCTTCATTATTTCGGAGAAGAATACACAGAAGAAAACTGTGGAAATTGTGATAATTGTTTGAACCCTAAAAAACAAGTGGAAGCGAAAGATTTGTTAAGTGCCGTACTGGAAGTTATCAGTGCATTAAAAGAAAAATTCAAAGCAGAATATATTGTCAATATGTTGCTGGGCAACGAAACGTCAGAAATACAATCATATAAACACAATGAACTGGAAGTTTTCGGAAGCGGGCAAGATGAAGACGAAAAAACATGGAATGCCGTTATCCGGCAAGCTCTTATTGCCGGCTACCTGACCAAGGATATAGAAAATTACGGTTTACTCAAAATCACGGAAAAAGGAAGAGCGTTTATCGAAAAACCCGAATCTTTCAAGATCATAAAAGACAATGAATTTGAGGAGGAGGAAGAAGATGTGCCGGTTCGCGGAGGTGCAACATGTGCTGTAGACCCGGTGTTGTATTCTATGATGAAGGATTTACGCAAGAAGCTTTCCAAGCGCCTGGAAGTGCCTCCTTTTGTGATCTTCCAGGATCCTTCGCTGGAGGCTATGGCAACTACCTATCCTATTACGCTGGACGAACTGCAGAATATCCCGGGAGTAGGAGCAGGAAAGGCTAAACGTTACGGGCAGGAGTTTGTAGCGCTTATCCGTAAGCATGTGGAAGAAAACGAGATTGAACGTCCGGAAGATTTACGTGTTCGCACGGTAGCCAATAAATCTAAACTGAAAGTGTCTATTGTTCAAAGTATAGACCGGAAAGTGGCATTGGATGATATTGCTCTGACTAAAGGGCTTGAGTTTACAGAGTTGTTGGACGAAATAGAAGCGATTGTTTATTCCGGAACTCGTATTAATATCGACTATTTCCTGAATGATGTAATGGACGAAGATCACATAGAGGACATCTATGAATATTTCAAAGATTCGGAAACCGACGATTTGGAAGATGCCATAGAGGAGCTCGGAAGTGATTATACAGAGGAAGAGATACGTTTGGTACGTATCAAATTCCTGTCGGAAATGGCTAATTAACGATCTTGATTGTTCATTTTATAGATTATAGAATATTAAAAAGTTTAAAACAATCACCTGTCAGATAATTTTTCGCGTGATTTTACGTTCTATATATTAATGTTTTGTAATGTATAGTGATTATAATATGGAGAAACAATTCTTTATGAGGAAGATACTGATAATATCATTCGTTCTTGTTTCCTTTATGGGAAGCGCTCAAATCCCTGATGATTCAGTGATAATGACTGTAGCAGGGAAACAAGTACCCCTGTCTGAATTTGAGTTTATCGCCAAAAAGAACAATGAAGTGGATTTTACATCGGAAAAATCCCTGAAAGAATACATTGAACTATTCAAGAATTTCAAGCTGAAAGTAGCAGACGCTGAAAGTGAGCAATTAGATCAAACTTCTGCTTTTAAACAAGAGTTGGAAGATTATACCTCTCAACTGAAGATGAGTTATCTGTATGATAAGCAAGCAGAGGAAGATGCTGCACGTGTTATCTATGACCGGGCAAAAAACTACCTGGAAATAAGTCAGATATTGTTTCCTGTTCAGGGTCAGCACTTAGCCAAGGATACAGTAGCCGTCTATGAACAAGCAATGGAGGCGTATAACCGTATAAAGAAAGGAGAAGATTTTGATAAGGTAGGTACGGAAATGTACAGCGCCTACAGGCATCACTTAAGCCATCATGCCCATGGGCATGATCACGGCCATGCACACGCGCATGATAACGACGACTGTGTACCTGTTGCCTATGAGTATATCCCTTGTTTTCTTCCTTTCCAAAAAGCCAAAATATTTGAAGAAAAAGCCTATACTATGAAGGTGGGCGAAGTATCTTTGCCTATACGTAGTTCAGATGGTTTTCATCTGATTTATCTGAAAAGCAAAAAGGAATTTCCGGGATTAATACGAGTAGCGAATATTCGTATTGGCTTTGAGAAGGATTCGGTGACGCGAACAAAAGAAGAAGCCCTGAAAATAGCAGAAGAAGTATATCAGAAAGCTATCTCGGGTGAAGATTTTGGCAAACTGGTAGAAGAATATACGTCCGATGAAAATGCAGGAGACGGGGCATTACCTCCTATCAGACCGGGAGAATTGATAAAGGAAATCGAGGATATTGCATTTTCTCTTCAAAATCCGGGTGATATATCCAAGCCATTCCTTACAGAATACGGATATCATATTCTTAGATTGATCGAACGGGTTCCGAAGCCTACTTTTGAATCAGAGAAGGAAGATCTGATAGCTTCCATGAAGCGTGACGAACATAACTTTGATTTGTTCAAGGGATTTGATGAGCGCTTAAAGAAAGAGTATAACTGTACATTTTATCCGGAAGCCTATGCCGAACTTGAAAAACTAGCCGGAGAGCACTTCCCGAGCAGTAATGAGTTCTTTGATAAGGCAGTGGATATGAAGAAAACACTGGTTGTTATAAACGGAATAGACTTCCCTCAATCAGAACTGGCTTATTATATGAACCGTTATCCCTATTCAACAAAAACATATGCCTGTGATTTCATGCAGGAAATCTATGATCTTTTTGTGCGAGACATCGTAACAGGCCTTGAACGTGAGAATATGGATGTAAGACATCCCGAAATACCCTATCTGATGCAAGAGTACAAAGACGGAATGTTGTTGTTTGAAATAAGCAATCAGAAAGTATGGAGTCAGCCGTTGGAGCAACAAGAAGCTATTGAAAAGAAGTGGATTGCAGAGCTAAATAAGAAATATCCGGTTAAGATCAACCAGAAAGTGCTCAAGAAAATGATAATCAAAAAATAAAGATGCGAAGTAAGGCCTTCATCTTTTTAACGGGATTTATTCTGCTATGGTGTTTTGCTTGCAAAAGAACGCAAACAATCAGTGAAGCAGACATACTTGTCAGTGTAAAAGATCGGGCACTTTACCGCTCGGAAGTGCTTAACATGATTCCGCGCGGAACTTCCTCTTCGGATAGTCTGCTAATGGCAGAAAGCTATGTAAAAAAATGGGTAAAAGACGCCTTAGTCTATGAAATCGCTTTGCGTAATTTACGGGATGAAAAAGACGATATCGAACAGCTGGTAGAGGATTATCGTCATTCGCTTTATCGTAACCGTTACCAGGAACGACTGATAAAAGAGCGTCTCTCTTCCAATATCAGAGAAAGTGATAAGTTAAATTATTACGAGGAAAATCAAAAAAAGTTTACTCTGGACAAAGGGCTGATCAAAGGACTTTTCCTGAAAGTTCCTGCAAATGCTCCCGGATTGTTGGAGGTGAAAGAATGGTACAAGTCCAGCTCGGAAGAATCGTTAGAGAAAATTGAGAAATATAGTATACAGAATGCCAATATTTATGACTACTTTTACGACAGATGGATTGACTTTGACGAAGTAATGGATAATATACCTGTCCGGATACCGGATGCCAACACTTTTCTCAAGAATAATAAAACGATTGAAGTGTCGGATAGTAGTTTTTGTTATTTGTTGAACATTAAAGAGTATATACCTGCCGGAAATGTAGCTCCTTACGAATATGCAGAGTCTCAAATCATGGAAATGCTGATTAATCAGCGGAAAATGGAATTTTTGAAAAACTTCGAAAACGAATTGTATAATGATGCGATAAAGAATGGCGACGTTGTTTTTAACAATGAGCCATAAATGCTCAACAATAAAAGAGTATAAATGATGAAAAAGATTTTTACTGTATTTTTTCTTGCCTGTTGCCTCCTAAGCTTGAATGCTCAGGAAAACGTGATTGATGAAATAGTGTGGGTGGTAGGAGATGATGCTATTTTGCGCTCTGATATTGAATCACAACGTTTGTATATGCAAAATGAAGGGGTACGTATGGATGGAGATCCCTATTGTGTAATACCGGAAGAGATGGCTGTGCAAAAGCTCTATCTGAACCAGGCTAAGATAGACAGTGTAGACGTAAGTGAAACACAGGTTCTTCAGAATGTGGATCAATGGATGAACTTTGCCATGAACCAGATAGGCTCTAAGGAGAAAATGGAAGAATATTTCAACAAAAAATATTCTCAGATCAAGGAAGAACGGAAGGAGATGGTAAGAGAACAGCAAATTGTCCAGCAAATGCAGCGGACATTGGTGGAAAATATAAAGCTAACTCCTGCAGATGTCCGGAAATTCTACAATCAAATACCAAAGGATAGTTTACCCAATATCCCTACAACAGTGGAAGTGCAAATCGTAACGCTTGAGCCTAAGATCCCATTTGAAGAGACAGATGCTATCAAAGCCCGCTTACGTGATTTCACAGAACAGATTACAAGTGGTAAGATGGAATTCTCTACCTTGGCGCGTTTGTATTCGGAAGATGTAGAGTCTGCAAAAAGAGGGGGAGAGCTTGGTTTTATGGGGAAAACAAACCTGTTGCCCGAATTTGCCAACGTAGCCTTCAATCTCAACGACCCGAAGCGCGTATCTAATATTGTAGAAACGGAATATGGATTTCATATTATCCAGCTTATCGAAAAGCGGGGAGACCGTATCAATTGCCGACATATCTTGCTGCGTCCGAAGGTATCAGAGCGGGAAATCGTAGAAGCGACTACTCGTTTGGATTCTCTGTATAATGACCTGCAGGCTAATAAATTTAGTTTTGAAGAAGCTGCTACGTTTGTATCATACGACAAAGATACCCGTAACAATAAGGGTTTGATGATCAATCAAAATTATGAAGGAAACAACTTTGGTACGCCTAAATTTGAAATGCAGGAGTTGCCACAGGAAATCGGTAAGATCATCTATAATATGCAGATAGGTGAAATGTCAAAACCATTCACCATGCTGACTAGCAAGCAGAAAGAAGTAGTAGCCATTGTAAAACTGAAAGCCAGAACAGACGCTCACAAAGCGAATATGACAGATGACTATCAGGCATTAAAAGCAATGGTTGAAGATCAAAAGAGAGAAGAGTTACTCAAAAACTGGATCATCCAAAAGCAAAAAACGACCTATGTACGCATTAGCGATGGATGGAAGAATTGTGACTTTAAGTATCCAGGCTGGATCAAAGAATGAGAAAAACAGGCATTTTATTTTCGTTAATCGCTTTTCACCTGCTTTTCTTTTGTGCTTTTGCGCAAATGCAAGACAGTACTGCCACCAGAAAGAAGATTTATCTGGAGCATTCAAAAACCTTGTCTTTTGATGAAAATATAAATCCTGACGCTCAGATTCTGGTCGGAGATGTTCGTTTCCGGCACGATAGTTCCTACATGTATTGTGATAGCGCATACTATTACGAGGCTTCTAATTCTTTGGAGGCCTTTAGCAATGTGCGGATGGAGCAGGGAGATACCTTGTTCATTTACGGGAACTGGTTGTTTTATGACGGAAATATACAGTTAGCGCGTTTGCGTGAGAATGTCCGGATGGAGAATAATCAGGTTACTCTTTTTACAGACAGTCTTAATTACGACCGGATATCGAACATCGGCTATTATTTTGACGGAGGTTTGATTGTAGACGAAGACAACGAACTTTCGTCATACTACGGGCAATATTCTCCGGATACCAAACTCGCTATTTTCAACGATAGCGTACGACTGGAAAACCCTCAATTTATCTTATACTCAGATACCCTTCATTACGATACGAATACTAAGATAGCCACAATACTGGGGCCCTCTGTCATCGAGTCGGATAGCGGTACGATTCATTCTTCGCGTGGCTGGTATAATACGGAAACAAATGTTTCTCTTTTGCTGGATCGTTCGCAGGTATTGTCGGGCGATCGCTTGTTGATGGGTGATTCGATTGTTTATGATCGGGAAAGCGGTTTCTCGGAGGTCTTTGGCAATATGTTCCTGCAAGATACTGCACAAATGATCATATTAGAAGGAAAATACGGTTATTACAATGAAAAGACAGAGTATGCCTTTGCCACAGATAGTGCCCGTTTCCTAGAGTATTCTCAGGGAGATACGTTATATCTGCATGCCGATACGTTATTGATGGAAACGGTAGACTCTACCTTCCGTGAGATAAAGGCTTATTATGGAGTGCGTTTTTACCGGATAGACTTACAGGGTGTTTGTGATTCCATGCAATTCAATACGCGCGACTCGGTGTTGTATTTGTACACCGATCCGGTAGTATGGAATGAGACCTATCAGCTATATGGCGATACCATTGTTGTTCACATGAATGACAGTACAGTAGACTATGCCCATGTTATCCAGTTTGCCTTTGCCGTGCAGGAAGCAGATTCTTCTTACTATAACCAGGTAAAAGGGAACGACCTGAAAGCCTATTTTAATGGTAAGTCCGTAAGCCGAATAGACGTAAGCGGAAATGCGGAGTCTATCTATTACCCCTTGGAGGATGATGGAGCCAAGATTGGGCTGAATGAAACAAAAAGCGCCTATCTTTCTGTTTGGCTGGAAGATAATAAACTGGAAAAGCTCAAGTTATGGCCGGAAGCAGAAGGCACACTGACACCTATTCCGGATTTGCGCCCCGATCAGAAAACCCTGAAAGACTTTTACTGGTTCGACTATTTGCGCCCCAAAAACAAAGATGATATTTATAACGTTGTGAAAAGAAAAAGCGGAGATGCTCCGAAAAGAAGCAATAAATTCGTACATTAGCAGTTGTATTTACTAAACGTATAAAATCATGGCATTTTTCTCATTTTATAGTGTACGTAAACCCCGTCAATTTGAGCATAAGCCCATTTATTGGGATCCTCGTAAGGAGGATCTGGAGGATCGTACGCGCAGAATTAAGCGCGAGCTGGGAGTGCTGGATGACCCCCTTGATGAATATAAGCCCGATATAAAAGGTAAGTTTATAGAAGGAACAACACACCTGAAGAAAAGCCAGATGAGGGGGGATGACACCCGTAGCCGGAAATACAAGAATGTAAAATTGGCTGTTGCTCTGGCTGTATTGGCTGCATTATTATGGATTTTGTTTTTTAAATGAGCGATATAATTCATTTACTGCCGGATAGTATTGCAAACCAAATTGCCGCAGGAGAAGTTATCCAGCGTCCGGCTTCTGTTGTTAAAGAATTAATAGAGAATGCAGTAGATGCAGGAGCTACTTGTATTCAGGTAAACATAAAAGATGCGGGACGAACCCTGATCCAGGTCATAGACAATGGAAAAGGAATGTCGGAAACAGACGCCAGAATGGCCTTTGAAAGGCATGCTACCTCCAAGATTAATTCAGCAGACGATCTTTTTGCCCTGCATACCATGGGTTTTCGTGGAGAAGCGCTGGCTTCTATAGCTGCCGTTGCACATGTGGAATTGCGCACCAGACTTAAAGGTGCAGAGCTGGGTACGCGTATATTGCTGCAAGGCTCCACTGTAGAGGAAGCCATCGCCGACTCCTGTGTAGAAGGCAGTATCTTTTCGGTTAAAAACTTGTTTTTCAATGTTCCCGCACGGCGTAAGTTCTTAAAGTCGAATGAAGCGGAGTTTCGCCATATTATCCAGGAATTTGAACGTGTTGCACTTGTCAACCACCATATAGAACTATCTCTTTATCATAATGATATGGAGATATTTAACCTGCCAGAGTCTGGCTTGCGGCAGCGTATTGTGAATATTTTCGGGAAAGCGATCAACCAGAAACTGCTTTCTCTGGAAGCCCAGACCTCAATGGTTACAATCTCAGGCTTTGTAGGAACACCGGACTCTGTAAAGAAGCGGGGGGCTCTGCAATTCTTTTTTGTGAATGGGCGCTTTATGAAGCATCCCTATTTCCACCGGGCTATCATGCAAGCCTATGAGCAACTGATTCCTACGGGTGAGATGCCGAACTATTTCATCTATTTCACACTGGATCCTTCAGCCATTGATGTAAACATCCATCCGGCGAAAACCGAGATCAAGTTTGAAGACGAACAGATGATCTGGCAAATCCTGATGGCGGCAGTACGGGAAGCTCTGGCCAAGTCTAATGCGATCCCTACGATTGACTTTGATAAGGAAAACGCAATCGACATTCCAACTTACAATCCTTCGGAAAATACACGTCCTCTGCAGATTCCCCAAGTTCAGATAAACCCGGATTATAATCCGTTTAAAACGACATCGTCTTCCTATAAGAAGGAAGAATTTGACTGGGCTTCCTTATATCAGGGCTTCAATAAGGAAACAGAATCCGCGAATGTTTTTCCGGAAACAGAGATAGAAACCGTATCTACGCAAGATATGCCGGAAACAGACCTTTTCGGTGAGTTGTCGGGTGCATACTATCAATACAAAGGCAGATACATCGTTACTTCCCTGAAATCCGGCCTGGCATTGATCGATCAATATCGTGCCCATGTCCGCATCTTGTACGATCAATACCTGCAGAATATCAGTCAACAAAAGGGAGCTTCTCAGAAGTTACTCTTCCCCGAGATTGTATCCTTTACCTCCGATGAGGCTGCCATGCTTCCGCTCATTCTAGACGATTTGTATTATATCGGCTTTGATTTGAGCGATTTAGGGAGCAATAGCTATGCCGTTAATGGAGTGCCGGCAGGTATGGAGAGCTCAGACCCCGTTACTTTAATTAAAGATGCTGTCAGTCATGCTATTGAGACCGGTTGCAAGGCGCATGAAGAGATATGCGAAGCAATAGCTTTGTCATTGGCTAAAGCGGCGGCTATCCGCCCGGGCAAAACCCTTTCAGCCGACGAGGTTAATCACCTGATCGCCTCCTTGTTCTCATCGCCATCTTCCTCTTATACGCCTGATGGCAAGCCTATTTTGCTGATATTAGGCGATGACGAGTTAGACAAACGCTTTAAGTAAGAACTTTTTACTGATGATGATAAACCCGGCTTGTTCTTCTTCCGGAGAAAGCCGTAAAGAAGCCGGAGATATCAGCCGGGGCATTCTGTGTTTTGCATTGAATATTCGTTTCCAGATTAGCCGGTGGACCGCTGAATAGCGGGTCACTTCCCCATAATTCACTTTGTGCATTCTCTATAAAGGTGGCATATTCTTTGGTGATGCCGTCTACCCGTACGGTGATGTAGTCTCCTTCTTCTAGTATATCGTCTTCCTCTTCATCTTCTTGGTCCAGGTAAAAGCAGGAAATACCTATAATCTCTTTCTTATCCAGGTATTCGTCGTCTATCACAAAGTAGTCTTCCAGATGAGAAGTCAGTTGTTTATCGTTTCGGTAGATATGAAAACTCAGGTAGTTTTCGTCCTGCTCCGGCAGTCTTCCCCAGAGTAATACTTCTATGAATTTATCAATCAAATCCGAGTCGCGAAAGTCGATAGAGTCTACCTCCGGAGCATAGGGTAGGAAAGAAGTAGCTTCGTATGTTTCAAATGCTCCGTCTTCGTCAAAGTCCAGGCTTACGGACAAGGTATAGCTTTCTCCCTCTATGCCGTACACATGCCCTTGCGTTTGATACAAGCCTGCCTCAGAAGGGTTTTCTGTCAATACAAATACACTGTCTCCCGAGCTGATACGTACGTCGGCGTGGCTGATTCCTTCCGGTCTGCTGGTGGCAAAGTAGCTCGACGAACGGGTGATGCGAATCTCGTGCCGGGTAGTGTCTGATGTAATGTAGCCGTAAATCACCAAGTGGGGCTCGGAGGCTTCCGTATTAATGTCAATACGTTCGGTGCACGAGAACAGGCAAAGTGCCAGTAAACTAACTATATATCGTTTCATAATGAACAGGATTTAAAAGGTGAAATTCCAGGTAATAGAAGGAATGAAAGTAAAGAGATACACAATTTCGGCATACGACACATCCGGTTGGTCATCTTCCTGCTGGAAGGTAATCATCCAGGGGTTCTTCCTCCCGTAGGCATTGTAGAGCGAGAAGTTCAGCTCATGCTTGAAGCGCTTTCCCGGCTTGGATAGCTGGCAAGTAGCTGACAAATCCAAGCGGTGATAAGCCGGATAACGATATTCATTCCGCCCCGAATAGATCGGGATATAAGACTCTCCTATCTGGAAACGACCGGTGGGGTAGGTAACAGGCGTGCCGCTGGCATATACCCAGTTGCCCGAGATTGTCCATTTGGATGAGAGCTCGTAATTGGCTACAACAGAGATGTTATGCGGCTTGTCGTAAGGCGAGCGATACCACTTCCCGTTGTTAATATCATCCACCTGCCGTCTGCTTTTAGAGAGGGTATAACTCACCCATCCATTGATGCGTCCACTATTCTTCCGCAGCATCAGCTCCAGTCCATAGGCATAGCCTTTTCCGAAGCGTAGTTCGTGCTCCAGGTCTTCATTTCCCATCAGTTCGGCATGGTCTTTGAAATCTACTACATCCTTCATGTTTTTGTAATAAATCTCGGCAGATGCCTCATATTCATTGTTCGCAAAATTGCGGAAATAGCCCAGTGCAAACTGGTCGCATAGCTGGGGTTTTACGTTCTGCGAGGCTTGGAACCAAACGTCCAGAGGCGAGCCCGAGGCTGAGTTTGAAGCCAGTTGAATGTATTGCGCCGTGCGCGAATAGCTGGCCTTTGCCGAGTGGATATCATTCATAATGTAGGTTACACCCAAGCGAGGTTCCAGCTGTTGCTGATGTTTATAAACCGTTCCCTTCTTGTATGTTTTGGTGTAACTTACTTTGTAATCTTTCAGAAAATCAAGCTCTTCGCCATTGGCGATGTTCTGGAAAGCAGTATAGCGCAAACCGTATTTTAGTTTCAGTTTCTCGCCTACGGTTGTTTCGTTGGTCAGGTACACGGCATGCTCCATAGCGTATTCCTTTGGAAGGTTGATGCGGCCTACTATAGACTCTTCGCCGATACCTCCTCCTTCTCCCGGAATAAAGTGATGATAAATGAGATTGTAACCAAACTTTATGTTGTTTTTCGGATTGGGCAGGTATGAAAAGTCTGCTTTGAAGCCATAATCATTCATCTTCGATTTCCAGTCCTGATTGAGTTGCGAGCTGAGCTCACTTAATAGGTAATAGTCATAGAAACTGCCGATTAGCGTAAAGTTTGAGAACAGTTTGGGCGAGAAGATATGATTCCAGCGGATGGTAGCTGTTTTGTTGCCGAAATCCATTCCCGCAAACTTATTGGAAAAATTGTCTCGTCCCAGATAACCAGCCAGATAGATCCGGTTGTTATCGTCAATCCGGAAGTTTAGCTTGGCATTCATATCATAGAAATAAAGGCTCGATTTCCGCAGGTTGTCGTCCGAAGATAGCTTCAGGAACAGGTCTGCATAGGTGCGGCGGCCGGATATCAGTCCCGAAGCCTTTGAGCCCAAAGGTCCTTCCAATGTGAGTCGGCTTGAGATAAGCCCGACACCTCCTGTCCCGCTAAACCGCTGGTTGTTACCATCCTTGCTGCGAATATCCAATAAAGAAGACAGGCGCCCTCCAAAGGAGGCGGGTATATCCCCCTTATATAATGTGACATCCTTGATGGCATCGTTGTTGAACACAGAAAAGAAGCCCATCAGGTGAGAGGCGCTGTACACCGTCGCCTCGTCAAGCAGAATAAGATTCTGGTCGTGCCCTCCGCCCCGGACGCTGAATCCGGAAGAGCCTTCGGATGTAGACTGTACTCCGGGCAGTAGCTGGATGGCTTTAATAACGTCTACTTCTCCCATCAAAGCAGGCACTTTCTTGATAGATTTGGCAGATAGCTTTTCTACACTCATCTCTGCCTTGGTGACGTTTATATTCCTGCTTTCGGCAGAAACAACCACTTCAGACAGCTGTTGTGTACTGGCTTCCAGTTCAATATTCAGCCGCTGGTCGGCCGACAGATCAACTTGCATTTCCTTTTGCTGATAACCGATGTATGAAAACACCAGTTGGTAGGTACCTTTCGGCAGGCTGAGTGAATATAGACCATAGGCATTGGATACAACTCCGGTTCTGGTTCCCGCAATAGTTACTTCTGCACCAATAAGATCTTCTCCGTTTTGTTTGTCTTTGATTGTACCACTAATGGTGATTTTTTTATCTTGCCCCCAAAGAATCAACGGAATACACAACAACACAGATAGGGTCAATAAATGTTTTCTCACTTGTTTGTTTATTATTGAACCGCAAAGAAAAACAAAATTTGAAAACAATTGAGAAATTTAATACTCTATAACTTTTTGCTATAAAAACACTCAATTTTACATCAAACTGCTACAAACATCTAAAAAATGTCTTTATTCTCAAATATTTTTTAGGCGTGAGAATTTATTCTCATCCGGTTGAAACTTTTTCTCAAATAGAATATTATTTTTGAAGCATGAAAGAATCTTTGTCTGAAGCTGTTTATGAAATTGTGAGGCTGATACCCCGTGGCAGGGCTACCAGCTATGGTGCTATAGCCAAGGCTGTAGGCTATCCGAACCAGTCGCGTATGATAGGGAGAATCATGGGCGAATGTCCCTCCAAAGACATTCCGGCTCACCGGGTGGTGAACAGTCAGGGGCTATTGTCAGGCAAAGATTGCTTTGAAACGCCTACCCTTATGCAGGAATTATTAAGCGCAGAAGACGTTATTGTTAATAATAACAAAATCCAAAACTGGAAAACTATTTTTTGGAATCCAATCGAAGAACTTGATTTTTGACGTAAACCTTACATTTAACCAATCCATTGATAATTAGCAAAATCTGAAATTTTGACGAGTTTTTGACGTATTCTTTTTCCCTGCTTAACGTATTCGGGAATGGGTAAATTTATGTTATCAATTGTATCGGTCCTTTAAATTTGCGGCAAGATATTAATATGTCAATCTTAAATTAGTAATTCATGAGAAATCTATTTACAACCCTTCTCTTATTATGTGCAACCTTTTCTGTAGTTGCTCAAAATGTGCAGATAAAAGGTGTAGTGGTTTCGGGATCTGACAATTTCCCGCTACCAGGTGTGAATGTTGTAGTGAAAGGAACTACAAACGGAACGATGACCGATATGGATGGTCAGTTCGTGTTATCAGCTCCCGCAGGGAGTACCTTATCCATCACGTACGTAGGCTTCAAACCGCTTGAACTAAAAGCCGATGCCTCTCGCGTAATGAATATTTCTATTCATGAAGATACCGAATTACTCGACGAAGTAGTAGTAGTAGGTTATGGTGTGCAAAAGAAAAGTGTAGTAACAGCTGCTATCAGTAGTGTGAAGGCTGAAGACTTGGGTAAACTGACTCCAAACCGTATAGAGAATATACTGAAAGGACAGGTATCCGGTGTGCAGGTAACTACCTTGTCGGGACAGCCCGGTACGGATGCCAAAGTACGTATCCGTGGTATCGGAACCGTAAACAACAGCGACCCTTTATACATTATAGACGGTATGGCTGTAGACGGAGGTATCCGCAACCTGAACCCTGCAGATATTGAGTCTGTAGAGATTTTAAAGGACGCTGCTTCTGCTGCTGTGTATGGTGCACGTGCTGCCAATGGTGTAGTATTGGTTACCACAAAGAGCGGGAAAACAGGCAAAGCCCGTATTACCTATGATTTCAGTTACGGGCTTCAGAATCCCTGGAAAAAGAAAACCGTATTGAATGCCGAGCAGTATATGATCTACCGGAATGAAATGAGCCTGAATGGTGGTGGCGCTATGCTGTACTCACAAGATCAGATCAGCGCAGCCCGCAACGGACAGATCACCAGCACAGACTGGCAAGATGAGGTGTTCAATGACAATGCACCGATCATGAACCACCAGGTGAATATCTCCGGCGGTAGCGAAAAGGGCAGCTATTATCTGTCATTAGGCTATTTCGACCAGGAAGGCATCATTGGCGGTAACTATAATGTATCGAATTACGACCGCTGGACAATCCGTTCCAACAATAGCTACGAGGTATTAAACGCCCAGAAAGAAAGATCGTTCCTGAATAAAGTAACGGTTGGCAGCAACCTGAGTTATTCAAGAGGTAAGTCTACCTATGTTCCGGGTGGAGCCAACTCAGAGTTCGGTTCTGTACTGGGTAGTGCGCTTGTTATATCTCCACTATTAGGTGTATATGCTTCGGAAGCAGAAGCTGCAGAAATACTGGCTGCTCATCCGCATGCTGTAACCGACAAGAACGGAAATGTATTTTCTTTGTCTCCTTCCGGATTCCAGGAAATTGTAAATCCGGTAGCCTTGATGAACAGACCGCAACGGACAAAACACAATGAGGATAAGATTATCGGTACATTCTTTGCCGAAGTAGATATCTTTGAAGGACTGAAGTTTAAGAGCAGTTATGGTGTAGACCTTGCTTTCTGGGGCGAAGATTCTTACTCTTTCCCATTCTATTTATCACAGATGAACCGCTTGGAAAACAGCTATGATACAAGTGTAAGCTCGCAGATGAACAGAGGTTTCACCTGGCAGGTAGAAAACGTATTCACGTATAATAAAACAATCAACGGAAAACATAATATCGGTTTGATGGCCGGACAGTCCGGACGGAAGAATAATACCCGCCAACTACAAGGTACAGACTATGATATGCTGTCATACGACCCTTATATGGCTACGATTAACTCAGCCATTGCAGATCGTGAGCGCGAAAGAACATCAGGCTATACCAATCAGAGTACATTTGCGTCTTACTTCGGACGTGTAGACTATAACTTCGACGAACGTTATATGATTCAGGCAACGGTTCGCCGTGACGGTTCCGACAAGTTCGGATCGAACAACAAATGGGGTACTTTCCCATCTGTATCTGCCGGTTGGAATGTTACAAATGAAGCCTTTATGGAAGGCCGTCCCGAATGGTTCAACTACATGAAGCTGCGTGGTAGCTGGGGTATAAATGGTAACGATAAGATCGATGCATTTGCCTATGCCAGTTTGATGGATGGTGGACAGAACTATTATTTCGGAACCGGAAACTCAGAATACATGCAGTATGGTGTAAGTGGTGGTCGTTTGGCTAACCCCGACCTGAAGTGGGAAGAATCCAAACAAACCGATATAGGTGTGGATATGCGTTTCTTCAACCATGCACTGACTTTCACTTTCGATTATTTCAAGAAGAAAACCGACGGTATGTTGAAGCTGTTACCTATCCCTACTTATGTAGGACGTTCGGCTCCTTATACCAATGCAGGAAAGATGGAAAACTGGGGGCTTGAGTTCGACCTGGGCTACCGCTTTAATGTATCCGACTTCGTATTCGATATCAAAGGAAATGCTTCTTATGCAAAAACAACATTGATTGATATAGGTGTTCCTGCCGGACAGGAAATGACAGGTGGCTCGGGTGCAGCCGGAGTAGACGACTTTATTCGTTCTGAAAACGGGAAAGATTATCCTTACTTCTATGGTTGGAAAACAGACGGAATCCTGCAAACACAAGCTGAAGCAGATGCCTATAACGCAAAGTATAAAACATCAGCTGTTCCGGGAGACGTGCGCTTCAAGGACTTGAACGATGATGATATTATAGATGATAACGACCGGACGAAGATTGGTCGTGGTGTGCCCGACTGGACATATGGTTTGACATTGAATGCCGAATATAAAGGCTTCGACCTGTATATGTTCTTCCAGGGAGTATTAGGTGTTGATATCTTTGATATCTCACAACGTGCGGATATTGCCGGAGCAAACCGCCCAGCCTGGATTATGGACAGATGGACCGGACCTGGTACGTCTGACAAACTTCCGCGTGTAACATCGGTAGATACCAACCGTAACTGGCGTGCCTCTGATATCTATGTGAAAAACGGTAACTATGTACGTTTGAAGAACATCCAACTTGGATATACCATTCCGAGAAATATCATCAACAAGGCGGGAATTGACAATCTCAGACTGTTTGTCGGAGCAGAAAACCTGCTTACGTTCACCGGTTATAAAGACGGCTTTGACCCTGAAATCGGGGAAGGAAACTTTGGTGTAGACAAAGGTAACTATCCACAAGCCCGTACGATTACTTTCGGAGCAAGTATTTCTTTCTAATCTTAAAATTGACTAACAATGAAACAGAACATTCTAAAATATATCATTGCAGGGACAGTTATGCTGAGTGTCTCTTCCTGTGGAGACGATTTTCTGACAGTGAAGTCTTCCGACAAGCTGGAAGCCGGAGCTCCTGCCTCCGTTCAAACGATAGAACAAAGTTTGGCTTCTGCTTATCAGATCCTTCTATTCGACAACTATGCAAATGGAAGCTACAACAGTGTTGTGCTGATGGGTGACTTGCGCTCGGACGACCTCTATAAAGGGGGTGGTGATGCCAATGACCAGGCAGGTCTGTACTTCCTGTCATTGTTTGAAAACAATCCGTCGGACGTACCAAGTGGCTTGTGGAATATCTATTATACCGGCTTGAGCCGTACCAATGGTATCATCCTGTCATGCGAACAGGCAACAGACGGAACGGAAGCACAGATCAACCGTTTCTCAGCCGAAGCACATGCCTTACGTGCTTACTATGTGCATTACCTGTGGAAAATGTGGGGGAATGTACCTTACTTCGAAGGAGAATTACCTGATCCTTATCTGGCAAAACAATATACTGCCGACGAAGTCTATAAAGAAATCATGGAAGACCTGGAATTTGCTATTTCAGGAGATAAATTACCTTCTGCCGTTTCGGGTGCTGAAGCAGGACGTGTAACCAAGGCAATGGCTCAGATGTTGAGAGCACGTGTTGTGATGTATCAGAAAGACCAGTCTATGTACAATCAGGTATTGGCAGACATGGTAGAAATTATCAACAACCCGGCATACGGATTGATGGATAACCTGGAAGATGTATTCCTGCCGTCAGGTGAGTTCTGCAAAGAATCAATCTTTGAAAGCAACCAACGTCCGGAAGGAAAAGACTGGAGCAACTCATGGGGTGGCTACGGAACGAACCTTCCTGCCTTTATATCTCCCAACTCATTTACCGATCCGGATGGTGTCTTTATCGGAGGATGGGGATTTGGCCCGGTACGAAAAGCGGCTTATGATATGTATGCTGCCGATGATACCCGTAGAGCAGCCAGTATCAACGACTGGACTTCTGTAGAGTATGGCAAACGCTTCCAGGATACAGGCTATTTCATGCGCAAATATGCTGCACGCAAAGAGTGTAACGTAGTAATATCAGGGGCTAACGACCTGAACTTTGATAATAACCTGCGTATCTTCCGCTTGGCAGAAACCTATCTGAATGCAGCAGAGCTATTGGTGGGTGGTGCTACTGCATCTGGAGCTCAATCGGCTCAGACATACCTGGACGCTGTACGTAAAAGAGCTTTTGGTGACAAGTTTGAGCAGAATAAGGTTACAGCTACATTAGAAAATATAAAGAAAGAACGTCGTCTGGAATTTATGGGCGAAGGTCTTCGCTATTGGGATTTGGTACGTTGGGGAGATGCTCCGAAGGTATTGACCGAAAGTAATGCGGAATACTCATCAACCCGTACATGGAGCGAAGCAACCGACAAATACCTCCCGATACCTCAGGGTGAAATAGACAAAACATCTGGTTTGGGTGAGT
This sequence comes from Parabacteroides sp. PH5-46, assembly GCF_029892785.1. GTDB lineage: Bacteria > Bacteroidota > Bacteroidia > Bacteroidales > Tannerellaceae > DFXE01. The sequence continues at coordinate 249,129 of NZ_JARXXA010000006.1, forward strand.
TCGAGTTAAAACAAAATCCATATTAATTTCTTTTAATTTATTCGTATGAAAAAGATAATCAATATATTATTCGCTGCACTTCTGCTGGTAAACTTCTCTTCTTGTGATCCACAGGAAGATGGCTTGAAAAACTTAGGAAATGTTGTTGCAGCCGGAGATATTAAAGTAAGTGTGACGCCGGATACATCTGATCCCAACTTATTCCACTTTGCTTTAACAACCCCTAATTGTGTGGGTATCTTTACTTGTCCTGAAGCATCTATCAATAAAACAGGTGTTCTGGAGTTTTCGCAGAGTATTTCTTGGGCAAATAACTATGTATTAAACGTTCAAGTGTATAATAAAGCCGGTATTTCGGAAGCTGTACAGATACCGTTTACTGTTACGGAAACAGACCCTTCTATCTGTGAAAACAAATTGTTTAAACTGTTGACTGGTGGTTGTGATGCTCCGAACGGAAAGACCTGGCGTATCAAGGGTGAAGTAGAAGGCCATGTTGGTTGTGGAGAAGAAGGTTCATCTACCAATAACTGGTGGAACCCGGCTCCGTTTGAATTGAATAGTGCGTTGTATGATGATGATATTACTTTCATTCTGAACCCTGAGCAACAGATGGTTTTAGACAACAAGGGAGCTTCGTTGATGAATGAATCTACAGCTTCTTTGTTCCCCGACGGAGATTCTTCCGGTTCGTTTGTGACAACACATTATAAGCCATCTACTGATGCCGGTTGGGCTATTACTACTGAAAACGGCGAAAACTGGTTGGTGTTGAGCAATGCTTTCCCTGCTTATGCCGTGAATGAAGGAGCCGTTACAAATGGCAGATACAAAATTGTTTCTCTGACAGAAACAGATATGCATATAGTCTTTTTACCGGGTGGAATCAGCTGGCATTACCTGCTGACATCAAGCCCGCGCTGAAAGATTGTTTAAGGTTAATAAATACTGTCACGACAGGCCTGCTCTTCTGTGGGAAGACAGAAACGGGCGGGCCTGTCTTTTTTTGAGTAAAGAAACCAAGATATAAAGCAAAGTATATAATAATGAGAAATATAATAACTATCGCCATATGCATGATCTCAATTCTTTTGCTGTCTTGTGAAAACAAAACTTCTGCCGTTGTTAGCGCTAAGGATAATGACGTTGAAAAAAGGATAGAGGCCTTGTTGAAACAGATGACATTGGAAGAGAAGATCGGACAAATGTACCAGATCAGCTCTTTTGATAATAGTGGCAAGATGCAGGAACTTGTAAAGAAAGGAGAAATAGGTTCTGTATTAAATCTGACCAATCCCGAAGTAATCAATGCTCTCCAGCAAGTAGCTATGGAAGAAAGCCGTTTGAAGATCCCTCTGATTGTTGGACGGGATGTTATACATGGTTTTAAAACGATTTTCCCTATTCCTTTGGGACAGGCAGCCTCTTTTAACCCTCAGTTGGTAGAGGATGGAGCCCGGGTAGCTGCCATAGAAGCTGCTTCCTGTGGAATTAACTGGACTTTTGCCCCGATGATAGACATCGCCCGCGATCCTCGCTGGGGACGTATAGCCGAGAGTCTGGGAGAAGATCCTTATCTGACTTCCGTATTGGGAGCTGCCATGATTAAAGGTTTTCAGAGTGAGGATTTGTCTGGCCGGACAGCGATTGCAGCCTGTCCGAAGCACTTTGTAGGATACGGAGCTGCCGAAGCCGGAAAGGATTATAATTCTACTTTTATTCCGGAAAGAACATTGCGTAATGTGTATCTGCCGTCTTTTGAAACAGCAGTAAGAGCAGGTGCAGCTACCTTTATGACATCCTTTAATGATAACGACGGAGTACCCTCTTCCGGTAATAAATTCATTCTGGATCAGGTATTGCGGAAGGAGTGGCAGTTTGATGGCTTTGTTGTTTCGGACTGGGAATCCATTCGTGAAATGATACCTCATGGCTTCTGCAAAGACGAAAAAGAAGCAGCCGAAAAAGCTGTAAATGCCGGTGTAGACATGGAAATGGTAAGCCCTACCTATACCAAATACCTCAAAGAGTTGCTGGACGAAGGAAAGGTGAAAATGGCAACAATAGACAATGCCGTGCGCAACATTCTGCGAATCAAATTCCGTCTGGGCTTGTTTGAAAACCCATTTGTAGATATCAACAGCCCATCGGTATTGTATGCGGAAGAGCATCTGCAAAAAGCAAAGCAGGCAGCTATTGAATCGGCTGTTTTATTGAAGAACGAAAAGGCGACTCTCCCTCTGAACGAACAAGTAAAAACAATCGCCGTTATAGGCCCGATGGCTGATGCACCGCATGACCAAATGGGCACCTGGGTATTTGATGGCGACAAGAACTATACGCAAACTCCGCTGAAAGCATTACAAGCTGCTTATGGAGATAAAATTCGCATCCTGTATGCGAAAGGTACGGAATATAGTCGCGATAAGAGTACGGCAGGTATTCCGGCAGCTGTAGCTGCAGCTCGCAATGCGGATGTTGCGTTGATTTTTGTAGGTGAAGAATCTATTCTGTCGGGCGAAGCACATAGTTTGACGGACTTACACCTGCAAGGTGCACAAAGCGAACTGATTGAGGCTGTTGCAAAGACCGGCAAACCGGTAGTTACAGTTGTAATGGCAGGTCGTCCGCTTACAATCGGGCGGGATGTAGAACATTCGCAGGCTGTATTATATAATTTCCATCCCGGAACAATGGGTGGTCCTGCTATTATTGATTTGTTATTTGGGAAAGCAGTTCCCAGTGGAAAACTGCCCGTTACATTCCCCAAGAATGCAGGACAAACCCCTATGTATTATGCACACAACAATACGGGACGCCCTTATCAGGGAAACGAAACAATGTTGGCAGATATCCCATTGGAAGCAGGACAGACTTCACTGGGTAATACTTCTTTTCACCTGGATGCAGGCTTCGATCCATTGTATCCGTTTGGTTACGGCCTTTCCTACACTACCTTTGAATACAGCAACCTGGCACTCTCTGCCGGAACATTAAAACCGACAGATGTGCTTACGGTTACTATTGACATCACTAACACAGGGAAGCATGATGCTACCGAGATTGCTCAACTATACACGCAAGATTGCTTTGCATCCGTAACCCGTCCGGTAAAAGAGCTGAAACGTTTTGAACGCATCAGTCTGAAAGCCGGAGAGAAAAAGACGCTTACATTCACCCTGCCTGTTGAAGAGCTGGCTTTCTATAACATAGACATGAAAAAAGTGGTAGAAGCAGGTAACTTCAATCTGTGGGTAGGCCCTCATAGTCAGGAAGGCCTGAAAGCTTCTTTTGTAGTGAATTAGCCCTAATTGACCTTTGTAAATATACTTCCCCACTCCTGTAAGGTTTTTTGTGTTCCTTGCAGAGTGGGGATTTTTTATGGATTTTATGTATCTTTGTACACTGTAAACAATAATGCTTCTGTAACAACTTAATAATTAAATAAATATAGAATTCATATGGCAACTACTGCTGATTTTAGAAATGGAATGTGCCTTGATATTGACGGCCAATATTTTTTCATAGTTGAATTTCTTCATGTTAAACCAGGTAAAGGTCCGGCTTTTGTTCGTACAAAACTAAAGAATGTAACAACCGGACGTGTACTTGATAAAACCTGGAACTCAGGTGTAAAAGTAGAAGAGGTTCGCATCGAACGTCGTCCGTATCAGTTCCTATATAAAGATGACATGGGATATAATTTCATGCACCCTGAAACATTTGAACAGATAACCATTCCCGGCGAAGGTATTAGCGGCGTACAATTCCTAAAAGACGGAGATATGGTAGAAGCCATGGTACATGCAGCCAGCGAAACAATCCTCACCTGTGAATTACCTGCACATGTAACATTGGAAATAACTTATACAGAACCAGGTATAAAAGGCGATACAGCTACCAATACCTTAAAACCAGCTACTGTTGAAACAGGAGCCGAAGTACGTGTTCCTTTGTTCATCAATGTAGGCGAGAAGATCGAAATCGATACTCGCGATGGTTCTTATGTAGGACGCGTAAGAGACTAAATTCAAAAAGCTTAATGAATTTAATGGACTTAATATACTTAATGAATTAGGATACATCCACTAAGTCCATTGAATTTATTAAGTCCATTAAGTCCGATTTATTTCCTTAACTATGAACAAGCTTTCCATAAAAGAATGGGCGGTAGAAGACCGTCCCCGTGAAAAGATGCTCCTGAAAGGGGGCTCTTCATTAAGTGACGCCGAATTGCTGGCCATACTGATTGGCTCGGGAAATAGCAAAGAATCGGCTGTTCAATTATCCCAACGTATTCTTCATTCTGTAGATAATAATCTGAATTCTTTAGGGAAACTCTCCATAAAAGAGTTGACAAACCGTTTCAATGGAATCGGTGAAGCTAAAGCTGTATCTATTCTTGCCGCTATGGAGTTGGGACGGAGGCGGAATGGGAGCGAGAGGGCTAAACTGGAAAAGATCACCTGTAGTATGGATGCTTTCCGGCTTTTTCAGCCACTCCTTTGCGATTTATCCTACGAAGAAGTGTGGGTAGCCTTAATCAGCCAATCAGGAAAAGTAATAGATAAAATCAAAATAAGCCAGGGAGGCGTAAACGAAACGGCAGCCGATCTACGATTGATTTTGAAGGCGGCTATTAATGCGTTGGCTTCAGGTATCATTTTGTGCCATAATCATCCTTCCGGAAATCTCCTTCCAAGTGCTGCAGATAACACATTAACCAAACGTTTGCAAGAGTCCGCTGGTCTGATTGGTATAAGATTGCTCGATCACATCATCATAGCCGATAACACTTATTACAGTTATGCTGATGAAGGAAATATATAATCAATAATTAATTAAAGATAATAATATAATGAAATAACCTATGTAAATAATCTATAGAATGAGAATAAGATATATTATATAATTAATATTAAAATGGAAGATATTCTACTTTAATATATATTGATAGTATATAATTTCTATTTTACTTCTAGTGATATATTTATATATTAACCATATAATCTTAATAAAATCACTCATCTCCCGACAATATTTGCTCATTTGTAAAATAAAATGACTTACATATAAATAATTTCATATTATATTCTATGGTTGAATATTGTATATTAAATGTATAATTTAAAATATAATTTCATATATAATAAGTATAATAATTTGATATAATCTAAATTATATATTAATAAGTATATTTAATATTATTATTTTCAATTAAAAATGGTATTATACAAGTACTTTCACAAGCCTTCCTATGGATGGTTGAATAAAAATTGCGTATTTTTGTATTCAAATTAAGGAGATTATGAGTAATAACGAATTTCTTCAGACAGAAGAGGCCATTGTGGCTGTACTTAAGACCGTATACGATCCGGAAATACCAGTAAATGTGTATGATCTGGGCTTGATATATAATGTAGATGTCGATAAAGAAAAAAATGTACGTATCGATATGACGCTTACTGCACCGAACTGTCCTGCAGCAGACTTTATACTGGAAGATGTACGCATGAAAGTGGAGGGTGTTGAAGGAGTGAAGAGTGTGGACATTAATCTGGTATTCGACCCGATGTGGGATAAGGATATGATGTCGGAAGAGGCTAAGCTGGAGCTGGGTTTTCTTTAAGATAGCCAAGGATGGAGATAAACTGTAAAAAAATCTATTTTGCTTCGGACGCTCATTTGGGCGCCCGTTTTCATAAAGATCCCTTAGCTGTTGAAAAGAAGCTGGTGCGCTGGCTTGACAGCATTAAGCAGGATGCAGCATCGGTATGGTTACTGGGCGATGTCTTTGATTATTGGTATGAATATAAATATGTTGTTCCTAGAGGATTTGTCCGTTTTTTAGGAAAACTGGCGGAGTTGTCTGACTTGGGAATAGAAATTCATATTTTCATAGGCAATCATGATGTGTGGATGTTCGACTACCTTCCAAAGGAAATAGGCGCAATTATCCATCATGATGTGCTAACCATAGATTTGCTGGGAAAGCGTTTCTTTCTGGGGCATGGTGATGAAATAGATTATCGCAGCAAGGCATTTCGTTTCATGCGCCTCTTATTTCGCAATAAATTCTGCCAATGGCTGTATGCTGGTATTCATCCCCGCTGGACATTCGGTTTTGCCCTGGGCTGGTCGTTGAGCAGTCGAAAAAGCGGGATCCAAAAAGAAGAAGAAATGGAATACCAGGGAGAGGCGTACGAATACCTTGTCGATTTCTCTAAAAACTACCTGAAAGATCATCCCGACATCAACTACTTTATCTTTGGGCATCGCCATATCATGCTTGATTTGATGCTCAGCCGTACTTCTCGCCTGATTGTTGCCGGCGACTGGATGAAACTTTTCTCTTATGTAGAATGGGACGGCGAAACACTTGCCTTGAAGCAATTTGAAGAAGAATAAAAAAAGACTGCCCCAACCGATGTCGGAGCAGTCCAAACACTAATCCTAATGTTTGTGTAAGCTGTGAGGATTAGTACTTATTTTTTGCCTAGTATTTCCATGGTGTCGGAAGCAATCATGAACTCTTCGTCTGTTGGCACAACGATAACCGTAACCTTGCTGTCGGGTGTACTGATCACCATTTCTTCGCCACGCATACCATCATTCTTTTCTACATCCAGTTTTACGCCCATAAATTCCATGTCGCGACACACTTCTTCGCGTGTTGCCCACTGATTTTCTCCTACTCCGCCGGTGAAGACAATAATGTCTACTCCGCCTAATGCAGCAGCATAAGCACCAATGTATTTCTTGATCCGATAGTTATATACTTTAAGCGCCAGTATAGCACGTTTGTCGCCTTCGGCTACCGCAGCTTCTATTTCACGCATATCAGAAGAGATACCGGATAGTCCCCATACACCACTTCGTTTGTTGATCAGATCGGAGATACCTTTTGCATCCAGGCTATCCTTGTCCATGATGTAAGTAAGAGCGCCGGCGTCGATATCTCCGCAACGGGTACCCATCAGTAAACCTTCCACAGGGGTCAGCCCCATAGAGGTGTCAACTGATTTCCCATTCTTTACAGCTGCAATTGAGCCTCCGTTTCCAATGTGTGCTGTTATGATGCGTTGCTTTTCGTAAGGAACGCCTAATACTTCACAGGCACGGGCAGATACATAGCGGTGGCTCGTTCCATGAAAACCATAGCGGCGTACACCGTATTTTTTATACATGGAGTAGGGCAGACCGTACATATAGGCATAATCCGGCATTGTCTGATGGAAGGCTGTGTCGAATACTCCTACTTGCGGTATTTCGGGCATCAAGGTCTGCATAGCCCGGATACCTTTCAGGTTGGGCGGATTATGTAGTGGAGCTAGATCGATACATTCTACCATTTTTCCGATTACTTCTGAGGTTATCAGCACACTACTGCTAAATTCTTCCGCACCATGAACCACCCGGTGGCCTACTGCATCTATTTCGTTAAGCGAACTGATACAACCATATTCTTTGCCAGTTAAGACGCTTAATATGAACTCTATGGCGGCATTATGTTCCGGCAAGTCACGTTCCAGAACTACTTTTTTCCCGTCAGGCAATGTGAATTTAAGAAAAGAGCCCGGAAGCCCCAGTTTTTCAACGCCTCCCTGGGCCATCACGTCGTGCTTGTCCATGTCAAACAATTTGTATTTGACAGATGAACTACCACAATTTAAAACTAAAATCTTCATGTTGTATATAATTCTTTATTTGGCAGCTTTAAGCGCTATTGCCTGATTGGCAGTAATAGCTACCATTTTGTAAATATCATCCGAAGAGCATCCGCGTGACAAATCGTTCACCGGAGCAGCCATTCCCTGAAGGATCGGGCCTACGGCATCTGCATTTCCTAAACGTTCTACCAACTTATAGGCAATGTTCCCAACTTCAAGCGAAGGGAATACCAGTACATTCGCTTTTCCGGCTATTTCACTTCCGGGAGCTTTTTTATTTCCGACAGAAGGAACTAAAGCTGCATCACTTTGTAGTTCTCCGTCTATTTTCAGATCCGGTTCCATTTCCTTAGCCAGGCGAGTAGCTTCTACCACCTTGTCGATCATTTCATGTGAGGCACTACCCTTTGTAGAGAAGCTCAGCATGGCAACACGTGGTTCTACATTTGCTATCGCACGGGTGGTGCGACCTGTGGCAACGGCAATTTCCGCCAGTTCAGATGCTGTAGGGTTCGGCACTACTGCACAGTCGGCAAAAACCAACAGTCCGTTCTCTCCGTATTGAGGCGTTTTGGTAAACATCAGGAAAGCACCTGATACGCTACTCATGCCCGGAGCTGTTTTTATAATTTGAAGAGCCGGACGAAGTACATCCCCCGTTGTGTTCAGAGCCCCGGCAATTTCGCCGTCGGCATCTCCAGCTTTAATCATTAAGCAACCTATGTACAATGGATTTTCGGCAAGAGTGGAAGCCTTCTCAAGAGTCATTCCCTTTTTCTGGCGCAATAGATATAATAACTCAGCATACGAATCTTTTTTCGGATAATTAAGTGGATCGATGATTGTTGCTTTGTCAATGTGATTCAGTCCGAAATCGCTGGCCAGCTTTTTAATCTCGGCAGGATTTCCAATTAAGATGATGTCGGCCACTTGATCGGCCAGTAAACGGTCGGCGGCTTTAAGTGTTCTTTCCTCTGTTCCTTCGGGGAGAACAATGCGCTGTTTGTTAGCTTTAGCACGTGCAATAACTTCTTGCAATAATTCCATTTGGGAAGAAAATTTAGATTATTTAATAATTATCATGGTAATACAGCTGCAAAAGTAATCAAAATGCAATATCGAGTTTGCAAAAATGCAAATGAATTTGCATGCAGATATGACAGATTTGGAATATTTAACAGATGAAGCTGAATTATTGATTTTCCGACAGCATTTGCTGCAGTTCTTCAGCAGTAATATTGAGCGTTAGTTTTCCTTGTCGGGCAACTGATATTTTACCCCGTTCTTCCGATACGATAATCACCAACGCATCAGTTTCCAAAGACATTCCTAATCCGGAGCGGTGACGCAGTCCCAGATCTTTAGAGATAACTACATTTTGTGCCACCGGAAGGATACAACCGGCTGCTTTAATCTTGCTGTCGGCTATAATCATGGCGCCATCGTGCAGGGGACTGTTCTTGAAAAATATATTTTCAATCAGGCGGGCATTTACATCTGCATTGAACATCTCTCCGGTATGCTCGTATACCGACAGATCCATCTCTTTCTGAATAACAATCAAGGCTCCGGTCTTTTTACGTGCCATATTCATACAGGCCAAAACTACCGGAGCGATGTATTTCTTTTCGTTTTCATCTTCGGAATTCCTGCGAAAAAATAATTTGTTCAAAAACTTCCATCCTTTATGAGAGCCCAATGCCAGCAGGAAACGCCGTATTTCATCCTGGAATAATATGACCAATACAATTACCCCTACACTCACCAATTTGTCGAGGATAGAGCCCATCAGTTTCATCTCTAAAACCTGTGATACGAGTATCCAAACGACCAGGAAGGAGATAATCCCGCTGAAAAGAGCCATCGTTCCTGAGCTTTTCATTAATTTGTAAGCATAATACAGGAAGAAGGCTACTAGCAGTATATCAATCACATCTTTTATTCCAATATGCATCCACATAGCTTTATTGCGCGTTTTTATATTTGCTTACTATCTTTACTACTTCCACGGCTTCTTTTACATCATGTACCCGTAGGATATCGGCACCATTCATCAATGCCAGGGTATTCAACACGGAAGTACCATTTAAACTATCAGACGGAGTGCTTTCGAGTAACCTGTATATCATCGCTTTGCGTGAGATACCAACCAAAAGCGGTAGCCCGAAGATACCAAATTCTTTTAAATAATGCATCAAACGGTAGTTCTGATCGATAGTTTTGCTGAAGCCAAAGCCCGGATCAAGGATAATATCATTTACTCCCAGCAATTCAAGCTGATACACCTTGTCTGCAAAATATTTTCGTATATCTATAATAAGGTGCTCATAGTCGGTATATTGCTGCATGGTTTGAGGCGTTCCGCGCATATGCATCATAATATAAGGTACCCGCAGGTCTGCAACGGTTTGAAACATATCCTTATCCAGTTCTCCTCCGGCAATGTCGTTGATGATGGCTACTCCGAACTCTTCTACACAGCGGCGGGCAATAGCCGCGCGGAAGGTATCTACCGAAATAATAACGTCCGGATAGTGAGCATTCAATATCTTCAACGCAAAGACAAGACGTTCCATTTCTTCTTCCGGAGAAACCTCTGCTGCATCCGGGCGAGATGAATACCCCCCGATGTCAATCATGCCTCCTCCTTCATTCAGGATTGCTTCGATCCGCTCGTGAATGTCTTTCTCTGTTTGTTTACGGCTTCCTGCATAAAATGAATCGGGTGTAATGTTTAATATCCCCATTACAACAGGCGTTTCCAATGATAGTAAGTTCCCTTTTATGTTGATAGACCTTTGTCCCACGTGTATTTAATTTATAAACATTTAGCCACAAAAGTACGGAATTAATAAATATCCGTTACATTTGTACATTATAAAACGTTTTTAACCTTATGACTATTTCTGATTTATATCAAGTTTATCTTCGTCACCCGCAGATCACGACAGATAGCCGCAATTGTCCGAAAGGATCTTTGTTCTTCGCATTGAAGGGTGAAAAGTTTGACGGAAACCAATTTGCGGAAAAAGCCTTAGCTATCGGATCTGATTATGCGGTAATAGACAATCCCGATTATTACAAAGGCGAACGTACCATATTGGTAGACGATGTCCTGAAAACCTTACAACAGTTGGCGCAACGCCATCGTAAGCTTTTGGGTATTCCCGTTATAGGGATTACCGGAACCAACGGAAAGACAACCACAAAAGAACTAGTGGCGACTGTTTTATCTTCTAAATTTAATTTGCTGTATACGCAAGGCAATCTGAACAACCATATTGGTGTACCGCTTACTTTGCTTCGCCTGGATCATGACCATGAACTGGCCGTTATAGAGATGGGTGCCAGCCATGTAGGCGATATTAAAGAGTTGGCAGAGATAGCCCAGCCTAATTACGGAATAATTACCAATGTAGGGCATGCGCACTTGGAAGGCTTCGGTTCTTTCGAAAATATAGTGAAGACCAAAGGCGAGTTGTATGATTATATTCGCCGGACCAAAGGTGTGATCTTTATTAAGAAGGAAGATAAAGAGCTGCAGGCTATAGCCAAAGGCATAGAACAGGTAACCTACGGAACTTCCGAAGATGCCTTTGCCTCGGGACTTGTAGTAAGTAACACCCCTGTCCTTACCTTCAACTGGAAGCAACAGGGGAAGATACATACTGTGGAGACACAGCTGATAGGCGACTACAACCTGGATAATGTACTGGCAGCTGTTGCTGTGGGACGTTATTTTAAAATACCCGCCGAACGTATCAGCCGGGCCATTGCAGCCTATGAACCGACAAACAATCGGTCTCAGTTGAAGAAAACGGAAAAGAACGATCTTATCATCGATGCCTACAACGCAAATCCGGACAGCATGAAGGCTGCATTGGATAATTTTGCAGCAATGGAAGTATCTCCCAAAGCAATTATCTTAGGGGATATGAAAGAGCTTGGCGCCGACAGCGAGGCCTTGCATGCAAAAATTATCGAAAAGGTCAAAGCCGGAAAATTTGAAAAAGTCTTCCTTTGTGGCGACTGCTTCAGTAAGACGGGAAAAGGCTTTGAGGTATATCGAACAACCGATGAACTGATAGCCGCCTTGCAGGCAACCCCCTTGGAGGGTTACCATATCTTACTGAAAGGTTCGCGTGGCATGGCACTTGAAAAAGTAGCCGATATCCTGTAATAAACCTTATTCCGGCAATTCCTCTTTTGTTGCTACTGCGCCGTCTTTGTCATTATCGAACAAGACGGCTTTTAGTTTTTGGTAAAGGAATGACAACACCAGCAAGATGATTCCCAGGATAATAAAGACGATAATCTTGCCTACCGTCGGCATCAACCACAAGTCTACTACTACCAGTTTCAACAATACGATGCCGAAAGTGGCTAAACTGATCATTCGCAGCGTTTTCAGATGTAATCTCATACCCAAAGACATTTGTATAAACCCGGCAATACCCAGGGCAATAGACAATCCGGCATTGGCCTCGTCGGTAAGGGATAACAGGCTCAACAGGTTATAAGTAGTCATCACCAATATGATCGTGTATAACAGACTGAGATACAAAGCCACCCGGCGGGCTGTTTTGCTACCGAATCCTTCTTGCTTATAATAGATGCTGGCCAGATAGATACCATGTGCCACTACAACAAGCAAGGCAGCCCATTGGAATACACGCAATATAGCATCGGAGTCGTACGCATGATTCACCAGATTAGAAAGGCTGATAAACGACAAAGCGGAAACTCCCAGCAACACCATATACCCTCTGATATGCGAATAGATAGAAAAGCGCGAATGATACAACCAAGTGAGCAGGAAGATGACAATTGTTGTAAAAAGCCGCATCAATACCTGCGCAAACAGCTTATTCCCGATGTAGAGGTAAAACTCAAGGATAAAGGCTACATAAAATACAAGAGTGCCGGTTATTACAGCTATGGCATTATGAGGCGAGAACCGGATCCAGCCTTTTTCAGGAAGGGCTTCTTTCACTCGATCCAGCAAGTAAGCTGATATCATGCACGCTCCGCCGGTAAACAAGCCGGTCAGGAATAGCCCATTAATAAACATAGATTTATCGGGAGAGGCGCCCCACGTCAGTGCATTCTCAATGTCCAACAGGTAAGAAATCAGGGTAAGGGCAAAAAGTAAAAGAGCAAAGAATTCATACACCTTCTGGCGAAAGCGGGTATAGAGTAGCATAACAAGCACTAATTCGGAAGCCCAGAATATCGTGATCATCGAGCCTTCCAACTGGATAGGAACGGTTATAGACACAAATGTCAATGCCAGCCAAAGGAAGGTCTGGAGCAGGAACGGAAAACGCTCACCCCGTTTCCGTATCCAGAAAAAGGTAGCGATATTCACCAATGCGATAAAGAGAGTAATTGCCCCGCCATAATTGGATACATAATGCATCTGCCAGTGAAGTGTAAGGGCATAATAAAGGAAGATAAAGTTGTTGAGGATAATAACAGCCAGTAATAGCTGGTTGATAGACTGTCGGTTAATTCGTACAATCGGAGCCACAGATGCCTGGAATATAAGATAGAAAAGTGTGGCAAATATCTGCAAGTGAATCAGTTTTACATTGCCGACAAGCAACATATCTGTCTTTAATATGTACAAGGCAAATGTAAGCCAGGTAAGCAGGAAGCAGGCAATCGGCAACTCACCCCATTTTTTATACAGGGAGAGGGCGAACATACCCATATTCAGGATGACAACATAGCTAAATAGTGTGATGTAATTATCAGAGCCACTGCTTACTAAGAAAGGAGCGACAAATCCACCTACCAGAGCCACCAATGCCAGTTCGCGCCTATCATACCATATCGCCAGTCCACTCATCAAAACAGTAAACAAAACCAGCAGGATAAAGGCTCCGGTTTGGCTGAACAAGGCATAATAGTGATAGGCAACAGCTACTGTAACATAGAAAATGGCAAAGCCACCCCCCGCCAACACAGAGCTAAATGCATGATATTTCTTCCTCAATACCCACGAAAGCGTAATTAGCCCACCACCTACAGCAAAACCCAGCAGGGTACGCAATACCTCGTTAATCCAGTTTTTATCAATCGCATATTTAACGAAGAATCCCATCCCTATCACCAGGATCAGGATACCAATCTTGCCAAATAAATTCTCACCGATATATTTCTCATAATCAATAGGAGTCCGTTCTTTCTTAGGCTTTTTAGGCTTCGCTAGCACCGGAGACGGCTTTTGCACCGGAGGAAGAGTAACTGTCTTTTCCTCCACCTGAGTTTTGGCTTGTACAACAGCTTCGGATACGGGTTGTTTTACATCAAGCCCTCCCTTCAGCATCTTCACCTCTTTCATCAATGCATCAATCTTCGTCTGTGTTTTATGCAGGTTTTTATACAGGTTAATCCAAATCAGAATCAATAGCAAAATAACAAAAAGCAAGGCTGTTTCCATAATAAATCCCTTTAGTTATCAGGCGCTAATATACGGATTTCCCCGGTAAAACCTTTTGATACTCTTTCTATTCTGTTACTTTTGCATCCGGTTAGTAAAAAAATGAGTTATGTCGGATCTTTCTTTATGGATGAATACGCCTTATGATTGGGTGCTTCTTTTCGGATGTGCTTTGTTGATTGGTATGTCTAAAACGGGCATTCAGGGGATTACTTTATTGGCTATTCCGCTGATGGCTGTCAACTTTGGGGCGAAGGCCTCTACGGGATTGATTTTACCGATGCTTTGCTTCTCCGATCTGATTGCTGTTTTTTATTATCGGCGGACGGCAGAATGGAAGTATATATTCAAGCTACTTCCGGCAGCTGTAGCGGGTTTCTTTCTGGCAATACTTGTAGACAAACTCATTCCGGCAGACGAGTTTAAGCGCCTGATGGCCATCTGTATTTTCCTGGGCTTGGCGGTAATGTTCTGGTCGGAGAAGAAGGGGAAAGACAGTAAAGTATTTACCACCTGGTGGTATGCTCCGCTATTCGGATTGATGGGTGGTTTTACAACCATGATAGGAAATGCAGCCGGTCCGGTTATGTCGGTCTATTTACTATCCATGCGCCTGCCCAAATACAGTTTTGTAGGGACAAGCGCATGGTTCTTTTTATTGGTAAATTACCTGAAACTTCCTTTGCAGATCTTTGTCTGGGAAAACATCTCTTTAGAAACGATCACCCTGAACGCCATCACGATACCCTTCATGATAATCGGCGCCATCATCGGCATCTATTTCGTAAAAAAAATCCCCGAAAAAACCTATCGCACCTTCATCATCGTAGTAACCATCCTCTCTACGCTGATGCTACTCTTTTGATGATCAGGTATACCTTTTTTATTTCGCAATCAGCAGGTAGTAGTTTTTCTTTCCTCTTTGTACCAGCAGATACTTATCGTTTAGTAAATATGAGCTATTGATAAGTGTTTCGGAGTCAGCCAGTTTTTCTTTGTTGAGGCTTACACCGCCGCTTTGTACTAATTTGCGCATTTCTCCTTTGGAGGGGAATACGGCTGCTTTTTCGGTACATAGGTCTATGGCTTTGATACCGGCAGACAGTTCGTCTCTGGAGATTTCAAACTGGGGAACGCCTTCAAATACAGACAATAAGGTGTCTTCGTCCAGCTTCTTCAAGGTTTCTGAAGTAGAGTTGCCAAACAGGATATTAGAGGCTTCTACTGCCAGATTGTAATCTTCTTCCGAGTGTACCATGACGGTAATCTCCTTAGCTAGACGCTTTTGCAACGGGCGAAGATGTGGGGCAGCTGCCTGTTCTTCTTCCAGAGCTGTGATCTCTTCGTGGCTTAAAGCGGTGAATATTTTGATGTATTTGGCTGCGTCATCGTCACTTACGTTCATCCAGAACTGGTAGAATTTGTAAGGAGAAGTATAGCGGCGATCCAGCCATACATTGCCTGTTTCTGTCTTGCCAAACTTGGTGCCGTCTGCCTTTGTGATAAGCGGGCATACAAGCGCAAAGGCTTCTCCGCTTGTTTTGCGGCGGATCAGCTCGGTTCCGGTAGTGATATTTCCCCACTGGTCTGAGCCACCCATCTGAATGCGGCATCCTTCTGTTTCGTAGAGGTGGAGGTAATCGTATCCTTGCAACAGTTGATAAGAGAATTCTGTAAATGACAGTCCCACACTGGATTCGGCACTCAAGCGTTTCTTTACCGAATCTTTAGCCATCATGTAATTGACGGTAAGGTGCTTGCCTATGTCGCGGATGAAATCAAGAAAGGTATAATTCTTCATCCAGTCGTAATTGTTCACAAGCTTTGCTGCATTCGGAGCATCCGAATCAAAGTCTAGAAACTTAGCTAATTGCTTTCTGATTCCTTCCTGGTTCCGACGGAGTGTTTCTTCGTCCAACAAGTTACGTTCTGCCGACTTCATAGAGGGGTCGCCAATCATACCGGTGGCTCCTCCTACGAGGGCGATCGGACGGTGTCCTGCGCGCTGGAAATGCTTCAGTATCATTACGCTTACCAGGTGTCCAATATGCAATGAATCAGCCGTAGGGTCTATGCCTACATAACCTGATGTCATTTCTTTCTGTAACTGTTCTTCTGTTCCGGGCATTACATCGTGTATCATGCCCCTCCATCTTAATTCTTCTACAAAATTCATCGTATTATTTATAACATGTTAAATAGTAAACTGCTGAACGCGGGCAAAGGTACGACTTATTTTACAAATGTCTCTAAAAAAGAGAGGCGTACTTCCTGAAAAAGGACACTTGTTTTTTGTTGCCGATATATATCAACAATTCTGCCGACATATGTCGGCAAGCCTGTCGATAATTATCAACAAGCTTGCCGATAACTATCGGCAATAAAAGTTGAGCAAAAGAAATCCGACTTAAGCCCTCAATACATTCGGACAATATCACTATCTTTCGCAAAAATAAAGAGATGGACAGGGTATTTAAATCGAAAGTAGACTGGTGGTATCATTTACTGATACTTATAATGGTATTTATTTGGGTTTTGGCAGCTATAAACGGGAATGTATTTCTGATTGTCGGCCTGTTGTTGGCTATTGCATTGGCAGTACATACCTTATTAAATACGGACTATACCATTACGGAAGGCGGCAGACTGATAGTACATTGTGGTATTTTCCCCAAAAAAGAAATAGCTGTTGAGGATATCCAAGCCCTGGAGCCTTCTATTTTGCCAATGCCCAGTTATTCGCTATCTTTAAACCGGATAATAATCTGGTCTGAAGGAAAGATGTGGATGTTTGTCTCACCCCGTAACCAACAGGGATTTGTCAAACTACTCCACGAACACAAACCGGAAATCAGAATCATAAAAGACGTAAATACAGACTCTTTATGAAAGTGCGTTATAGACAACAAGTATCTCGCAGTTTTAAGGGAATTATGCTGATACTCGCTTCGCAAGCTGTGTTCTGGCTCATTTATGGCTATGTGAAAGGTACTTCATCTGCAGGTTATCCGCTTTTGCTGTTGATTATTGTATCGTCTGTTTTGCAATATACCCAGCCTATCCGTATTACAGAGAAAAATCGGCTGCATGACGGATGGACAGAACATTCTTATTTTGTGGATATAGATTCCATACATACTGTCTTTTATGGAAATAAAGGAGGTATTTTGGTTTATTATACTTTCCAGGGCTCGGAGCGAAAACACCTGTACCGGGTGAAGGCTGAAGAACAGGAAGAATTGGTGGCAACTTTGAAACAACTGAATCCAAATATAAATCTTGAACAAGAAAGTGATTATGAAGTATGATGTAGCTATTATTGGCGGCGGACCGGCAGGATATACTGCTGCTGAAAGAGTAGGAGCCGCCGGGCTTTCCGTTGTATTATTTGAGAAAAACGCCCTGGGCGGAGTCTGCTTGAACGAGGGATGTATTCCTACAAAAACATTGCTTTATTCAGCTAAGGTGTATGATACGGTGAAAAGCGCCTCTAAATATGCAGTGGGAGCAGAGAATGCCTCTTACGACTTGCCGAAGATTATCGCCCGGAAGAACAAAGTAGTGAAGAAACTGGTGGCCGGTATTCGCATGAAAATGAAGGATCATCAGGTGGAAACAGTGGAAGGTTGCGCAGAAATAAAAGGCCGCGCTTCCGACGGAACCTTGTCTATTAGCTGCAACGAGGCGGTATACGAGGCAAAATACCTGATTATCTGTACCGGCTCGGAAACCGTCATCCCACCTATTCCCGGATTAGATCAAACGGAGTACTGGACTAGCCGGGAAGCGCTTCAAACAAAGGAATTGCCAACTTCGCTGATTATCATCGGAGGGGGTGTGATAGGAATGGAGTTTGCTTCTTTCTTCAACAGCCTGGGAAGTGATGTTTGTGTAGTAGAAATGCTGGACGAGATACTCACCGGAATGGACAAAGAGCTGGCAGCCCAACTACGTGCCGAATATGCCAAACGCGGCATCCGCTTCTATCTGGAGCACAAAGTAACAGGCGTACATGGTACAGAGGTGTCTGTAGAGAAGGATGGAGAGACAATTACCTTGCAGGGCGAGAAGGTGCTGCTCAGCGTAGGGCGCCGTCCGGTAAGCAAAGGCTTTGGTCTGGAAACCCTGGGTGTTGAAATGTTCCGCAGCGGTGTGAAAGTAAATGAATATATGCAGACTTCACTTCCGAATGTATATGCCTGTGGCGACATTACGGGCCACTCCCTGCTGGCTCATACGGCTGTAAGTGAAGCGGAAGTTGCAGTAAAACATATCCTGGGTAAAACCCAAGCCGCAATGAGCTACAAAGCCATTCCGGGCGTAGTGTATACCAACCCCGAGATTGTAGGGGTAGGAGCTACCGAAGAGCAGCTACAAGCCTCCGGAACAAACTATACCGTAAAAAAGATACCCATGGCATTCTCCGGCCGTTTTGTGGCAGAAAATGAGATGGGAAACGGTGTCTGCAAGATCATTCTGGCAGAAGATGAAACGATTCTTGGAGCACATCTGCTGGGGAACCCTTCCTCGGAGTTGGTTGTTATTGCAGGAATCGCTATAGAAAAAGGAATGAAAGCCGAAGAACTGGCCTCTTTTGTGTTCCCACACCCTACGGTAGGCGAAATACTAAAAGAGTCACTTGCTTGAGTAAATGTTAATCTTCTTTAAATATGAGGGGGCGTCGGAACAAAACGCCCCTTTTTTGCGTCTTAACATTACGAATGGTATTAAACAAACAGTTATGAAACAATTATTTTTTTATGCGTTAATGATTCCCTTTTTTACAGGGATGATCTCTTGTTCTACCTCGAAATCGGTAGATATCCAAAGTCTTAATGGAAAGTGGACGATTGTAGAGGTTGAAGGTAATAAAGTAAGTGGAGAAAAGATGCCTTTTATTGTATTTAATATGGCAGATCTGAAAGTGAACGGAAATGGTGGATGTAACATGTTTCACACCAGCATTATCCCAAATGAAAAAGATAAATCCGCTTTTACAATGAAGCCTGCGGCAGCTACTATGATGGCTTGTCCGAATATGAATATGGAAAGCTCTATTTTTAAAACATTTGAACTGATATCCGGAGTAAAAGCCGGAGCTGCGGAAAATGAAATACAGTTAGTAGATGCTAATGGTAAAGTATTGCTCACTCTCTTAAAGAATTAAATGAAAAATGAAAAAGTTTATATATATCAGCATGGTTTTTGCAGTAGCCGTTTTGTTTACAGGATGTAAGACAAAACAAGCCCTTTCGGCTTCTTTTGACGACTTGCAAGGTGAATGGGGAGTGGTTGAGTTGAATGGAAATGCGCTTAACCCTGAAGAGACACATCAGACGATGGAATTTGACATGACTCGTCAGCTTATATCAGGCAATGCCGGGTGTAACCGTATGTCGGGCAAAGTAGAATATAATGAGTCTCAGAAGAATATCATCAAATTTTCCAGAATGATAACTACCCGCAAGGCTTGTTTAGACATGAAAAAAGAAGATGAATTGCTGAAAACGCTGGACAAAGTCGTGCGTTTTGAAGCAGCAGGTAACGAACAGATTGCTTTTTACGGAGCAGATAGCAGTAAGCTATTAGTTATTGAGAAAAAGAAATGAAATAGGTGATTTTGTGTGTTTGATGAAGAGGGAAAGGTGGCGCCTGTTTACAGGACCACCTTTTTTTCGTTAGAAGCGATCATCCGGATAGAGCAGATATTTTTTCCGCATCTCCTTATACACACTTAGTTCGTCTTGCCAGGAATCCCGTATTTCATCTTCCGTTAGTCCTTTGATTATCTGAAAGCGAAGTTCTTTTGTACCGGCCAGCAGGTCGAACCATCTTGGGCGCGAAAAGAAAAAGGCCTGGTCTTTTCCGGCTTTTTCGTAAAAAGAAAGAAAGAAACGCAGACTCAAGCCACCTTCAAACGGGTATTCACGTAAATCCACCCCGAAACACTCCTTGTCTTTTTGCAAAGGATTTGCATCAAACCCAGGTAATGACTTGGGAGTAAAGGAGAAGTCGCCGTATTTTTTATCGGGATAACCGATCATCTGGAATGGATAGTAAGTACCTCTTCCGATGCTGATATCGGTAGCCTCAAAGAAGCACAGAGAGGAATATAGCCGGATCGCCTGGTCGTTGGGTAGGTTAGGAGAGGGTTTGACTGGAAGCCAATAGGGATCTCCGTGTTTCCAGTTCAGCATGGGGATGACTTGCAATTTGCAGCTTTGAGGATGGCTTTTGAGCCAGCCTTCACCATTGATCATCATAGCCAACTCGCCTACTGTCAGCCCGTGCAGAACGGGTATGGGGTCTACTCCTACGAATGACTCAAAACCCTCTTTGCGTATTGGTCCGTCTATGAAGTCGTTGGGGTTCGGACGGTCTAGAACCACTAATTCCACATGGTTTTCTGCGCAAGCTTCCATTACATAATGCATGGTGCTGATGTAGGTGTAGAAACGTGCTCCTACATCTTGTATGTCGAATACAAGTATATCCAGGTCTTTTAATTGTTCGGCTGTAGGCTTGTTGTTCTTTCCGTAGATGGAAACGATAGGAAGGCCGGTTTTTGTGTCTTTACTGTCTTTTACTTCTGCTCCGGCATCGGCTGTTCCGCGAAAACCATGCTCCGGAGCGAATATTGTTTTTACCTGAATCCCATTACTCAGCAAGGCATCCAGTAAATGTTCCTGTGTGCTTTCAAGGATAGACGTCTGGTTAACAACCAAGCCCACTTGTTTGCCTTTCAGTAGAGATGTTATTTCCTCCATTCGTTCGGCCGCCAATACCAGCGATTTCTGCGTGCGAGTTTGGGTAAAACCTGTCGTAACAATCAGTAAACAAAAACATAACAGTAAACAAAAACGTTTATTTTTCATCTTATCAATAAATTAGCTTATGCAAGCAAAAGTAGTAAATGTCCTAATCATTCCTTACATTTGTGTCGCAAATTTTTATTGTCATAAAAACGAATGAATCCTATAGATATTATATCCGGCTATTACAGCGAGAAGTCAGACGCATACCGGATACTGGTAGAGCATAGCCGGGATGTAACAAATAAAGCATTAGCGATAGCCAGACAACATCCGGAGATGAACTTGGACCTGGAATTTATCAGCGAAGCAGCTATGTTACACGATATTGGTGTTTTCTTATGCAATGCTCCGGCTATAGACTGTCATGGTGAGGCCGATTATATTTGTCATGGCTATCTGGGTGCCGACCTGATGCGGAAAGAAGGTTATCCGAAACATGCGCTGGTATGTGAACGCCATACCGGAGCCGGAATTACCAAAGAAGAGATTATCAGCCGCAACCTTCCGCTTCCCCATCGCGATTTGTATCCGGTATCTATGGAAGAGCAATTGATCTGTTTTGCCGATAAGTTTTTCAGTAAAACAAAGTTGGGACAAGAAAAATCAATAGACAAGATACAGAAGAGTCTTTCCAAGTATGGGGATACGACTATTTTGCGTTTTGATCGTTGGTGTAAACTCTTTTTAGGGGAATAAAGACAGCAACGCTCAGTAATTTATTATACATTTGCACGCTGAGACACAACATTAGACAGCATGTCCTCAATATACAGAGTCCTATATATAACATTAATTTTCCTTATTGGAAGCCTGGCTTTGCAAGCGCAGGAAATTACAACATTGCCGGATGAGACGCAATTTGTACTTCCTGATACAGCTGTTTCTATAGCACCGGACTCCATCCCAACTGATACGATACCTCCTAGGCCAGGAGCCCTGGATGCGCCTGTTACCTATACGGCAACAGACTCTATCATCATGACCCGTGGCAACTGGGCGTATATTTATGGAAAAGGAGATGTGAAATACCAGCAAATAGAACTAGAAGCCGAAGTTATAGAGATGAATATGGATAGCAGCCTTGTGTACGCCAAGTATGGTCTTGATTCGATTGGCTCTGAATTTGGCTATCCCCTCTTTAAAGACAGTGGGCAGGAGTATGAGTCCAAGACCATGCGGTATAATTTCAAAACGAAAAAAGGCTACATCACTGATGTGCTTACCCAACAGGGCGAAGGTTTCG
This sequence comes from Parabacteroides sp. PH5-46, assembly GCF_029892785.1. GTDB lineage: Bacteria > Bacteroidota > Bacteroidia > Bacteroidales > Tannerellaceae > DFXE01. The sequence goes on from NZ_JARXXA010000006.1 coordinate 271,302, forward strand.
TAACAGCCTCACGAACCAAGAAGATGGAAGACGATATACTGAACATGGTAGACGGAAGATACACCACTTGTGACGAACATGATCATCCGCACTTCTATATTCAGATGACCAAAGCGAAAGTACGTCCGAAAAAGAATATCGTAACAGGCCCGGTGTATCTGGTTATCGCCGATGTACCCTTATATATGCTGGGGCTTCCTTTTGCTTTCTTTCCTTTCTCCGACACCTATTCTTCGGGGATATTATTCCCAACATTCGGAGACGAATCTACCAGAGGTTTCTATCTGCGCGACGGGGGATATTACTTTGCGTTAAGCGATTATATGGATTTAGCCTTAACAGGTGAAATATATACTAAAGGTTCATGGGGGCTCTCTGCCCGTTCTTCTTACAAGAAAAGATACAAATATTCCGGAAGCTTTAATGCGAATTACCTGGTAACCAAACTAGGAGATAAAGGTTTGCCCGATTACAGTTTGTCGAAAGACTTTAAACTAAACTGGACACATTCGCAAGATGCGAAATCCAATCCGTACCGTACTATATCTGCCAGTGTTAATTTTGCTACCAGCAGCTACGATAGGAATAATATACAGGGAATGTATGGTGCTTCGTCTACTCAAAACACAAAGGGCTCAAGTGTGAGTATCACACAGCGATTCCCGAACAATCCGCTCAGTATCTCTGCTACAATGAACTTGAATCAGGTACAACGTGATACGACACTTTCTGTTACGATGCCGGATATCACGCTTACAATGAGCCGTATATTTCCCTTCAAAAGGAAGAGTGCCGTGGGGGCTGAACGCTGGTACGAAAAGGTGTCGATGAGCTATACCGGTTACCTGCGGAATAGTATCACAGCCAAAGAATATGACTTTTTTCAGGCGAATATAATCAAAGACTGGAAAAATGCCATGCAGCACCAGATACCGGTAAGTGCAACCTTCAGTTTGTTTAATTATATCAATATATCTCCCAGTGTGAATTATACGGAGCGCTGGTATACCAATAAAGTAGAAAAAGAATATAACCTGCAAACTAATCAGATGCAGGTTGCGGATACAACGTATGGTTTTTACCGGGTCTATAACTATAATGCGGCTGTTTCGGCATCTACTACACTATACGGGATGTTTACCCCTATGCCTTTCCTTTCCAAATGGATAAAGCAGGTACGTCACCGTATGGATCCGTCGATCAGCTTCTCTATGGCTCCCGATTTCGGTCATCAGCGGTATGGCTATTACCAGGAATACCAATACTTGGATGCGAATAATAACATGCAGACTGTTACATATTCTCCTTTCGAGAATGGAATGTTTGGTGTGCCGGGCAGAGGAAAGCAGGGAAGCCTTAATTTCAGTTTGGATAATAATATTGAAGCAAAAGTAGTATCAAACAGTGATTCTACAGGAATGAAGAAGATCAGTATTATTGATAAGTTGGCTTTTTCCACCAGTTATAACATGGTAGCCGATTCATTTAACTGGAGTGACCTGAGTGTAGGGCTTCGTTTGAAACTAACCAAGAGCTACTCTATCAACCTGAATGCCGTTTTTGATGTGTATACTTACGACTATAGCACGAATGAAGACGGAGATCGGTATAGCCCCAGGCGAGTAAACAAACTACGCCTTCAAGCCGGAAAAGGAATCGGACGCTTGCGCTCAACGGGTACCAGTTTCTCTTATACATTTAATAATGATACATTCAAGAAAGGATTCATCGGTAAGTTGCTAGGATATAGCGAAAGCGATACCCCTGCAGGAGCGGGTGATGAAGATCCTTTGGGAATGGAAAGCCTGGATCAGATAGATCAATATGGGGAGAACCAAAGCTTGGTGCCGGAAGAGAGTACCGGAGGTGGTGGAGGCCGTCTGCGAGGAGCTAAAAAAGAATCCGGAGGTGAAACGGATTCCGACGGCTACTGGCTAAACTCTTTCCCCTGGAGCCTCTCTTTTAACTATAGTATAAATGTAGGCTATGGCGACTTTAATTACGATAAAAGGGAATATAACTACAAGTTAACACATGCCTTGAGTTTTAGTGGGAATATCCAACCCACAAAGAACTGGCGTCTCAACTTCAATGCTACATACGATTTCGACAATAAGAAAATCTCCTATCTTACCTGTAATATTACACGAAGCCTGCACTGCTTCAATATGACAGCTAGCGTTATCCCCGTAGGTCCTTATAAGTCATACTCATTCTCTGTAGCTGTCAGCTCGTCGTTGCTGAAAGACCTCAAATATGACAGAAGAAGCAATTATAGGGAAGGGCAAACCTGGTATTAAAGAAGTAGTTTAAACTGAGGTTACCATTCAATAGGCTTTTGCCCACTTGCTATCAGATAATCATTTGCTTTGCTGAAGTGTTTATTTCCAAAAAATCCGCGATGTGCCGATAGAGGAGAAGGATGAGCGGACGTCAGTACCAGATTACGCTTGGCATCAATAAACGCACCTTTCTTCTGTGCATAAGAACCCCAAAGGATATACACAAGGTGATCACGCGTTTCTGCCAGACGATGAATAACAGCATCGGTAAATGTTTCCCACCCTTTGTTTTGATGCGAGCCTGCCTGATGTGCACGAACCGTCAGAGTGGCATTAAGCAACAACACCCCCTGGTCGGCCCATCTTGTCAAATTTCCGCTTCCGGGAACCGCCTTCTGAAAGTCAGCTTCAATTTCTTTGAAAATATTAATCAGCGAAGGAGGGAATCTGACCCCGTCTTTTACAGAGAAGCAAAGCCCATGCGCTTGTCCCGGTTCGTGATAAGGATCTTGTCCTAATATAACAACTTTTACTTTGTCGAAGGGGCAATGATCGAAAGCACTGAATATTTGCGGACCGGGAGGATAAACTGTTCCCTGTTTGTACTCCTGTCTTACAAACTCTGTCAACTGTCTGAAATAATCCTTTTCAAATTCAGCAGCCAGTTGTTCTTTCCAGCTTTGTTCTATTTTTACATCCATCATCTTTTATATTAGATACATACCGGCGGCTTTAGCTTCTGCTCGCATGTCTTCCGGCCAGATACTGGCTTGTATTTCTCCGATATGGGCTTTTCTCAGATAAAACATACATAAACGGCTTTGTCCGATACCTCCTCCTATGCTTTGGGGTAGCTCGCCATTCAGCAGGCGTTTGTGAAAGTACAATTCTTTTTTGTCTTCCATATTGCTGATCTTCAGCTGACGGAGTAAAGCCTCCTTGTTAACCCGGATACCCATTGAGGAGAGCTCCAGCGAACGGTTTAATATATCATCCCATACCAACAAGTCGCCGTTTAAACCTACTTTTCCATCATCCGTTGGTGTAGACCAGTCATCATAGTCGGGAGCGCGGCCGTCATGCTTTTCTCCGTTACTTAGTTTGCAACCGATACCGATAATAAAGACTGCTCCATATTCTTTGGCGATTGCATCTTCCCGCTCTTTAGGAGTATAAGTAGGGTATTTCTGTAAGAGGTCTTCGGCATGTATAAAATGAATCTCCTGAGGGAGGGTAGGGCGTATTTCCGGGAACATTTCATATACCATATATTCTGTCCGTACCATGGCAGCATAGATGCGGCGAACGATCTCTCTCAAAAAGACGATAGTACGTTCCTCTTCTCCCATTGTACGTTCCCAATCCCATTGGTCTACGTAAAGAGAATGAAGATTGCCCAGTTCTTCGTCCGAACGGATGGCGTTCATATCGGTGTATATCCCATATCCCCGTTCTATCTGGTATTCGGCCAAGGTAAGGCGTTTCCATTTAGCCAAAGAATGTACAATTTCTGCTTGAGAATCATTCAGGTCTTTTATTGGAAAACTGACAGCTCTTTCTACGCCATTCAAGTCGTCATTAATCCCCATGCCTTTTAATACGAACAGGGGAGCCGTTACGCGTCGCAAACGTAGTTCGGAAGATAGATTTTGTTGAAAAAAATCTTTTATATTTTTTATACCCAATTCTGTTTGCGAAAGATTTAACAAGGCTTTATATCCGGATGGCTTGATGAGGTAGCTCATGATTTTTGTCGTGTTCTGTGTTTGTTAATTATGACTGACAAAATTAGTTATTAATGTAAAAATAGCAAGTCTTTTTGCTTTTTTTATTTCAAAATGATACGAAATAAAGGAAAAAGAATCTCAAAATATCAAAAGTTTGTTCGTCTTGCAAACATATATTTCACAAGAAGTCTTTCAATAAACCATTTGTTTTACTGAGAGATTATAATTACTTTTGCGCCATTCTTGGCCTGGTAGCTTAGTGAATAGAGCGTCAGATTCCGGTTCTGAAGGTCGTGGGTTTGAGTCCCACCCGGGTCACTACTTTTCTTTATTGAGGTGTAATATTGCTTAACCGGAGGCAAATGGTGAAATAGAGGTTGTCTATTGTAACTTTATTGCTCCAGATGCGAGAAAATACTCCCAATGCCGCATCGCGATAATCCTTATCATTAATGCTTCCCTTGTTCATGAAATCAGGTCCCAGAGAGGTTGCGCAGAATGTGCAAAATTCTTTCAGATCGTCTCTGATTTCGTTGACATTGCTAAGGAAGAACAAATCGTAATGTCCATCTTCAAATTTAAATATTTCTACTTTGAAAAATGTAGAGAGTTCCAGATTAGGCAGCTTTAAAGTATATGCTTCTGCGGTTTTACCGTCGATTGATGCGTGTTTTTCTGTTAGCTCTGGATTATGTTTGAATATATTATAAATGTCTATCGAGAAAAATCCATTAATGTCGTCTTTTTCCTTTTTCTTTTTTGAATTTGAGATAAACGGTATGTCTGGCTTCAATATTTCTTTTTGCAGGGGAGGTTGCACCGGTGTTTGAACTTCAGGTATTGTTTCTTGTTCTTTTTCCTGTGTATTATTAGCTAGCTCTTGTTTTTCCTGTTTGCGAAAATTAAAAAATCCCATTATAGTAATTTAAATATGTGTGGTTACAAAGATAGAAAGAAACGGATTAATCCAATATTTTTTTAGTATTTTTTGGTCTTGCCGGAAATTTTTATGATGAAATTGTAATGCATAGGCCGAAAAGCACCAACTACTCTGTCAAAAATTACTACCTGTTTCAGTTTTATTAAATAATAAATGCCCAGCCCTTATTGTATCATTTTTCAATAAAGAACTGATGTTTATGAAGTGTTTGTATTTTCCAATATATCAAATGTTTAGAGTGAAGTTCGAGTCATACGTGTGCGATTGAAAAAACGCACGCGTAAAATTCTCACACCGTGTGAGATACTGTATAATGTAATTGGATAAATTTCAAACAGATCACAAAAATGTTGAATAAAAAAGAGGAAATATTTGCAAAAACCAAGATTATCCTTACCTTTGCATCGCTTTTTAAAGCAAGGTATGTTTGTCTCATGGTGTAATGGTAGCACAACAGGTTTTGGTTCTGTTTGTCCAGGTTCGAATCCTGGTGAGACAACAAGGAAAAGTTTAAACCCGTTTATTATCAATCAGATAATGACGGGTTTTTTCTTTAGGATAAGAATAGGGGTAAGAAAAGGGATCAACCTCTTTTTGAATACATTTGATTGTATAACAAATAAAAGCAAACAGAAATGAATTCAAAATTCTTCATCGTGCTTCTTTTTTTGTGTACTGCGCTCGCACTCCATGCGCAATATCCCGATGAGTATAATATCATATGGGACTCTCCTTCGTCGGGGTCGCATGAATCCATGCCATGTGGGGGAGGTTCTATTGGAATGAATGTCTGGGTGGAAGAAGGTAATTTGTATTTTTATTTCTCACGAAGCGGTACTTTCGATGAGAACAATGCTTTCCTTAAAGGGGGACGCATACGGCTCGAATTATCTCCTAACCCCTTTCTATCCGGAACGTTCAGGCAGGAACTTAAGCTTAACGAAGGATATATAGAAATAACAGCGGGAGAAGGGCAAGATGAAACCTGTATCGAGCTTTGGGCGGATGTATTCAATCCGGTCATTCATTTGGAGATAAATAGCAAAACCAAACGCACTGTAAAAGTGAGTTACGAAAGTTGGAGACACGAAGATCATTTGCTTCGTCAGGATGAAAGCCATGCCAATTCCTATAAGTTCGCCCCTCCCACCGGGTTGAAGATAACCAAAGATAACATCGATTTTCATGCGAACACAGTAGAGTTTTATCACCGGAATCCGTCTCATACTGTTTTTGATGTTACTGTCGGACGTCAGGGAATGGATTCGGTGAAAAATAGAATGATGAATCCTCTGGCCAACCTCACTTTCGGCGGAAGGTTGTCTGGAAAGGACTTCGTAGCCGGACAAACTTATACAGGCGTTTACAAAAGTACACCTTATAAAGGCTGGATACTGCAAAGCAAAAGCCCCGGTACCTCACATCATGTTACCCTTCATCTTCACACAGCGCAGGCTGAAGGTTTGGGACAATGGGAATCCGGGCTGTCGGCAATTGTTTCTGCCGTACCATATACGGATAAGAAAGCAAAAACGGATTCCCGCAAGTGGTGGAAGAGTTTCTGGCAGCGCAGTTTTATCCGTATCAATCCGGGGCAGCCGGGTACGGAGGCTTGGAACGTAGGACGAAATTACCAGTTGTTCAGATACATGTTGGGATGTAATGCATATGGAAGCGAACCTACAAAATTCAACGGAGGGCTTTTTACTTTCGACCCCGTATTCGTAGATCCTAACCGTGACTTTACCCCTGATTTTCGATTGTGGGGAGGAGGAACAATGACTGCACAAAACCAACGACTTATCTATTTCCCATTAATAAAAAGCGGAGATTTCGATATACTTACTCCACAATTCAACTTCTACAAACGTATGTTAAGTAATGCCGAACTTCGCAGCCAGGTATATTGGGGACACAACGGTGCCTGCTTCGCAGAACAGATCGAAAACTTCGGACTGCCCAATGTCAGCGAAAACGAATGGCAACCTCGTCGCCAGGGTAACGATCTCGGTGTAGAGAGTAACCCCTGGCTGGAATATTGTTGGGATACAGCATTGGAATTCGGACTAATGATGCTGGATGCCTCATGCTATTCCGGTGAATCTGCCATACCACACCTTCCCTTCATCGAGAGTACACTTACTTTCTTTGACGAGCATTACCGCTATCTTGCTGCCAAACGCGGCACTCATGATTTGGATGGAAACGGACATCTCATACTCTACCCGGGATCAGGATGCGAAACATATAAAATGGCAACCAATGCCACATCAACTGTTGCTGCATTGGAAACAGTACTGAAACGCCTGTTGGCGCTGAACCATCCGGAGATATCAGCAGAACAGCAAGAGAAATGGAAAGCAATGCTCGGCAGGATTCCACCCATTATATTCCGGGAGATTGATGGGAAGAAACTTATATCTCCGGCTAAAGCCTGGGAACGTGTTAATAACGAAGAGACACCCCAGCTATACCCTGTCTATCCATGGCGTATATACGGAGTAGGCAGACCAGACATTCAGGTAGCCATTGATACATATTTCAATGATCCCGATGCGTTAAAGTTCCGGAATCATATCGGTTGGAAGCAAGACAATATCTTTGCCGCCTGCCTCGGACTAAGTGAAGAAGCTAAACGGCTTACGCTCCTTAAGTTCAAGGACGGTCCGTACAGGTTTCCTTCTTTCTGGGGACCGGGCTTCGACTGGAGCCCCGACCATAATTGGGGTGGAAGCGCCATGATTGGTTTACAGGAGATGTTATTGCAGACGCTGAATGAGGAGGTTATCTTGTTTCCCGCCTGGCCAAAGGAATGGAGCGTACATTTCAAACTGCATGCGCCAAATCAAACGACTGTGGAGGCAAAGATGACCAACGGAGCAACAGAGATTATAAAAGTACATTCCAAGTAATATTGCCTGTAGGAGCTTATTCTTTCCTTTTTGAAAAGATTATTTTAGAATATCAATTTCTTTCAATACATTTTTTGTTATCTTCGTGTTTATTAAAGATGACAGCTTGCCTTAAATGAAAAGATTAATTCTAATTCTCTTTAGCCTTTTTGTTTCATGGAGTAGTTTTGCTCAATGGAATGGTTTTGTAACTAATCACAGAAAAGAAGAGTTTGGTAGAGGTTCGAAAACCTGGCAGATTCGGGCTTACGACGAAAATCATATTTATTTTGCAAACAAGAATGGGGTGTTGGAGTATAATGGCACCGATTGGAGTTTATTGCCCCTTGATAATAAAAATGATGTTCGTTCTGTTTGCATCTCTCAAAAGCATCATCGTGTATATGCCGGTGGAGAGGGGGAGTTCGGCTATTTTGAGCCTGATGAAAGGGGGCGAATGACTTATACCAACCTATCTGCCACTTTTCTGCCTGAAAACGGGACAAATGGTGGCTACTGGGGAGTCTTTGAGGTGGATAATCTTATTTATTATGTATCAGACAGGCATATAATCAAACAAATAGACAACGACTTTACTACTATTTACAGTGACCGCAAGATCGATTGTTCGAATATTGTGAATGGTATATTGTATATCGGAACGACAGATGGTGTAAAAATGCTGGTGGGTAATACTTTGCTGCCCATTCCACAAGATGAATTGCTGAAAGGTAAAACGGTTCGTGCTATTGCACCCTATGAATCCGGATTCCTGATAGCAACAGCGTTTAATGGTCTGTATTATGGTTCTGAAGCCGAGGTTACTCCCTTCCATACAGGTGTAGAAGACTTTATGAGGCAGAACGAGGTCTTTTCACTCGCGACTTCGCCCGGTTACATTGCGATTGGCACAATTCATAAAGGCTTGATATTAATAGATGAAAATAAACGTCGTATTTCTTACTACAACGAACAGAATGGGCTTCAGAATAACACCATACTTTCCTTATATTTTGATTTTCATAATGATTTATGGCTTGGGCTTGATAATGGGATAGACTATATCTCTTTGAACTCGGCGATATCAAACTTATATACTTATCCCAGTTCCTATGGTGCAGGTTATGATGTACTGCTTCATGACAACTGCATTTTTTTGGCTACGAACAGAGGGCTTTTTTATGCGGATACACCTGTTGTAATGGACGATAATGCTCCTTCGTTTCAGATGGTTCCCGGTTTAAGCGGACAGGTATGGGGAATAGAAAAGGTAGACGGCGAGATTTTCTGCCTTCACGAAAAGGGATTATATCTTGTCGGACAGAACAGGGCAGAACTGATTCCCGGATTAAGAGGTGCCTTGTTTTGCTCTGAGATAGACAAACCCGGATTCTGCCTGGTAGGGACATATGAGGGCTTGTTTCTGCTGGAGAAAGAGCAAGGTAAATGGTCTATCCGGAAAAAGCTAACGGATGATACACAGACATGGATTAAGAATGCTGTATTTATAGCTCCGACAACAATCTGGATACGTACAATCGATCTGGGAATGACTCGCATAAAAGTAGATACAGCCGATTTTTCCGTCATAGAAAGTAAACTCTATAATACGTCTAACGGCTTTACTTCTATTGATCATCTGTTTGTTCATAAGATGAAAGGAGAGGCTTATTTCTCTACCGCTTCCGGCTGGTATGCATATGATCAGTCTAAAGACAGTATCGTAGCGGTAGAGGAGCTTTCCTCTATATTCCTTCCCGGTGAATTGTATTCTAATCTTGTGTCTAAAGGCGATCAGTTGTTTGCCTTGTCAGAAGATATATTGCAAGTTGCGCGTTTACAACCCGGGGATGAAAAATCGGAGGTAAAGTTGTTTCCGTTCAGTAAATCTCAGATAGAAACAATTTCCTATTATGAATCGATGGAGGTGCTGAATGACTCTTTGGTTATTATCCCCAATGAGCATGGCTTTGCTTTATTAAATGTGAATGTATCACATAAGAAAAAAGACAGAAATGAACTGTTCATAAAGAATGTATTTATTACTTATCCGAAAGACACGCTTATTTATACAGATAATTACCTGCATCGGCTGGCTGTTCCGGAAATTCGATACAAGCGGAATGCTTTGCGGTTTGAGTATGAGGTTCGTGCCTTCGGGAATAATAATCCGGTAATGTACCGTGTGAGGCTCTATCCTGATAATGTCTGGTCTGATTATTCTCTTTCAACAGTAAAAGAATATAACAACCTGAAAGAAGGTAGCTACACTTTTGAAGTAGAGGCCTTGTTTGCTGATGGGAATAAATCGTATAAGTCGTATGAATTCCGGATTTTGCCTCCTTGGTATCGCTCCGGTTATGCCTGGGCTGGTTATTTGTTGTTGTTTGTTTTGTTCTTTTTCGCTGTGTATAAGTATGATGACAAACGTATAGAGCGAAAGCGGAAAGCGGAAGCAGCAAAGAAAGAGGAAGAAATGCATCTGCGGGAGCAAGAGTTTCAGCAAGAAAGTTTTCGTAAAGAGCAGGAAATTATAGAATTGAAGAATGAAAAACTGGAACAGGAACTGACATTCAAGAGCCAGGAAATGGCGAATTTAATGATTAATTTCTCCAGAAAGAATGAGATACTGATGCACATAAAGCAAGAGCTTTACAAAGTTACTTCCGAAATGAAAGGGGATGATTTTGCTAAAGCAAAGCGCATGCTATTGGCCATCAATAGTAGTATCGACCTGAACATCCAGTCCGACGATGCCCTGAAGCGCTTTGAGGAACAGTTCAATCTGGTCCATAACAACTTTATGAAGAAATTGAGGGAGAAGTATCCGGATCTGTCTGTCAGCGAACTTAAGATGTGTGCTTATATAAGAATGAACCTTTCTACCAAAGAGGTTGCTCCCTTGCTTAATTTATCTGTTCGCGGAGTGGAAACAATTCGCTACCGCTTGCGGAAAAAGATTGGCCTGGAACGTGACGAGAGCTTGACAGAATATCTGAATACATTTTCCTGATACACTCTACATAACATAAAAAAGTCTCTCTTCGCAGGGAGACTCTTTTGCAATAAATCATCTTATATGCTTACATAAAATTAGCACGAGGTTTTGATATAGCGATTATACTAATAGTGTTACTTTTTATTCTGTTGCAAAAATAGAGTGAACATCAGTAGTCTACAATACCTAACTGTATGTATAATCGGCGTTTTTGTACCTACAAATAGGGATTGGGGATGTCGCTAAAAAGAGCTAACTTTGAGCGCTATATATCAATCATTGAAGATAAAAGAAATATGCATAAGAAAACAATATATAAGGAAACCGACAAGATGGCCGACCTGATATCCAACAACTATTCCATGTTGCTGGTGATGAGTAGGTTTGGAATATCTCCTGGTTACGAAGATAAGTCGATAGGAGAAGTTTGCCGTCAGAACGAGGTAGATGTTTGCACCTTCCTTACAGTTGTTAACTTCCTGCATAAAGACGAGGATAAACCAGTAAAGGATGTAAATAGTTGCCTGTCGTTGGAGCATTTGATCGTTTACTTACATAATGCACATGATTATTTCCTGAAGTTCCGTCTTCCGCATCTTCGCCGCAAGCTGACAGATGTGCTGAAAGACGATTGTCCGCCCGACGTGGCCTTTGTTATCACAAAGTTCTACGACGAGTATGCCGAAGAGGTAAACAAACATATGATGTATGAAGAGAAAACCGTATTTCCGTATGTGCAGGAACTGCTGAAAGGGAAGAAAAATCCGAAATATAATATTTCTATCTTCCATAGGCGGCATGATCAGATCGAGTTGAAAATCACAGAACTGAAGAATCTGTTACTCAAATATTATCCGGGCAAGGGTAGTAACCTGTTTAATAGTGTTTTGTTTGATATCTTCACTACGGAAAAAGACCTTACAACGCACAATCAGATAGAGAACAATCTTTTCACACCTGCCATTCTGGAACAGGAAAAGCTACTATAAGATGAAAAGCCTGAAAGTAACTATCGTTGAAAGTTCAGTTATCGTTTGTTCGGGACTGGAAGTCCAGTTGAAGAAGCTGCCCGGGTTCCGGATACAACTTACGGAAATATCCGATACCGAGTATTTGGGCGAATCTCTCAGACTTCACAAACCGGATATTCTGATCATTAATCCTGTCGCTGCTGCAGGAGCTACTCCTCAGCAATTTAAACAGGAAAGCGGTAATCCGGATATGAAATGTGTCGCTTTATTATCCGGCTTGACAAATAAAGCCATACTGCGTTTTTATGACGGGAAAATAGGTATCTATGACACTCTGGATGAAATCAGACTAAAGCTGGAAAAGCTTTGTGCTGTAGAAATAAATGAAACCGAAGATAGTGAAGAGCAGCAAACCCTGAGCGTGCGTGAAAAAGAGATTGTTGTTTGCGTAGTAAAAGGAATGACCAATCGTGAGATTGCCGACCGTCTTTATTTATCTACCCACACCGTAATAACGCATCGTCGGAATATTGCCCGTAAGCTGCAGATACATAGTGCCAGTGGACTTACCGTATATGCCATTGTCAATAAATTAGTAGAATTGAGTGACATCGGAAAATCGTAACATTTTCGATACAAAGATTGTTATACATATAGAATAATAGTTTCATACTTTTGCACGTTAAACTGAACTTACAGCATAATTGATGGAGACATTCTATTTATTTCTGGTTATTTTTATCTTTATAGTCGCTATTTTTGACTTATCTGTCGGCGTAAGCAACGATGCTGTAAACTTTCTCAATTCGGCCATAGGTTCCAAGGCTGCTTCCTTTAAGGTTATTATGATAATAGCTGCTATCGGTATATTTGTCGGAGCTTCTTTATCCAACGGTATGATGGACGTGGCAAGGCATGGTGTTTTTCAGCCACAACATTTTTATTTTACCGAAATTCTGGCAATCTTATTGGCTGTCATGCTTACAGATGTGGTGTTGTTGGATGTTTTCAATTCATTAGGTATGCCTACCTCAACTACAGTTTCATTGGTGTTTGAATTGTTGGGAGGAACAGTTGCTATTGCCATGATGAAGATTATCAACTCCGGCGGTTTATTAAATCTGGGTGATCTGATTAATACCGACAAAGCATTTACGATGATTCTGGCTATTTTCCTTTCTGTGGCAATAGCCTTCCTGTTTGGAACGATTGTTCAATATCTTTCACGCATTATTTTTACATTTGATTATAAAAAGAAAATGAAGTATTTTGCCGCCTTGTTTGGAGGGGTGGCAGCTACGGCTATTCTTTACTTTATGCTTATTAAGGGTTTAAAAGAAAGCTCTTTTATGACCGGAGCAGTCAAAGACTATATCTATGGTAATACAGGACAGATCGTGTGGTGGAGTTTTTTATTTTTTACAGCTTTGATGCAAATCTTGTATTGGCTGAAAGTGAATATCTTCAAAGTCGTTGTATTGATGGGAACATTCTCTCTGGCTTTGGCTTTTGCCGGTAATGACCTTGTGAATTTTATCGGAGTACCTTTGGTAGGATACTCTTCTTATATTGATTTAGCAGCGCAAAATGGGACAGTAGCTCCCGATGCTTTTCTGATGTCGTCATTGCAGGGATCAGCTCAAACGCCCTGGTATTTCTTGGTGGGAGCCGGAGCTGTTATGGTTATTGCATTGTTTACTTCCCGGAAGGCACAGGATGTGATAAAGACTTCTCTGGATCTGTCGAGGCAGTCGGAAGGAGAAGAGAATTTCGGAACGTCGCCTGTTGCCCGTGTGTTGGTACGTAAATTCAGCGGAGCTGCTACATCCGTATTACAAGTCGTTCCTTCCGGCGTAAAGAAATGGATAAACAGCCGTTTCAATAACGACGAAATTATCTTGGAAGACAATGCCAGTTTTGACCTGGTACGTGCTTCCGTGAATGTGGTACTTTCAGGGTTGCTGATCGCGATGGGTACCTCCTTAAAACTGCCTCTTTCTACTACCTATGTCACGTTTATGGTTGCAATGGGTAGCTCGTTGGCAGACCGTGCCTGGGGACGAGAATCTGCAGTGTATCGTATTACAGGTGTTATATCGGTTATCGGAGGATGGTTTATTACAGCCGGAGCAGCTTTTACTATTTGTTTTGTGGTAGCCTTACTTATCTATCTGGGCGGGATTGCAGGAATGGTAGCTATGGTGGCTTTGGCTGCTTATATGCTTGTACGCAGCCATTTGTTATACCAAAAGAAGAAAAAAGAGGAGGCCGAACGTGAAAATATGAATCCGACAATAGCAAAGCTTCGTGATACGACGGATAGCCGCGAAGCGCTTGTGTTGTTCCGTAAGCATAGTCGCGAAGAACTATATAACGACCTGATTTTTATCTCCAATGCTTATGATACGGCTGTAACCGGTTTTATAAATGAAAGCCTGAAAAATGAGCGGAAGGTGTTAAGTGATATCGAAGAGATGAAAGCGCACCTTAAAGAGGTAAAGCGGGTAGGAACCTTAGGTGTTACTCAGCTACAGCATGATATTGCCATAGAAAAGGGGCTTTATTATTATCAGGGTAACGACTTCGCCAGTGAAACGCTTTTTAGTGTGCGCCGCCTGACAGAGCCGATTAAAGAGCACATCGATAATAACTTCAATCCGCTCAGTGATATCCAGAAAGCAGAGTTTGGAAATGCCGCACAGCAAATTGTTATGTTCTTGAATCAGTGTGCCGAAATGATTAAGTGCAATACATATGCCGGTTTTGATGAATTGGTAGCAGAATCCGTCACATTGATCAATCAACTGGTCGCTTTAAAGAAACGTGAACTAAAGCGTATTCAAGGCCAGAGTGGTAGCACAAAAACAAGTATGGTTTACCTCAATATGATTCATGAATCACAAAACGTTGTTTCTTTTGCCACAAACCTGTTGAAGGTAAGCCGTAAGTTTCAGAAGGAATAAGCTTATCCGGCAATCGAATTATTCAATACGAGAATCCCTTCGGGTCCCATATTGAACAGTAAATCTATGATGCTTAGATTTGGCAGAAAGCCGTGTTTCTCACGAAAGACCTGGTAGTAAGGGGTAGGGGAGAATGAAGCATCTTCAAGAGGATTTCTGGGGCGTATACTCTCCCTGAAATCATGAGCAGTATCAACTTGATACGTTTCTGTGAAATGAACGGTAGGGTGTATGTCTAGCAAATCACAGATCAGTTGGCGCAACTGCTCGTTAAAATCAAACAGAAAATCAAAGGTTTGTTCGTAAAACGGAATGAAGTCGTCCTGGTAATACTCAAAAAACGGACTGGTATTGTAAGCAGACAGTATAGCATTCCAATGCAAGTGGTGCCAGTTGCCATGTTCGGATATACGTATGTCGCGCGTCAGGCATTTCAGACTATCCGGCTTTTCAATGGGTATGGATAGTGATAGAGGCCCGTTTGCTCCGGCAATAACGCAGCGGTTGCGGTATGTCTGTTTCAGGTAGTTTTCAGCTGTTTCAAAGTAAACGTCCGGATATTGTAGCAGTTTGCAATACTGTTGTACAGGCCCCAGATATGCTGTGGAAAGATAGACACTACCCATTTTAGTTTACTTTTTTAAAGCGATGTTGTTTGTCCTTACTATACCAGCAAAACCAGGCTTCTCCTACGATATGCTCGGCAGGTATAAAGCCCAAATGTCGTGAGTCTATGGCATCTTCCGTATTGTCTGAAAGCACCCAGTAATAATCCCGCTGAAAGCTAAAACGAGTGGTTTCCTTTCCGTCGAGATAAAGTTTACGGTTGCGAAATGACACCTTAGCTTCCGTTTCGTCGATTATCGCTTCGCGGCAGGCCGTCAGGAAATTCTCATCCAGCCGGTAAGTCTGTCCTTTTCGGGGTACAATGAGGGTATAATTCTCTTCCTTTTCCTTAACAAATAGTTTGCTTACCCGCTCATTCATTTCTTCCCGTATTTGGTACTCCTCAAACGGGGTGAGGCTAAAGGACGGTTTTTTGTCGTTGCCTTGCTCGCGTATAGGGATTTCCAGCTTTTTCAGCAGATTGGTAAAGGCTCCTTTTATTTCCGGAGCAATTGTGTAGGTAGCCAGGCTACGTGGAGAACGGGGATGCAAAACGCCATTGATGGTATATCCTTCCTGGCCGACGCGGATGGTGTCACCCGGTAGGGCTATGCAACGGCTTACAATCAGTAAGTCTTTATCTTTGTCTTGCTGTAGCGGACTGGTAAAAAGAAGAACTTTATTCCGGACAGGATTCTTTTTCAGTTTGTTCACCAGTATAAAATCTCCTTTGTGTAAGGCTTCTTCCATTGAATGGGTGGAGATACGGTATGAACCAATGCAGAAATAGCGGATCACCAACACAACGGCTACGATAGCCAGAATGGCAATGATTCCCTTTTTTCCTATGGCGTACATAAAACTATGAATTAATGTACCATCCTGAACAGGCGGTTCCAGCGGATACCTCCGTCGAACAAGCTACGGTCTTTGTCCAATGAAAGCCAGATAAGGATAGGCTTACCTACTACGTGGTCTTCAGGTACAAATCCCCAGGAGCGGCTATCGGCACTTTTGTGTCGGTTGTCTCCCATCATCCAGTAATAGTCATATTTAAAGGTATAAGATGTTTCCTCTTTCCCGTTAATGAACACTTTGCCATCTTTTATTTCCAGCTCATTGTTCTCATAATTACGGATACAGCGATGGTAGAAAGCCAGGTTTTCTTTTGTCAGTGAAATAGTTGCACCTTTCTTGGGTATCCATAGCGGACCGTAGTTGTCTCGTGTCCAACCTGTATGGTAATCAACAGGATAGATGAGGTCAGTTCCCCCGAAAACA
Source organism: Parabacteroides sp. PH5-46 (assembly GCF_029892785.1). Classification (GTDB taxonomy): domain Bacteria; phylum Bacteroidota; class Bacteroidia; order Bacteroidales; family Tannerellaceae; genus DFXE01. The sequence goes on from NZ_JARXXA010000006.1 coordinate 287,961, forward strand.
TCCGGTTCGATAATGATTTTCTTTACGATTGGCAGTTTTTGGGCAATTTCCAATGTTTTTTGGGTAAGCGGAAAGTGGTATACCGGATTATATTGTCCTGAAGCGGTGGGTGTGAAGCCCAGAAACGACAAGGTCTCGGCAGAGGATGCCATCATACGATCTTCCTTGCTTACATTCAGCAGGCGGAACTGTTCTTCGCTCAGCGAGCCGTCTGTTTCTACAAAGTAATTCATCTGCATATGTTCCGGATTCTCGGCGGCTACCCCGTTGATATATACCTGATTGTTTTGTATAAACAGGCTGTCTCCGGGCATACCGATGCAGCGTTTTACGTAATTTTCCCGTTTGTCTACCGGTCGATAAATCACCTCTCCGAAAGCGGCCTTATTCAGCTCAATCGCATCTCTTCCGTATTGTGCCAACAAACCGTAGAAGTCGGGGTTTTGCATTTTCAGGGCTACCGTATCACCGGCCGGAAAATTGAATACTACAATATCGTTTCGTTTGATTTCTCCCAAACCTGCTACCCGTTTGTATCCCCAGGATGGCCACTCCAGGTAGGATTTGCAATCCAGGATAGGGAGCGTGTTTTGTACCAGTGGGAATGACAGGGGAGTATTAGGTACCCGAGGACCGTAACTGAGTTTGCTAACAAACAAGTAGTCGCCTACCAAAAGCGATTTTTCCAGCGAAGAACTGGGTATCTGGTAATTCTGAAAAACAAAAAGGTTGATCAGATATACGGCGATCAGGGCAAATAAGATATCGTCTACCCATTCCAAGGCCTTACGTACCGATGGGTTCTTAGATTTCTTCCATCCTCCCCAGGGGATTATTTTGGTCAGAAATATATCTACCAATACAATCAGTCCCAGAAGCAACCAGGCATTTCGCATCCAGATTGTGAAAAGGACATACAGAACAGCCCAGATTCCGAATTTAATCCATTGTGTTTTGGGAATTTCGTTTATTTTTATCATGGGGTAGAGATTTGTAATCAATATTAAAAAGTAAATATGTCATCCATGGTCAGAAAGCCTTTTTTTCCGGCAGTAAACTCAGCAGCTACTACAGCACCCAAGGCCAGTCCGGCACGGTTTTTTGCATGATGTTTGATTGAAATATAGTCTACATCCGATTCGTATACAATTTCATGTGTACCGGGTACTTCTCCTTCGCGGATAGAACGAACACTTATGTCTGAAGGGCTGGCGGCATCTCCCAGTGTCCAGCTTTTCTTGCGTGTTACATTGTCTAGTATGCCTTCCGCCAGCGTGATAGCAGTTCCACTAGGGGCATCCAGCTTATGAATATGATGTGTTTCTGTGAGGTTTACATCATAAGCCGGGAAACGATCCATAACTTTAGCCAGGTATTTGTTCAGTGCAAAGAATATATTTACTCCGATACTGAAGTTTGAAGCATAGAAGAATGTTTGCCCTTCGTCTTTACACATCTTCTTGACATCCTCTAAACGATCCAGCCATCCCGTAGTGCCGGATACTACCGATACACCTGCGGCAAAACACTTCATATAATTATCGAAAGCCGTGTCGGGGGTTGTAAACTCAATCGCTACATCTGCACTTTTAAAAGCCTGCGAATCAAAATCATCTCGATTATTTACATCTATTATAGATACAATGGTGTGTCCTCTTTCAACGGCAAATTGTTCAATGGTCTTCCCCATCTTCCCATAGCCGATAAGTGCTATATTCATAACGTTCTAATTTTGGCACAAATGTAACTATTTCAATTATGATACGCAACATACAATGTGCAGAACAGAACACCAGGCAGTCAACACGATTTACTAAAAGCCCCTTTATCCTCCCTTAAAAAAATGAGAGGGATACCTTCACAGGCCTCCCTTCTCCATAGACTAACCTTAAATTAACTTGGCGTTAACTTAAGAAAGATAAGATTTCTTCTTTCACGCCTTGCGGCGTGAGGCATTTCGTATTTTTAGCGGGGAAACCCCGAACTGTTCTTTGCAGAAGCGGCTGAAGTGTCCGGCATAGTGGAAACCATGTTCCTGCCAGATAGCTTCGAGGGATTTTTCTTTTTCTTCTTTCAGGCTGAAATAAATATGCCCGGCTTTCTGCTTCAAGAGCCATTGGTAAGGGGAGAGTCCGAACTCTTCCTTGATCCGGCGGCTGAAGGCGCGGCTTTCCATTTCCAGCAAGGCAGCCAGTTCTTCTACTCGGTTTACATTCCGGTAGTGGTGCAACACATCCAGCCGGAAAGTGGGGTCGCTACCTACCAGCGGGTAGAGCAGACTTGCTACTTCCTGTGTATTGTAAAAGGCTTGCAGCGAGAGGAAAAACTCCTGATATTTTACTCTTTGCAAGTCTAAATTGTCTATTCCTGCGTTAAAGTATCCCAATAGTAGAGTCAGGAATTTCTGCATTGGCTCGCGCAGAGGGATGGGTTTTAAGGTATATTCCATCTCGCTGGCAGCATGGTGCAAATCTGCCATATAGGGACCATTATAGTCTGCCGGAAGGCTGTAAAAAGAGAAGCACACCAGCTTACATTCCGACAATGCTTTGCATTTTACATTTGCCCCCAGGGGTATCAATATACATTCATTAGCCTGTATTATCTGCTGTACAAACTGGTTACAGCTCACCTGTAGGCTTCCTTCCATAAGCAATAATAGGTGGTTATATTCCCGTCCGGCGGGAGCATACAAGGCATCGGCATTCAGGTTTAGTAACCTGAAGCCTTCCGCCTTTAGGAAAAGGTTTTTATTCGTTTTATGACAAACTGATATATCAGACTGCATTCTATTTTCCATCTTATTAATAGCCCATTACGGAGATGTTATGGTTTACGGGTAATCTGCAGTTACGTACTCTAACCTTTGATGAAGCACTTGTCATAGTTTTTGTTTTGTCTGCATTTATCAGCACACGATAGTAAGTTATACCATGCTTTAGGTTTGTTGGAGTATAGCTCTGATTTGTTCCTGCAGGGATATCGGCCCACGTAACGTTATCTCTGCTCGATTGCCACTGGTAGGTAGCTGATGGGAGTGTGAGGCTATATGTCAGTTTACTTACGTCATTGCCTATACAAATATCTTGTTCGACAGGATCAACATCGATAGGATTAATACTACCGTAAATTTGGCTTTGTGAATCATCACAGACTTCTTGATGATTAAGTCCATCCCCTTTATCATTTATTTTTAATATGATAAAATTGTGCGGAATCCAATTATTCTTTGAAAATTCGGGAATAGTGAATGTCAGGTTTACAGTTTCACCTGCTTCTATTATATTGGTATATTCATAAGTGTGCTTAGGTGATCCTCCCAGCATGTCTTTATAGACTGATACATAAAATGGACTTACAAAAACGCCTTCACCACTGTTTGTTACTTGAACGGTTACAGTCAGATCATCACTCTGTTCGTTATAGTTGAATGTAGGTGTCCCTGTAATTTCTCCTTTGGGTGCCAGCCATATAGGCATACCGTTCGTATTGAGCATAGTCTGTTGTTGCAGGAAGTTATTGAAAGGGCGTACATCGTCAGAAGTCCCTAATACACCATCATCGCCTGGAAATACTGTTGCCGGATTAAACTGAACTTTCGGTATTGTCAGGTCTTCATTTACATTTATAGCATTATAGGCGTTCGTATTCCATACGGTGCGAGCCGGAGCCCAAGGATTTTGATCGAGATCGCCTGACGAAAACACATATAAATGCCCACCAAATATCCAGGAATTATTATTCTCATCTTTTTTTTGGGTCGCACCTGTTACAAGAATGTTGGCTTGCCCATCCCCGTTGATATCAGCAACAACCGGTTGCTCGTTTATTGTAGGAGAAAATAAATTTTCGATTGTTGCTAAAACCCTCTGACTCTCTGTAAGACCGGCACGACCGTCTATAATTCTCAGGTTATCTTCGTCTCTGTAAATCAGCTGAGCATAGCCTGTCTGATTAAAGTCAAATAGTGTCAAGGTAGTTGAACCGGATTCATCTGCTGTTGGCATCTCCCAGAACAACTCCAACTGTTTAGTCGTTGTGTTCAATTTATATGCACGAAGAGTCTTATGTGCGCAAACAGCTATTTCAGGTCGTCCATCCGCGTCTATATCTCCTACAAATGGTACTGATATTCCGAATCTTAGTTCGGCGTGTGGGGCAGTTGGTAAATCATTTACCATGTTGTCATGCATAATTTTACCAGTTCGGGGATTGTAAACATAAATCGAATTTTTATTAGATAGTACTGAATTTCCTGATACTACAACATCTAACTGGCCATCCATATCCATGTCTATCAATGCTGTGCCGCCATCCCATATATCAACTCTTGAATCGGCATTTCTTAACAACTCAAATTTATTGGAAGTACTAGCGGAGGTCGGGTCTGCAATGGTTATTTCGTAAACACAATTGCCACCTACTAATTCCAATTTACCATCACCATCAATATCTCCGGCTTGCATTGCTGACATATAACTATTAGCGTTTATAGGATGTCCCGTTTTACCAAAGGAGTTGCCTAAAGTACCAGCACTACAGAGAAGGACACCCGTTACAGCATCATAAATTTTATCGTAAACATTAACTTGAGCACGTCCATTATTGCTAAAATCGGCAACAATAGGAACTCCAGAAATGAGTAAGTTATTGGTGGAATAAGTCTGTTCCCATGATTTGATAAATTTTTTCGAAGTTATATCAAAATCGTATTTGTATAATTTTTTATTATCTGAGCAATAAAAAATAGAGGCATATTTGTTTCCGTTTACATTTGCGATAGTCAAACTACCGATAGGATAGTAGCTACTCGGTATACTGATTGAATATTTAAGATACAAAGCTTGGGTTTGCTTATTAAAAGCATAAATATTAATTTTCTCAGACCTCTCAACAGTCAAGCCAGTAGCGGCTCGCACCAGTATTTCCATTTCACCATCACCGTCGATGTCTCCGGTTAAGGGAGTACTACACACGTGAACCGGATTATTGCCAGGTGACTTTGCCACTGCTTTCATTGACCATTGTGTTGCTGTTGGTGTTATAAAGCATTCTGTGTCTATAATATTATCGGGCAGTTTTTGATCGGGCAGCAATGTTTGTGCTTGCACCAAGCTGCCAGACAGCAGAAAGACAAATAATAAAAATATAATCTTCTGTTTCATATGTTTGCAAATTAGCTTCATTTGATTACAAATACCACATTGAGGAATGAAGCGGGACTGGTGATTTGTGACTTCACTTTGTAGCTTAGCTTTCCTGCAGTGCTAACAGTTACGTTTTCAATTGTATTTGGGTCGTAATAGGTTACTACATAATCCAGCTCATTTGCCGCATATAAGGTACCTGCCGCTTTTGAAGGTATCTTTGCTAGCGAAGCATTACTGCTTACAAAGCTAGTATTACCTGTCTGGGTAAACTGTCTTACATACTCTGCATACAGGTCTATCTGGTCTGTTTGTCCTACTGCTTTGAGTGGGATGTTGAACGAAGGGATGTAGAAGTACTTTTCGGCAGCGGTGGCATCACCTCCTCCGGCTCCTATCTGTGCCCACTTGGCACCGTCCCATACGTAGACTCCTTTTTTAAAGTCGCCTGTTGTGGTAAGGTTATACACTACCAGTCCGGCATGCGCTGCCTTAGTAGCAGCTTGATTGGTACTATTCCATTCGGTATCGCTGGTACCGATGAAAGGCTGTAAGGTAGTTGTAGACACTAAGTTCACTCTTGGCAGACCCAAGCCTCCTTTGGTGGACGTTACATTCGTAGTTGCATCGGCTGCCTGGCTTTTGATTTCCAGCAGCGCTGCTTTGGCCGGAGCTACGTCCGAGCCTACCGTTACCTGTCCGTAAGCCGATCCTATTCCGGCCACAGCTACAAGCAGTAAAACAAGTTTCAATTTCTGTATCATAATCTATTTATTTTATTTTAAAAATTACACATAAAAAAAGCGTATAAGGCTTTCTTTTAATTGGCTTACACACTTTTATAGAAAGACAAGAAATCCGAAAGGACTTGTATTTCCTTCACAGCCTTATTGTGCTGAAACACAGCAGGGTGTAAGCCAATATGTCAAAGAATGTTATTTTTCTCATCTGGATGAGAACTTTTTCTCATGCGGATGAGAATTTTTTCTCAACGGGGTGAGAATTTATTCTCATCGGCATGAAACTTTTTTCATTACGTCAAAACAGGGTGAATATTAACGAACTCTTTGTTAATCGTTCACCATTAATAAAGGTGTATATTCGGATTTACCGGCATAACGCAAGGGTTGATAGGTACTTGCAAGACCTTTATTCTGTCTGTTATCGGATTATTACCGGCATAAGGTATAACTGTAAGGGCATACGTTCCCGGCTTCGTATATTTATGTGTATAAGAGTATTGGCTACTGCTTATATTTGTATCTTCTTTAACAGTACCGTCGCCAAAATCCCATACAATTTTTGTTATTTGTGATTCTATTCCTGAAATATTAAGTATAGTAGTAAAGGTTAAAGCCTCTTCACTACATATCGGGAGTGTTTTGTCGACAGAGATGGAAACACTCCACCAACTTGGAGAGAAAGAAGGAAGTCCCCATTTACTAGATGTGCCACCTTTTAAAACATTAGCTCTATATAGTTTAAGATTGCCATACTCTTCAGGGTTGTCTACAACGACGAACCCAGAACCTGCAGTTGCCGCATAAATTCGCCAATCAGGCCCTAACTGAAGAGCGTAGACATTAGAGATATTATAGATTAACGGTTCGGTAGAAATGTCAGCAAGTAAATTGGCAAAGTCATAAACTTTCAATGATTTTACATTACCAACATATAAGTATTTTCCGGAAGGAGAAAAGCTCACACCATAGGGGTATATGGAAATATTGCTACCATCATACTCTACTTTTTTTACATTGCTAAAAACGCCTGTTGCTGTATCAAATTCACCGAAAACAAGATGCTGATATGCAGCTGTAGCCCATGCAAAATATTTTCCGTCAGGCGAAAAAGTTATATAAGCACCAATAGTTTTAAATGTATTTGTAAAAGGCATGGCAGTTGTAACGGGAGTAGAGGATACGCCGCTTGCACTCACCAACCAAGCATTCAGATAAGTAGGACTTATATCCCTACCGGCAGCTACTACCCAATAATCTTCTCCATTGGCATGTTTGACAGAAGTAAGTACCTCTCCTGTTTTCCCTAAATGTCCTTGAAAAAGATTATTTTTAGATATCACATCTCCCAATGGAGCAGTCGTCGTTCCATTTCCTTCGGCCCTCATATCTACTATTGAATAAGATAAATTATTATTAACATATTCTGATACAGTAACAACTATATATTGATCGATATGTCCTGGAAAGGGTATGATAATACCTGATTGAGCTGAAGAATGATGTCCGGTTAATCCTGTGCCATTTGGCATTTCCTGCAAAGAGTTATCCCAGATAGTCATTCCATCAGAAAAACAAAGTAAGTTTCCATTAGGATCTGAAAGCGAAAAGCTCCCTTCAACTAAATTTATAGGTATTGTTAATTCAGTCGGATACGGGGTCGGAAGCCCATGTAAAGTCGCAGTTTCCGTTCCACCTATTCCTAAGCAACCCATAGATTGGGTTGTATTCCATGTTACTCCAGCATTTTCTCCAAAAAACCAGTTGTTAGCTTCTTTCTGTGCCTGTCCGGAAAGGGCGATAATCGAGAGCAGACAGGCTATATATATTATTCTGTATTTCATATTATTGATTTTTGATTTATTCTTTAACTACAAACACAATAGTCATAAACGCGGTGGGTAATGGGTCGGTATCAAGTACGTTGTACGTCATAACGCCCTGGTTGGTTATTGAGTTTACCGTTACCACGCTGGCATCGTAATTCACCACTACGTAGTCGAGTTGTGTCCGGGTATAAAGCGTTCCAATCTCAGGTGCGGGGACAGTTGTTACCGATGAATTACTAGTTTTGTATAAGGTAGTATTCAATGACTGAGTAAATTGCTTTTGGTATTCGGCATAAAGGTCGAAGGTCTTGCTGCCTTTCGCATCCATGGGTAGGTTAAAGGCAGGCATGTAGAACCACTTTTTACCGCCTCCTGAGCCGCTATCGGCTCCTTCGGCTGCTTCTGTCCACTTTTCTCCATCCCATACATAGATGCCTTTTTTGAAAGGGCTTGTTGTGGTGAGGTT